>CANIVU010000048.1 GCA_947470805.1 Acidobacteriota bacterium | reverse complement strand
GCCTCAAACGCCATATAAAAGACCCAGGCCGGGGCCAGCATGCCGAACAGCGGTTGCATGTCGCCGACCGAATCGGCGTTGGCCATACTGATCAGCAGGCCGAAGATAACGACGTGGATGAGGCCCTTGGCGTATTGGGCGTTGTAGATGGCGCCGACGCCGGGGATGAGTCCAAGGATGAACGCCAATCCGGGCGATGGCGCGCCGGGGGCATTCGGGTTGTTCACGGGCGGCGGCGCTGTGGGCGGGGCGGTCCAGGGGGAAGGCGGCGCGTTTGGCGGCGGCGGAGCGGGAACGTGTTCGGCACAGTAAACAGTGCCAAGTGCCGGATGCTGTTCTTCAGCAGTGAGGCCTTTTCCGCAGATGCGGCAGTATGCTACCTGGGCATTTCCAGATTGTTCCATGACGAACTCCCCTAAAAAATCGAAATGAGTGGCTCCGCTCCGGGCTCTAACGGCCTGGTCACGGTGTCGGTGCGGTATTGGTTTGCGGCGCGGTCGCAGCATCCTTTTGCTGACTCTGCCTGTCCTGCTCTTCCTGGTCGGCCCATTCCTTGAGCCGGGATTGAATCTCGTACACAACGCGGATGTTTTCGTAGTACTTAACGACGCGGGACCACTGGCGGTGGGCCCCGTCCTCGACGCCGGCCCAGATCCGGGTCGGTTCGAGATCGGAAGCTTTGAGCGGCCGGACCTCGAGCCCAAACACCTGGGCCAGCATGGAGATCGACAGGATCGTCATCACCATGCCCATCGCCAGACGGGGGGCCAGGACCGGGCCGAGAAACTGTTTTACGGCTCCGAACCATCCGGCTTTAACGGGGGAGTTGGCCTTGGAGGCCTTGCCTGAGGTTTCGAAGAGGATCTTGGTCAGGAGTTCTTTGGGCGGCTCGACGACGGCGACGCGCTCGATGAAGGCGGTCACGCCCAGGACATCGGTGGCCATCTCGTCGCAGGAGGCGCAGGACTGGCGGTGCAAGTCAAAAGCCGTCTGCTGCTCGCCGCGGAGGGTTCCGTCGACGGCGTCACAGAGCAGGATTTCGAATTCCGCACAGTTGCAAGTCATGGCTTTATACCGCCGCCTGGTATTTCCGAAGGATGCGGGCCAATTCGGCCCGGCCGCGATTGATTCGCGACTTGACGGTTCCCTCGGGGACACCTAAAGTTTCAGCAATCTCTTTATATTCCATCTCCTCCAGGTCGCGCAAAATCACCGTCTCCCGGAGTTCGGGGGACAGGCGCTGCAGCGCCCCTTGAAGCAGTTCGGAGGCTTCGCGACCAGCCAGCAGACCGTCGGCACGGCTGCCTGCGCCGATCGAGCGCTCTTCCATCATGGGCAGTTGTTCTTCAATGGAATCTGTGATGCGTTCCTGACGGGTGCGGCGGTAGTTATCGATCAGCAAGTTCCGGGTCATGCGGGAGAGCCATACGGTAAATGAGCCCTCTCCGGCGCGGAACGACTTGAGCGTTCGGAAGAGGCGAAGAAAGACGTCTTGCGTGAGGTCTTGTGCTTCGGAGTCCTTCCCTATGAAGCGATAGCAGATCGAATATACACGTCTGGTGTGGGTTTTGACCAGGTCTTCCCACGCCCCCTCGTCCCCGGCGAGGCAGCGCTCCACCAGTTGTATGTCGAGGTCGAAAGATGGTTCCAAGCTCCGGCTCCCGAGGCGGGCAGTTTGGGGGATTCCCCAATCCGAGATTAATGTGTTCCCGAATTTCTGGGTTTCTACTGCAACAGCCAGTGCCATGTCGTCCCCGGTCTCCTTCCTGGCGCGCTTCCCTGCTCACATTCCCCGCGTGAGCTCATTGCGCGTTCAAAAGTAGTTACGAGGATCTGCCATAATAAGTTCGCACGAATTGTTAGGCGTGGCTACCGTTTTTGTAGTTTACAACGGCGCCGTGCCGGTTCTTTCGGTCTCACGTGAGTTTTACCCCGTCCTCTGATTTAATTTCGCGTTACCGGCGCTGGTTGCCGTGGATTGCCGTTTTCGTTGTCGCGGTGCTGGTGGCGGCCAGCTGGCAGCGGCTTAAGTCCTTTGATTGGAATGCTTTTGGCGAGGTCTACCGGAGTATTCGGTGGGGCTGGATGAGCATTTCGGCGTCTCTGGTGTTGGGAACCTACCTGGCGCGGGTGATCCGTTGGCGGTTGATGATCCGCCCCATTGCGCCCCAGGCTTCGGCATTACGAATTTTTAAGGCGACAGCGATCGGGTTCACATCGGTGATTTTGTTGGGGCGGCCGGGCGAGTTGGTGCGGCCGTGGCTGATTGCGCGCAGTGAAGGTGTGCCGTTTTCGTCGCAGATGGCGACCTGGTTCCTGGAGCGGGTGTTCGATTTGTTAGCTGTTTTGACGCTGTTCGGCATCGGATTGTACGCTTTTGACCCTTCCGGACGCGATGTTTCGCCGGGTATTGCGTGGATTCTGAACGTCGGGGGCGGGTTTGTGGCGGTGATGGCAGGGGTGTGCCTGGTGATTTTGTTCTTCGCCGGACGGTCTAAAGAAGTGGTGGCGGACCGACTGTCGTCGGCCTTGGGATTCCTTTCCGAGCCGTGGCTGGGGCGGACGCAAGCCCTGGTCCATTCCTTCACCAGCGGCATGGCCTGCTGCCGTCGGCCGAGTGATGTCGTTTCTTTACTTGGGATTACGGCGATTGAATGGCTGATTATCGCCGGTGGGACGATTTGCTTCTTCCGGGCGTTCCCGGCGACGTCGCACATGAGCAACCTCGATACGGTGGTGTACGTGGGGTTTGTGGCGTTCGGGAGTATTGTGCAGATTCCGGGGATCGGCGGCGGCGTGCAGATCGCCGGCACGGTGGTGTTGACCCAGTTGTTCGGGTTGAGCGCGGCGGAGGCGACGGGCATCGCCGTGGCCAACTGGCTGGTAACATGGGTCAGTATATTGCCTATCGGGCTCGGGCTGGCGGCCTCCGAAGGGCTGCGTTGGAAGAACTTGCGGCAGATTAGCCACGAATTGCAGGAACAGGAACCGCAACCATGAAATGTCCATTTTGCGCGCATCAGGAAGATAAGGTCATCGACTCGCGGGAGAGCAAGGAAGGCGACGCGATCCGGCGGCGCCGGCAGTGTTTGGGGTGCGAACGGCGGTTTACGACGTACGAGAAGATCGACGAGATCCCTTATATGGTGGTGAAGAAGGACGGGCGCCGGGAGAAATTTGAGCGGCAGAAGATCCTGAACGGGTTGTTGAAGGCGTGTGAGAAGCGGCCGATCTCGATCACGAAGCTGGCGGCGATTGTGGATAAGGTAGAGGCGCGATTGGCGGACAACTCGGAGCGGGAGCTTTCTACTACGGATGTCGGAGAGATTCTGATGGACGAGTTGCGCGGGCTGGATAAGATCGCCTACGTGCGGTTTGCGAGCGTCTATCGGGATTTCCAGGATGAGCAGGCGTTTTTGAGTGAGCTGCAGGTGCTATTACGGACGCGAATGGGGGAAGGGCGGTAGGGATTTCCACTACCACCGTAGTATTTCGGGAAAAGTGATAGCACCACTTAAAGGTTACAGCTAATTTCCGTAACCTTTCCACGCATTTAGCATCAGAAGGAACAGGAGCGAATTGGCTCTTAACTTTCAAGCGGTTGGATGCTATACTCAGTCTTGGCGCTCCTTGTGATAAGGGGTCGAGATTCGCGTGCCTGCCGGGCAATAGCCCCACCGCCCGAAGACCACAACGCAGCGAGCTTGTTCCGTCCCGATGGCGGAGAAGTGGGATGAATGGATCATTTTGACGATCAGTACCTTGGCGACTCAACCGAGCCACTAGGTCTACCCTTTGACGAGGAAACGAATTTCTTCCATCCGGAAGAAGTGCACGACGGGGAAGACTTTCAGGCGGCGGCACAACAGGAAGAGTCCATCTATACGGACGACCCTGTCCGCGTCTACCTGCGCGAGATGGGCGCCGTACCGCTATTGACGCGGGAAGGGGAAGTCAATCTGGCGCGCCGGATGGAGCGCGGGAAGCTCCGTATGTTGAAGGCGATCAGCCGTTCGGCGGTGGTGCAGAACCGCGTGATCGAATTCACCGACTTGCTGAAGAAGGCCGAAATCGAGCTCGACAATCTGGTCGATCTGGGTGACGTGGAAGAAGGCACCCCTGCCGAAGCCAAGATGCGCAAGGAACTGACCGAGCGGGTTTTGAACCTCGGCTTGCTGCATAAAAAGCAGATGACGGCGTTGGAAAAGCTGGTGGAGACCCCGGCGCCCAAGGCGAGCGAGAAGAACCCGGTCATCAAGAAGGCATATCGGAAGATCTACTACAAGGCCGCACGGGCCCAAGTGGACATGAGTGTTGCCATTCGCAATACGCCTTTTCTGCCGAGCCGGTGGCGTGAATTCGCCAAAGAGATTGAGCGCACGGTCGAGGAGATCACCCATCTCGACAGCGAACTGCACAAGCTGGAGGCCCGCAAGGACCCGCAGCATGTCATGCGCATTCGCGAGCTGAAGCGCGATGTAAAGAAGAAGCAGGAGTTCGCCGGTGCCTCGGTGGTGCAGTTGAAGCACACCATCACCGTCATCCGGCATGGCGAAGTGGAAGCCGAGAAGGCGAAGAAGGACCTGGTGGAAGCCAACCTCCGCCTGGTGGTTTCGGTTGCCAAGAAGTACGTCAACCGCGGGTTGCACCTGCTGGATCTGATCCAGGAAGGCAACATCGGCCTGATGCGCGCGGCCGACAAGTTCGAGTATCGCCGCGGCTACAAGTTTTCGACCTACGCCACATGGTGGATTCGCCAAGCCATCACCCGCGCCATTGCCGACCAATCGCGCACCATCCGTATTCCTGTCCACATGAACGAGTCCATGAACAAGTTCCTGCGCGCGACGCGGGAATTGGAGAAGGAACTCGGCCGCCAGCCCACTAACGAAGAAATCAGCCGCCGGATGGATATTCCGGTGGAGAAGGTCCAGAAGCTGAAGACCATCTCGCGCGACCCGGTTTCCCTGGAAACTCCGGTCGGCCGCGACGGGGAGTCGGCGCTGGGCGATTTGATCGAAGATCGCTGGGTGGGTTCGCCTGTCGACGCCGTCATCGAATCGAACGTTCGCGACGAGACCGCCAACATTCTGAAGACTCTCTCCCCGAAAGAGGAGAAGGTCATTCGGATGCGCTTCGGCATCGGCTGCGACCGGGAGCACACGCTGGAAGAGATCGGCCAGGAGTTTGACGTCACGCGTGAGCGGATTCGCCAAATCGAAGCCAAAGCTCTACGCCAGTTGCGTTCGCCGGAACGGGCGCGCCATCTGCGTGCTTTGCTGGCTGCCCGCTAACCCCTTCGAACAAGTTATCCCCCGCAACGGGCTCGCGCCGCTCCTCCGACGGCCGGGCCCGTTCGACGTTTATGCGAGATCTGGGTGTGATCCGAAGAGCCGCCTGCCGATGAACCGCCATATGAAATAGTTCACTCCAACCGCGACGATGGCTTGGAAATAGATCGTTAGCGCGGATAGGGGCAGGGCGATTAGGACACCAGGAAACAGCTATAAGAACGTGCCAACGAGAGGCGCGATGTTCATGTGCACGTTGGCGAATGCCGGTAGAACCAAGCCGGCCAACTGGCACATCCCAAATGCGACCCAATACCACCTCGGTAGCTCATCAGACATCGCCCCATTCTGGCATAGCTGGTTTCGAGGGCGGGCTTATGGTAGCTGCGCCAGCAGGCGGAGCGCGGCCGGGTGGGCGGGTTCGTAATCAAGAACCGCCTTCAGGCTGGCTTTGGCCGCCGTGGCGTTGCCGCTTTGGTATTGCGCCACCGCCAGATTCAGCCGGGCGCTGATCAGTGCCGGGTTGCGCGCCAAGGCTTGCAACCACAACGCCATCGCCTCCTTCGCGTTGCCTTGGCGAATCTTGTACGTTCCCAGATTCACGGCGGCGGTCGTGTTGGCAGGGTCGGCAAGCAGAATCTGGGCGTAGAGCTTTTCGGCCTTCTCTTCGGCGTTCATCCGCTCGTGATAGTGGGCTAACTGGAGCAGTAGCGGGATGTCTTTGGGGTTCGCGTTGGCAGCCTCCTCTAAAAGTGGGTAAGCGGTCTCCAGATTGGCGGCGGCGTAGGCCAATGCTGCGTCCCTGGGATTGGATTGGCCGGTCCAGAATTCTCGGAGCGCTTGCGCGGTCTGCGTCGACGGCGCCGTTGGACGGCGCGGGATGGCGTGGTCTGTGAAAGCCAGATGCTCGACAGATCGGGCGGCGGCGCGCTTGGGCATATGGCAATCGATGCAGTTCTGACTCTGGCTGCCCGTGCACTTTTTTTCCGTGTGGCACGTTTGGCACTGCCGGTTGTAGTGGGCGGGAGTGGAATCGGTATGCGCTTCGTGACAAGTCCCGCACCATAGCTTCTCCCCGCTCGCCTGTCGGCAGCGGCTGCGGTTCAGCTTTTCGAAATGACTGGTCGCGGTGGGCTCCACGCCCTCCGGGGTGTCCCAAACGAAAACCGCGATTGAGTCGCTGAGTTTCTCGCCGGGCGAATATGCGCCGCGGGCTCGGCCGGCGCGGGCAATGCGGGCGGCTCCGGTCAGGTGGCACTGGGCGCAGACGCTGTCCCTCTGTTCCGGCGACAAGCGCGCCGGGTTAACGATGTTCCGCTTGCCGGGCAGCGCCGCGTGCCTCTCACCCGGGCCATGGCAACGTTCGCAGGTCACCCCACTATCGACAAAGGGCCGCGATGGGCTGGCATGGCATTGGAGGCACGCTGGCTCGACGGCGCGCGTCAGCTCCGGATAGGGCTTGGTCTCATAGCCCGGTGACGTGTCCCACTTTTTCGGGGCCGAGTAGTACGACAGCGGGGCCTGGAATAGCTGCCCCGCCTTGCGGAAGAGATAGCTGCGGCCGATGTGGCCCGAGCCGAGGAAGTACTCCAGTTGACGCGTGGCGCCTTCGATTTGGAGTTGATAGGCCGGAGACACGTTGGGGTGGCCGAACTCCTCCTTAAACGCTGACTGCCCTGTGCGGCCGCTGGTTTGCGCCATGCCGGTGGTCGCGTACCTTTTTGCAATCGCGGTGTGACACCGGGCGCAGACGGCGTTCCCGGTATCGGCGAGAACGGGTAGAGCGGCAATCAAAACGAGCAGCGCGCGCATTTAAGGGACGCGGAGGAATTCAGCTGGGGTCAGGGCCCGACGTGTCATGCGCGAGAGGCGAATGGCACCTTTGAAATAGTCCACTTTGTTGATGCGGACGCCGACGGAGGTGCGGCCGGGGCCTTCAGGGGCGAGCGTGACTGCCGCCTTAACCTGCAGCTTACCGTTTACGTAGTTGCTGTACTCTTTGCCATCGTAGACGGCGGCGACGTGGACCCATTTGTCGGCGGGGTGAAGCAGGTTCACGTCCATCAATGCCTTGGAACCGGCCGAGGTAGCCGCGAAGCTATCGAGCGCCCACTGCTTATTGATGATCCGGGTTTCGAACAGGTAACGATGCTGCGAGCCGTTCTCCTGCATGTGGAAAAAGCGCTGTGCGGGCGGGCCGTCGGAGTCCGGACGGAAGATGACTTCCCAAGTGAATTTCTCCGCGCCGGCGAGCGGGTGCACCTCGAAGAACAGCGCGTCGGTGGCGCCGTTGAACTGGACGGCTTTGCCGAGCGGCGTATCGATGACCTTGGGCGTGCCGAGGACTGTGACGGAGTGGCCGCCGATCTTCTGGAGGTTGTCGAAGGTCCAAGTGACCGAGTCGTCGGCGGCGAACGCAAGGACGCTCACGAGCGGTAGGAGAAGGCGAAGAGAAGGCACGTTGCGGTTATATCATGACCACACTGAACCACTGAAACATTTTGATACAATCGCCAGACCCAGCCGCCTATACGATTAGGCCGGGGTCTTACCACCATGAAGATACTCAAGGCGATTGCACTGTCAATCCTCGCTCTGCCCTTGCTTTTGTCGCAAACGTTTACCGGAACCATTTCCGGCGTTGTGACTGACCCCAATGCCGCAACGATTCCCGGCGCGAATGTTCGCGCGCGGAATGAAGCCACCGGAGACAGCCGTCAGGTAGCCACCGGCTTCGACGGACTGTTCGTGTTTTCGCAACTGCCTCCGGGCGCCTATGAAGTCAGCGTCGAAAGCCGCGGCTTCCGGAAGAGTATCCAGACAGGCGCCGCTCTGCGCGTGAACCAGACGTTGGAATTGAATTTCACCATGCAACTCGGTGAAGTGAACCAGACGGTGGAAGTGGCGGCGGCGGTTACGCTGCTCGATACCCAGACGGCCAACCGCGCGGTGACGCTGGACCAGCAGGCGATGCTGGACCTGCCGACCAACGCGCGCAACCCGTTCCAGCTTGTTCACGTGAACGCGGGCGTCATCGCCGTGCGCACGGGTATCTCCCAGGCCACGCAGGACCAGAACCACAACCGCTTTTCGATGAACGGCGGCCGTGGGCAGGCGGGGCTGACGCTGATCGACGGCGTGCCGGCATCGGCTGTTGACTGGGGCGGGCTGATTGCTTCGCCTTCGGTGGACTCCGTGCAGGAAATGAACATTCAGCGTAACCAGTTCGACGCGCAGTTCGGCAAGTCCGACGGCGGCGCGGTGAATATGATCACCAAGGGCGGGTCCAACTCGTTCCACGGTTCGGTGTACGACTTCCTGCGCAACAACAATCTGGACGCCAATACTTGGGCCAATAACCGGTCCGGTATCAAGCGGCCGAGCTTCCAGCGCAACCAGTTCGGCGGCACGTTCGCCGGTCCGATCTGGAAAGAGAAAAAGCTGTTCTTCTTCACCGCCTATGAGGGCCGCCGCGAAGGTAACCCGGGCACGACGATCACCAACGTGCCCACGTCGTTGCAGCGTAGCGGGGACTTCTCCGAAACGCGCAACGCGGCCGGCGTTTTGTCGCCGATCTTCGATCCGTTCAGCACGGTGCCCAATCCTGCCGGAGCGGGGTTTGTCCGCACTCCGTTTGCGGGGAACAAGATTCCGTCGTCGATGTTCGACCCGGTTGCGACCAAGGTGATGCAGTTGTTCCCGCAAGCCAACACGCCGGGAACCCCTGTGACGAATGCTCTGAACTTCGCCGCCGCGGGCAAAACTGTGACCACCAATGATCGCGTGGACCTGCGCATCGATTGGGCGCGCAACGAAAAGATGACCATGTTTGGCCGCATGACCAAAGCGTGGCAGGAAAACGTGGCGCCGAAGTTCTTTGGCAATGGCGCCGACACGAACTTCTCCGACGTCAATCCCCGCCACCAGGTGGTGATCGGCACGACCCTGACGCCGACGCCGACCTGGGTCATCAACATCCTGCTCGGCTCCGGCCGGTGGCGCGAGAATCAGATCTCGCCGTCGCAAGGCTTGAACGGCACGGCCCTTGGTTTTTCGGCGGCGACGGTGGGCCAGTGGCAGGCGCAGACCTACCCGGGCTTTTCGTTCCAGAACTATACGGGCCTGAACAATCGCCGGTGGCTGAACGCGCCGCGCGAGACGCATAACCTACAGGCAAACTTTTCGAAAGAACAGGGTTCCCACAGCTTGAAGTTTGGATGGATCACGGAACTGGCGCGGTTGAACAACACGGATTTCAACACGCCCACTTTTTCCTTTGATCGCGGCTTGACGTCGGGCCCGGTGGCGGGACAGACGTCGTCCACTTCGGGTGACGCACTGGCCTCCTTCCTGCTCGGCACCGGCGCCAGCGGCAGCGCGCCCATCGGCGCCGCTACCGCGGTGACGGCCATGTACCACGGCTTGTACTTCCAGGATTCGTGGCGGGTGAACCGGCGGTTGACGTTGCACATGGGCTTACGCTACGAACTGCAGCAGGCGCGTACGGAACGCTACAACCGGCAGAACAACTTCGACTTCACGATCGCCAGTCCCCTGGCGCAGCAGACAGGCCTGCCGCTCAAGGGTGGTTTGGTGTTCAACGACACCAACAACCGCGGCGCGTGGCAGACGGACAAGGTGAACCTGGCGCCGCGCTTCGGCATGGCGTACAAGATCACGGATCGCCTGGTGTTCCGCGGCGGCTACGGGATCTTCTACCCGCAGACGGGCGGCGGCACGCGCGACGGGTTTGCGACGACGACCACGTGGGTTTCCACGGTGGGCGGCGACGGCATCAACCCCAACCGCTCGGCGCTGTTGAGCAATCCGTTCCCGCAGGGACTGTCGCAGCCGATCGGATCAACACGTGGATTGCTGACGCAGACCGGCGACGCGGTGAACGCACTTTCCGCGTATCACCCGCTGAGCTACGTGCAGAACTTCTCCGCCGACTTCCAGTTCGAGCTGAGCAAGGGCATGGTGCTCGAAGTGGGCTACACCGGTTCGCAGGGCCGCAAGCTGCTCTTCGGCACCGGCCAGCAGGCCAACCAGCTGGATCCGAAGTACTTCAGCCTGGGCGCCGGGCTGGATGCCGCGGTCACGAACCCCTTCTTCGGCGTCATTCCCACCGGCGTGCTGAGCGGCCGCACCGTTCCGCAACAGCGTTTGCTGCGTCCGCATCCGCAGTTCACCGCTGTCAACCTGTCGGCTGACGCCGTTGGCGCGAGCTCCTCGTTCAACGCTCTGGTGCTGCGCTACAACTGGCAGATCTCCGGTGGCTTGAACTTGCTGACGACCTATCAATGGTCCAAGGCCATCGACAACGCCAGCGAATGGCAGGGCTGGGAAGTGGGCGATGCGCCCCGCAACTACTACGACCTGAAGGCCGACCGTTCCATCAGCGCGCACGATCTCCCGCAGAGCTTCGTCAACGCGCTGGTCTACGAACTCCCGGTGGGCAAAGGTCGCAAGTTCGGCGCCGACATGCACCCGGTGGCCAACGCCATTGTGGGTGGCTGGCAGGTGTCGTCCATCATCCGTTTCGGCAGCGGTTTGCCGCTCGGCTTCACGTCGCCCAACACGCTGGGTAACTACGGCGTGCAGGTGCAGCGGCCGAACGTCGCGGACCTGAAGACGGCGGCGATTGAAAACCCGACGCCCGACCGCTGGTTCAACACCTCGGCCTTCACGGCGCCGTCCACCTACCAGATGGGCAACGCGCCGCGGTGGATCCCCAACATCCGCTTCGGCCCGACCAACCACGCCGATGTGGCCATCCTGAAAAACTTCCGGTTCATGGAACACATCAAAGCGCAGTTCCGCGCCGAGATGTTCAACTTCACCAACACCCCGCAGTTCGGCCGCGCGAACACCACGTTCAACGATCCGAACTTCGGCAAAGTAACCGGTACAACCAACATCGGGGCCAGGAACGTGCAGCTGGGTTTACGGCTGCAGTTCTGATCCTTCGTTGGCAATAAAAAGGGCCTCCTTCGGGAGGCCTTTTTTTATTGCTCAAAGTGTTATCTCATAGCGGTCACGGCGTCCAGGAGTTCTTTATTCCGTTTGCGCAGGTTGGCGACTTCTGCTCGCAGACCAGTGTCTTGCGGCGGCGGTTGGGCAATCACAGGCGCGAAGCCGACGTAGGTGGTTGACCGGGTCAGGCGCGGGCCACCGGTGTACTGCACGTTCAGGGTGACGGCGATGGTGCTGTTGCGCGGGCGCAGCACGACTCGGCCCTGGGGTGTGAAGTTGGGGGTCAAGTCCATGGTCTGTTCGCTTTCGCCGTCCTGAATTGTGAGCGCGGCGGACTGCAGCGGTTGCGCGGCGATACCGGTCTGCTGCCAGGTGGCGGCGAGTTCGCCGGAACGGGATTGGACGTCCAGGGTGAGTTGCGGTGCGGGCCGGGCTGAGTGCGAATAGTAAAAGCCTCCGGAGGCGGCGATGACGGCGATCAGAGTGAGCGTCAGCCAGGGAAGCCGGCCGGACGCGGTGCGAACTCCAGGGACGGGGGCTGGCGGTACCTGTTGCGGCGTAGTGAGCGAGAGCGCTTCGCTGGTGGCGCGGCCATCGGTGGTGGGGCGGCAGACCAGGGCGTCGCTAGCCGCGCCGTTGACGGCGTTGAGCAGCAGAAACAGCGGCTGGGTTTGGCGGCAGAGTTCGATCTCCGAAGCGCGGAGCGTGGGGGCGTCGGGCGTTTGCAGCCGGAAGAAGCCGGCCAGCGCGGGACCTGCGGCATCGGCTGCCTGGCGCAGCGCGTTCGGCTGTACGCGTTTGAAGCCAGTGATGTGGGTAACGCCGTTTTCCGACGACCCCAGCAGGATACCGCCGGACTCCTCCTGGCGAGGGATGGCACGTAGCCGGCCCTGTACATATGGGTGGATATCCACCGTGTTTTGCGTAGAATTTACCGCCTTCGGACGCATAATATCCCTCTTTTCGAGAGGTGCAACTGGACTGCCAATTGACTGTCATGAAAGTCGCGCACCGACTTCGATACGATGGGTTATGAACCTTTGGGGTAATTTACTCTTAGCGTTTTTGATTAGTTCCATTGCATTCGCGCAGTCCGAAGTGGGCGGCGCCTCATTGAATGGAACCGTTACTGATCCTTATGGCGCCATCGTTACCGCCGCGAAATTGACCGTGACCAATGCAGGCACGGGGTTGGTTCGTTCGATTGAAAGCTCCGATGCGGGCCTCTATAACTTCGGCCGCCTGCCGGTCGGCACCTATGACCTGTCGGTCGAAGCCAAAGGCTTCAAGACCGCCCGCCGCACGGGAATTCTGCTGGCGATTGGCGCCGTGGCCACCTTCGATGTGAAGTTGGAAGTAGGCGGGACGCAGGAGACGGTGAGCGTTTCGGCCGAGGTGCCGGTGGTGGAAACGGCCCGGTCGCAGACCTCGACCGCGGTGAACGAAAGGGCTGTGCGGGAACTGCCGATTAACGGGCGCAACTTCCTGGACTTTGTGACGCTGACGCCGGGCGTGACGCGCGATCCGCGCGGCGGCGACCTATCCTTCGGCGGCCAGCGGGGCACGTCGAACTCGCTCCTCGTCGATGGCGGGGATTCCAACAATACCTTCTTCGGCCAGAGCGCCGGCCGCGCCGGGACGCGCAATCCCTACTCCTTCTCGCAGGAAGCCGTGCAGGAGTTCCAGGTGAACACTTCCGGCTACGCTGCCGAAACCGGGCGCGCGGGCGCGGGCGTTGTGAACGTCGTCACCAAGAGCGGTACGAACGACTACCACGGCAACGTCTTCTGGTTCTTCCGCGATAAGGCGATGAACGCCAACACGTTCTTCAACAACTCGCGCGGCATCATCAAGCAGCCCTACCACTTCAACCAGTACGGCGCCAATCTGGGCGGTCCGGTGGTGGCGCCGGGTGGCTTCAACGGGAAGAACAAGCTGTTCTTCTTCTACAACTACGAAGCCCAGCGCAACACGCTTCCGAACCCGGTCTTCTATCCGATCGCGGTGCCCGGCGACGCCGTCTCGCAGCAGGCGGCGAACGAACTGCGTCAATACCAGACGCCCTACACCACCGGGTTTGAAAATACGATTCACACCGTGCGGATCGACTACAACATCTCGCCCACGCAGTTCTTCAATGTCCGGTACAACAACCATCGTTTCGACGGCAAGAACTTCGAAAACGCGGGCAACCAGTCGGCCAGCGAACGCACCGGCAACAGCAGCAACTACACCGATAATCTGGCGGCGCAGTACACCAAGGTGATCGGCAGTTCCATGGTCTACGACGCGCGGTTCATCTACCTGCGTGACGACGCCCCCGGCGCGGCCAACAGCGACAAGCCCGAAGCCCAGATCCGCCAGAACGGCACGCTCATGATCGCGATCGGCCGGAACAGCTTTAGCCCGCGCTACACCAACGTGGACAAGGTGAACACCATCCACTCGCTGACCTACAACCGCGGCAAGCACTCCTACAAAATGGGCGTGGATTTGAACTTTGAACGCATTGGGAACTTCTTCCCCGGCAACTTCAGCGGCGCGTATGTCTTCGACACGCTGGCCGACTGGGCCAACAAACGCGCGTCGGCTTACACGCAGGGCTTCGCCGGCGCGGGTACCAATGGCGCCACCACCTATCCGAACGCGAACGAAGTCGCCTTCTTCGTGCAGGACTCCTGGCGCGTGAACGACCGGCTGACGCTCAACTACGGCGGCCGCTACGACCTGTTCAGCTATGCCCAGCCGCTGGTGAAGAACCCGGATCCGTCGCTGGCTGCATTGAACATCGATACCAGCCGCATCAACAAAGACACCAACAACTGGGCCGGCCGCATGGGCTTCGCCTATCGTCTGGGCAGCAGCGGCAAACAGGTCATCCGCGGCGGCTACGGTATGTACTATGGCCGCACCGCATCCATCCTGATCGGCACGGCGCATTCGCAGAACGGCATCCAGGTGCAGACCTATACGCTGAACCGGACGAACGCCGTGCAGGCGCCGCTGATTCCGATCTACCCAGCGATTCTGAGCGCTCCCCCGGCCCTGGCCCGGACGCCCGATATCTACGCCGTGGCCTCGGATTATGTGCAGCCGCTGACGCACCAGGTGTCGATGAACTACGAAGTGCAACTGGGCAAGGACTATGCCTTGACGATCGGCTATCTGGGCGTGCGCGGCACGCACCTCAGCCGCACGCGCGACATCAATCACTTCCCGCTGGCGGCGGAAACGGCGAAGTTCGTCGATGGGTCCAATATCACAATCTATCGCCGGCCGAACACGCGGCCCTACGCTAACTTCGGCCGCATCAGCTTGTTCGATTCCGGTGGCGACTCCATCTACCACGGCGGCTTCGTGCAGGTGCAGAAGCGCTTCGCGCAGGGCTTCCAGTTGCTGGCCAACTACACCTTCTCCAAGGTGATCGATACTCTGCCGGACCAGACCTCCGTGGTGCCGGGCAACGCCGGTGACGACGCCAAGGTGGCCTTCGACACGCTGAACCCCAATGCCGACCGCGCCGTGGGCGACACCAACGTGCCGCACCGCTTCGTGGGCAGCGGCGTGTGGGATCTGCCGTTCGCCAAGGGCATGAAGCACCCGGCGGCGAAGATGCTGCTGGGCGGCTGGCAGCTGTCGGCGATTGTGAGCGCGCAGTCCGGCCGTTGGCTGACGGCGCGTTCGAACGTCGACCTGAACAACGATGGCAACCGGTTCAGTGATCGCTCCCCGGGCTTTGGCCGGAACACGATCGAAGGGCCGGGCTTTGCCAGCGTCGACATGCGCGTTTCCAAGGACATCTTCCTGGGCAATGAGCGTGTGAAACTGCGGCTGATGGGGGAGGCGTTCAATGGATTGAACCGCGCCAACTTCAGCGCCATTCAGCAGACGCCGTACAACTACAACGCCACCACGCGGGAGTTCACGCGGGTGACCAACTTCCTGGCGCCGACAGCGACCAGCGATCCGCGTATTCTGCAGATCGCTGCGCGGTTCAGCTTCTGATCCGCTGAAACAACGTAACCAACCAAGGCCCGCCGCCTCCCCCAAAGGAGCGGCGGGCCTTTTACAATTCGCCCACCCACTATAGGGGCAATCACCTCTGCCCCTTTCTTCCAGTTTTCATCGATCGCGACCTGCAACGGAACCCATTTTCACGGTGGAGCGGTATCCCGTAGCGCCAACACCGCCACGCCACCCACCCTACGGCAGCCGCACTCCTTCCGCCAGCCCATCAATCTGCGCCCGCTTCCCCTCCGCCTCTCCCGCCGCACCCCGCGCAAAGAATAACCCCGTCGCCGTCGGACTCTCCACATACGTCACCACTTCCGCCATCTTCGCCCCGCCCTCCGTGAAATCCGCCGTCCAACTCAATGCCGGATACCCATTCACCGTATGCCGCTTCGGTTCCCGCACCGCATAATCCGCCAGGCCCTCCAGTTTGCGCTGTGCCGTCTTCTGCGCCACATACTTCGCCAACGACGCCGTCACCTGCTGCTCCGTCCGCGCCTCCGCCACGCGATAGTACAGCGACACATGGGCCCCGGCCGGACCATCGAGCACAAGGGTCGTCTCGCGATCCCCCCATCGCCCGCCGCTCGCCTCCGCCCATCCCGCCGGCAGCCGCAGCGCAACGCCCGAAGTCACATCCCGCATCACCCCATCCCCCGCTTTCGATAAAATCCTCTCCTTCGGGTTCGCCCGCGCCGCGGTCGTGTTCTCCACAAACAACAGCGCGTCAAACATCGCCGGAGCCACGTAACGCCCGAAATAGCCGCTCGCCTGTTCCTCCGCATACATAGAGCCGATACTGCGCATCGCCAAAGGCTTCCGCAACGCCTCCGGCGCGTTGCGCAGATCCAGTGCGAACAGCCCCGGACCCGCTTCGGCCATCCACGCATCCAGGCTCCCCTCTGGAGCCGGACCCACCTTGTGCACCTGCAACCCTGCACCCGGCTTAATTGCCTGAAAAGACCCGCGGTTAAACCCAAAGCCGAACACCACCATCTTGTCGCCGAACGACTTCCGCAACTCCTGCCCCATCGAGCGAAACGCCTGCCCCGTCTGCACGTGCCCGTTGTGCGCCCATAGCACCATCTTCGCCCCCGGGTTCTGTTCTGCAATCCATTCCACGTTCCGCGCCATGCTGGGGTCGCGCATCGCCATGTTGACATTCATCTCCAACCCCTGCAGCACCACTCGCGCATTCTGCACCGCCCACGCTCCCGTCTTCTCCTTTGCATCGGGCCGGCCTTCCATCGTTTTCAGCACCTTGCCCCACTCCTTGGCCAGTTCCGCCGGGCCCTTCCCTTCTGCCGGCGGGGGGCGCCGTCCGCCGCATACGCAGGCTCTGCTTGCCGGACTGCACGATGTCCGTCACCAGTCGCACCTCATATCCAATGTTTCCCGTGTAGATCCCGGTTAGCGCCGGCGCCTCAAAGTCGAGGTTGACTCCCGGCACCGGCACCGCCTCCCCCCCCGTTTCCAGCACCAGTTCGTCGAACCACGCCATACCGCCGCCGCTGAACGTGCCGCCAAAAAACACCGACTCCGCGTTGGCCGGAATCGTCGCTTCAATCGAATACTCCTTCCACGCCGTGGTCCCCGTCGGCGGAGCCTTCCTCAGGTTCTGAAACGTCAATACCTTATTTGCGGCGCCATCGGCTCGCATCCACAATTGGGCAGGCCCTGTCGCCTCTTCGGTGCGTATCCAGCCCCGCAACCGGACCTTCTTGCCCGCCACCATTTTCCCCGCCAACTTGACTGTTGCCACGCCAAACGTGTTCTGTGGCCCGCCCCGCTCGGCCTTCTTAATATCCGCCGCCAACTCAGCCACCCGCCCCGCCAGCGCTGCATCGCGCGGACGCAGATAGTCCCCCACAATCTCCAGCGCCACCGTCGGCGTCTGCATATCGAAGCCCGTGAACTGCACCTTCCTCTCCGCCGTCCGGTTGTACTCGCGCATCCACCGGATCATCGCCAGCACCTCCTCCGTATCCCAGGTCCAGAAGTACATGCCCTTCAACAGCACCGCCGGATCGCCCTTCCCCTCCAGCACATAGTCATTCAGCCGGTACGCCTCCGGCATGTTGGCCTCAATTGAAAAGATCGTGAACCCCTTCTCCCGCACCAGGAACTCCAGCATCCGGTGCTTCAGCTGGAAGAACTCCCGCGTGCCGTGTGTAGCCTCCCCAAGCGCGACAATCCGCGCATCGCCGACAATCTTCCCGATCGGACGCAGGTCATCAGAGCCCTGCCCAGCCTCCACCGTCTTCAGCGGAATGGCGTTTGTGCGAATCCACTCCTTCGCTCCGCTGTCACACCAGGCCGTGGCCGCCGAAAGCAATAGGCCGATCCAAATCTGTTTCATTGTAGTTACTCCCCGGGGAAACTCGGCTAATTCTACTACGTTACTTACTCACCCCGATCATTGCTAACGGAGGAGCCGCCTCGCCGTCCGCGAAGACTATAACCGAACTAACTTCAGCGCCATTCAGCAGACGGCGTATAACTACAACGCCACCACGCGGGAGTTCACGCGGGCGACGAACTTCCTGGCGCCGACGGCGACCAGCGATCCGCGCATTCTGCAGATTGCCGCGCGGTTCAGCTTCTGATCCGCTGGTTTACGAATGAACGTGGGAACGGGTTTCTCTAAGAGGCCCGTTTTTTTGCAGGGTCCGGTGTTCTCGGCGCCATCGGCCGTCCGGGACGGAAGCCGACATAGATGGCGGTGTTCGAAAGGGGCGCCACGCCGCGGTACTGCACGTTCAGCGTGAGGATGACATCACGCCCAGTGGGGCGGAGAATGAGACGGCCCTTGGGAGAGTAGCGCCGTGTAAGATCGATCGTCTTCTCTTTTCCGTCTTCTGTCACCAGCAGAGAGGCCGATTGTAACTGCTCCGCTGGTACGCTGGACTGCTCCCAGATAGCCGTTATTTCTGAATCGCGCGCCTGTAACTCCAGCGCGAGCGCGGGTGGCGGCGCGGCGGGTTTGATTTCCTGATAACACCAGGCACTGGCGACGAGGGTGAACAGCACGGCTGTGGCAGCCGGCACCCATTTGGGCGGGGTGGGGAACTTGATTCGGAGGCGCTGCACGGCCACGGCGGCAGGCTGCGCGGCCGTCGCCGGCGGGGTTGCCTCATCCAGTAGTGAGATCTTCTCCTGGGTCAGCGGTCCATCGTCCTCCCGGGTCCAGACCTGCGCCGCCGTGCCGATGCCATCGATCACCTGGATCAGAAGAAATACACTGCGCCCCTGCGGGAGAATTTGGCGCCAAAGCTGCTCTTCTTCTGGTTGGAGCGTTGTCATTCCCGGAGCCTGCACCCGGTAGAACCCGATCAGTCCGGGGCCGGCCACATCGGCAGCCTGCCGCAGCGAACTGCCGGCGAGGCGTTTAAACCCGGTGATATGTACCGCGGGCCCTTCCGCTGTACCCAGCAGGATACCTCCCGAGTCATCCTGGCGCCGTTGGAGCCGCAGGCGCCCTTTCACATAGGGGTGGATATCCAAATCGAGAGCAACCGCGCAAACAGCTTCCATACAATCAACTTCCTTGTTGACCCGCCCGGTACGGCGGCGAACTTCATTACTCAGCCTACCCCCCCGTATTCCCTGATGTATATAAGGTTTAAACCTGAGAGGAGGCTGTTCGGAATCTCTTGACACCGCCCGTCGATCCCGCGACAATGGAATTCCAATAGGCGAACAAAAGGCGAAACTGAGATGTCGTTGCCGTTACGGAAGTTGATCGATTTAGCCTCACCGCGGCCACCGGTTTCGACGGTGTGCCCGTTTACGCCGAAGGACTTGCGGGGGGTGCTGCCGGGCTTCCCGGAGGGCGCGATAACGGAGATCAGCGGCGTGCGTTCGTCCGGGCGGACGACGATGTTGCAGGCCAGTCTGGCGGCGGCGACGGGGCTGGGCGAGCTGTGCGCGGTGGTGGACGGCAGCGACGCGTTTGACCCGGCATCGGCCGCGGCGGCCGGGGTGCGGCTGGAGCGTTTGTTGTGGGTGCAGTGCCACCACGATGTGCAGGACACGTTGAAGGCGGCGGACCTGATTCTGCACGGGGGCGGGTTCCGTTTGGTGGTGTTGGACCTCTGCGATCTGCCGCCGTTGGAGCTGCAACGGGTGCCGCCGGCGTGGTGGCACCGGCTGCGATTGTCGGTGGAGAATACGCCGGGGGTGCTGCTGGTGACGTCCTCGGCGCCGGTGCTGCGGCAGGCGGCGGCGATGCAGGTGGAGTTGGCCGGGGCGCAGGCGCAGTGGCCGGGAACACTGTTGGCCAGTGTGGACTTGCGGGTTCGATTGCGGAAGCCGGTGCAGGCGGCCGGAGCGGCGGCGACGCTGCGGGCGCGGGCGATTTGAGAGGGTTGTATGTTTGCCTGTCTGGTATTACAGCGCGGGGCGGTGGATGCGTTATTGACGCTCATTGACGAGTTCTCGCCGCATTGGGAACGGTGCGACGAGCGCACGGTACTGATCCCGGCCTATGGGCTGGAACGGCTGATCGGCACGCCGACCGATATTGCGGAGGCGATATTGCGGCGGGCCGGCGCATTGGACATTGAGGTTTCGCTGGCGATCGCGGGGCACCCGGATACGGCGCTGCTGGCGGCGCAGAACATTGAGGGCATCACGATTATCGACGCCGGGCGCGAGGTGGAGATCCTGGGGCCATTGCCATTGGAAATCCTGCCCACGACGCTCGACGTGTTGGACACTCTGCAGCGATGGGGCGCGGAGACATTGGCCGATTTCGCCGCGCTGCCACCTTTGGGCATCATCGAACGGCTGGGCGACGAAGGTGGCCGGCTGCAGGCGTTGGTGGAGGGCCGGGGCACGCGCCCGCTACGGATTGCGCGGCCGCCGGAGGACTACACGAAAGAGATGCATCTGGATGAGCCGCTGTCCAATTCCGAGCCGCTGCTGTTTGTGATCTCCGGGATGGTGCACGACATCGTGAAACGGCTGGCGTCGCATGGGTTGGCGGTAAGCGAGTTCCGCGGGACATTCGGCACGGCGCATGCCATGCGCATCGCGTTTCCGGTGCCGGTGCAGGAGCCGTTGGTGATCCTGAAACAAGTGCAGTTGGACCTGGAGGCGCACCGGCCGCGTCGGGCGATTTCGACGGTGCTGGTGGAGTTGCAGCCGACTCCGCCACGCGTGACGCAGCACGGATTATTCACGCCCTCGGCACCCGAACCGGCGCAGTTGCAGACGCTGCTGGCGCGCCTGCGGGCGGTGGCGGGGGCCGATAGCGTTGGTTCACCGGAGTTGTTGGACACGCACCGGCCGGACGCCTGGCGCCTGCGGCAGGACGTACTGTTCGCCGCCGGGCGCGTGACGGCGGACGACGACGCGGCGGTGCATCTCTCCTTCCGCTGCTTCCGGCCGCCCTTAGGCGCGCGCGTGGCGATTACGCCGCAGCACCGGCCGTCGCGCGTGGAGGCGCGCGGGGTGAGCGGTCGGGTTGTTTCTGTGGCCGGGCCGTGGCGCACAACGGGGGATTGGTGGCGGGACACGGCGTGGGCCCGGGACGAGTGGGACGTGGGCTTGGAGGACGGGGCGCTGTACCGGGTCTACCGGGAGCACGGCACGAACGAATGGTTCGTGGAGGGGGCCTACGACTGATGGTGCTGCCGGAGTTGCGGGCGCGGTCCGCATTCAGTTTTCTAGAGGGCGCGAGTCTGCCGGAGGCGCTCATCGCGCAAGCCGCCGAGCTGGGTATTCCGGCGGTGGCGCTGCTCGATCGGGACGCGCTGTCGGGCGCGGTGCGGTTCCACAAGGAGGCGAAGAAGCGGGGGATTCGCGCCTGGATCGGCGCGGAGATTACGGCGGCTGAAGGCTTTCGTTACCCGCTGCTGGCGGCCACGCGGGAGGGGTATCAGAACCTCTGCCGGCTGATTACGCGGGTGAAGTTGGAGAAGCGCGCGGCTCATTTTTCCGATATCGAGGAATACGCCGCCGGGCTGGTGTGTCTGGCGTCGGACCCACTGGCGTGGGCTCTTGATCAGGGCACGGCGCCGGCGATGGTGGATAAGCTCCGCGGCGTGTTTCCCGATGGCCGTGTGGTCATCGATCTGCAGCGTCATTTCCTGCGGGAGGAAGAGGCGCGGAACCAGACGTTTCTGCAGATGGGTTTGCCCGTTGTGGTGGCGAATGGCGTCAGCCACGCCACGCGCGAGGAGCGTTCGCTGATGGACGTGTTGACCTGCGTACGGCACCACACCACGATCGATGACGCCGGGCGTCTATTGGCCCGGAACTCCGAGCGGTTCTTTAAACCGGCGTGGCAGATGCAGGCGCTCTTTGCTGATATGCCGCAGGCGCTGGACGGGGCCCGGGCGTTGGGCGAACGGTTGGAATTCACGCTGGAGGACCTTGGGTACCAGTTCCCACGCTACCCCGTGCCGGCGGGCGAAACGATGGACAGCTTTTTGTGGAAGCGCACGTTTGAAGGAGCCGAGCGGCGCTACCGGCCGCTGCATGAGAAAGCCCGGCGCCAGTTGGAACGGGAACTGCGGCTGATCGAAAAGCTGGAACTGGCCGGCTACTTCCTGATCGTCTGGGACATCGTGGAGTTCTGCCGCCGGGAAGGGATCATGGTGCAGGGCCGCGGGTCGGCCGCCAATAGTGCCGTCTGTTATTCGCTGGGGATCACGGCGGTGGACCCGGTGGGCATGGAACTGCTGTTCGAACGGTTCCTGTCCGAAGAGCGCGGCGAATGGCCGGATATCGATTTGGATCTGGCCAGCGGGGATCAGCGCGAACAGGCCATTCAGTATGTCTACGCGCGCTACGGCCGGCTGGGCGCGGCGATGACGGCGAATGTGATTACCTATCGCGGGCGCTCCGCCGTGCGGGACGCGGGCAAGGCGCTGGGGTTTTCCGAAGAGCAGTTGGGCCGGCTGTCGAAACTGGTTGGCCGCTGGGGCGATGACGAGGGACTGGCCGAACGGATGGAGACGGCTGGAGTGACGGCCGATCATCCGCGGGCGAAGCATCTGGCGGCGATGGTGCAGGGCTTTCTGGAACTGCCGCGCCACCTGGGCCAGCACTCGGGCGGGATGGTGATCTGCGAGGGGCAGCTCGATTGCATCGTGCCCTTGCAACCGGCGTCGATGCCTGGGCGCGTGATCGTGCAGTGGGACAAGGAAGACTGCGCCGACATGGGCATCATCAAGGTGGATCTGCTGGGGCTGGGGATGATGGCGGTGTTGAAGGAGTCGCTCGATCTGATCCGCGTGCACTACCGGGAAGACGTGGATCTGGCGTTGATTCCGAAGGACGATCCGGTGGTCTACGACGCGCTGCAGCGGGCCGACACGATCGGCATGTTTCAGGTGGAGAGCCGGGCGCAGATGTCGTGCCTGCCGCGGATGCGACCGGCGAACTTCTACGACATCGTGGTGCAGGTGGCCATCATCCGGCCGGGTCCGATTGTGGGCAACATGCTGCATCCCTACCTGCGGCGGCGGCAGGGGATGGAGGCGCCGGTGAGCCTGCATCCGTCGCTCGACGAGGTGTTGAAACGCACGATGGGCGTGCCGTTGTTTCAGGAGCAGTTGCTGCGGATGGCGATGATCGCGGCCAACTTCACGGGCGGCGAGGCGGAGGATCTGCGGCGGGCCATGGGGTTCAAGCGGTCGCAGAAACGGATGGCGGAGGTGGAGGAGCGGCTGCGGAAAGGGATGACGGCGAATGGGATTCTGGGCGCGGCGCAGGACGCGATTGTGCAGTCGATCACGGCGTTCGCGCTGTACGGATTTCCGGAGTCGCACGCGGCCAGTTTCGCGCTGTTGAGCTACGCCAGCGCGTACTTGAAGGAGCACTATCTGGCGGCGTTCACGGCGGCGATTTTGAACAATCAGCCGATGGGGTTTTATAACCCGATGACGCTGGTGAAGGACGCGCAGCGGCACGGGCTGCGGGTGCTGCCGGTGGATGTAACGGTGTCCGATTGGCTGTGTACGCTGGAGGCGCGGGACGGCGCGCTGTGCCTGCGATTGGGGTTGAACTATGTGAAGGGATTGCGGCAGGCGGTGGCGGAGGCGCTGGTCGCCTCGCGGCCGTTTGCGAGCATCGATGAGTTGAAGCGGCGCGTGCCGTCGGTATCGAAGGAGGAGATGTACCGGCTGGCGGAGTTGGGCGCGTTCAACCGGATTGGGGGCTCGGTACAGCGGCATCGCCGGGACGCGGTGTGGCAGGCGAGCCTGGCGGCGCGACCATCGGGGCCGTTGTTTGACGCCGGTGGCGATGCGCCCTCGCCGCTGGCGCCGATGGAGGATCTGGACCGTCTGCAGGCCGATTTCCGCAACAGCGGGCTGTCCATCGGGGCGCATCCGATGCGATATGCGCGGGATTGTCTGGACGCGCAGGGCGTGCTGCGGGCGGGGGATTTATGGCGGATTGCGAATGAGCGGTTTGTCCACGTGGCAGGGTTGGTGATCTGCCGCCAGCAGCCATCAACGGCGAAGGGGTTTGTGTTTTTGAGCTTGGAGGATGAAACGGGGATATCGAATATCATCGTGCCGCCGAAGTTATTCGCGGAGGTGCGGACGACGGTGTTGCAGCACTCGTATTTATTGGTGGGCGGCGTGCTGCAGAATCAGAGCGGGGCGATCTCGATCCGGGCGCGGAAGGTGGGGCCGGTGCGGAATGCGCAGGTGGCGGTGAAGTCGCATGACTTCCACTAGCGGGGGGCGGGGAAGCACTCGCAGATTGTGCCTTCGTTTCGTTTCGACCGCTCCCGCACCTGCACCTTCTCTGGTGCGACATCGATGAGCAGGCGGAAGGGATTGCGTGTGAGCGCAACGGCAGCGCCATCGACGTCCAACTCCGTGCCGGGCTGAAGCGGTGGCCCAGTCCAGGGACCAGAGAGACGGACGACGGCGTCGGGCGTGCCTCCATCGTCCACGCTAACCAGGAACGTGGGGTTCTGCTGCCCGCGGAATACGGCGAGGATGGTGGCGGGGAAAGTGGGAAGAGTCGCGGTCTTTATCTGCGCCATATAGGTATCGCCGGAGTTGCCGAGCAATTCCTCTCGGATGGCGCGCCACATTTGCACCGCCGGGTCGCCGCGCCGAATGACGCAGTTCCAGTCGTCCTTTACCGGGGGGCGCTGTGCCGGGAGTGCCATCGTCACAATCGCCAGAAGCGCAATGGCGCGCATGCCAGTAGTGTAAGTTATCGGAATGGGAATTTCTCGGCGGCAGTTTCTGGCGGCAGCGGGCAGCACGGTAGTGTGGGGGCAATCGCGCCGGCCGAACATCGTCGTCATCCTGGCCGACGACCAGGGCTGGGGCGACCTGAGCGTCCACGGCAACACCAATCTCAGCACGCCGAATATCGACTCGCTGGCCCGCGACGGCGCCCTGTTTGATCGCTTCTACGTCTGCCCCGTCTGCGCGCCCACGCGGGCTGAATTCATGACCGGCCGCTATCATGCGCGCGGTGGTGTGCGCGGCGTCTCCACAGGCGAAGAGCGCCTCAACCTTGGCGAGCGAACCATCGCCGAGGTCTTCCGCGAAGCCGGCTACGCCACCGGTATCTTCGGCAAATGGCACAACGGCAGCCAGCCGCCCTATCACCCGAACTTCCGCGGATTCCAGGAGTTCTACGGCTTCACCTCCGGCCACTGGGGCGAGTACTTCACCCCCGAGTTAGACCACAACGGCGCGATGATCCGCGGCAACGGCTACATCATCGACGACCTGACTGACCGCGGCATCGGCTTCATCCAGCAGCATCGCTCCAAACCGTTCTTCTGCTATCTGGCCTACAACAGCCCGCACTCGCCGATGCAGGTGCCCGACAAATACTGGGCGAAATTCAAAGACGCGGAATTGAAGCTCCGCGCGACGGATCCGAAACAGGAAGATATCGAACACACGCGCGCCGCGCTGGCGATGTGCGAGAACATCGATTGGAACGTGGGCCGCGTGCTGGCAAAGCTGAAGGAGTGGCAGTTGGCCGATGACACCGTCGTTATCTACTTCAGCGACAACGGGCCGAACGGTTGGCGCTGGACCGGCGGCATGAAGGGGCGCAAGGGAACGGTGGATGAGGGCGGTGTGCGCGCACCGTTTTTGATCCGCTACCCGGGGCGTGTGAAGGCCGGACACAAGGTGAAACAGATCGCCGGAGCGATTGATATTCTGCCGACGCTGACCGATCTGGCCGGCGTGAAATGGACGGCGCCGAAACCGCTCGACGGCGTGAGCCTGAAGCCCCTGCTGACGGGCGACGTGCCGGCGGCGTGGCCGGACCGGATGATCTTCTCCCAGCAGCGCAACCGCTTCAGCGTGCGTACGCAGCAGTACCGGTTGGATGGGGACGGGCGGTTGTTCGACATGGTGGCCGACCCGGGGCAGAAGCGGGATATCACGGTGGACCGTCAGGACGTCGCCTCGCGCCTGGGCGAAGCGATGCGGAAGTTCGCGATGGAGGTGCGCCCCAGTGTCGGGCCCGATGACCGGCCCTATCCCGTAGGCTTCGCCAAAAACACCTGGCTGCCCGCGCGGGATGGCGTTGGTCATGGCGGAGTGGAGCGCAGCGCGAAGGCGCCGAACTGCTCGTTTTTTACGAAGTGGACGAAGAAGGACGACAGCATCACCTGGGACGTGGACGTGCTGCAGGCCGGCCTCTACAGCGCCGATCTCTACTACACCTGCCCGGCCGGAGACGTGGGGGCGACCGTGGAGTTGAGCTACAATACGAGCCGTGTCGCCGGCAAGATCAGCGTGGCGCACGACCCGCCGCTGCGTGGCAAGGAGCACGACCGCGTCGACCGAGGCACCGAATCGTACGTGAAGGATTTCAAGCCGCTCCGCCTCGGCACCATTCCATTAGAAAAGGGCCGCGGCGCGATGACATTACGCGCCCTGGAGATTCCGGGCCAGCAGGTCGCCGACGTGCGATATCTGATTCTGACTCGCGTGTGAGAACGATGCGGATACTCTGGCTGCTATCGCTCTTTCCCGTTGCCGCGCAGGATGTCGTGGGCCTGCTGTCGCGCGAATGCCAGGGCTGCCACGGCGCGTCGATGACGCTCAGCAAATTGGACCTCCGCAGCCGCGAGTCCCTTCTCCGAGGCGGCGCGCGCGGGCCGGCTATCGTCCCAGGCAACGCCGGGGCCAGCCTGCTTGTGCGAATGATCGAAGGCGCCGACGGCGTGCAAATGCCGCCTGCCAAACGCCTGCCCCCGGACATCGTGGCCGCGGTGCGCGCGTGGGTCGCCGCCGGTGCACCTTGGAAAGAAGCGAAGACGGATACCTGGGCCAACTACAAGTCCGAAGACCTCTGGGCCTTCCGTCCCGTCCGCCCGCGCGACGCCGCAAAGACCATTGACTCATTCCTGAAACCCGGCCCCGCGGCCGACCGCCGCACGCTCATCCGCCGCGTCACCATCGACCTCACCGGCCTGCCCCCATCCCCCGAAGAAATCGACGCCTTCGTCAACGATAAGTCCCCGCAAGCCTGGCCGCGCCTGGTAGATCGCCTCCTCGCCTCCCCGCGCTACGGCGAGCGCTGGGCCCGCCACTGGCTCGACGTCGTCCGCTACGCCGATACCGGCGGCTACTCCAACGATTTCGAACGACCCAACGCCTGGCGCTATCGCGACTACGTCATCCGCGCCTTCAACACCGACAAGCCGTACGACCGCTTCATCCGCGAACAAATCGCCGGCGACGAACTCTACCCCGATAACGCCGAAGCGCTCATCGCCACCGGCTTCCTCCGCATGGGGCCGTGGGAACACACCGGCATGTCAGTCGAAGCCGTCACCCGCCAAATGTTCCTCGACGACGTCACGCACTCGACAGCCACGACGTTCCTCGGCCTCACCCTCGGCTGCGCCCGCTGCCACGATCACAAGTTCGACCCGCTGCCGACGAAGGACTACTACCGCATGCAGGCCGTGTTCTCAAGCACCGAATTCGTCCGGCCCACCCTGCCCTTCCTCCCCGCCGAAAACGTGGCCGGCCTCGCCCCGGCCAAGGCGCACATGGATGCCGTAGCCGCGCTCGCCAAGCAGCGCATGGACGAGTTGAACAAGCTCCAAAAACAGAACAAGGACCCGGAGACGTTCGAGGAGTTCAAGCTCTATCAGAAGCACACGGCGCTCTATAAGGAATCGCTCGACCGTTTCGAGCCCAAGGCCTTCGCCGTCTCTAGCGGACCCCTCGATGGCGCCACCGACGGCGGCCCCAATCTCCGCTATCCGAAGGCCAAGGACTACAAACCGGCCGACGTGCACATCCTCCCCGGCGGCAACGTGCAATCCCCGGCGGAGAAGGTCACGCCCGGCGTTCTCGGCCTCCTCGAACGTTACGGCGGCTATCCTTCCCCCGCGGTCCCCGAAACCACCGCTGGCCGCCGCGCCGTACTCGCCAACTGGATCGCCGATGCCCGCAACCCGCTCACCGCGCGCGTCATGGCCAACCGCGTCTGGCAGTATCACTTCGGTGAAGGCATCGCCGCCGACGCCAACAACTTCGGCAAGATGGGCAAGAAACCCGCCAATCCCGAACTGCTCGATTGGCTCGCCGCCACCTTCATCGAAAGTGGTTGGAGCGTCAAATCGATCCACCGCGCCATCCTCCTCTCCGCCGCCTATCAACAGGCCGATCGCGCCCCCCGCCGCGTCGAAGCCGAAGTTCTCCGCGACAGCATCCTCTCCGTCACCGGCGAACTCAGCCCAGCCACCGGCGGCCCCGGCACCTTCCCGCAAATCAACGAAGACGTCGCCCGCCAGGCCCAGCACCGCATGGGTTCGCTCGCGCCCGTCTACCGCCCGTCGCCCAAGAAGAGCGACCGCAATCGCCGGACAATCTACACCTTTCAACAGCGCAGCCTGATCGACCCTATGGTCGAAGTCTTCAACGGCCCCAGCCTCGATCTCTCCTGCGAACGTCGCGACACCGCCACCATCCCCACCCAGGCCTTCACGCTCTTCAACAGCCAGTTCGTCCACGACATGGCCCTGGCGCTGGCCGAAAAGATGAAAGGGCAACCCGTGCGCAACGCATTCCGTCGCGTTCTCGGTCGCTGGCCCGACGCCACCGAAGAGCGAACCCTCAAGACGACCCTCGACCGCCTGGCGCAACTCAACCGCGAAGCCCCACCCCGCCCCGCGTCCCAACCCGTCGTCCACACCATCACCAGCGAACTCACCGGCGCGCAACATCGCTTCGTGCATCAGGAGGACCCCGAGGCCTTCGAGCACAACCTCCACCCCAGCCAGACCACGCCAGCAGTTCGCGCCATGGCCGACGTCATCCTCGCCCTGCTCAACTCCAACGAGTTCGCCTATGTCTACTAACCTCTCCCGCCGTCATTTCCTCCTCGGCTCCGGCATGGGCCTCGGCTCGGTCGCCCTCTCCGCGATGATGGCCGAGCAAGGCCCGCACCACAAAGCTAAGGCGAAAAACTGCATCTTCCTGTTGATGGAGGGAGGCCCCAGCCATATCGACACTTTCGACCCCAAGCCCCGCTTGGAAGCCCTCCACATGACGAAATTCCAGAAGGAGCGCAACAAGTTCGAAGCCAACATGAACACCGGCGAACGCTACTACGTGAAGTCGCCCTTCCAGTTTCGCCGCGCCGGAAAAATGGGCATCGAAATCAACACCCACTTCGAAGAGTTCTCGACCGTTGTCGACGACGTCTGCTTCTACCGTGGCCTCCGCGCCGAAAGCGTCAACCACCCCACCGCGCTCTATCACCTCAACACCGGCACCCAGTTCGGCGGCGATCCCGCCATCGGCGCCTGGACCTCCTACGGCCTCGGAACGATCAACAAACACCTTCCCTCTTTCATCGTTCTGCCCGACACCGCCTACCCGCAAGGCGGCGCCGCCAACTGGTCCAACGGCTTCCTCCCCGCCATCCACCAGGGCACGCCCCTGCGCCCCACCGGCTCCCCCGTGCTCGATATGGCGCCGCCCCCGGGCGTCACCCCGGAGCGCCAGCGCGCCACGCTCGACCTGTTGAACTCCCTCAACAACAAGCACCAACAACGCCACCCCGCCCACGCCGAACTCGCCGCCCGCGTTGAAAGCTACGAACTCGCTTTCCGCATGCAGGCGGAGATGCCGAAGGTCCTCGACATCACCTCCGAAAACAAGCAGACCCTCGAAATGTACGGCATCGGTGGGCCCAACAAAGACGCCGACGCAATCGGTCGCCGCTGCCTCCTCGCGCGCCGTCTGGTGCAGGCCGGCGTCCGTTTCGTGCAGGTCATCGTCATGGGGTGGGACTCGCACGACTACATCGAAAACGCCCACGGCGCACGCATACGCGCCATCGATAAGCCCATTGCCGCGCTGCTGAAGGACCTCAAGCGCACCGGCCTGCTCGATGAGACTCTGGTCGCCTGGAGCGGGGAATTCGGACGCAGTCCCGATAACGGTATTCGCCGCGACGGCACCGCCTGGGGCCGCGATCACAACGCGACGGCCATGTCCTGCTGGCTCGCCGGCGGCGGTGTGAAAGCCGGTCACATCGTGGGCGCCACAGACGAGACCGGGCTGAAAGGCGTCGAAGTCGTCCACCCCATTCGCGACTTCCACGTCACCCTTCTTCACCTGCTCGGCCTCGATGATTCCAAACTCCGTTACCTCCATGCGGGCCGCGAAAAACAACTCAGTCAGACCGGCGGCGAACTGATTCGAGACCTGCTAACGTAAGGTCATGTTTCTCCGCATCTTGCTGTTCCTCGCCGCGTTGCCATTACTCGCCGGGGACATTCGCCTGCATGGCTCACTCGTAGGCAGCGTGGAATCAAGCGGCGATGTCCGCATTCATGGAAGCCTCGTCGGACGCTTCGAAAGTGGCGGTGACATCCGCGTCAAAGGAAGCCTCGTCGGCAAGATCGAGTCCGACGGCACCATCCGCAAAAATGGATCCATCGTCGGCCGCGTCGAATCCGATGGCACCGTCCGCGTCAACGGCTCGCTCCGCGGCAAAGTGGAAGGCGATGGCGACGTCCGCGAAAACGGGTCCATCATTGGCTCCGCACGCGGCGTGCCAAAAGCGCAGGCCGCGTGCGTATTCTTCTACGGTTTCTTCGACCTGAAGTAGCCCTAAACGAACGCCTTCCGCACCTTGTGCAGGAACGTTGTCACCACCTCGGCAGGGTCGCCTTCGCCCAGCGCCTCAATCGGCGTGAACCCGCGATAGCCGACCTTGTCGATGATCGCCCGCACCCGTGGCAGATCGATCTCCACCTTCTTAGTCCCGTACCAGACGTGCTCTTTGATCTGCCAGTTGCTCGCATACGGCAGCAGCTTTTCGATCTCCGCGTACGGATCGCCCTGCCGCAAACTGCCCACGTCGAGGATGACGCTGAACCAATCGGAGTTCACCATCTTCACCACGCGAATCGTCTCATCGGCCGTCTTCAAAAAGTCGTCGTGATGCTGCAGGCCAACGATTACGCCGTTCTTTTTCCCGTACTCCGCGCACTCCTGGAACGCCGGAATCATCCACTGCAACACCTGGTCGAACGTGTAGCCCTTCGGCAATTCCTTGCCTGCGAACACGCGCACCATATCGCTGCCCAGCTTCGCCGCGACGTCAATCCAGTCCTTCACCAGCTGAATATGCCCCCTCCGGCTCGATGCGTCGGTCAACGCAAAATCGTTGCGCACGCCCGTCCCCGTAATCGTCACGCCATTCAAGAACGCGTGCCGTTTCAGGCTGTAGATCAGCTCGTCCTTCGGCACATTCGGATAGCCCGGAAAGTAATAACCGGTCATGTCCACGCCGTCGATATCCTGCTTGGCGCAGTAGTCAACGACGTCATGCACCGTCATCTTCCCGGCCATCAGCGGTTTGTTGAACGAGTACGCATTCAGGCCGATCCGGATCTTCGTCCCCGCCCTGCGATGCACCTCCCCACCCGTCGCCGCCGCGAATGTCGGCGTCAATACGCCACTGCCCAACCCGGCCAGCAACCGCCGCCGATTCATCTTGAAATCCATAAAATGCTCCTGAATTACGCCAAAATCTCGCGCAGCACGCGCGCCGGCGTCACACCCACCAGGCTTTCATCGCGCCCTTCGTAGTAGAACGTGTTCCGCTTATAATCCACGCCCAGCAGGTGCTGAATCGTCGCGTGAATATCGGCATGTCCCACGCGGTGCTCGGCCACCGCGGCATACCCCAACTCATCGGTCTGCCCCAGGTCATAACCGCGCTTCAAGCCCGCACCGGCCATCCACATGTTGAATCCATATGGATTGTGATCGCGCCCCGGCGCAGCGTTCTTCGCCTCAATCGTCGGCAGCCGGCCGAACTCTCCGCTCCACACCACCAGCGTCTCGTCCAGCATGCCGCGCTGGTCCAAATCCGTCAGCAGCGCCGACATGCCCTGGTCAATGTAATGGCACAACCCCGGCAACTGCCCGCCGATGTTGGCATGCGTATCCCAGCCCCCGCCGCCATAAACCTGCACAAACCGCACGCCGCTCTGCACCAGTCGCCGCGCCATCAGGCAATGCTTGCCAAACTGCCCAGACGCCTTGTCGTCGCAGCCATACATCTGCCGCGTCGCCTCCGTCTCGCCGGACAAATCGGCCACGCGCATCGCCTCCACCTGCATCCGCGCCGCCAACTCGTAATTGGAAATCCGCGCCTCCAAATCCTGGTCCTGCGGGTGATGCGCCTTCTGCTCCAGGTTCAGCTCTTTCACCATCTCCAACAACTGCGTCTGCTGCGCCGCCGTCATCGTGTCCGGCCGCTTGATGTCAAAGATCGGCGCCTGCGCGTCGGCCCGCATCTGCGTACCCGTGAACACTGGCGGCAGCCACGCCGACGAATGCGCGCGCGTTCCAATGCTCGCTCCCTCGCCCAGCGCGATGTACCCCGGCAGGTTCTGATTCTCAGATCCCAGCGCATAGTTCACCCACGAACCAATGCTCGGAAACCCAGTAAATCCGCGCCCCGTGACGAACGTGAACTGCGCCGTCGAATGGTCAATCCGGTCCGTCACCATGGACCGCACGAACGATACCTTATCCACAACCCTCTGGAAATGCGGCAGCAGATTCGAAATCTCCCGTCCGCTCTGCCCGCACTTGGTGAACTCCCACGGGCTCGCCAGCACCTGTTGCGACCCGTTCAGCGCGCGCCCCTTGATCTCAAACGGCGCCGGCTTCCCATCGTACTTCCGCAGCACCGGCTTCGGGTCGAACATGTCGATCGTGCTCGGGCCCCCGCCAACGTAGATGAAAATGACGTTCTTCGCCTTCGGCGCGAAGTGCGGTTTCCGCGCCTGCAGATTGTAGATCTTCTGCTCCGCTCCCAGCGCCATCATCGAATTCAGCGCCAAACCGCCGAAGCCGAGAGCGGCCTCCTGCAACGCCTGCCGGCGAGATAGAAATCGTTTCATCGTCACTCCTCAATAACTGTACAGAAAATCGTTGGCGCCGAATAACGCCTGCAAAAACAGCCGCAATCCGTCCGGCCCGCTCGCCGCCGCCCGCTTGCCCAGTGCCAACTCCCGCTCCGTGGGCTGCCGCGTGTAGGCCGTCGAAACCGCCAGCCGCAACGCCTGATCCACATCGCCCTTGCTCTGTTCCAAAACCTGATCCGCGAATGCTTTCGTCGTCCGCATCAGCAGCGGATTGTTCAACAGCGCCAGCGATTGCGTCGGCAGCGCCGACCGGAACCGTTGCGTCTGGTTATCGGCCGTCATCGTCGGCGCGTCAAACGCGTGCAGGAAAGCCACCGGCCGCGTTCGCGATTGCTGCAGATACAGGCTCCGCCGGTTCGCATTGCCCTTGGCGTCGTCTTCCAACCACTGCCCGTCCGGCCCACGCTTCAACGGTTCCTGCCGCCCGAACATCTTCGTCTGCAATAACCCGCTTACCTGGAGCATGGAGTCGCGAATCGTTTCCGCCTCCAATCGCAATGGCGGCTTCCGCCACAACAGCTTCGCCGACGGATCTTCTTTCAAACACGCCGCCACCTCCGCCGAACCCTGCCGGTACACCTGCGACATCATGATTTCCTTCGTCAGCCATTGCAGGTCCCAACCCTTCTCCTGAAAGGTGACGGCCAGATAATCCAGCAGTTCCGGATGCGTCGGCTTATCGCCCTGCAACCCGAAATCATCCACCGAACGAACCAACCCTTCCCCAAAGTGAAACTGCCAAACGCGGTTCACAAACACCCGCGCCACCAGCGGATTCTCGCGCGAGACCAGCCAGTTCGCCAACGTCAACCGCCGCCCCGTGTGGTTCCATTCCGGATGCGCGTGCGGGTCGGGAAACGCGAACGGTTTCGCGGGATCGTCCAGCACCGCCGGCAGCCCCGGCTTTACTTCCCCACCAGGCGCCAGGTAATTCCCGCGCTGCAAAATGTAGGTCGGCGACGGCGTCTTCGACACATCCCACGCCGCCTCAATATAGTTCGGCTCCACCGCCGATTGATTCTTCTTCCGGTTCGCCCGCAGCGTGGCAATCTCGGCCTTCCACGTCGCAAACTCCGGAAACCGCTGTTCCAACTCCGCGTCCGTCAGCCCATCCCGCGGTGCGTTCCGATCCACTTCCAAATCCGGATCGTCCTCGATCGCCTGTCGAATCTGCGCCCGCCGCTCGGGCTTCATCTCCCGCCCGGCCTTTACCTCCGCGCGGAAACGCTGATACGTCGCCTCCAGCAAATCGTCCTTCCGCCGCAGCAGTTTCGCCCCGCTGCTCGTCACGTCCTTGATCCACGTTTCCCGCTTCGCCGGATCCATATCCAGCACCATCCGGCTCGGCCACGGCCCGAAATTCAAACTCCCCGCCAGCCAGTTTTCCGGATCCCAAACCGATTGATACACCGCCGTCAGCTTGTAATAATCCCGCTGCAAAAACGGATCAAACTTGTGATCGTGGCAACGTGCGCAGCCGATCGAGAGTCCAAGCACCGAAGACAAACTGGTCTCCATCGCCTTCTGCAGCGCATCGAAATACTTATCCACTTCGTAGATCGTCTGGTTGTCCGTAATGTCGGCCGTCGTTCGCAGGAACCCCGTCGCCGTCAGCGGTTCGATTTGCTCCGGCGTCGGCACCGCGTTGTGCTTGTAGTTCACCAACTGGTCTCCGGCAATCTGCTCCAATAAAAACCGGTTAATCGGCTTGTTCTTGTTAAACGCCTGGATCACGTAGTCCCGATACTTCCAAGACACTTCCCGCTCGGAATCCCCTGCATCCCCGCGCGTATCCGAATACCCCGCAATGTCCAGCCAGTGCCGTCCCCAATGCTCGCCATAGCGCGGCGAAGCCAGCAACCGGTCCACCAACTTCTCATACGCATTCGCGGAGGTATCACTCAAAAACGCCTTCGCTTCCGCCGGCGCTGGCGGCAACCCGGTTAACCCGAAATACGCCCGCCGCAGCAACGAAATCCGGTCCGCCTCCGGCTGCATCTTCCAGCCCTTTTCGGCCAGTTTTGCGGCGATGAACCCGTCAATTGAATGCGCCCCCGCCGGCTTCACCGGCTTCACGAAAGACCACCACTGCCGCGCCTCCGGCGTAATCCGCTTGGCCTCTTTCGCCGCCCGCTCCGCGTCACTCTCGCCCGCCGGAAACCGCCCCTGTTCAATATAGGTCCGAATGAGTTGTTTCTGCGCCGCCGTCAGCGCCCCGCCCACCGGCATCTTGTCGGAAGCAATCATCACCCACAGCAAACTACGCTCGGGCTTGCCCGGCGCAATCGCCGGTCCGCTCGCCCCGCCCTTCATCACACCCGTAAACGTACTGAGGTCCAACCCGCCCATCTTCTGCTGTGCGCCGTGACACTTTGTACAGCTCTTCTCCAAGACGGGAAGAATCTCGTCCTTAAACAAAGGCGCCCGCTGCGCACACAGCGAGACCGCACCAAAAATGAGCCAAAGCCGCCTCATGCCAATTTCATATCATAGTGTCCACCCATGCCGCTCGTTCTAATCGCTTTGCTAACGCTTCTGATCCCCGCCAGCGCCCAGGTCCGTAAGCTCCACACGCGCGATCTCACCCGCCTCAGCCAGGTCCAAGTGGCCGAACAACTCAAACGTTCCGACGTCATCTTCATCCCCGTCGGCGCCGTCGAAACCAACGGCATCCAGCCCTCCGGCCGCGATTACACCTGGCCGCTCGCCTACGCCCAACTCATGGCCGAAGAAACCGGCGGCCTCTACACGCAGGGCCTCGTCTGGTCCTACCCCGGTACAACGGCGCTCGCCCCGGCCACCATCAACAACACCCCCGCTGCCGGAACCATCTTCCTCAAATCCCTCGCCCACTCCCTCCTCCGCCAGGGCTTCCGCCATCAGGTCTACATCTCCGCCAGCCACGGCCCCGCCCCCCTCACCGTCGGCACCATGGTCCGGGAGTTCTTCGAAGAGACGCAAGTCCCCATCCTCTACATCAACATGGACACCTACCTCCCCCGCCTCCAACTCACCGAAGCCGAACGATCCCGCACCCTCTACGGCGCCTTCTCCCTCACTGGCCACATCGAAGACCTCCCGTTGAAAGGCGACTACGGCCCCAAGGAATCCGGCCCCGCCGCCCCCGTCCCCGAAAACAAAGGCCTCGCCGCCCTCGGCAAGCTCGGCTTCTCCGGCAGCCTCACCCTCGGCTCCTGGGTCCCCGACGTCATGTCCCACGGGGGCGACAACGATCTCCCCGCCACCCCAGCCGACCGCGCCGCCTGGGCCAAACTCGGCGAAGACCAGCTCCGCGCCATCGTCAAACGCATGCGCATGCCCGAAGCCATGGACGCCCTGCGCCAGCACGACCTCTACACGCAAAACTACATCGCCCCCAAATTCAACCTCAAAAAGCCATGAATCGACGCCAACTCGCCCTCTTCGCCTCCGCCCTCGCCGCCCGCGCCCAGCAACCCGCGCTGCCCTCAAAGACCTATAAATACGAGGACCTCCCCGTGCGCCCCAGCGGCAACGGCCAGAATAAATCGCGCCCCGTCCTCGACGGCAAAACCGACACCGGCTACCGTGTCGAAATGCACGAAACCGAACTTGGCCCCGGCCTCGCGCCCCACCCGCCACACTCGCACGTCCACGAAGAAATGGTCATCGTCAACGAAGGAACCATCGAAGTCACCATCGGCGCCGCCGTCTCGCAGCTCGGCCCCGGATCGGTCGCCTACGTCGAATCCAACATCGAACACGGCTGGCGCAATATCGGCAAAACCCGCGCCCGCTACTTCGTCCTCACCCTTCGCGGATAAACTAACAAGGTGCAAACGGACACAGCCGCCGTCCGCCGCGGCGAAGAACTCAACACCGCCAACCTCGCCGCCTTCCTCGGCGAAACGGTCACCGTCGAACAGTTCCCCGGCGGCCATTCCAATCTGACGTACTTCGTCGAAACCCCAACAAAACAGCTCGTCCTTCGCCGTCCGCCCTTCGGCACCATCGCCCCCAAGGCGCACGACATGGCCCGCGAATTCCGCATCCTCGCCGCCATCCATCCCCACTTCCCCGAAGCCCCGCAACCCTTCCAACTTTGTGAGGACCCCGCCATTCTCGGCGCCACCTTCTTTCTCATGGAACGTCGCCACGGCCACATCCTCCGCGACGCCATCCCCCCGCAAATCCCCAACACGCCCCGAGAAATCAGCGCACTCTGCACCGATTGCCTCGCCCGCCTCCACAACATCCCCCTCCAGGACGGCCTCGAAAAACTCGGCAAACCCGAAGGCTTCGTCGAGCGCCAGGTGAAAGGCTGGTCCGAACGCTGGCGTCGCGCCCAAACCAGCGACGTGCCATTGATGGAACAGGTCATCGCCTGGCTCGAACAGCACCTCCCTGTCTCCGGCCCGCCCGCCCTCGTCCACAACGACTACAAGCTCGATAACGTCATGCTCGCCCCCGGCAAAATCGCCGCCGTCCTCGACTGGGAAATGACCACCATCGGCGACCCCCTCATCGACCTCGGCATCACCCTCTCCTACTGGTGCTGGGTCAACCGTCCCAACGTCCGCACCGCCGGCGTCCCCTCGCTCACCCTCGAACCCGGCTGGTTCACCCGCGACGAATTCCTCGCTCGCTACCAGCAGCAAACCGGCCGAAACGTCAGCAATATCGCTTACTACGAAGTCCTCGGCGTCTTCAAACTCGCCGTCATCGTCCAGCAAATCTACCTCCGCTACCACCTCGGCCAAACCACCGACCCCCGCTTCCAGGACTTCGGCCAACGCGCCATCGGCCTCGTCGAACTCGCCGCCGAAATGACCCACACCCTCGCATGAGCAACATCTATCTAATTCGCCACGGCCAGGCCGGCACACGCCAGCACTACGACACCTTGTCCGCGCTCGGCCAGCAACAGGCCCGCCTCCTCGGCGAATACTTCGCCGCCCACAACATCGAATTCCAAGCCGCCTACTCCGGCGGCATGTCCCGCCAACAACAGACCGCCGCGCAAGTCGCCGCGGCCTATCGCGACGCCGCCAAACCCTTCCCCGATATCCAAACCCACGACGCCTGGCGCGAGTTCGATCTCGATCACGTCTACCGCGCCATGGCCCCGCAACTCTGCGCCGCCGACCCCGTTTTCAAACAGGAATACGAAGCCCAGCGCGACCAGGCGCGCGCTAACGCCGCCGACGAAACCGCCGAAATCCACCGCCGCTGGACCCCCTGCGACATGAAAATCGTCGAAGCCTGGCTCCACGATAAATTCCCTTACGACGGCGAATCTTGGGCCGCTTTCCAACAACGCGTCGCCACCGCGCCGCTGCCCGATCACGACTCGAACATCGCCGTCTTCACCTCCGCCACGCCCACCGCCATCTGGGCCGGCCGTGCCCTCGATATCCACGACACCCGCGCCCTCCGCATCGCCGGAGTGCTGCATAATGCTTCCATCACCGTCCTGCGCGTCCGCGGCGAACAGGTCCGGCTTTTCAGTATGAACGAAGTCCCCCATCTCACCCGCGCCGAATGGAGAACCCACCGATGAGCTTTGAACAAATCCTGTTCGACATCTCCGACCGCATCGCCACCATCACCCTCCACCGCCCGGACAAGCTCAACGCCTGGACCGCGCAGATGGACCAGGAAGTGCGCGCCGCCATCGCCACCGCCGAAGCCGACCCCGAAGTCCGCGTCATCATCCTCACCGGTGCGGGCCGCGGCTTCTGCGCCGGTGCCGACATGTCGCTCCTCCAAAGCATCGCCGGCGCCGGCTCCATCCCCGATGGCACCCACCAGGCCCTCGGCCACCACGCCCCCGCAGCGCTCAACCCCAACGCCCGCCCCGATTTCCAACGCAAATACTCCTATTTCCCGTCTCTTTCCAAACCCATCATCGCCGCCATCAACGGCCACGCCGTCGGCCTCGGCCTCATCCTCACGCTCTACTGCGACCTCCGCTTCGCCTCCTCCGATGCCAAGTTCGGCACCGCCTTCGCCCGCCGCGGCCTCATCGCCGAATACGGCATGGCCTGGATGCTGCCCAAACTCATCGGCCACGCCAACGCCCTCGATCTCCTCTTCTCCGCCCGCATCATCGAAGCCGACGAGGCCGCTAAGATGGGGCTCGTCAACCGCGTCATCCCCGCCGAAACGTTCTCGGACGGCGTCCGCCAATACGCCCTCGAACTCGTTAAAAACGTCTCGCCCCGATCCATGAGCGTCATCAAAAAACAGGTCTACGACGCCATGTTCCAAACCCTGGAAGAAGCCACCATGGCTAGCGAAGAAGCGATGGTCTCCAGCCTCCGCTCCGACGACTTTAAAGAAGGCGTCGCCCACTTCATCGAGAAACGCGCACCCAACTTCACCGGGAGATAAGCCATGCATTTCGATTTCACCCCCAAAGTCCAGGACCTCCAAAAACGCCTGCAAGCGTTCATGGAAGAGCACATCTACCCCAACGAAAAGCTCTTCTACGAACAGGTAGCGCAGAACCGCTGGCAGCCCGTCCCCATCATCGAAGAGCTGAAGCCCAAGGCCCGCGCCGCCGGCCTCTGGAACCTCTTCCTGCCCCACAGCGCCAACGGCGCCGGCCTCACCAATCTCGAATACGCCCCGCTCTGCGAAATCATGGGCCGCGTCCACTTCGCCCCCGAAGTCTTCAACTGCTCCGCGCCCGACACCGGGAATATGGAAGTCATCGAGCGCTACGGCACCGACGCTCACAAGCAGCAATGGCTGGAGCCCCTGCTGAACGGCGAAATCCGCAGCTGCTTCGCCATGACCGAGCCCGCCGTTGCCTCCTCCGACGCGACGAACATCGAAAGCTCCATAGACCGTGATGGCGACGAATACGTCATCAACGGCCGCAAATGGTGGACCTCCGGCGCTGGCGACCCGCGCTGCAAAATCGCCATTTTCATGGGCAAAACGGATCCCACGGCCCACCGCCACAAACAGCAGTCCATGATCCTCGTCCCCATGGACACGCCCGGCGTCAAGATCGAACGCCTGCTTACCGTTTACGGCTACGACCACGCCCCCCACGGCCACGGCGAACTCAGCTTCACCAACGTCCGCGTCCCCGCGTCGAACCTCCTCTTGGGCGAAGGCCGCGGCTTCGAAATCGCCCAAGGCCGCCTCGGCCCCGGCCGTATCCATCACTGCATGCGCCTCATCGGCGTCGGCGAACGCGCGCTCGAAATGATGTGTCGCCGCGTCAAATCCCGCACCGCTTTCGGCAAGACAATCTCCGAGCAAGGCACCATCCGCGCCCACATCGCCACCTCCCGCATCGAACTCGAACAGGCCCGCCTGCTAACCCTCAAAGCGGCCTACATGATGGACACCGTCGGCAACAAAATCGCCCGCGCCGAAATCGCCATGATCAAAGTCGTCGCCCCCAACGTCGCCCTCAACATCCTCGACCGCGCCATCCAGGCCCACGGCGGCGCCGGCGTCTCCGACGATTTCGAACTCGCCGCCATGTGGGCCAACGCCCGCACCCTCCGCCTCGCCGATGGCCCCGACGAAGTCCACCGCGAGGCCATCGCCAAATGGGAGCTCAGTCGATGAAAGTCCTCTGCGTCCTCCTTCTCGCCCTCCCCGCCTTCCCCCAGGATTTCGCCACCGGCAAGCGCATCTTCGAATCCCAATGCGCCCTCTGCCACGGCCCCGACGGCTCCGGCGGCCGCGGTCCCAATCTCCGCAAAGCCAAACTGAAAAAGGCCCCCGACGACGAAGCCCTGAAGAAGGCCATCGCCGACGGCCTCCCGCCCGAAATGCCCGGCGCCTGGCAACTCCATCCCCGCGAAGTCGACGCCACCGCCGCCTACGTCCGTTCCCTCGGCAAACTGGTCGTCGAAGAGATCCCCGGCATCCCCGCCGCCGGCGAAGAAATCTTCAATAAAACCGGCTGCGCCAACTGCCACATCGTCAACGGCAAGGGCAACGCCCGCGGCCCCGAACTCTCCGCCATCGGCGCCCGCCGCAACGCCAAACATCTCCGCGAATCCATCCTCACGCCCAACAGCTTCCTCCCCGAAGACTTCCTCCTCGTCGAACTCACCGACGCCGCCGGCAAATCGGTCAAAGGCGTAAAGGCCAACGAGGATCTCTTCACCATCCAACTCGCCCTGCCCAACGGCCGTTACGCCAGCTTCGACAAAGCAACACTGAAAAGCCTCAAACGCCTCACCGGCCAAAGCACCATGCCCGCCTTCACCAACATCCCCGCCGCCGATCTCGACAACCTCGTCGCCTATCTCGCCAGCCTGAAGGGGGCCGAATGAAATTCGCTCTGATCCTCCTCAGCCTCACCGCCCTCGCCCAAGTCCCCTTCGAACGCATTCGCGACGCCGCGAAAGAGCCCGGCAATTGGCTGACTTACTCCGGCAATCTCGCCGGCCACCGCCATTCGCCCCTCACTGAAATCACCCCCGCCAACGTCGCTAATCTCAAGGTGAAGTGGGCCTACCAGTTCCCCACGGCCCAAAATCAAACCAGCCCCATCGTCGTCGATGGCGTCATGTACGTCACCTCGCCCAACCGCGCCGCCGCCCTCGATCTCCGCACCGGCCGCGAACTCTGGACCTGGGAACGCCCCATCCCCAAGGACTACCAGTCCATCGGCTTCGGCCAGGTCAACCGCGGCCCCGCCATTCTCGACGACAAACTCTACATCGCCACCCTCGATTGCTACTTGGTCGCGCTCGACATAAAGACCGGCCAGCAACGCTGGGCCACCAAAGTCGAAGACTACAAACCCGGCTACTCCATGACCCTCGCCCCCCTCGCCATCAAGGGCAAAGTGGTCGTCGGCGTCAGCGGTGGCGAAGCCGGCATCCGCGGCTTCATCGATGCCTACGACGCCAACACCGGCACCCGCGCCTGGCGCTTCTTCACCATCCCCGCCCCCGGCGAACCGGGCAACGACACCTGGGCCGGCGACAGCTGGAAAACCGGTGCCGGCTCCACCTGGGTCACCGGCGCGTTCGATCCCGAACTCAATCTCCTCTACTGGGGCATCGGCAACCCCGGCCCCGATTGGAACGGCGATAGCCGCAAAGGCGACAACCTCTACACCTGCTCCTTCGTCGCCCTCGATGGCGACTCCGGCAAGCTGAAGTGGCACTTCCAATTCACCCCGCACGACACCCACGACTGGGACTCCGCCCACGTCCCCATGCTCATCGACGCGCCCGTCCGCGGCAAGATGCGCAAGCTCATCGTCAACCCCAACCGCAACGCGTTCTACTACGCGCTAGACCGCGTGACCGGTGAGTTCATCGCCGGCCAGGCCTACGCCAAACAGACCTGGGCGAAGGGCCTCGACGACAAAGGCCGCCCCATCGTCATCCCCGATACCGAACCCAACGAAGCCGGTATTCTCGTCTACCCCGCCCTGAACGGCGCCACGATCTGGTACAGCCCCAGCTACAGCCCAAAGACGAACCTGGTCTACGTCGCCACCCGCGAAGCCGGCGCGACCTATTTCAAGCGCGAAGCCGACTACAAGCCCGGCACCTTCTTCGCCGGCGGCGGCGAACGCCGCATCCCGGAGAGCGAACAATGGGGCGCCATCCGCGCCCTGGAACCAACGACGGGCAAACAAGCCTGGGAGTTCAAAGTGGTCTCCCCGCCCTGGACCGGCGTCATGTCCACCGCCGGCGGCCTGGTCGTCTCCGGATCGAACGAAGGCAACATCTTCGCCCTCGACGCCCGCACCGGCAAGCCGCTCTGGAGCTTCCACTCCGGCGGCCAGGTCTCCTCGAACCCCATCTCCTTCAACCTCGACGGCCACCAGCACATCGCCATCGCCGCCAACCGTGTCCTCTATGTCTTCGGACTCTGATAGGCCCCGGCCGCCCCTCCCCGCATTTGAGTGCCTCCGCCTCCAAGGCGGCTTTGATGCAATTATCTTGCGGCGATCGCTTCTACTTCGTTCCCGCTCCACTGCTGATCTTGGCTGGCCAGGAACCTGTCCTCGTCAATAGCTAGCTCGTGCGATCCGAAAGCTCAATCTGGAAAAGCGCGGCCGGAACCAGCATTACCAGGCCATCCGAGAAATAAGCTCCTCCGACCACCGCCACGAGGCCGCCCAACACCAAACCAGCAGCCCCGCCTCCGGCGTGCGCTTCAGCAGGAAGGCTGCGGCAATCGCCAACGGGAATAACACGACGACCATGAAGCCGGTCTCAGCCGACCGCGGGCAATCGTGCCGCGCGAAGACCGGCGGTCCCATTGCCGCAACCAGAATCACCGCTACTGCGCCGAACATTCCGGCGCCTATCAGACGTAGGATGCGTCATCCCCGCCCGCGGCTCATCCCTGCGTGCGGCGTTTTATGGTGGCCTTCGCGAGCGCCGCCCCGGTAAGGACTCCGATGATGCCTGCCGACATGAATGGCAGCCTGTCCGCTTCACTTGCCTGCGGGTCCAGCAGCCACATCACACAGAACATGCCGGCAACCGGCGCGAGCATGGCAATCTGCAGAGACCAACCGGGCAGCCGGATGCTGGTTTCGCCAGGACGTTCCCCAGCCTCAAACGTAAACATCCCCGTTGCTGCGGCGCCGGCGTCCGCCTCACGGTAGCTTCTCCACACGACCAGAAATTGGCAGACCGCCAGGCACAACGCCACGGCGGCACACCCGCTCACGATCCCCTTGAGGGGAACCGGCTGCCCGTTCACGTCAAAAGGCAAGACACCGAAGAAGAAAGCCGGAGTCGCCAGCATCCCGAGCGAAAATGAAATCACGATTTGCCTCATAGGGATTGTTCCTGAACCGAGGTATCTGGCCCACTCTGTCATTTGAGACTCCTTTTATCCTTTTCAACCGACCACCCAGCCAATGCCCCTGGCGGGTTGATGCCCGGGGAAACACAACACTCGCGAAACACCAGGAAGTTGGGCTGGAAACTATGAGTTGAGCGGCACTCGTCTCCGGCCGCCCATCGTGGGCCCACTACCTCCCGCCGTGCAGTTCCTTCCGCTCCAGCCAGTTCGCCAGGAACAGCGCGGCGATGACAAATAGCGGTCCGGCGATGATCGCCCACGACTGCCAGGGCATGTGTCTCGACAACATCAACCAGATCTGCAGGCAGCCGAGCATCGTCAGAAGCAGCGCGCACACCCACTCCCAGCGCCAAGCCAGCGCCAGGATCAGCAACACGACGAACACGGGGATCAAGTGCATGAACAGGGCCAACGAAGTCCGCCAGAAGCCCAACCCCTCGGCGAAGACGTCCGCAGCGAACACACACAGGAACAGGGCGAAGGCGAGGCACAAGCCGCGCGGCGTCCAATACAGTAGCTTCTTCGAAACCTCGGTCATTCCAACACCTTCCTTTCGGCTGCCAGAATCACTCACCAGCGCCGCGAATGTGCCTTCGCATTTGTTTCGGAGTGCGCGAAAGTCCCTTCGCGCCCAGGAATCAATGACGTAAGCGCTGCCCAATCTGCTCCGCCGCCGCTCGAGCTACGCTGGACTCTGCGCTTGCTGGATCCCCAGCCGGGCAATCGTAGTTCTCCGCCCAGATCAGCCTGCCCGAGTGGACATCGCTCATCCGCAGTGCAATCCGCACGTGAGATCCGAACTGCTGAGCGGTTCCCTCCACGATGACGTCTAATCCCAACAGACGCCCCATAAGCGCCACCGGGATCCCTCGTCGCTCGTAACGTCGAACCGTGCTCGGTGAAACCAACTGCACCGAATCAAGCTTCGCGATTTCTCGCACCAGTGTGTCCGTGAACCGCATCGAGAACGCAGCCCGCTCCAGTTCGGACCCGATGATCTCGACTGTTGCTACCGCCAGAAAAGCCCGCTGCCCCTGGGTGGGAACGAATCGTGAAGACTGGTAGAACTGGAAGTACACGAAAGCCGCAAGCAGGAGAGCCCCCCCACCGGCCACCAGGGGCAGAATCGGTCTCCGCTTCACTTCCCTCACCTGGCCCGTGGCCTTGTCCTCACCCGCCGTAAACCGGTACCCCCGCCGCGGCACGGTTTCGATGTAGGCCTCACCGTCGCTCCCCAGCGCTTGGCGAAGCAATGAGATATTGCGCGCGAGCCCGACATCCTCCACCACGCAGTCAGGCCAAACCAACCTCATCAGCTCGGCCTTTTCGACCACTTGTCCGCGCCGCTCCAGCAGCACTGCCAGCGTGTCGATAGTCTTTGGCATCAAGGGGACAGCCTCGCCGTCGCGCGACAACAATCGCTCCTCTGGATCGAATCGGAACGGTCCGAAACAATGCGCGCGAGCGGGTGACGGCCCAGCCATGGCGGTTCTCCGTAATCAATCTATCACCTATCACGGAGGAGCCGAAGCCCTCCGTAATCATCGTAGGCTCGCACTCGCGACGTCCCAGTCGTTGTGCAGGCCTCGTGGGCCCATATAGCCGTTGGAGGAGCGAAGAGCACCTGGTTTGCGCCATATTCGGGATGAGAGGGCTGGTTCGGCTCCGCGTGGCTGGACGCCTGCGAGACGGCCACTTGACGGGAACATCTCGTTCATTGGCCCAAATGGCATTTTGAGCCATGGACCGTCCCTGGTCGTTTTGATGACCATCGTGAAGTACATCGCTTATCGACGTTGCCGAAACTCTACCGGCGTTGACGGCGGATCCGGAACTGACCGTATGTGTCAGTCCAGACGGAAGGCCTCTCTGGAGATTCACCACAAAGACCACGGAGCCGTGAGTATCTGAACCTGCTGGCGCACCGCCCGTATGGCCGCCGGCGGACAGGCCATGAAAGTTCGAGACGCGTCCTCGATGGGGAGCTAACTCTCGGCGCTACGTCAACAACAGGTGCAAACCCTGTTTCCAAGAGTCGTGCTCAGCCTCGCATCAAAGCCGCCACCTACCAGGGTGGGCGATTGGCATTCTTTGAAGTGTTCAGTGGGCAGGTGAAGCCGCCGAGTTGGCCGTCTTCTCTGATCGGGCGAAAGGTGGTTGCCGAGATGCGGCGGTAACGCGCTGGAGTCGCTCCCGGATCCAACGTCAGCGTTGCGCTGGCGGCATCGTATTTGTACTGGCCGCGTTTTCCATTGGACGCCATGTAGCTGGAAGCGTCCAGGATGCCGAAGGCCATCGGCGTGACCATCGCCGCCTGGTTCATGCATTCATAGACACCGGCGCGGATTGGCTCGGCCGTGCCGGCATCCGGTGCTGGCATCGGCCTCGCGGCGGAGGCCGGCTTGGCTGCAGGCGTAACCGGAGCGCCCCCGGGGGCCGAGGCTCTCGAACCCGGATCGAGCATTGCCATCACCGCGCGCCCTTCCGTTGTGCGGACGAGGTTGTACTGCCGCGCATAATCGAGTGCCGACTTGCCGGAGGAGTCTTTCGCCGCCGGGTCGCAGCCATTGGCGATCAGGAACTTGAACACCGCCGGTTCCTTGAAGCCTTTGATGGCGCCAATCAGCATGTTCTCGCCGTTATTGCGGTGATTAATACTGGCACCGGCTGCCAGCGCCGCTTTCGCCGCGGCCTCATCGAAAGAAAAACCGAGTACCGCGACATTGAGCCGTCGGTCGACGTTGATGAGGTCCTGGGCGGGCACAACGCCCCACAACGCCAGGAGTGATGCCAGGAGGGAGAGCCTGCGTGGAAAGAACATGCAAGTTTATGCTGACACATTCCGTAGTGCTGCTGTGACGTGGAAGCTTGGCGCCCAGGCCGGAGAGGGTACCTTTATGAACGACCTGGTTCCCTACGTCTAAGGTCCAATGTGGGAGCCAAAAATCACGGCTTGTTTTGAGCTTCCAACTTTGGCTTAACCCCGGGAATAACGACGGTCCGGTCAACTCCCAAATCACCCGGCAACGCTATCATAGAAGTTCTGTTCCCCAACCCGCCAACCGGCGGACGGTTGCGATCAGTTGGCTTCCCTGACACCGGCTTGCGCCTACGCGCGGATCCCTCCCCAAGCGCACCCGGCTCGAATCGAAAGCAGGAGTAAAGAATGGTTGGACGCGGGAATTGGGCGATCATCGGTCTCGTGAAAGAGTCGCGCGAACCATCCCAACTCAACTTCGCCGGCCTCCCCTGGTTCGGCCTCTGGGCCTTCTCCCGCACCCAGGGCCCCGTCCGCAACCCCGCCATCCCGCAGTTCTGTGGTGGCTGGCTCCACCAACTCAGCAACGCCGTCTGGATCATCGAAGAATCCTTCCGCGAAGTCCTCAAACTCGCCGGCATCGTGCCCATGCAGATCTCCGGCGGCGCGCGGGAATTCAGCAAGCCCTAGTCACAAAAACCATGCGGGAAACAGCAGCAAGCCAACCCGTCGCCCCACGAAAAGGCCGCCGAATTCTCCGCGCGCTGGTGCCCCTCCTCGCCCTCTCCGCCGCGCTGTACATCGCGGCCCAACCCCAGGCCAACCCGCCCTCCCAATACGCCCCGCCCCAAACGTGCGCCGCCTGCCACCGCGCCATCGCGGAAACCTACCGCCAAACCGGAATGGGCCGCTCGTTCTCTACGCCAACCCTCGCCATCGGCACCGCCACCTACTACCACGCCCCCTCGGAGAGCTACTTCACCATGCTCCGCCGCAGCGGAAAGCTCTTCCAGCGCCGCCACCAACTCGGCCCCGACGGCCGCGAAACCAACGTGATGGAGAAGCAGATCGACTTCATCCTCGGCTCCGGCAATCACGCCCGCACGTTCCTCCACCGAACTCCCCGCAACACCCTCATCGAACTCCCCCTCGGCTGGTACGCCGACAAAGGCGGCCACTGGGCCATGAACCCGGGCTACGACCGGCCCGACCACGAAGGCTTCCGCCGCAAAGTCTCCTACGACTGCATGTACTGCCACAACGGCTACCCGAAAATCCCCAACGGCCACGAACAACCCTTCGCCGAACCGGTATACGCGGACCCACTCCCCAGTGGCATTGACTGCCAGCGCTGCCACGGGCCGGGCAAGCAGCACGCCGACCTCGCCGCCTCCGGCAAAGCCACCCCCGACACCATTCGCAAGGCCATCGTGAACCCCGCCCGCCTCACCCCGGAGCGCCGCGAAGAGGTGTGCATCCAGTGCCACCTCGAAACAACCAGCTTCCCCCTCCCCAACTCCCTACAGCGCTACGACCGCGGGCCCTTCGACTTTCAACCCGGCCAACCGCTCAGCAATCAATGGCTCTTCTTCGATCACGCCCCCGGCGCCGGCCGCGAAGACAAGTTCGAAATCGTCAACGCCGTCTACCGCATCCGCCGCTCGAAATGCTTCCTCGAAAGCAAGGGTGCCATGGAATGCGGTACATGCCACAATCCCCACGACGTCCCGCGCGGCGCGAAAGCCGTGGCCCACTATGACGCCGCCTGCCGCAAGTGCCATGGCGAGCCCTTCACCAAAACCGTCGCCGCCGGCAAACACACGAAGGCCGTCGGCTGCGCCGATTGCCACATGCCCAAACGGCGCACCGATGACGTCGTCCATTCCCTCGCCACCGACCATCTCATCCAGCGCCACAAACCCGCCGGCGATCTCCAAGCCGACCGCCCCGAACGCCACGAAACCGGCCCCAGCGCCTATAAGGGTGAAGTGGCTCTCTACTATCCAGCGGATCTTCCCCCATCCCCCACCCGGGAACTATATACGGCGCTCGCCCAGGTCATCGACAAGAGCAATCTGGAAAAGGGCATCCCACGCCTCGCTGCCACATTGCAACGCTTCCCCTTCGCCCGCCCCGAGTTCCACTTTCAACTGGGCGAAGCCCTCCGCAACACCGGCCGCACCGCGGAGTCGATAGCGGCCTACCGCGAGGCAATCAAGCGCAACCCGCAAATGGTCGCGGCGCAGGAAAGCCTGGGCGTTGCGCTCCGCCGCGCGGGCCAACTGCCGGAGGCCGTGGAGACGCTAAAGCACACAACGCAGCTAGCCCCCACCCGCGCCGCCGCCTGGCACGAACTCGGCCTCGCCTATCACGTGCAGGGCAAAATCGCCGAAGCCACAACGGCCATCCAGAAAGCCATCACGCTCGACCCCGACCTCCCCGAACCCCACAGCAATCTCGGCATCGTCCTGCTGTCTTCCGGCGATCATGCCAAGGCCGAAGCCGCCTTCCGCGAAGCCATCCGCATCCAGCCCGACTACGCCGACGCCCACGGCAACCTCGCCAACCTCCTCGCCGGAAAAGGCGATCTCCCGAGCGCCCGCCGTCACTTTGAAACCGCCCTCCGCCTCAACCCGAAAGATGCCGCCGTGCGCTACAACTTCGCCGTCGCCCTCGGCCGCTCGGGCGATGTCGATGCTGCCCAGCGCCAGCTACAGGCCGCCCTCGAAGCCGACCCTAATCTCGCCGATGCCCACGAACTCCTCGGCAATCTGCTAATGGCGCGCAACCAGCCCGCCGCCGCCCTCCCCCGCTACCGCGCCTGGCTGCGGCTCCAACCGGCCTCGGCCCAGGCACAGTTCGCGTTAGGCTCGGCCCTCGCCATGACCGGCGACCGCGCCGCCGCAATCCCCTACCTACGGAAAGCCGCCGCCGACCCCGCCACCCGCGACGCGGCCACACAACTGTTGCGCCAGCTCGGAGTCACCCCCTAAAAGAAGAAGGGCCGGATCGGTGTCTCCACCCGTCCGGCCCCTCGATCAAACGCCGAAGTTTCGTTAGAACGAAATACGGCCCGTGAACTGGATCTGCCGCGGCGTCCAGTACGAAGACTGGAGCGACTGAATCCCGTCTGACGAGTTGGGGTTATTCAGACCTTGAATATTGAACCCATTGAACGCGTCCACGTTGAACCGCAACTTCACCCGTTCAGAGAGTGAGAACTCTTTGTAGAGCGAAATGTCGGTCTGGAAGTTCTTCGGACCTTGCAGAACCAGCGCGTTGTAGGCCTGGACGCCCGCAGGGCCGGGCGAGAACGCCGTGGTCACCTGCTGGCCGTTCGCCAGCGTCTGCACCACGTTGTTGTTGCCAAAGTTCGTGGTCCCGGGAGTGTTGTTGATCGGTGCCAGGTACGGCACGTAATCGGACGGAACACCCTGAACCCCGCGCGTGGTGGCGTTCACCACCGTCGGCGCAAGATATCCGTTAAACCACATGTTCGCCGGACGGCAAACACCGGACCGGCAGTCGGTCACCGGAACGCTGCTCTTATACTGCTTGATCGGGCTGTGTGCCCCGTAGTTCGCGTTGGCGACCTGGAAGGACTGCGATACCACCGTGCCCACGAAAGCTACCTGATAGCCGCCAAATACGGCGTCCACGAAGCGGTTGCTGTTACCGAGGAAACGCCGCCCCTTGCCCACAGGCACATCCACCAACCCGTTAAACGTCACGCGGTGCATCGGAATCGCCGTGTCCGCACGGTAGTTCTGCCAGCGGTTGAATTCGCGGCTCGGCTCGGATGAAGTGCCGACATCCATGCCCTTCGGAATCGCGCCCGGCGCAAAGAGCTCGGCCGGATAGAGTACGTTGTCGCGGAACGTGTTGCCACCCACCCGGAACGCACGCGAGTAGACGTAGAACACTTGATACCCGACTCCGCGCCGGTACGGCCGCTGATAGTTGAACTGCAACGCGCTGTCGTTGGAGAAACCGTATTTGGTGGATTGCGTGATGCCGCCCCAAGTGCGGTTGTCGTAAGGCCGCGTCGCAACACCGGCAAAGGTCCCGGTCGGCGGCGTCGTTCCCGTCTTCGCCTGCCACACATAGCTCGACGGAGCATCGTTGATCTGGTAGTTCTGGTCCAGGTTCTCCCCGTGCGTGTAAACGTACGAAGCGCGGAATACCGAACCGTCCTTCAACGGCTGCTCGATGGTGAAGTTCGCTTCCCGCACGCGGGCCGGCGGATAATTTGCCGTCGCCACTGTGCCCGGCCCGATGCCCGGCAGCAGCGCGGTCGTGGAGTCCGTGTCCACCACGTTCGCCGAGTTCAAGCCCGTGATCACCTTCAGCGGATTGCGCAGCAGCGAGTTCGGCAAACCGTCCGGCGACTGGGCCGCCGAGGTGTAGCTGTACGAATAACCGGCTGTGAACGGATAGCTCGCCGTCAGGTACCGGATCGAGTTCCGCACCGGCACCGGATACACATACTCGCCGTAGCCGCCCCGAATTACCGTTCCGTTGCGGCCGAACGATGGGGTGTAGGCGAACCCGACCCGTGGCAGGAAGTTGGCATTGGCGCCGGCAATCCCATGAGAGGGCATGCCGCCTTCCTGCAATGTTTCAAACTTCACGCCGAGGTTCTTAAGATTCGTGAGCAGTGCGTTGGTGGTCAGCCCGTTTTGCACGTAATAGTCCAGCGGCCGCGGCAGAGCCAGTGCCTTATTCTTGAAGTCGAACGCCACCATGTAATCGTTGGCCGGCATCGGTCCAGGATGCGCTTCCCAGCGTAGGCCAAAGTTTAACGTCAGCCGGTTGTTCACGCGCCAGTTGTCCTGAATGTAGGAGTCGTACTCCATCAAAGAGACGATATTGAACGGCGCGTTCCGCCGCTGGCTGTAGCTCGATGCCGCCCCCAGGAAGAAGTCGGCATTCTGGTTCCCGGTATTCGCCCGAACGCCGTAGTTTGCGCCCGTGGTCGCATCGTAGATACCCGTGGCTTGGTTGGTGTATTGCACCTCGTCCACCGAACGATCCGACAAGTAGGCGAAATGCTCGTGCCGGACCCGGAGCCCAAACGCCAATTGGTGTTTGCCCCAAATCTTGTTGAGGTTCTCGTCGATCGTCGATACCCGCTGGCTCATCCCGTAGTACCACTGCGAACCGCCGTAAGGCATAAATAACCCCGCGCCGATCGCCGGAAAGCCCGGATTCCCCAAATTGTTCGGCAGGCCAAACTGCTTTTCGAAGTTCAACATCGACCGGTCGGGGCCCTGCACATACATCCGCTGCCACTGCATGCTCAGAATCGTCTCGGAGAAGAACGTCGGAGAAAACGTCTTCGAGTACCCCAGCGCGCCGCTGATGGTCTGCACCGGGATCGCCTGGTAACCCGTCGAGCCTTCCTTCAATTCGGAAGTCTCAATGTTCGCCGGAGACGCCACCGGGTAGTTCCGCAGCGCTTGCTGCTGCTGCCGGATATCGGTGAACCGGAAATATACGCGATTCTTTTCGTTGAAAACGTGGTCGAGCCGCGTCGTATAGTTCGGCACAGTCTGCGTCGTCGGGTTCTGCCCATTCAGATTGAAGTTCACCAGCGGATTGTCCGCCGATGTCGGCGCCGGCGTCGCGGCCAGCAGCGTCTTCGCCAGCGGGCTGATGCGCGACAACGGAATCTGATTGTTCGAAAACGGCAGCCGAGAGTACTGCAACGCCGCGCCCTGCGTCGTATTCGGGTCGTACAATTGCTGCAAAACGTTCGCGTTATTGATCAGTCCGCTGAAGTCACCTTGACGCATCGCCATCGTCGGCACGTACATCAATTGCTGGCTGGCCCGGCGGAGCGAAAACCGCTCGTAGGCGAAAAAGAAGAACGTCCGGTTCCGGCCGTCATACACTTTTGGAATATGGATCGGTCCGCCAATCGTTCCGCCGAACTCGTTGCGGATGAGTTTCGGTGCGATCAGGTTCGCCGGATCCTGCCGCGCTCTCGCAATACCGAAGAAGTTGTTGCGCGCCGTCTCAAACAGCGAGCCGTGGATTTGGTTCGTCCCCGACTTCGTCGTCAAAATCACCGTCGCCGGCGTAGCGAACTGTGCGCTCGAATTCAGTGTCTCGAATCGCATCTCCTGCACCGCGTCCGGATCCGGCAGCGTCGATTGCGCCGTGTTCCCCGCGCTGCCGAAGTTGCGATTGGTCATCGGGGCGCCGTCCTGCGAGTATTCCATCGCTTCGCCCATCAGACCATTGACTCGCGTGCCGCCCCCTTCCATACCAGGCACCGTGTTCTGCGCCAGGCCCAACACGTTCCGCCCATTCTGGGGCAGTTGCGCGATCCGCGCCGCGTCGAGTTGCGTGTTCACGGTGCCGCTGTCATAGGTGGCCAGCTGAATCGTCTCGCCACTCACCGTGACCTTCTCCGACACCTCACCAACGGACAGTTGCGGGTTGTAGACCAACACCTGGCTGTTCCCCAACGTAATCGTGTTTTCCGACTTCTTCATCCCGGCTGCGGAGACCGTCAACCGGTAAGAGCCCGACAATAGCCCCTTCAAAGCGAAGAAGCCACCAGCGTTGGAACTCGTCTCGGTGGATACGCCCGTAGCCGTGTTCAATGCTTGAATCATCGCGCCGGGGATGGCTGCGGACGTGGCGTCCTGAACAGTCCCTTGAATGGTGCCGGCGCCGCTCTGCGCCAACAAATGGAGAGGCGTGCATAGCAGCGCCAACATAGCCAACGCTACGTTCCAACGTTGTGTCATCGATTTACCTCAGTATCTTTTAAATCCGACACCCCGGCCCCGCACGCAGCGAGCCCTGATAACCCTGTTGTACCGGACGCCCTGACAAGTCCCCGGTCCACGCCTGGAAGCGAGATGTTCGAAAAATCATATATGAACCGCGATACAGACGGCAACTGCGCCCCGTTGTGCTAACCTCTGAACTCCCTCTGTGCCCTGTCGCCGGAGTATTCCCCCATCCAGGAGATACCGTGACAGACAAAGCACAATCCCGCCGGCAAATCCTTGCCGCCGCCGCTTCCATCGCAACAGCAGCGGCACAGCAACAGCCGCCCACAACCCCAGGTACGACCATCCGGCGACCCATCCCACCCGCCACCATCGCCTTCAAAGATCAGAAGCTCACCACCACCATTCCGATCCCCAAACAATCCGGCCGCGGCGTCATCATGGAGCGCGGCCAGCGCCTCAAGATCATCAACCCGCGCGGCAAGCAAATCGGCGACCTCTTCGCCTTCGCCGGCCACTCCCCCGACGAGTTCATTGCGCCCTCTTACACCATGACCTGGAATCGCAATGTCTATCTCAAGGCCGGCATGCCGATGATCAGCAACTACGGCAACCCGCTGCTGATCCTCGAAGAGGACACCTCCGGCCGCAACGATCTCTTCTACCCGGCCTGCTCCGGGGGCCAGAAGCCCGGCCGCCTCGCCAGCATCCCCAACTGCCGCGACAACATGACAGCGGCCCTGCGTGCCATTAACTTCACCGTCCCGCCCCACCCGGAGATCGTGCATCCTCACAACATCTTCCAGAACTCGCCCGTGATCGATCTCGACGGTCGCATCGAAGTCCGCGAGCCCGACGCCAAGCCCGGCGACTACGTCATCATCCGCGCTCTGGAAAATGTGGTCATCGTCGTCACCGCATGCTCATCACCCGGCATCGCCAATGCCCGCGAGCCTAAGGAACTCCTCATGGAAGTCTACGCGTAGCGGCTCCCCCTCGAATGGATTATTCCTGCTTCTGGACTTTGCGCTTTCCTGATTATTGTAAAGGACTGGTTGTTTCGGCAAGGATTCCCCGGCTCACTTCGCAACGCCGGTTTCTACGGCCGCGCCCCGCGGCTCCCGATACCGTTGGAACGCCTTTAAACATTCAAACCACGCCAAGCTCAGCGCCGCCGAACCGAGACAGAGCCCGATGTCGTTGGCATGAAGGGAACTGAAGTGAAATAGGTCCCTCAGAAATGGCACATAGAGCGCGAGCCCCAAAATGGTGAAGGCACCGCCGCCGACCCACCACATCGCCGCGTTGGGCGTTCTCAAAATCCCGAGTATCGACCGCGACCAGGAACGATTCGTCACGATCATCGCCACGTTGGCCATCACCAGGGAAGTGAAGGTCAGCGTCCGTGCATCGGCCTCGCCCTGCCCGCGCTGCAGTGCGATACCGAAGATCGCCAGCAGGATCGCCAGCACCCCTGCCCCCTGCAGCAAACTCATCACGATCATCTGCCGGTTGAAGAGGTGCTCCGCGGCCGGACGCGGCGGCCGCTGCATCACGTCAGCTTCCTCCTGCTCCGCCTCGAAGACGATGGAACACGCCGGGTCAATAATGAGTTCCAGGAAGGCGATATGAATCGGCTCCAGGATCAACGGCCAGCGAAATAGAACCGCACACAGGGAAAGACCGGCGATGGGAACGTGGATCGCGAAGATGTAGGCCATCGCCTTTTTCAGATTGTCAAAAATACGGCGGCCAAGCCGCACCGCCTGCACAATCGACGCAAAATCGTCGTCCAGCAGAACCAGGTCGGCCGCTTCGCGGGCCACGTCCGTTCCGCGCTGGCCCATGGCAATTCCAATGTGCGACGCCTTCAACGCCGGAGAATCATTGACCCCATCGCCCGTCATGGCCACAATCTCGCCGTTCGCCTTCAGCGCGTTCACCAACTGCAGTTTCTGCTCGGGAACCGCGCGCGCGAAAACGTTCGCGCGCCTCACACGCTCGCGGAGGGTTGCCTCATCCATCGCCGCCACTTCCGGTCCCGCGATCGCTCCATCCGGGCTTTCCAGCCCAATCTGACGCGCAATGCTGAGTGCTGTTCCGGGATAGTCGCCCGTGATCATAATGACGCGAATCCCGGCTGCCTGGCACTCCCGGATCGAGTCGGGTACCGTAGGACGAACGGGATCGGCCAGCGCCACCAGGCCAAGGAACTCAAAGTCGAAATCGTGTTGCTGCTCGGGAAGGGCACCGCCCGAACCCACGGCCCTTGCCACGCCCAACACGCGCAATCCATCCGCGGCCATCCCCGAAACCGTTTCGTTCAGCGCCGCCGCGTCTTCTTTTGCCATGTGGCAAAGATCGGCAACCGCCTCCGGTGCGCCTTTGGTCGCAATCACCAGTTGCGCGCTATCCGGTGAGGTCCACACCTCGGAAATGGCCAGAAGGCTCTTTGCCAGCGGATACTCTCGAACAACTTTCCAGTTGCCGTGCAAGTGCTCTGTGCCGCGGAGCGCCTCGTCGCCCAGCGTTCGAATCGCCCGGTCCATCGGATCAAACGGATCCGGCTGGCTCGCCAGCATGGCGAACTCCGCCAACTCGTGGAAATCGTCGGGAATCGCCGTGCCAGCCTGCTTCCGGAAGTCATAGGTCTGGCCCTTGGCATAAAGCTGCGCCACCGACATCTGGTTCATCGTCAGCGTCCCGGTTTTATCCACGCACAATACCGTCGCCGCTCCCAGCATTTCAATGGCGGCCACGCGCCGCGTGAGAACCCGCTTTCGAGAGATTCTCCACGCCCCAAGCGCCAGGAACACAGTCAGCACCACTGGCAATTCCTCGGGCAGAATCGCCATTGCCAGCGTCAAAGCGGCAAGGAATCCGCGCAGCCAATCGCCTCGCGTCAGGCCGTAGAAGACCACCAGCAGGCTGCAAAGTCCCAGGCCCACCAAGGCCAGAACCCGCACCATGTGGCGCGTGTCCCGCTGCAGCAATGTGGGTTCCTGTTCCACCTCGCGCAACGATTTTCCGATCTTGCCCAACTCCGTCCCGGCCCCCGTCGCCAGCGCCTTCGCCAGTCCCGTTCCTCGGACCACCAGTGTGCCGGAAAAGACGAACGGAAGATCCTCGCCTCCCGGCCGGGCCATCTCCAAATCCTCCGCCGACGCCTGCTTCCGCACCGGAACGGACTCCCCGGTCAGGAGCGATTCGTCCGTCGTAAGATTGACGGCCGAGACAAGGATGCCATCCGCCGGAACGCGGTCGCCTTCCGACAAAACCAGGACGTCCCCCGGTACGACATCCCTCCCGGCAATCCTCTTGCGCTCGCCGCTTCGAATCACCAAGGCGCGAGGACTCGACAAGTCGCGTAGTGCCTCCAGCGCCCTCTCCGTCTTGCGCTCCTGATAGAGCGTAATCGCGATTACGACGCCCACGAAAATGAGCAGGATGATCGCCTCCTGCGCATCACCCAGCAACAAATACGTGCCCCCGCAGGCCAGCAGAAGCAGAAGCATCGGCTCACGGATCACTTCCAGAGCAATGCGAAAGATCGAGCGAGGCTTTGTCGATGGCAGTTCATTAAATCCGTGGCGTGCGAGCGCCGCTGCCGCCTCCACATCGGAGAGACCTGCGGGACTAACCACCGGATCCGCTGGCACCGCTCTGAGCAGGGCGCTAGCGCTCATCTTTGTCCGCCCTCTCTCGCCTGCCAACTGGTCCCGTGGTCTTTTGCACGCCCGCAATCAGCGTTTCCTGTTCCGCCGCACTCAGCTTGGCTTCGGGATGGACGGGCACATAAAACCAAAGCGGCATCTCCCCCTTGCGCAGTTCCTCGGATGCCTCGCCGGCTTCCTTCTGTGGTCGGTCCCATTCAGAAAAGTTGAGCTTACGGCGGCCGTCCAGCGTGTCGCTCTCGGTCAGCCAGGAGACTGGCGCAACGTTCGTGTACCACGGGTATTTCGTTTCGTTGCTATGACAGTCGAAGCACGCCCGCTTCGCCAGAGCGCGGGTCTCAGGAGCATTCCACGCCGGTTCCTGGCTGATAGGCGGGTTCGTATGGCTCCGCCCGTACGGCACGACCTGAATTGCCACAAAGACAATCCCAACCCCCAATGCGGCGCGGCTCAAAATGCTTTTCATCGAGATAGCCCCTTCACACACAGCGAAGCACTTGGAAAGCCAAACTCACCCGGACCGGCGACGGCGCCCGGGGCCAACCCCACGGAGAAGTATCGCCATCACCGCCACTTCGGGCCATCAATGCCAATGACGCCATGTGGTCGACTGACCCTTGATCGTCAACTCCCATAGAGCCGGCGAGCCGCGGTCCCCAATCCCTCGCGCCCTCCCCACAGCGATACACTCAATCCATTAGCCCCTCCCATGCCTGAAAACTCCCTCCCCACCCGCCGCGGAATGCTCGCCACCCTCGCCGCCGCTCCCCTTGCGACAGCCCAACAAAAACGCCCCCGCATCGCCTGCATCGTCACCTACTGGGCCGCCCCCAGCTCCCACGCCGATTGGATCATCACCAAGCTCATCGATGGCTACTGGTGGAAGGGCGCCCACACACCCTCCCGCGTCGACATCGTCTCCGCCTACATCCACCAGCTCCCCGAAAGCGGCCTCGGCCAGAAGGTCTGCAAAGCCAAAGGCATCGCCCTCTATAAAACCGTCCGCGAAGCCCTCACCCTCGGCGGCAACGAACTCGCCGTCGATGGCGTCGTCCTCGTCGGTGAACACGGCATCTATCACACCACTCTCACCGGCCAGACCTACTACCCTCGCTGGTGGCTCTACCAGCAGATCATCCGCGTCTTCGAACAAAGTAAGCGCTCCGTCCCCGTCTTCAACGACAAGCACCTCTCCACCAGCTGGAACGAAGCCAAGTGGATGTTCGACAAATCCCGCGAGCTCAACTTCCCCCTGTTCGGCGGCTCCTCCATCCCCTTCTACTTCCGCAAGCCCGAAGTCGATCTCGACATCGACACGCCCGTCAAAGCCTCCGTCATCGGCAGCGCCGGCCGTGAAGAGGGCGGCATCTTCCACGCCATCGACGTCCTCCAGTCCTTCGTCGAACGCCGCAAGGGCGGGGAATCCGGCGTCCAGTCGGTCCAGTGCATCCACGGTCCCGACGTCTGGAAGTGGACCGACCAAAACCCCTGGGCCGCCAACCTCCTCGACAACATCCGCACCAGCTTCAACTTCAAACCCGGCCATTTCCAGGCGACGGTCCGCCAGCCCGGCGTAACAATCATCGAATACCGCGACGGCACCAAAGGCGCCGTCTACGCCATCGACGACGTCGGCTGGACCTACGCCGCCGATATCGAAGGCCGCAAAGACCCCTTCCTCGCCTCCATGCTCGGCTGGCCCGGCCCCTTCGCCCAGTACCACGCCGCCAACGCCTTCGAGCATTGGATCGTCGAAATGATGCTCACCCGCAAGGAGCCCGTCAACGCGGAGCGCCTCCTCCTCTCCACCGGCATCGTGTCCTACAACATGGAGTCCAACTGGGAGAACGGCCGCTACTCCCCCATCGGCCGCCGCGTCGACACGCCCTTCATGAACATCAGCTACCGCACCACCCGCGGCTCGCAGTTCGAAACCGGCCCCCGCCCGCCTGTCCGTCCCTATATCCGTGGATTCGAGAAGTAAGTGACGCCCAAAAACACCATCTGCCTCTGGTTCGAAACGGAGGCCCACGAAGCCGCGCTCTTCTACGCCGCCACATTTCCCGACAGCGCCGTCACCTCCGTCCACCGCGCTCCCGCCGACTATCCCGGCGGTAAGAAAGGTGACGTGCTGACGGTATCATTCACCGTCCTCGGCATCCCCTGTCTCGGTCTCAACGGCGGCCCCGCCTTCAAGCACAGCGAAGCCTTCTCCTTCCAGGTCGCAACGGAGGATCAGGAAGAGACAGATCGCTACTGGAACGCCATCGTCGGCAACGGCGGCAAGGAAAGCAACTGCGGCTGGTGCAAGGACCGCTGGGGCCTCTCCTGGCAGATAACCCCCCGCGCTCTAACCAGCGCCCTCGCCGCCGGCGGAGCCGAATCCGGACGCGCCTTCCAAGCCATGATGAAAATGACCAAAATCGACGTCGCCGCCATCGAAGCCGCCCGCCACGGATAACCGCAAGAATTCCCGGTGCTGTCGAACTGCATGACTGCGGATCGACAGTACCCTTCGCGCTCGGCCTTCAACCCCCTGGCCATCTCTTCCAATGCAGCAGTCCTATCGTGCCCGTTTGAACGATCAGGAGTTTTTGCCAGGATCGGCATGAAAGTTCTCGCAATGCCGATGGCTGTGTGATATACGTCCATGTAAGCGCTTAATCGACACTCCAACCCCAACGGAATGAGTGGAAAGAGCTTGGGTGCAGGAGCGGGCGCCACTCCAGAGAAAGAAATTCTCTGAGGAATGAGGGGACTATAGTAATCGCTTACTCTTGCAACGCAATAACGCGCCGCCTGTCGCGCCCGTTCACTCCCACTTTCCCGGAAACCCGCCGGAGCCGTGCCACGCCTTTTCTGCCAGGGCTTGTACTGTTGGCGGTCTGCACGTTGGCTGTGCAGGCCCAGCCGCCTCCTATCTCCATCCTGGTTGTCGATACGGCCAATCGGGTGAATTATCAATTCGACAGCTTCGATGTGCCGAAGTTCGGAACCAGTGCTTCTATCGCCGCTCCGCAGGGCATCCGGACCAACCATCCGTTTCTCGAAGAGACCATTGTCGCCGACGTTGCTTCGGTCAACGGCAAGCCGGCCAAGGGGAACATGGTGATCAAGAGCACCGCGTCCCTGAATCTCAGTCCCATTCCCGCCGCCGGCAGAGCCATCGGTGATATCACTCGCATGTCGTTTGGCCACTCCGCATGGGAAATACTGTCGGTCGATGGTCAACAGGTCGGTACGATCATCACCATTTGGCTGAGTGGCGGAACGCCACCACCAGGTGCGCCCTCCGCATGCACCGGCGGCAACCAGGCCATCGTGGGCGGGACCGGAGCGTATCTGGGCGTAAGCGGATTCGTCTGCCAGGCTCCCCCACCGGTGTCGGTTACCGTAAGAGCGGCGTCGGTCCAGGAAGATCCCCAGAATCGTAGGATCAATGGCGGTGGAACCAACCGGTACATCATGCAGTTGATTCCGAGGTATGTCCCTGAGGTTGTGGTCCAGGCAGGCCAACCGGCGATTCTCCATGCCGACTTTTCTCCCGTGACCGCCACCTCGCCCGCCCGCTCCGGTGAGTCACTGATTCTCATGGTCGCCGGACTCGGTCCCACCATCCCGACCCTGGAGCCGGGAGACTCGTTCACGCAGGATCCGCTGAACCAGGTCGCATCCCCCGTCGAGGTCATCGTCAACGATCAGTCGGTACCAACAATCAACTCCATCGGCTGGCCCGGTACCGCCGACCGATTCCGTGTTGATTTCAGAATGCCCGATGGCGTGGCAGCTGGATCGGCGACCCTCCAACTAAGCAGTGCCTGGATCAAGGGGCCAACGGTGAAGATCCCGACTCGCTGACCGCCGACGGCAATGCGTTACAATCACAGGCAGAAGCCCTGTTCACCAACCAGTGGACAGGGCTTCTCCATTTTCGCCCCTCCCCAAATTGTTGGAAACAACCCAGCACATGTTGCAAGCAAAGAGCTTGTCGTTTTCGGATAACCCGCAATAACGCAAACGCCCTAATCAATATCCTGATACGCCGCCGTCGTCAAAAACTCCTGGAAATCCTCCCGCGTCATCATGTCCGCAAAGATCTCCGCCGCCCGCTTCTTCGCCGGCGTCCCCGGCTTCGAAGCTAACTCGGAATCAATCGCCGCCCGTACCAGTTCCGCCGTCACGCGCCGCCCATCCGTCAGCGTGACCCCGTGCTTCACCCACTGCCACACCTGCGACCGAGAAATCTCCGCCGTCGCCGCGTCCTCCATCAGGTTGTAAATCGGCACGCACCCATTCCCGTTCAGCCAGGCTTCCAAGTACTGAATCCCCACATCGACATTCATCTGCAGTCCCGCCGCCGTCACCTCGCCTGCCACCGGCTCCAGCAGGTCCGCCTCCGTCACATGCACGTCTTCCCGCAGCACGCCGATCTGGTTCGCCCCCGGCATGAACTCGTCAAACACGGCCTTCGCAATCGGAATCAACCCCGGATGCGCCACCCACGTCCCATCGTGCCCGGCCTTCACTTCGCGCAGCTTATCCTGCCGAACTCGCTCCAACGCCTGCTCGTTCGCCGCCGCGTCGTTCTTGATCGGAATCTGCGCCGCCATCCCGCCCATCGCGTGAATCCCGCGCTTGTGGCACGTCTGGATCAACAGGTCCACATAGGCCTTCAAAAACGCCTTCGTCATCGTCACTTGCGCCCGATCCGGCAACACCTTGTCCGACCGGTGACCAAGTTTCTTGATGTAGCTGAAAATGTAGTCCCACCGCCCGCAGTTCAACCCTGCCGAGTGATCCCGCAACTCATACAAAATCTCGTCCATCTCAAACGCCGCCAGAATCGTCTCCACCAACACCGTCGCCCGCACCGACCCCTGCGGCACCCCGCAATACTCCTGCGCAAACACAAACACGTCGTTCCAAAGCCGCGCCTCCAGATGGCTCTCCATCTTCGGCAAGTAGAAATAAGGCCCCCGCCCGCGCCGCAACGACTCCGCCGCGTTATGGAAGAAATACAGCCCAAAATCGAACAACGACCCCGAAATCGGCT
>CANIVU010000047.1 GCA_947470805.1 Acidobacteriota bacterium | reverse complement strand
TCGGTTTGCAGCCAGTGCGGAGCAGTTGAGCCGGGCGGAACGGTGGGCGCGTTTGCTGCGCGTGATTTTCCGTGAGTTCTATCCGAGTGGGCCGGTGGCGGCGTTGCCGGCACCCGTTTGAACGGGTTCAACTGCCGGATTTAGGTTAAGAGCCCTGGGCGGAGGCGGAGCCGAGGGAGCTGGCGATCTTGGAAAAGATCTGGCTGATGTTGGTGTTGACGCCGGGCATGACGGCCCCGGCGGCGACGGCGACAAAGCCGGCCATGAGAGCGTATTCGATCAGGTCCTGCCCTCGGGTGTCCTTCCAGATGCGGGCGGCTAAGATGTAGTTTTTGATTTTGTTCACGGTGTTGGTTTCCTTCCCTCTTCGAGCTTACGGGCGAATGGGGCTGGAAACACTGCATGCGAAGACCTACGGGACGCGGTTTGGTGACGTATCCCGTCCGGGGTAACTACACCGGACGGGGTATTCCATTCTGTAGTCCTTATCGGCGAACGAAGGAGGCGAGGAGGAGCCAGCGGCGGGCGGTGGCTTCCCTGCCCCGGCGGGCCTGGAGCGGGGTGACCTGGTGCCAGAAGGGCAGATGGGAGACGCTGACGCCGGAGGGGATGGCGATATCGACCACTTCGTTGAAGAGACCACCGTTTTCGTAGAGGAGAGATTGGTGGGAGACTTCGTCGTTGGTGAGGGTGATTTGGAGGTCAACGTAGCCGTCGCGGAGGTGGGGCTCTTCGGGGTGGTGATCGTTGTGGGGGCCGACGTAATCGCCGGGGTGGTAGCAGATGACCTGGAGGCCGGGGGACTGTTCGAGGGGGAAGCCGGAGACGCGTTCGGCGAAGTCCTTGAGGGAGGGGGAGGTGAGAAATGCTATCAGGCCGATGGCTTTGGCGGTTTTGTAGGCGGCCGAGCGGGGATCGTTGAGCATTGCCGTGTGGTTACGGAGGGACTTGGGAAGAGCCTCGGTGTAGTTTTGGGTCATGTTGGCGATCAGGCCGGGGTCGACGGGGCGGCGGGCGAGGCGGAGATGAGGGGTGAGGTGGGTTTCGAGGAGTTGGAGCGCGGTGGCGCGGATATCGGGACGGATGAGGCGCGGGAACCAGCGGAGGCGATTGGCATCGCCGCGGATGACGGGATAGGGATTTTTGGCCGAGCGGATGGCGCTGGCGAAGTCGGCTGGGAAGGCGGTCATAAGCGCCCGTTATGATATCGAAACTAGTCGCGGGGCTGGCGATAGCCGGCGGCGGCGAGGCCGGGGATGAAGAGCTGGCGGCGGCGGGGTTCGTCGTAATCGACGCCGAGTTCAATCGGGGCGAGGGCGGCGGCGAGACGGCACCAGGCTTCGGCGCTTTCGCCGCAGACGAGGCGGGGCTTGGCTCCGCCGCGGGCGAGCCAGGCGAGGCCAGTGAGGATGTCCTGGACGCGATTGGCGTCGTCGGCATAGTGGAAGACGAGGTGATCGCCGTAGCGGCCTTTGCGGGCGGGGACGGCGGAGGCGGTGCCGAAGAGGTCGATGACGAGGAGTTGGGAGCCGCGGTTGCGGGCGGCGACGGCGGCGGAGAGCTTTTCGGCCGCAGCCATGCCGGCGGAGTGAACCGCCAGGACGGGGGTTGCCGGGGAGCCGGGGAGGAGTCGGGCGGGGACGATGTCATCGGCGCCGTCGCGGTGGAGAAAGCCGTTGCCGCCGGTAGCGACGAGGAGGACTTTGGCCGGCCATTGGCCGCCGGAGAGATCGCGGAGGAGGCTGTTCTTTTCGGCGGGGGGCGTGGCGTCGTTGCGGGCGGTGAGCATGCGCTGCCAGGCGCGGAAGACGCCTTGGCGGTTGACGGCGCCGGGGAGGCTGGCGGCGGCTTTGGGACCGATGAGGAGATCGAGTTGGGGGCCGGTGATGTCGGTTGGTTCGGGGACGGTCGACGGCATGTTGAAATGCTTACCGAGGAAGTGGAGAGCGGCGTGGCGCTGGACGGCGTTGTAGCCATGTTCGGCGTCGACATGGACGGATTCGACGTGGCTGGCCCAGCCGAGGAGGCCGTAGATTTCGCGGATGGCGGGGAATTCGACGGAGGGCGCCTGATTGGTCCAATCGCGGGAGGAGGAGAGCAGCAACATGGGGCGGGGGGCGAAGGCGGCGGCGAGTTCGACGTTGTTGGTACCGACGCGGAGGCCGGGGGCCATTTCGCAGGGGTCATCGCCCTGAAAGTGGGCGGAGACCATGCCGGCGGGGATGGAGATGCGGATGCGGTCGTCGACGGCGGCGAGGAGGTAGGTCTGGGTGCCGCCGCCGGAGGCGCCTGTGATGGCGAGGCGTTTTGGGTCGACATCGGGGCGGGCGGCGAGGTAGTCCGCCATGCGGAGGGAGTTCCAGAGTTGGAGGGAGAGGGGGCCGTAGGACCAGAGGCGTTCCTCGTCGCTGTCGCCGAACTTGTGGGGGATTTGCCGGGTGTCGTTGTAACCCACCATGTCATAGGCGAGGGCGACGTAGCCGTTTACGGCGAGGAGAGCGCAGAGGGCGGGGACGGAGTAGGCTTCGTTGTGTTCGACGCGGCCGTGCTTCCAATGGCCGTGGGCGACTAGTACGGCGGGTTTGCGGCCGGTGGATTTACCGGTGGGACGGTAGACATTGGCGCCGACGTAGAAGCCGGGAAGGGTTTCGATGAAGAGGCGTTCGACGGTGTAGCCCTGGCGCTGGATTTCGCCGAAGGGGATGGTGCGAGCGGGGCCGCGCTTTGGCATGGGCCAGAGGCCAGCGGAGGTGAGAACGCGGCAGCGGATTTCGGCGCGGTGCTCGGTCCAATCGGTTTGCGATTCGAAGTGGCGGGGGGTGAAGTGGGTGTTGGTATGGGGTTCAGGATCGGCGCGGAAATCAATCAGGCGCAGGTCGGCGCCATAGGTGGAGATGGCGGCGAGCAGGGCGACCAGATAGATTTTGGCAGGCAGATCGAAGTCCAGTACAACGGTCCGAAGATTTACCCGATTACGACAGTACTGGTTAGGCGCACGCTTGCGGGGGGATAGTTACGTTAGATATGTAACTTCAGTGACACTTAACGGGCAGCCCAGGCGCGGTAGGCGGCTTCGATTTCGGCGGGGGTACGGAGGCCTTCGTAGATTTCGACGGCGTATTGGAGTTTCAGGGTTTGGCCGGCGGGGAGGATGTAGGCGCCGTCGGGCCCTTTGTTTTTGCTGAAACTGCGGGAGGCGAAGGGGTTGGCGGCGCAGAGGCTGTAGCCGCGGGCGTGCCATTGGGAGGGATGGCGGAGGTTCGCGGGGTGGTCGAAGATGGAGACACCGGCGGGGGCGCCGTCAATGGTTGCGGCGTAATCGACCCAGCGGGCGGGTTTGCCCCAGACGTTTTTGGTGGTTTCGAGGCCTTCGGAGTTGCGGAGGCGGCCGCCGCGGTCTTCGCGGAAGTGATCGCTGAGGCGGAAGCCGAAGCCGCCGTCGTCGGTGTCGCCGAAGGTGAGGGGAACCTTTTGGTTGGCTTGGATTTGGATGGTGGCGTGGATGCGGCGGGTGTCTTTGGCGTCGATAATGACGAAGCGCTGGCGGATGGTGCCGATGGAGGGGCCTTGCGGGGGGCGCATGGCGAAGGAGGCTTCGACGGCGTTTTTGGATTTGCGGGGCTGGCCTTCGAGGACGAGGCGGGCGGTTTTATCGCGGCCGAGTTCGCGCCAGAAGTCGTGGCCGTTGACGATGCCGTGACCATACCAAAGGCCTCGGTGCCACGCGTGATCGGTGTTTTCGCCGGGGAGGGATTCGAGCGGATGGCGGCGGGAGACATTGCGGCCCTTGACGGTGCGGAGGGGGTAAAGAAAGGGCTTGTCCCATTCGTCACCGACGTAGAACGACGCGGCGGCGCCGAGGGGGATGATTTTGGGCGTTTGGCCCTGCAGGGCGGCGGCGAGGAGTAAGTGGCGGCGGAGTAACATCAGACTCCTTTCGGGGTGGCCCAGTGGTTGCGGTATTTGCGGCGGAGGAGGGCGTTGGCTTCGGCGTCGTTGGGGATGGATTCGTTGGCTGGATTGAAAGAAATATTGCGGCCGGTGCGGTGGACGATGTTGCCGAGGTGGCAGTGGGCGCTGGAGATGTGGCCGATTTCGATGTCGCAGTTGGGACGTTTACGGGACTTGATGCAATCGATGAAGTTTTGCATGTGGAAGTCCGGTTCGGCGTCCTGATATTCTTCGGCCATTTTGCCGTCCTTGTCGAAGACGCGGTAGCCCCATTTGCGATTCCAGCGGCCGATGTGGAGGAAGGATTCGGTGCCGTAGACGCCGACGCCGTTATCGATGCCTTCGAGGCCGTAGTCGTGCCAGATGCGCATCTCCCAGACGAGGCCTTTTTTGCCGTAGTCGAAGGTCATGTTCATGGTGTCGGGCGTGCGCTGATCGTCGTCGAAGAAGTACTTGGCGCCGGCGCCGCTGACGCGGAGGGGGAGATCGGCTTGGAGGGCCCAGCGGGCTTGATCGATCTGGTGGGCACCGTCGTTGCCCATGTCGCCGGTGCCGAAGTTCCAACTCCAGTGCCACTTGTAGTGATGGCGATTTTCGTTGAAGGGGACCATTTCGGCGGGGCCGACCCAGGTATCGTAATCGAAGCCGGGCGGAAGGGGGCCGTTCGATTTTTTGCCGATGTCGGCGCGGTGTTGGGAGTTCCAGGCCTTGGCCATGAGTACGCGGCCGAGGCGGGCGGAGTGGGCGATTTCGATGGCGCGGATGGTGCTGGGGCGGCTGCGGGACTGCATGCCGGCCTGGACGACGCGGTTGAATTTGCGTGCCGATTCGACCATGAGGCGGCCTTCGCGGAGGTTGTGGGAGACGGGCTTTTCTACGTAGACGTCCTTGCCGGCGGCGCAGGCGAGGAGAGTGGCGGGGGCGTGCCAGTGGTCGGGGGTGGCGATGATGACGGCGTCGACCTCCTTATCTTCGAGGACGCGGCGGAGATCGGCGGTGCCGCGGACCTTGCCGTAGCCGGCTTTTTCGGCGGTAGTTTGGGCCTTTTCCAGGCGCGCTTGATCGACGTCGCAGAGGTGGGTGAGGCGGGCGGCGGGGACGCGGGAGAGCTCCTGGGTCATGAGCGCGTTGCCGCGGCCGCCGAGGCCGATCATGCCTACGCGGACGGTATCGGACGGGGCGGCGGAGAGGTGGCGGGTGAGGGCCAGGGCGCCGGCCGCGCCGAGGAAGAGGCGTCGATTGTTCATGGCTGAAAGCGTCACTATACACTAGCTGGAATGGAAATGAATCGGACGGCGCGCGGGGCGGTGTTGGGGGCGGCGTTTCTGGGCCTGCTGTTTGACGGCGTGGAGCTGGGGCTGATGCCGATTGCGGCGTTGTCGGTGTCGAAAGGGCTGCTGGGCGCGGGGTTCACGGCGACGGCGGGCGGGGATTGGTTCGCGCGGTTTACGGCGGCGCTGATGCTGGGGGCGGCGGTGGGTGGGGTGGCGTTGGGGAACCTGGGCGACCGGATTGGACGGACGCGGGCGATGGGCTTGAGTATTCTGTTTTATTCGATTTTCGCGGCGATGGGCGGGTGGGTGCAGACGGTGGAGCAGATGCTGGTGCTGCGGTTTTTGGTGGGGTTGGGCGTGGGCGGGATGTGGCCGAACGGGATGGCGCTGGTGGCGGAATGCTGGCCGGGCGCGTCGAAGCCGCTGGTGTCGGGCGTGATGTCGGCGGGGTTGAACACGGGGATTTTGTTGCTGTCGCAGGTGGCGCGGGCGTGGCCGATTACGCCGGATTCGTGGCGGTGGATTTTCCAGTTTTCGGGGGCGCCGGCGTTGTTGGGTGTGTTGGTATTGGTGGGATTGCCGGAGTCGCCGGCGTGGCTCAAGTCGCGCGGGGTGGCGAAGAAGAAGCCGACGCCGTTGCGGGATCTGTTCGCGCCGGGGTTGGTGCGGGTGACGCTGGCGGCGATTGTGATTAGTTCGATTCCGATGGTGGGGGCGTGGGCGGCGAGTAAATGGATGATCCCGTGGGCGGACAAAGTGGCGGGGGCATCGAACGCGGAATACAAGGCCGCGACGCAGGGTTGGTGGGCGATTGGGGCGGCGTTGGGAAGCCTGCTGGGGGCGCAGTTGGCGGGGTGGATGGGACGCCGGCGGAGTTACTTGTTGATTAGTGTGGGAGCGTCTACCTTGACGATGGCGATGTTCCAATTGACGGCACCGTTGCGGCCGGGATTCCATGGCGTTGTCTTTGCGCAGGGGCTGGTGGCGACGTTGTTTTTTGGTTGGTTAGCTTTGTATTTGCCGGAATTATTCCCGGTGGCGGTGCGGGCGACGGGAAGCGGGTTGGCTTATAACTCCGGGCGGTTCGCAACGGCGGTGGGCGTGATGGGGGCGGGGGTCCTGTTTGGCGCTTTGGGCGGGGATTACCCGCAGGTGGGAACGATTTGCGCGGGGATTTATGCATTGGGAATTGTGGCCATTTGGCTAGTGAAAGAGCCGGAAGTTTGATACAACGGGCGGAGCATGCGAATCCTATTTCTGGCGGTTGGTTTGTCGGCGTTGCTGCCGGCGCAGGCGGCGTTGACGGTGGGGGGCGACTACGCCACGGCGTTTGAGGCGTGGCTGACGAAGCAGGCCGAGGGGCATTGGGACAAGCGGGAGCGCGCGGTGGCGGCGTTGGAAACGTCCGAGGGAATCCGGGCGCAGCAGGCGTTTGTGCGCAAGGCGATGGTGGAGGCGATTGGCGGATTTCCGGTGGAGAAATCGCCGTTGAAGTCGCGGGTGACGGGAGGGTTCGCTCGGGATGGGTACCGGGTGGAGAACGTCATTTTCGAGAGCCAGCCGGGGTTTCGGGTGACGGCCAATTTGTATCTGCCGACGGTGGGGAAGGGGCCGTATCCAGCCGTGTTGGGAGTAGCGGGACATTCGGCGAACGGGAAGGCGTCGGCCACGTATCAGTCCGCCTTTATCGGGTTTGTGAAGCAGGGGTTCGCGGTGCTGGCGTTTGATCCGCCGGGACAGGGGGAGCGGAGCGAGTATTTCGATGTGGACAGCGGGAAGTCGAAGGTGGGGATTGGGACGGGCGAGCATACGATGGCGGGGCTGCAGGCGTTGCTGACCGGGCACACGATGGCGCGGTATGAGACTTACGATGGCGTACGGGCTTTCGACTATTTGCTGACGCGGCCGGAGATTGATCCGAAGCGGATCGCGGTGGCGGGGAATTCCGGGGGCGGGACGCAGGCGGCGTATTTGGCGGTGGTGGAGCCGCGGCTGGAGGCGATTGTCTCCTCTTGTTACATGACGCGTTGGCGCGAGTTATGGTCCGGGCCGGGGCCGCAGGATGCCGAACAGGTGTTTCCGGGGTTTGTTTCGCAGGGGTTGGACTTTGGCGATTTTGCGCTGGCGCTGGCGCCGCGGCCGTTTTTGATGACAACTGCGATTCAGGACTTTTTTCCGATTGCCGGGGCACGGGCGACTTATAAGCAGAATCAGCGGTTGTTTGACTTGTTGGGTGGCGGGGAGAAGGCCGGTTATTTTGAATACGACGATACGCATGGGTGGTCGCAGCCGCGGCGGGAGGCGGCGTATCGCTTTTTGAGTAAGTGGATGCAGGGGCAGGAGAGCGCGGGGAAGGAGCCGGCGGTGCAGCCGGAGGAGGAGGGCGCGTTGTATGCGACGGCGACGGGGCAGTTGGCCACTTCGGGCGGGACAGAGACGGTACAGAGTTTGAATTTGGCGCATGCGCGGTGGCTGGCGACGGGGCGGGGGGAGTTGACGGTGGCGGGGTTGCGGGCGGCGGTGGGGATGGGAGAGTTGCCGGGGCGGCCGGCGGTGCGGAGTTTGGGAGAAGTTACGGTGAAGGGGGTGCGGGTGGAGAAGTTGGAGTTGACGGTGGAGGGAGGGTTGGCGATTCCGGCGTTGCTGTATCATGGCGCGGCGGGACGGCGCGGGGTGGTGTTTGCGAGTTCGTTTGGCAAGGGAGCGGACGCGGATGTGATGGAGTTGGCGGCGGCGGGGACGCCGGTGCTGGCAGTGGATCCGCGGGGAATGGGGGAGAGCTATAAGGCCCCGGCGCGGACGGGGTACCGGCAGGGATATCAGTTATCGGCGCGGGCAATTCTGTTGGGCCGGAACTTAGTGGAGATGCAAGCGGCGGACTTACTGGTGGCGGTTCGTTATCTGGAAGGAGTTACGGGGGGACCGGTTCGTTTGTATGCGAAGGGAGCGGTGGGGCCGGCGGCGATGGTGGCGGCGGCGGTGGATTCGCGGGTGGCGGAGTTGGCTGTGGAGCGATCGATTGTCAGTTACATGGACGTGGTGGCGGCGCGGATTCACGAGGGATTGGACCAGACGGTGGTGCCGGGGATCCTGGCGAAGGCGGACTTGCCGGAGATGTTGCGGCTAATGGGCGCGCGGCCTGCAACGCTGATTTCGCCGGCGCATCCGAATGGGCGGCCGATGTTGCGGGGAGAGGGGCCGAAGGGGAATGTGGTGCTGCGTGGGGAGGGTTGGAATTTGCGGCGGACGATGCCGGGGTGGCTACAGTAACCATTACGTTGGGTTCAGATTACTCCATGGGTAGTACGCGAAGTTAGTCTTTGAACCGACTGATTTGGCGTATGGGCGGGGCGGTTGCCGTGCCCCATTCTTGGGGTATGAGATGGATTGCTGGCATGTTCGCGATGGCGTTGGGGCTGCAGGCGGGGTCGATCCAATTGACCGGCGTGGGGTATGGGCGGCCGGACGTACAGATGGTTATCGCCAACGGGCCAACGCAGTCTGAGTACGGGACAGAGATCTTTGTGACGCGGGACGGGAGTTCGTATCTTGCGTACTGCGTTGACTTATTCACGACCATTGGATTCAACACGTATCAGAACAGCACGGGGAGTCCGGACACTTACTTGAATGGCGGACGGGCGGCGTGGTTGCTTGAAACGTACTCGGGGCTGGTGCGATCGAACGATGACGCGGCGGCGCTGCAGGTGGCGCTGTGGGACGTGGTGCATGACGGCGGGGACGGGTTGGGGACGGGAGTAATCCGGCTGGGGACGTCGGAGACGGCGTTGGGTGTGGCGGCCAATTCGCTGGTGGCGAGTTCGTTGGGGCGGAGTTCGATGAACGCGGCGATCCTTTACAACTTTGACTACGGCATGGGGCAGCAGCGGCAGACGTTGATCAGCTACGCGCTGGCGCCGCCGCCGACGGGGGTGGAGACGCCGGAGCCGGCGACAATGTTGTTGATCGGGGCCGGGTTGGCGGGGGTGTTCGCGATCAGCCGGCGGGGATCGGGAACTCGGAGTTAACTGAGGAAAATCGCCATAAGTTTTCTTTCGGCCGCCGCCGATAGACACTATAGGTAATGGCGATTTTGGATCTAGACACCGTAAGCACCCATCAGAAGGCCGCCCGGCTCAACCACGACCCCACGACCTACGGGGCGTTCGCGGAGATCGGTGCGGCGCAGGAAGTGGTGGCGTGGTTTTTCCGAAGCGGGCGGGCGTCGGGAACCGTTGCGAAATCGATGTCTGCGTACGACATGGTAGTGTCGGACGCGATCTACGGGCCGTCGAACCGGTATGTGAGCCGGCAGCGGCTGCAGAGCATGTTGACGCATGAATACTCGCTCTTGCAGGACCGGCTGGATGCGGCGCGCGGGGCGACGACGAAGTTCTTTGCGTTCGCCGATACGGTGGCGACCAACCGCCGGTCACAGCCCGGGAGCGGGCACGGGTGGTTGGGAATTCGCTTTCAGAACGAACCGAAGGCGCCGCCATCGGAGATCCTGATTCATATCCGGTTGTTGGATCCGGTGACGCTGCGGGAGCAGGAAGTGATTGGCATCCTGGGCGTGAATCTGATCTACGGGGCGTTTTATTTGAACGATCAGCCGGAAGAGCTGATTTCAACGCTGATGGACGGGTTGAGCCGGGTGCGGTTGGAAGTGGACATGATCAAGTTCTCGGGGCCGGCGTTTGCGGGCGTCGATAACCGGTTGATGAGCCTGCAGTTGGTGGCGCAGGGGTTGACTGACGCGGCGGTGTTCACGGCGTCGGGCGAGGCGGTGGAACCGGCGGAGATCCTGTTCGGGCGGCCGGTGTTGTTGCAGCGCGGGAGCTTCCGGCCGGTGACCAATGTGACTCTCGATATGCTGTACTGCGCGGGTGAACGGATGGTGGCCGAGAGGAAGATCGACGAACACCGCATGGTGGTTCTGATGGAGATGAGCTTGAAGAATCTGATGTCGTCCGATCAACTGGACCACGTGGATTTTCTGGCTCGCGTGGACATGCTGGGCGCGCTGGGACACCCGGTGATGATCTCGAGCTTTTCGGCGTCGCACAGGCTGACGGCGTATTTGCGGCGGTACACCAAGTTGCCGATTGGCCATGTGATGGGGCTGGGTACGCTGCGGAGTATTTTCCAGGAAGAGTATTATGCCGACCTGGCGGGCGGGATTCTGGAAGCGCTGGCGATGTTCCTGCAGGGGGATACGGCGATGTACGTCTACCCGATGTGGGATCCGAATACGGCTTCGCCGCTCTCGGCTGAACACCTGGAGGTGGCGCAGAACCTGAAACACCTTTACCAACACTTGCTGGAGAACGAACGGATCTATCCATTGCCGGTATTCGACAAGGTGGACCTGCCGATTATGCCGGCCGAGATCCTGAGCCGGATCAAGGCTGGGGATATCAGTTGGCAGAAGTTCGTACCGCCGCCGGTGGCGGAGAAGATCCGGACGGACAAACTGTTTGGCTATTCGGGTTAGCGGAGGATGGCGCGGATGGGTCCGGTGCCTTCTTCGATGAGTTTGAAGGCGCGGCCGTTGGCGTGGAAATCCATCTTCTGGTAGATCAGGCCCATCTGGTTGAGAATTGTGGCCTGGAGGTCGCTGATGTAGTGGGGACGGTCGACGGCCTTGTAGCCGACTTCGTCGGTGGCGCCTTCGACGATGCCGCCCTTTACGCCTCCTCCGGCGAGTAGGGTGGAGAAGCCCTTGCCGTTGTGATCGCGGCCGGTGGTGTTTTGGGACCAGGGGGTGCGGCCGAACTCGCTGGTGAAGACGACGAGGGTGGAATCGAGGAGGCCCCGCTGTTTGAGGTCGGCGATCAGGCCGGCGATGGGCTTATCGACCGCGCGGCATAAGGGGGCGTGGGTGGCCATATCGCCGTGAGCGTCCCAGGAGCCGTTGCCGCCGCCGGCGTGGCAGATTTGGATGAAACGGACGCCGTTTTCGACCAGGCGGCGAGCGAGGAGGAGCTGGCGGCCGAAGTCGTCGGTTTCTTTGGCGCCGATGCCGTAGAGATCCTTAACGTGGGTAGGTTCGTTGGCAAAATCGACAATGGCCGGGGCGGTCCGCATGAGGTTCCCGGCGAGTTCGTAGGCCTGGAGGCGGGCGCCGATTTCGGAGTCGAGCGCGTAGTCGGCCCGGAACTCCTGGTTCCAATCGAGAAGGGCCTGCATCTGCTTTTCGCGGGCGGCGCGGGTGGAGGAGGCCGGGGGGACGAGATTGGGGATGGGCGTATCGCCAGGCTGGAATGGCGTGGCGGAGTGGGCCGCGCCCAGGTAGCCGCCGGTGAGTTGAACGGGCGAAGAGGGGCGGCCGATGTTGACGAAGGATGGGAGATTTTTGTTGGCAGAGCCGAGGGCATAGGTGACCCAGCTGCCGAGGCTGGGGTGTTCGAACTGGCGGAGCGGCTTACCGGTGGAGTGCTCGATGACGGCGGGGAAATGGTTGGTCTGGTGGCAGTACATGGACCGCACGACGGCCACATCGTCGATGACGCCGCCGACGTGAGGAAACCAGTCCGACACGGGGATGCCGGACTTTCCGTACTGTTTGTAGGTGCGGAGGATCGGGATGACCGGGCGCTTCATGGCGGCGTTGTTATCGCCGAAGCCGATGGCATCCATCATGGTGCCGGCGAACTTGTTGTCCTTGGGGTCGAAGGTGTCGATGTGGCTGACACCGCCGCACATGAACAGGTAGATGACGGACTTGGCGCGGGGCTCGCCCGGGAGGAGGGCGCCGGGGAGTTTTCCATCGGCGGCCCAGAGCGCGCCGGCGGCGGCACCGAGGAATCCGTTGGCACTTCTTTGCAGAAATTGGCGGCGGGTTGGCATGGGATTTACTTCACGAACAGAAACTCGTCGAGGTTGTAGAGCAGCCAGGCGAGGTCTTTCAATTTAGACGGATCGTTGGAGAGGAAGCTGAGCGCGCGGTCCAGTTCGATAGCCGACGGGGGGCGGCCGATGGTCTCGCGGAAGGCGCGGCGAGCGGCGGCGGGGAGGTCCGGTTCGGCGGCGGCGCGGGTGGCGAGTTTGGCGGCGGCCGATTCGACCATACGGTCGTTCATGGTGAACAGGGCCTGCGGCGCGGTGACGGTTTGCGTCCGAACGGGGCAGGGTGTGCGGCCATCATCGACGTCGAACGACTGCAGGAAATGGGCCATGACTTCGGTGCTGGGAATGAATCCGCGGGTCATGTAGACTCCGCGACGGGTGGTATTTGTCGCGAAAGTGCCGTCTTTTGGCAGGAATATGCTCTGTTTCTTGTCCGGATTCACCACTTGGAAGGACTTGCCGCCGACGGTGAGATCGAGTTCACCGGCACTGGAAAGGATGGCGTCCCAGAGCGGTTCGGCCTCCAGGCGTTGGAGTCGGAAGCGCCACAGATAGGTATTTGCCGGGTCCATTTTGTGGTTAGCGGGTTCGGGTTTGGACGAGCGCCGGTAGGCGTCCGAAGTCAGTATCAACTTATGCAGCCAACGCATGGAATAGTTATGGGCGACAAACTCGGAGGCTAAGTAGTCGAGTAACTTTGGATGACTGGGACGGCCGCCGAGGAGGCCGAAGTCACTCGGATTTTCCTGCAGGCCTTCACCGAAGTGCCACTGCCAGACGCGGTTGACGGCGACGCGGGCGAAGAGGGGGTTTTCCTTGTCCGTCAGCCAGTTGACGAAGCCTTCGCGGAGACCGTCGCGGAAGTCGAGATCGGCGGGTTGGAAGGGGAAACCGGGTTGGACGGGCTTGTCTTTTTCGGGCTTCGCGGGATCGCCGGAGGTGAGGATGTAGGTGGGCTCTTTGCGGCGGGCGCTGTCCTCTTCGACGATCCAATGCGCGGGAAGATCGGCAGGCCGTTTCAGCGCGCCTTGCTGCTTGAGGAGGGCGTCGTAACGGACGATTTCCTCCTTCGGCATGATCTCCTTGATCTTTGGCGGGTCGATGCGGAGGACGGGGAAATAGTCGTCGGCCGTTTTCTGTTCGGCGACGGTGCGCTTGTTGCCCGGTTTGCGAACGATTTCGCGGACGTCGGGCGGGAGCATGGCGACGCGCTCTTCGTAGAGCTTCTGGTAATAGGGCGCGGTGAGGGCGGCGATGTCGCGATCGATGGGATCCTTGGCGCGGCGGTAGGTTTCGAGCGCTTTGCTGTAGGCGTAGATTTCATCGGGGGTGGCGAGGTCGACGCGGCGCACGACGAGGGGATCGAAGAGCGCCTTCATGGCGTAGTAGTCGTTCTGTTTGATGGGGTCGAAGCGGTGGTCGTGGCATTTGGCGCAGCCGACGGTCATACCCATGAATCCGGCGGAAATCGTTTCGACGGCGTTGATGGAGACCTCCTGATTCCGGTCGCCACCGTTCAGCGCGCTGCGGGCGAGGAAGCCGAGGGCGAAGCGATCGGCGGGGTTCGATTCGGGACGGGAGCGGGTGCCGAAGACGGTCAACTGCGGGCGTCCGCCGTAGCGGTTGCCGAGGATCTGCGCGGTGACGAACTGGTCGTACGGCATGTCGTCGTTGAGCGCCTGGATCATCCAATCGCGCCAGCGGTAGATGCCGGGAGCGGCGGTCATCACGGAGCCGTCGAGACCATCGAGATCGGCATAGCGCAGTACGTCCAGCCAGTGGCGCGCCCAGCGGACGCCGTGTTGTTCGCTGGCGAGGAGCCGGTCGATCAGGCGGGCGTAGGCGTCGGGCGCGGAGTCGGCGAGGAAGGCGTCCTGTTCGGCGGGGGTGGGCGGGAGGCCGGTGATATCGAACGATGCGCGACGGAGGAGGGTCAACTTATCGGCAGGGCCGTTGGGACGAAGCCCTTTGGCCTTGTGTTCGACAGCGAGGAAGGCGTCGATTGGATTGCCCGACGGGGTAAGCGCAGGCACGGCCGGTTTCTGAACCGGTTGCAGCGACCACAGCTTCACTTTCGGCGGCTGGGCCCAGGCGACGGCGGCGAAGGCGAGCAGGATCAGCGCGGAGATTCGCATTAGAGATTTCTCATTATCCTAATTCCCGTAGTGATTGGCGATCAATTCGCCGATGCGGGCGATGGCGTCTTCCAGTTGCGCACCGACGCCGTAGTGGCCAGCGGTGAAGACGCAGACGACGATGTTGCGCTTTTCGCTTTCGAAGATGCCGACGTCGTTGCCGATGTAGGGGAGGAAGTCGCCGGTTTTGTGGGCGACGCGAAAACCGGTGACGTATTTGGGGAGGCGGGAGGAGTAGACCTGGCCGCGAAGCATCGTGAGCATAGCGTCGCTGGAGGCCTTGCTGACGGCTTTGCCGGTGGCGATTTTTTCGAGCAAAACGCCCATTTCCCGGGCGCTGGAGAGGCCGTAGGCGTTTTTGCCCGCGCGGTGGAATTCGGCCGGGGAGGGGGCGGCGCGGAGGGCTCCGAACCAGCCGCTGGAGGGGGTGGTGGCGCGGGTGGCTTTCAGGCCGTAGGTGGTCATGAGCGCGTTGACGGGCTCGACGCCGCCGACCTTATCGAACAGGATGTCGGTCGCGGTGTTGTCGCTGACGATGTTCATCAGCATGAGGGTGTCTTTGAGTGTGATTGTGGCGCCCGAGTCGAGTGAGCGGAGAATGCCGGTGCCGGGGCGTTTCATGGCTTCGGTGAGCTCGATGCGATCGGTGAGGGAGAGCTTGCCGGCTTCGATCTGGCGGAAGGCTTCGATCATCAGGGGAATCTTGATGGTCGACATTGTGTCCATCTGCGCGTCGGCGTTGATGGCGATCTCTTCGCCGGTGTCGAGCACTTTCACGTAGATGCCCCACTGCGCGTTGACGGAGCGGGTGATGCGCTCGATATTCTGCCGCAGGCGCACGGGCTGGGCGGTGGCGGCGATGGAGAGTATTAGTAAGTAGAGTGTAATTCGCATGTTAGTTCACCACGGCGGCGACGACCATTTCGAGAAGCCGGCGGACGCCATCGTCGCCGCCGATGGGGCCGTCGTCAAATTGCGTGTGCGGAACGGGCTTCCAGTCGTCTCGGGAGTGGTCGACGGAGGAAGTGGGCGGGATGCGGGTGAGGGCCGGATCGAACTGTGCTGTGTTGCCCGCCATTTTGTAGATGACCAGATCAAGTGAGGGCACGACGTAGATGGCCGAACCGCCGGCGCCGGATTTGAAGTAGGCGTCGCGGGGGGCGCCGGGGACGTGGCCGGCGGCGTTGGATTCGAACATCAGGCCGAAGGGAGAGTGGGTGTTGTATTTTGAGGGCTTCGCGCAGAGGGCCACGTAATCGGCGGGTACCAGTTGCTGTTTGCCCCAGCGTCCGTTTTGGAGAAGGAGATAGGCGAAGCGGAGAGCATCGGTGGCGCGCACGGCGATGCTGCCGCCGCCCGGGGTGTGGGGTAGCGTGCCGGCGGGGCGGTGGAGCGCGTAGTTCCAGGGTCCCCAGCCCATGGGCTTCGCCAGTTTTTCATCGAGGTATTGTTGTAGCTCCATGCCTGCCAGGCGGCGGACCACCATGGAGGCCAGATGGGTGGAGGACGACGAGTAGCTGTAGCCTTCGCCGGGGTTGGTCCACATGGGCACGCGCACGGCGTTGCCGTCGAGATCGAGCGCGTTGGCGGGCGCGGCCATGGCTTCCAGTTTGCCGGGCACGCCGCGCACAAAGCCCGGATTGGCGCCGTCGCCATGCATGCCGGAGCTCATGGAGAGCAGGTGGCCCAAGCGAACATCGGCCTTGCGGGGATCGTTCAGGGGCAGGGCTTCGGGGAGGTACTTTTCGTTGAACACCTTCTGGTCGAGCCCGTCGGGGATCTCGCTGCGCTTCTCCTGCATCACGATGCCGGCGGCGATGCTGGCATAGGCTTTACCGATTGAGGCCATGTCGGGATGAGCGTCGCGGTGGCCCTGGCCGAAGTACTTTTCGTAGACCAGATATCCATGGCGCGCGACGAGCAAGCCGCCGTGGGCGCTGGTGCGGGTGGCGTAGGTGAAAGCGCCATCGAGCCGGTTCAGATCCATGCCCGCCGTCTTGCGAATGGCGGGAGCGCCGTTGAGCGTTCGCCAGCCGCCGGCGGTGTCTGGCGGAGGGAAGTAGGTCTGGGCGGAGAGGAGTGTGGGAACGAGGAACAGCAGCGATGGGCGCATGGCGTTCCTACTACTGTATCGTTACGGATTCCACTGACTGGCCTGGACCCAGCCGGTGCCGAGGGCGGAGGCGTCGGTGATCCAAACGAAGAGCTTTTGGGCGGTGGTGGCGAAGGTTCCCTTGCGCGTGAGGGACAGGTTCAGGACGGCGTCGAGGCCGGAGAGGACGACGGTAGAGTTGGCGCCGTCGATGGCGCATTGCGAGTTTTGGATAGTGCCGGCGGTACCGGGCGTCAACGGCGCGCTGAGCGCGGTGAGCGCATCGTTGTAGAGATAGAGGGCGTTCGTCGGGCGATCATAAAAACCGTGGCAGGTGTTGACCGGCACGGTGGCACTGGTGTTGACGACGAAATAGATGCGGCTGAGGTCGCCATACCCATTGGCGTCGCGGGCGGTGAGCGTGAATGTCCGAGTGGCGCCGGTGGTGGTGGCCGGTGTGGCGGCCGCGAGCGTGGGCGCTTGCGCGCTGCCGGCGAGCGGCGTCCAGGTGCTGGTCTTCACCCAACCGGTACCGTTGTTGAGCGCGTCCTGCACCCAGAAATAGACGTTCTGCGGTGTGGAACCGAGTGCGCCCTGCACGCTCAGGCCGAAGCGGACGGTGAGATCGGTGCCGGAGGCAGAGACGGGGCCGGTGGTTGCACCATCGAGCGTACACTGGCCGTTTTGAAGGCTGGCGCCACCAGGGGACATCGGCCCGAACGCGGCGGTGAGGGCGTCGTTGTAGAGGACAAAATAGTTGCCCGGGCGGTCATAAAAGCCGTGGCACGTGCCGGCTTGGACCGTGGCGGTGGTGTTGACCAGGAAATAAATCCGGCTGATGTTGGTTGCACCGGCGGCCGAGCGGGCGACGACCGAAAAGACTTGCGGGGAACCGACCGGGGCCGCCGGCGTGCCGGAGGCGACCGTGGGCGCCAATGCCCCCGTGTTCGGCGCCCATGCACCTGTTTGGACCCAACCCGTACCGTTCGATTCGGCATCAGTCGCCCAGACGTAGATCTTCGGCACTGCGCTTGCATAGGAGCCCAAGAGACTCATGTTGAGCGACAGATTGGCATCGGTGGGGGAAACGACACTCCACGACGAACCAGCACCGCTTACGGCGCACTGGGTGTTCTGGAGCGTGCCGGCGCCTCCGGGAGTAAGTGGTCCTTGGAGGATGTTCAGGGCATCGTTGTAAAGGTAGATACCATTCAGGTTGCGGTCATAGAAGCCGTGGCAGGTATTTGTTGTGATGGCCGTGGAGGTTTGAATGAGAAAGTAAGTCCGGCTCAAATTGCCGGCGCCATCGGCGTCACGCAAGTTGAAGGTCAGTGTTTGTTGCTGTGCGGTAACGGCGGAGGGCGAGGCGCTGAGAAGAACCGGCGCGCGGTTGAGATTCGGAGTACCCCAGGTTGCCGCTTGCACCCAGCCGGTACCGTTGCCGTCATAGTCGACAATCCAGTAATTGAGCTTCTGGGCGGAGCCGGCGAAGACGCCCTTTAGGCTCATTGTCATGCGGAGCGTCAGGTCCGTGCCGGAGCCGGAAAGGAAGCCGGAGGCACTGCCGTCAATTGCACACTGGCTGTTTTGCAGGGCGGCGCTGGATAATGCGGTGAGGGCGTCGTTATAGAGGAAGAACGCATTCGAGGCGCGGTCGTAGTATCCGTGGCAGGTGTTCTGGGGTATCGACGTATCCGGGTTTACGAGGAAGTAAATGCGGCTGATGTTATCGAAGCCGTCGGGGTCCCGGGCAACCATCGTAAATGTCTGTGGCGAACCGACAGGGGTCCCGGGAGTCGGGGATACGACCAACGGGGCCCGATTCAGGTTGGTACTTGCCCAGGTGCCCGTTTGTATCCAACCAGTGGTATTTCCTTCGTTGTCGGACACCGACGCGTAGAGTTTGCGGGCGGCGCCGGCGAAGGCGCCCTTCAGGCTGACGCTGAGGCGAACGGCGACGTCGGTACCAGCGGCAGAGACGAGCGCCGATGCCGTGCCATCGACCAGGCATTGTCCGTTCTGGAGGGTGCCGGCGGCGCCGGGTGTCAAGGGACCCTGGGGCGTGGTGAGAGCGTCGTTGTAGAGATAAATGCCGTTGCCGGCGCGGTCGTAGTAGCCGTAACAGATGGCTCCCGACGCGGACGGCGCGTCACTCACAAGGAAGTACACCCGATTGACGTCGTCGAAGCCGTCGACATCGCGGGTTGTGAAATTCAAAAGCTGGGGCGAACCGCTCGGGGCCGATGGGCCCGTGGAAACGAAAGATGGAGGATTCACACCGAGTGCACGGGGGAGCGTGTTGAAAGACCAGACAGGTGAGGAGATGGCGACGTTCCCCTTCTTCGCGACCACGGCCCAGTTATACGTTTTACCAGCCGCGACGACGCCTGGCGAGTAAGTTAGAGCTGTAACTGTCGCTACGAGTGGCGGGGGGGACGCCGTGCCGAAGTAGACGTCGTAGGTCGCCCCCGTCCCGCTCGCCGACCACGCTATTGAAGGGGCCACAACGACATTGCCGGCACCGTTGGACGGCGACGGGTTGGCCGGCGCATTCAGAACGATTTGAGAGGTAAAACTCCAGGTCTGGGAAGAGAAAGTACCTGTCACGTTCCTCGATTCGACCCGCCAGTAGTACGTTGTTTCCCCGGCGAGCGCGCCCGGGTTGAATGTCGTGGCCGTTGTGTTGCCGGCAAACGGCGGCGGCGCGACGGCACCGAAATAGACGTCATAGGATGTAGCATTCGCCGCCGGGGTCCAGGAGAGCGCGGTTGCAACGGAAACACCGGTGGCGGCGTTGGCGGGAGAGGGGGACGCGACAACTCCGGGGACAAGCGGATTCACGGTCTGGGGGAACGAACCCGTCGCCGCAAAAGCTTCTCCGAAGGAACTGCTCTGGGCGCTGCCGCTGATGGAGTAACTGCCCGCGCCCGGCGGGGCCGTCAACCCCAGCGAGATCACACGACTGGCACCGGCCGGAACCGTTCCAAAATTCAGGACTGTCGATCCGGCAAAGCCGGCCGGTAGCGTTACAGAACCAGTCACGGCAAAGGCCGCGAGATCCCCGGTATTCGTCACTGTGCATTGGTAGACAAATCCAGCCGTCGCGACCGGCGTCCCGACAGAGGCGCACGTCAATCCCAGGCGCGGCCCGCTGGCGGCGGTGACATTCGACTCCGAGAATGCAATCGCGAATTTTTCGTTTAGCAAACCGCCGGCGAGCGTTGTGTTGAACATGCGCAGCTTCACAACGTAGTCACCAGCGCCGGTCTGGTAAATCTGCTCCACGTTGTCTTCGGCGGAGCCGTCGAAGGCCAATTCTACGTTGGTCGCCGTGTCGTAAGAGATCAGATCCAGATCGTGGAAGACCGAGGTGGAACCATTCACGATGTGACGATTCCAGGTGGCGGTGGCGCGCAGGGACGCGCCGGCGAGGACCCGGTAGAGCTGAAACGAACCGGGCGAAGGACGTGCCGTCAAACTGCCCGTTCGGAAGAACAACGCGTTGCGGGCCTTGTCCAGGTTGGCGTACCCCCAGCCGCTGTCGGCGGCCCAGCCGGGAGCGTCGGTTGTATTGAGCAGAACGGCACGGATGGCCATGGAGTCGTTGACACCGGCCTCTGTTAAAAGAGCCGCGGCGCCGGCGATGTGCGGGGTCGCCATGCTGGTCCCCGTTTTGGTCACAAAGTCGTTCGCGCCCGGGGCGTCCCAGTTGAATGCGACCGATAGGATGCCGGTACCGGGAGCGGCAAGATCCGGTTTTTTGCGCCCGCCAACGGTGGGGCCACGGGAACTGGAATTGTAGATACTCCCCCGTCCTGACCAGTTGGCAACCGCCAATAAATTTCGCCCGATGGCAGGATCGGAAACGGTCGTCGCGCCCGGCCCAGCGTTGCCTGCGGCCACCACCGGAAGCAAGTTGTAGATGTCGGCCAACTGATCCAGAACGCGAACGCTGGCGTTGTCGTCTTCTGTTGTCGGGGAGCCGTAGCTGTAGCTGAAAATTCGTACCGGGGTATTTCGCGCCAGGTAATCGATGGCATCGTAGACATCGCCGGGATTGGCGGAGCCGCCGCCAAGGCAACCGGAGCCGCTGGCCGTTTGATAGCCGATCTTTACGTTGTAAAGAGTGCCGAGCAAGCGAGCAACGCCCTTGCAATTGGGACACTCGGCGGCACCACGGCTTGCCACGATGCCGGCCACGTGGGAACCGTGGCCGTGCTGATCATCCGGGGAGGTCGCGTTGTCGGCGAAACAGGGATCGGCGGCACCGGAAGTCAGGAAAATATGATCTGAAACAGTCACCCCGGCGAAGGCAGGGTGGTTTCGGCGAATGCCCGTATCGAGTACGGCGACGGATTGTCCCGCACCCGAAAAACCGGCGTTCCAGAAAGTCACCGCGCCCAGGGAAGGCACGCTCGACTGCAACTGCGGCAGGTGCCGCTCCAAAGGAAAGATCTCCGCAACGAAGGGGTGGGCAGCAATGCGGTCCAGCGCGGCAGCGGGAACCTCGGCGGCAATCATGTTCACAGCGATGTAGCGGCGGCGCACGGTCGAGCCGGATTGCAACAACAGCGCTTCGACGGCGTCTTGCGACGGACCGATCGCCGGCGCGATCTCAGCAAAGGCCGTCCGCCGCACCGCCAGTTCCAGGGCATCCCATTCATCGCGCACGGCCCGCATTGACGATTCCTGACCGCCACGCCCGGCCAGTGAGCGGTAGCGTTGCTCCACCTCGGCCAGTTGGGCGGAACGCCCGTGTCGCGCCAGGATCTCCCGGTGCGGCTGCTCAGTCAGCACGATCATCACGGGCACCGTCGTGCTCCGCCGGGCCAACTCGCGCAGGCGAGGGCTAATGGCGGCCTCCTGGCGGAACGTAGGGGCTTCCCGCTTCCCTTGCGCAAAGGCAAGTGCCACAAAGAGGGCTCCGGTCCAGCAGATGAGGCGCGCGGTTTTCATGATCGCTTAGAGCCCTAACTTCCCATCATACGATACCCTCGCCGTGTGCTATTCTCAGCCCATTCAGGAGCCATCACTATGGAACGCAAAACAGCCGCAGATTTCCCTCAAGAACTGTTAAATCTCTTTGACAAGTATGTTCACGGCGACATCGAACGCCGCGACTTTCTGGAGGGCGCCAAGCACTACGCCACCGGCGGCGTGACGGCCGCGATGCTCTTTGAGGCACTGCGCCCGAATTACGCCTGGGCGCAGCAGATCGCCAAAGACGATGCGCGCATCAAGGCCGAATACGCCACCGTGCCGTCGCCCCAGGGCAACGGGTCCATCAAGGGCTATTTGGTCCGTCCCGCCAAGGGTGGAAAGACGCCGGGTGTCATTGTAGTGCACGAAAACCGCGGGCTGAATCCCTACATTGAAGACGTCGCGCGCCGGTTGGGCACGGCCGGGTTCACCGCCTTCGCGCCGGATGGGCTGACCAGCGTTGGCGGCTACCCGGGCAATGACGAAGCCGGCGGCAAGCTGTTCGGCACCGTCGACCGGGCCAAGATGGCGGAAGATTTCATCGCCGCCGCACGCTGGCTGAAGACCCGCGACGACGCCACCGGTAAGCTGGGCGCCGTTGGCTTCTGCTTCGGCGGCGGGGTTTCGAACATGCTCGCGGTCCGACTGGGCAGCGACCTCAACGCTGCAGTCCCCTTCTACGGCGCGCAAGCCACGGCGGCCGACGCGGCCAAGATCAAGTGCCCGCTGCTGCTCCAGTACGCCGAGCTCGACCAGCGGATCAACGCCGGCATCGCGGCCTACGAGGAGGCGTTGAAAGCCAACAACGCCAGCTACACCGTCCACATTTACCCGAAGACCAACCACGGGTTCCACAACGACACCACGCCGCGCTTCGACAAAGCCGCGGCGGATCTCGCTTGGACCCGCACGATGGAATTTTTCAACAAGTACCTGAAGGGTTAAACCTTCTCCGGCACCACGTACGGCGCGCGATAGGGGCGGGTGAGCAAACCATCCGCCTCTTTGTCGTTGACGAAATGCATGGCCGCTGGATCGAACTTCAATTCCCGCCCCAGACGGTAGGAGATGTTGCCGAGATGGCACAGCGCCGTGGAGAGAAATGTCTCTTCGATTTCGGCATGCAACATCTTCGGATCGCGAGCGCGGACGGCGTCGGCGAAGTTGGCGAAGTGGTCCAAATTTTTCGGCGACTCGACCACCGGTTCGTCCACTTTGTTCCGGCCCAAACGGATGGTGAACTGCCCGTCGGCCATCATGTGCAGATGACCCTTGGTGCCGTAGAAATCCCAGGACATCGGGTCCTTCGTGTACAGGCCGCGGAGCTGGCCGACGATGCTGGCGCCGTTGGCGAACGTCCAGGTTACGTTCTGCGTATTGGGCGTTTCCGCCTGGTCCTTGTAGCCGAACCGGCCGCCGGTGGAACGAACCGAAACCGGCAACTTCTGCTGCATGCCCCAACGCAGAATATCGATCATGTGAATGCCGTTGTTGCCTAATTCGCCGTTGCCGAAATTCCAGAACCAGTGCCAGTTATAGTGGACGAGATTTTCGTGGTACGGCTCCATCTGCGCCGGCCCCAGCCACTTGTCCCAGTTCAGGTTGGCGGGTGGCTGCTTGACAGGTTTGAACCCGATCGAATCCCGATTACCGGGGAAGAAAAAGTTCCCTTGATAGACCTCGCCAATCGCGCCGCCGTGAATCAGTTCGACGGCCTTGCGGAAGCGGCCCCACCAGCGCCGCTGCGTGCCGCCGGCCGCCACGCGGTTATACTTCCGCGCCGTTTCCACCAGCTTCCGGCCTTCATAGATATTGTGCGAAACGGGCTTCTCGACGTAGACGTCCTTGCCGGCCTGCATCGCCCAAATGCCCGACAGCGCGTGCCAGTGGTTGCAGGTCGCCACCGTCACCGCGTCGATGGATTTATCGTCGAACACGCGGCGCATGTCCGATTCGATGATCGGCCGCTTTCCGGTCTTCTGGAAGATCCGCTGCGAGGCCGCTTCGGCGCGCGCGCCGTCCACTTCGACGAGCGCAGCGATTTCCACGTTTGGCACAGGCAGAATCTCGTTGATGTGCGCCGATCCGCGCGAGCCAACGCCGACGATGGCAATCCGCATCCGGTCACTCGGTGCGGCGCCGAAGGCGGCTTGTGCGGCGGTCGTTGCGGAAAGCAGGAAGGAACGTCTGTCGAAAGAGGACATGGTTAAAGAAATTCTACTCGACGCGCAGCCATCCGGCGCGGCTGAGCCACTTGATTCCTTCGGAAACCCAGAGAACAGTGCTCGCCACGGCCGTCGCCAGCAGCCAATCGCCGCCGGAGAGTGGCACGGTGCTGAACGCCGCCCGCAGGACCGGCACGTACAGCACCAGCAGATGTAGGCCCACCGAGGCGCCCGCCGCGGCCCACAGCCACTGGTTGGCGAACAGGCCCTCAAAGGCGCTGCGCTCATCCGAGCGGCAGTTAAACGCGTTGAAGATCTGGAAGAGCACCAGAGTGGTGAAGGCCATGGTCCGCCCGTAGGCCAGCGTGCCGACGCCTTCGATAAACCCGCCCGGCATCGACGCGTCCATCACTGCGAGCGTACCCACCGCCATCACCAGACCGATGATGACAATGCCGTAGCCCATGCGGCGGTCAATGACGCCCGCCCCAGGCGGACGCGGCGAACGCGTCATCAAGTCGGGGCTCGCCGGATCGGCGCCCAACGCCAGCGCCGGCGCCCCGTCGGTCACCAGGTTGATCCACAAAATCTGCGTCGCCAGCAAGGGCAGAACGAACCCGTGATCGCCCTCGAGCCCCATCTGGCGCGCCAGCAGGACTCCGAAAAACACGGTCAGCACTTCGCCCGCGTTCGACGACAGCAGATAGCGCAAGAACTTCTGGATGTTGTCGAAGACCGCGCGGCCCTCCTCCACCGCCGCCACGATGGTGGCGAAGTTGTCGTCGGTCAGAATCAGGTCGGCGGCCTCCTTAGCAACATCCGTACCGACCTTGCCCATGGCGATGCCGATGTCGGCGGCCTTCAGCGCCGGCGCATCGTTGACGCCATCGCCGGTCATCGCGACCACGGCTCCCCCCGCCTGTAAGGCCTGCACAATGCGCAGCTTGTGCTCCGGATTCACGCGCGCGTAAACATCGGCGCCACCGTCAAAGGCCTTGTCCAATTCCGCACCCGTCACCACGCGCGGCTCGTCGGCAATCCCCACCTCACGGGCGATTGCCAGCGCCGTGGCAGGGTGGTCGCCGGTAATCATCACGGGCCGGATTCCCGCGCTGCGCGCCCGCGCCACCGCCGCCATTGCTTCCGGCCGCGGTGGATCCATCATTCCAATCAACCCCACAAACGTCAGGCCACTTTCGCCCCTTCCCGTCGCTACGCCCAACACCCGAAGTGCTTTGGCTGCGAGCGCTTCTGTCTTCGCCAGAATCTCCGCACGGCGCGCGTCGGTCAACGGCCGCACGTCGTCCCCCACTTGCTCAGCGGAACACAACTCCAAGATCCGCCCTGTCGCCCCTTTCGCGAAGCCCACGCGCCCATCTGGGCCTTCGTTCTCCGTCGACATCCGTTTCCGTTCGGAAGTAAACGGCACCTCGCCCACGCGCGGGTACTTCGCGCGCACGCCCGCCACATCCACGCCGCCGCGCTCGGCGGCCACCAGCAGCGCCGACTCCGTGGGATCACCCAGGTAGCGCCGGCCACCAGCTTCCTCAATCACCGACGCATTATTCGCCAACACCGCGGCCAGCAACAGCTTGGGCTCCTCGCGCCCAGTCGCCGTTTCCAACGCACGCACCGTCATCTCATTCCGCGTCAACGTGCCCGTCTTGTCCGTACAGATCACAGTGGCCGCGCCAAGCGTCTCCACTGCCGGCAACTTTCGCACAATGGCGCCGCGCCGCGCCATCCGCGTCACACCCATCGCCAGCACCACCGTTACCACCGCCGCCAATCCCTCCGGCGCGGCCGCCACGGCCAGCGCCACGCCAAACAGCAGCACCTGCACAGCCTGCTTTGCGTCGCGAATCCCCTCGACAAAAAACAGCGTCGCCACGACGATCGCCGCGATCACCAGCACCGCAACACCCAACTGTTTGCCCGTCCGGTCCAGCTCGCGTTGCAACGGCGTCAACTGCTTTTCCGTCGTCCGCAGCATTCCGGCAATCCGGCCCAGTTCCGTCTCCATCCCCGTCGCCGTCACCAGCGCACGCCCGTGGCCCATGCTCACGGCAGTCCCGGCGAACACCATGTTGGTCCGGTCCCCCAACCCGGCGGCCTCCTCGACCGCCTCCAACTGCTTTTCCACCGGCTCGCTTTCCCCGGTCAACGCCGCCTCCAACGTCCGCATCCCGGCGCTCTCCACCAGCCGCGCATCAGCCGCCACCAGATCGCCCTCATCCAGCACCAATACGTCGCCCGGTACGATGTCTCGATTCGGTACCCGCCGTGGCACGCCGCCGCGCAGAACAGTGACCTCCGGGGCCGCCATGGCCCGCAGCGCCGCCAGCGCCTGTTCCGCCTTTCCCTCCTGAAACAGGCTCAACCCCGCGTTCAGCACCACGATGATCAGAATCACCAAAGCTTCGTACGGGTACGGCGTCTCCCGCTCCACATACCAGACGACGGCAGAGACCACCGCGGCCGCCAACAGCAGCAGAACCAGCGCATCGGCCAACTGGTCCACCACGCGCCGCCACAGCGGAACGCCCGCCACAGCCGTCAGTTCATTCCAACCGGCTTTTTCCCGACGCGCCGGCACCACCTCTTCCTGCAAACCCAGTCGAAGATCGGACTCCAGTTGCGCGGCAACGGCCTCCGCCGTTGCCGCGTGGGGACTCGGAACCGTCATTAGTACGGCCACTTCCAGTCCCGGATCTCGGGCATATCGTCTCCCCACTGATCGATGTAGTGTTTGTGCTCAATCAGTTTTTCCCGCAGGAACTGCTTGGTGTGGCCCGCCAGATTGCGAATGCGGGGCACTCGGTCAATGACGTCACCAGCCAGGTGATACCGGTCCAACTCATTCAGCACCGTCATGTCGAACGGCGTCGTGGTCGTACCTTCTTCTTTGAAGCCGCGAACGTGCATATTGTCGTGATTGTGCCGGCGGTAGGTCAGCCGGTGGATGAGCGTCGGATAGCCGTGGAAAGCGAAGATCACCGGCTTGTCTTCGGTGAAGATGGAGTCAAATTCCCGGTCGCTCAACCCGTGCGGATGCTCCGTTGCCGGTTGCAGCGTCATCAGATCAACGACGTTCACGACGCGAATCTTCAAGTCGGGCAGATCCTGCCGTAGCACGTCGACCGCCGCCAGTGTTTCCAATGTCGGCACATCCCCGGCGCAGGCCATCACCACGTCCGGCTCCTGGCCGGCATCGTTGCTCGCCCACGTCCAAATGCCAACTCCCACTTCGCAATGCCGCGATGCCTCTTCCATGTTTAACCACTGCAACTCCGGCTGTTTGCCGGCCACGATGACGTTCACATAATTCCGGCTGCGCAGGCAGTGGTCGGTGACCGACAGCAGTGTATTGGCGTCGGGCGGCAGATAGACCCGTACCACGTCGGCTTTCTTGTTCACTACCTGATCAATGAAACCGGGGTCCTGGTGACTGAAGCCATTGTGATCCTGCCGCCAGACGTGCGACGTCAACAGATAGTTCAGCGAGGCGATCGGCCGTCGCCAGGGAATGTCGTTACACACCTTCAGCCATTTCGCGTGCTGGTTGAACATGGAATCGATGATGTGGATGAACGCCTCGTAGCAGGAGAAGACGCCGTGACGCCCGGTGAGCAGGTAGCCCTCCAGCCAGCCCTGGCACATGTGTTCGCTGAGGATTTCCATCACGCGGCCATCGACGGCCATGTGATCGTCGCCCTTCACAATCTCCGCCATCCACTCCCGGTCGGTCACTTCGAACAGCGATCCCAACCGGTTCGACGCCGTTTCATCCGGGCCAAATACACGGAAGTTTTTCTCCTCCCAGTTGCGCTTCATCACATCCCGCAGGAAGATGCCCATTACACGAGTGGACTCGGCGACGACGGTCCCCGGCGTTGGCACGTCCACCGCATAAGCCCGATAATCCGGCATCGCCAGATCCCGCAATAGCAGGCCGCCGTTGGCATGCGGATTGGCGCTCATCCGCTTCGTCCCGACCGGCGCCAGCGCTGCCAACTCCGGCCGCAACCGCCCGGATATATCGAACAGCTCCTCGGGCTTGTAGCTTCGCATCCACTCTTCCAATTGGCGCAAATGCTCCGGATTGGTGGCAACATTACTCAGCGGCACCTGGTGCGAACGGAAGGAGCCCTCCGCCGGTTTCCCATCCACCATTTTCGGACCGGTCCAGCCCTTAGGACTACGCAACACGATCATCGGCCACCGCGGCCGCGCGGTCACACCGCGCTCCCGCGCGTCGGCTTGAATCGTCCGGATCTCCGCCCACGCCTCGTCCAGCACCGCGGCCATCCGCTGGTGCATCGTCATCGGGTCATCGCCCTCCACAAAGTACGGCTTGTAGCCGTACCCGGCAAAGAGTTGTTCCAGTTCCTCGCGCGGCAGGCGAGCCAACACGGTGGGCCCGGCGATTTTGTAACCGTTGAGGTGCAAAACCGGCAGCACGGCCCCATCGCGCGCCGGATTCAGAAACTTGTTGGAATGCCAGCTCGTCGCCAGTGGGCCCGTCTCGGCCTCTCCATCACCCACCACGCAACACACCAGCAAATCAGGATTGTCGAACGCCGCGCCGTAGGCGTGCACAAGCGCGTAGCCCAGTTCCCCGCCCTCATGGATCGACCCAGGCGTTTCCGGAGCCACGTGGCTGGGAATGCCGCCGGGAAAGGAAAACTGTTTGAATAACTTCCGCATCCCCTCGGCGTCCTGAGAAATATACGGATATACCTCGCTGTAAGTACCTTCTAGGTAGGTATTCGCTACTATGCCAGGTCCCCCGTGGCCCGGTCCCGTAACATACAGAACACTCAGTTCGTGCTCCCGGATCAGCCGGTTCAAATGCACGTAAATAAAATTCAAGCCGGGCGTCGTCCCCCAGTGGCCCAGCAACCGTCGTTTCACATGCTCGGCAAGCAGCGGCTCACGCAGCAGTGGATTCGCATAAAGGTAGATCTGACCTACCGAAAGATAATTGGCCGCCCGCCAGTAGGAGTTCATCCGTTCGGCTAGCTCCAAGTTCAGTGGCGTTTGCATAGTGCAACACCTCCTACCCCAACCCTAGCGCATATACCCTCCGGCGGAAGCCCTATGCGCTAGACTGAAACGCGAATGGCGTCCTCTAGCGTCCTCGTTATCTATACCGGCGGCACCATCGGCATGGTACCGGTTGACCCCGCAAATCCCGATGGCACGCGCCGTCCCGGCGCCAAGGAGGACGTCCTCCGCTACATTCCCGGCGTTGGAGTTCGCGACGGGATCGATTGGGAGCTGCTTGCTGATCCGGCACTCCCGCCCGTCGACTCCTCCGACATCGGCGCCCGCGAATGGCTCGCCCTCGCCGCCATCCTCGAACGCGAGTACGCCCACTGGGACGGCTTTGTCATCCTGCACGGCACCGACACCATGGCCTACACGGCCAGCGCGCTGTCGTTTCTCTGCGAAAATCTCGCCAAGCCCGTCATCCTTACCGGCTCCCAAACCCCGCTCTTCCACGATCGGACTGATGGCCGGCTCAACCTGATTCACGCTCTCCGCATCGCCGGCTACCGAGCCACCGGGCTCCCGCTGCTGGCCGAAGTCGCCATCTGCTTCGGCAAACGCGTGGTCCGCGGCAACCGGGCCCGCAAAATGAGCACCACCGATTCCGACGCCTTCGACTCGCCCAACCTTCGGCCCCTCGGTGCCATCGAAACCGACGTCTTCCTGGACCCGTCCCTGCGCACGCCGCCCACCGGACAGCCCTTCTTCGTCCATAAAGCCATGTCCACCGGCGTGGTCGACGTCACCATCGTCCCCGGTCTGCCCGCCGCCGTTCTGGAGACGTTGCTCTCCGGGCCCGGCATCCATGGAGCGCTACTGCGAACGTTTGGCCAAGGGAACTTCCCGTCCAACCCGGAACTGCTGGCCGCCATCACACGTGCCGCCGACTGCGGAAAGGTGCTGGTCAATGTCACCCAATGTCCGCGCGGCCGCGTCAATATGGAGCAATACGAAGCCGGACGCGCACTGGCCGACCGGGGTGTGATCAGCGCCGCCGACATGACGCCGGAGGCCGCCTACACTAAGCTCGCCTGGCTTCTGGCCACCCACTCTAGTGTGAGTTCCGCCATGCGCCAGAATCTCCGCGGCGAACTCACGCCGCACTCGTCAATTCGCTAAATTCGCTAAATTCGCTACTCGAAACTCTTCCGCATCCGGAATCCCACGGCGATCAACACCAGCCCCGACATCAAGTGAAAGAAGCGCTCTGGCACTGGATCGATGGACTGGTGAAGGACCTGTGCGACGGTTTCGAACATTAAAGCCAAAGAATGACCCATGCGGATCTGCCCTCGCTGTTGTTTTGCATACCTAAAGGTAGAGAAAAAACCGAGGCCCCACCATGGCAACTCAGTACCCAAACCCGGTCTAGCCCCATCGCGTGTCAATACTCCAACCAAAGTACTAAGGGCCTGAATACATTAAGAAAATGGGATATAATCTTGCAAGTCTTCCCGAACTATGGGAACCTCATTCGCTTTGGAGTCCAAATGAATCGCCTCGTCTTGCAGCGTGCTTTGTTAGCATGCTTACTAGCCGGTGCCGCAGTGTCTGCGCAGGAAGTTCGCGCCAGCCTGTCCGGTATCGTTACCGACCCGTCCGGCGCCCCTATTCCGGGAGCCCAGGTCACCGTCACCAACCTCGCCAAGAACACCAAAATCTCCACGTCCACCAATGATGGCGGACTTTACAGCACCCCTCTCCTCGAACCGGCGGCCTACAACATCACCTTCGAAAAAGACGGCTTCCGCCGCGTCGTTCGTGACAACGTGATTCTCCAATCACTTGACAAGGCCCGTCTCGACGTCCAGCTCCAGGTGGGCGCCGTCGCCGACTCGATCACGGTGAACGCCGCCGTTAGCCAACTGCAGACCGAAACCGCCAACCGCGATACGGCCCTCAACAATCAACTGATCGCCAACCTGCCGACGCAGGGCCGCAACCCCTTCCAGATCGCCTGGGCCGCCCCCGGCGTGTTCAAGGCCGGCGGCTGGCGCTATCTGCGCTCCTTCGACATCGGCGGCACCACCGGGTTCTCCGTCAACGGCGGCCGCTCCGGTGAAAACGAAGTGCTGCTGGACGGCATGTCCAACGTGCGCTCCTCCCGTACCGTCATCCACGTCCCCACCATGGAATCCGTACAGGAATTCAAGGTGTTGACCAATACCTATGACGCGCAATACGGCCGCACCGGTGGTGGCATCGTCACCATGGTCACCAAGTCCGGTACCAACCAGTTGCACGGCAACCTGTTTGAATACTTCCAGAACGACAAGCTGAATGCCAACCAGTGGGAATTGAACGCCGGCGGCATCAAGAAGTCGCCGAACAACATCAACTCCTACGGCTTCTTCCTCTCCGGCCCGGTCCTGATTCCGAAACTGCTCGATGGCCGCAACAAGCTCTTCTGGACGATTTCGCACGAAGAAATGCGCCAGCGTTCGGCCGACCCCGGTGTGCAGACCGTGCCCGCCATGGACTGGCGCGGCGGCAACTTCTCCACTCTGCGCAACGCCCAGAATGCGCTGGTCTCGATCTACGATCCGTTGACCACGCTCGCCGATGGCACCCGTACCGCGTTCCCCGGAAACATCATCCCGGCTTCGCGCATCAGCCCCATCGCCACCGCGGCATTGAAGTATTACCCCGCTCCGACCTCGGCCGGCAATGGCCCCGCCCAGGTTCTCAACTACCCCTACCCCTCGCGCTGGGTTGCGGACATGTTCCAGTGGGGCGGCCGCATGGACTATCAGGTCAACGCCAAGAACAATACCAACTTCCGTTACGGCCAGAACCCGTTTAGTGAGTACCGCGGTCTCGTCTTCGTCAAGAACGTCAACGAATCCAACCCCGCCGAACCCACTGGCAACGCGCCGCTGATCCGCAACGGCCGTACCTTCGGCTTCAACTGGACCTCCACGTTGAACCCCACCACCACGTTCGACTTGCGCCTCGGCCTCAACCGCTGGGAAGAGTCCTCCGGTAGCTCCTACGGCACCGGTTTCGACCCCAAGCAGTTGGGTTTCGATTCGGCTCTCGTCAACCAGTTCACCAAGCTCGCCTTCCCGCGCTTTGAATTCAACGGCGCCTACCAGGCCATGGGAACCGGCACGCTCCAGAACACCGGCGCGTTCGACACCTACACCATTCAGCCAAATATCAACAAGGTCATCGGCCGTCACTTCATGAAGTTTGGCGTCGAAGCCCGCCGCTACAACAACAACACGGCCAACCCGGGCTTCGCCTCCGGCAACTACACCTTCACCCGGAACTGGACGCAGCGCGTGTCCAACCAGGCCGAAGCCACCGCCGGCAACGAACTGGCGACGTTCCTGTTGGGCTACCCCTCTTCGGGCTTCGCCGATCGGAACATCGATCCTTCGTTCGTCAACTTCTTCTACGCCGGCTTCTTCCAGGATGACTTCAAAATCACCAACCGCCTCACCCTCAACCTCGGTATGCGCTGGGATTACGAATCGCCCTCCTGGGAACGCTATGACCGTATGGTCCAGTCGCTCGACTTCAACGCCGCCAGCCCCATCGCCGCTCAGGCCACGGGTTTGAACCTCAAAGGCGCCGTCAAGTTCGCCAACCAGGGCGGAGCGCCCCGAGGCTCCTTCAACGCGGACAAGAACAACTTCGCCCCCCGCGTCGGCCTCGCTTATCGCTTTGGCGAAAAGTGGGTCGTCCGCGGCGGCTATGGCCTCTTCTACATGGGCCAGAGCGCCACCGGTTCCAACCAGGGCTACTCGCAGCGCACCAACGTCACCACCACCGTGGATAACCTCCGCCCGGCTGTGACGCTTGCCAACGCTTTCACCAACCAGGCCGGTGGCCGGTTGCTCTCCGCCGTCGGCAATGCCGAAGGCGCCGCCAGCTTCCTTGGCCAGGGCCTCGGTGTGAACTGGCAGAATCGTCCGCTGCCCTACTCCCATCAGTACTCCATCGACATCCAGCGCGAGCTGGCCGGCGGCGTCCTGGTTGAAGCGGCCTACGTCGGCAACCAGATCAACAAACTGCCGATCGGCACCACCGCCAACTTCATTCCCACCAACGAACTGGGTCGCCGGACCTCGACGGGCGCCATCGATAACGCCTACTACAACACCCAGATCCCGAACCCGATGCGTGGTTTGATCCCGAACAACGCGGCTTTGAACGGTGCCACAATCACCCGCCAGACCCTCCTGTTCACTTTCCCGCAGTACACGCCGCTCAGCATCAACAACCTGCCCATCGGGCGTCAGCGCTACGACTCCTTCCAGATCAAGGCGTCCAAGCGCTTCTCCCAGGGCCTGACCTTCCTGGCCAGCTACACCGCTTCGAAGACCCTCGAACGGGTTGCCTTCCTCAACGTGCAGGATTTCAACCTCTCCGATCCGGGCTCTTCCAGCCTCGTCAAGCAGTCGGCGCCCGACATCGATATCCCGCGCAAGTTCAACCTCGCCACCGTCTGGCAGCTGCCCGTCGGCCGTGGGAAGAAGTTCGGGTCTAACTTCAATAAAGTTGCTGACTTCATCGTCGGCGGCTGGGAAATGAACGCCAACATCACCTATATGGCTGGTGCCACGATCAACTACCCCAACGCCGGTCAGGTCACCAACGGTTCGGCCAAACTCGACAACCCCACGCTCGGTAAGTACTTCAATACCGATCTCTGGGTGAGCCCCGCCACCAACCGCTTCGTCGGCGCGCAGGAACCGTTCACTCTCCGGAACTTCCCCCTGCGTTTCTCCGACGTCCGCACGCCTGGCTACGAGAACTGGGACGCTTCGATCTCGAAGATCTTCCCGATCCACGAGCGCGTGAAGATGCAGTTCCGCTTCGAAATGGTGAATGCCTTCAACCACCCCTGGTTCACCGGTATTCAGTCTGTCGACGTGACCAACGGCGCCTTCGGCCGCCTCAACCCGGTGCAGGGTAACTTGCCCCGATTCCTGAAGCTTGGTTTGAATCTCCAGTTCTAACCATGCGATTACTCGTCCTCGCAGTATGCAGCATTGCGCTCTCTACCGCGCAGGACGCAAACACGGACCCGGCTTTCTTTGAAAGCCGGGTCCGTCCCGTTTTAGCCACCAAATGTCAGGGCTGTCACGGCCCGGCCCAACAGCTATCCGGCATCCGCCTCGACTCGCGCGACGCCATCCTCAAAGGTGGCCACCGCGGCCCCGGCGCTGAACAAATCAAGGCCGCCATTCGCCAACAAGGCGCCCTCAAAATGCCCCCCGGCGGGAAACTCTCCAACGATGAAATTGCGGCCATCGAGCAGTGGCTCGACCGCGGCGCACCCTGGCCCAACGCTCAGCCCCAGAAGGAAACCAAGGCCCCCCACTGGGCCTTCCAGCCCCTCCGCCAGGTGCCGCCCCAGCCCATCGACGCATTCCTGAAAACGGCCGCGAAATCCGCCGATAAACGCACCCTCGCCCGGCGTGCTGCCTATGCCGCCACCGGCCTCCCACCTACAGTGGAACTCCTCGCGCAATTCCTCAACGATTCCTCGCCTAACGCGTATGCCAACTACGTCGATGCTCTGCTAACCAGCCCCCGCTTCGGCGAACGCTGGGCCCGTCACTGGCTCGACCTCATGCGCTATGCCGAAACTTACGGCTACGAGTGGAACTACGAAATCCACGGCGCCTGGCGCTATCGGGACTACCTCATCCGCGCCTTCAACCAGGACCTCCCCTACGACCAGTTCGTGAAGGAACACGTCGCGGGCGACCTGCTCAAAACCCCGCGCCTCGCTAACGGTCAGAACGAATCCACCCTCGCCACCGCCTTCTGGCGCTTCGGCGAAATGGGCCACGATAACTGCAACCAGTTCCCCGAAATCCGCACCGACGTCGTCGACAACCAGATCGACACCCTAACCAAGGCATTCCAGGGCGTCACCGTCAGCTGCGCCCGCTGCCACGACCACAAGTTTGACCCCATTCCCACCGAAGACTACTATGCCCTCTACGGCATCATCAATAGCTCCCGCCCCGTTGTTCATACGCTCAACAAACCAACCCGGCCCGACCTCTCAAATCTGAAGACCAACATCCGGCAGCAACTGACAACGCTCTGGCTCCAGCAAGCCGGCCAATCGACAATCGAGATCCAACAACTCCCGGCCCCGTCAGTCAATTTCGCCAATGGCCTTCCCCCCGGTTGGTCTGCCTCTGGCATCGGCCTGGAACCAGTGAAAGCGGGCGACTTCGCCATCGCCACCTCGGGCGACTCGGCCCTCGAAACCATTTTCCCCAACGGCCTCGCCACCAACGCCACGACCGACAAATGGAACGGTTCCCTCCGCTCCCCAATCCTCCCGCGCGACAAAAAGTTCCTGACATTCCAAATGTCCGGCGCTAACGCCGCCGCCCACCGCACCGTCATGGACCACTGTGTCATTGGCGAAGACCATAAGCTCATCGAAGGCCCCGCGCTCCACCTCGAAAAGGTACCGACCCGCAACGACCAACCACTCCGCACCTATCTCGAACTCGATACGATTACCGACAACCCCCGCCTGCCCGAACGCCCCGGCAGATTCAAAACCAACCCGGCGGAAACTATCACCCGCTCCTGGTTCGTCGTCTCCCAGGCCTGGTATCACAACGACTCCGACGCTCCCAAACCCACCAAAACCACCGTCCCCCTCGCCGGCGCCATCCGCCGCTGGGCCGCCCAGCAGGCCACTGATGCCGACGTCCTCGCGCTCAACCGCGCCATCGAAACCGGGCTCCTCAATAACCGCCGCGACGCCATTCCCGCCCTCGAAGCGCTGACCGCCGAATACCGCGCCATCGAAGCCAAACTCGAAGCGCCCGCCGTCGTCAACGCCATGGCCGACATGGATCCAGGTGCCGATCACCCCATCTTCCTTAGCGGCCAAGCCCTAAACCCCGGCCGTCCCGCTCCCCGGCACTTCCTGAGCCTGATGCCCGAGAAGCTCCGCCAGGTGGACAAGTCCGGCTCCGGTCGCCTGGAAGTCGCCGAAGCTATGGCCAGCCCGGAAAACCCGTTAACCGCCCGCGTCTACGTCAACCGCGTCTGGCACCACATCTTCGGCAAAGGACTCGTCACCTCTACCGATAACTTCGGCCGCCTTAGTGATCCGCCCTCGAACCCCGACCTCCTCGACCACCTCGCCGCCGATTTCATGCGCAACGGATGGTCCACAAAGGCTCTCATCAAACAACTGCTCTTGACTAACGCCTTCCAGGCCGAAAATCAGATCCGCCGCCTGGACGCCGAGTCCATCCGCGATACGCTGCTCGCCGTCTCCGGCCGCCTCGACGAGACCATGTACGGCCCCAGCATCCAGCCGCACCGCAAGGAACCAACGGACTACCGCCGGCTCTTCCAGGGCCCGCTCGACGGCAACGGCCGCCGCAGCATTTACGTCAAGGTGACCCGCATGCAGGGCCCCAAATTCCTGGAGATCTTCGACTTCCCCGCCCCGCTCCAAACCCGCGGCAACCGTGACGTCACCAACGTCCCTACGCAGTCCCTGGCAATGCTAAACGATCCCTTCGTCCTCCAGCAAGCCCAGGGCTGGGCCGACCGCCTGCCTCAAGGAACGTTTGAACAGCGCCTGACGAAGATGTTTGAAACCGCCCTCCTCCGCCCACCGTCGGCCGAAGAAGTCAAAGCCTATAAACAGCTCGCCGAGTCGCTCGGAGCCAACCCCTGGCCCACTCTCGCGCACACCCTCTTCAACTCCAAAGAGTTCCTCTACCTCCAATAACCGCTCACGCCGCCGCGCGCTTCAATGCATCACATCGCCGCCGCAACCGCGCCAGCACTGCCTTATGCTCCGGCTTCGTCGCCAGATTATGCCGCTCCACCGGATCGGCCGCCAAATCAAACAGCTGCTCAAACACGGGCTTCATCTCCGGATACCGGATATACTTCCACCGCGTCCCGCGCACCCCTTCGCTCCGCACAATCGGAAGCCGCGGCGCATCCGTGTTGTAGGTGTGTTCGTAGAACCACTCGGTGCGCGTCGACATCTTCCGCCCCGCCACAATCGGCGACAGGTCCAGTCCCTGCATCCCCGAATCCGCCGCCACGCCCGCCATGGAGAGCATCGTCGGCGCCATGTCGATGTTTAGCGCCATCTCCTTGCACAACGTCCCCCGGACCTTCTCCGGCATGCGCGGATCGCGAATAATCAGCGGCACCCGGATCGACTCTTCATACATGATCCACTTGCCCGTAAACCCGTGCGCCCCGCGGAACGACCCGTTGTCGGACGTGAAAATCACGATCGTCTCGCCGTCCCGATTCAACTCCCGCAACGCCGCCATCACCTTCCCCACAGCGTCATCAATCCCCGCCACCAGGTGGTAGGAGATACGCGCCTCCTCCAACCGCTGCGCCTCGGCATCGGCCGGCCACTGGCCGTCTTTAGTCCCGTTCAAGGAACGCCGCAGAAACTCCGGCTCGGCTTCAAAATCCGCGCGGGTATGCGTCGCGGGCGCCGGAATCGGGACGTCCTTGTACTGACTCGGCCGGTCCGGGTCGAAGTAGTTGAACGGGCCGTGCGGCTCTTTGAAGTTCAGTGACAACAGGAACGGCTGCTCCGCCGGCGTCGAGCGCAAAAACGAGATCGCCTTCTCCGTCATCACCGGCGTCAGATGCCGGACAGTTCCGTCGATCTCCTGCCGGAAATCGATGCTCTGCGGAAAGCCGTACCAGAAATCGAACTGGTGCTTCGGCAAAGCCAACTCACGGTTTCCCGGCGTGGGCTGCCCGACGGCAAACTTTCCCAGGAAGGCGGTTCGATAACCAGCCTTCCGCAGCAGCACCGGATAGGTCTTCTCCATCTGCGCGGCAGTCAAGGGGCGTTTGAAATCCTCCACCCCATGGCGCCGCATGTGCTGCCCAGTCAGCACGCTGGCCCGGCTGCAACAGCAGATCGCCGTCGTCACAAACGCGTTCTCGAACCGGATTCCGTTCTTCGCCAGGGCATCCAGGTTCGGCGTCCGAAGAACAGTGTTGCCCACGGCGCTCAAATCGTCAAAGCGCAAGTCATCGGCCAGGATGAAAATGATATTCGGCCGCCGGCCCGCTGCTGGCGCCATTGCGCCAGCCCCCATCAATCGGGTGAACTCTCTCCGTGATATCGACATGCGAGCCGGCCTCCTCTAAAATTGCGCCCGGATCGCGATCTGCATCAGCCGCGGATTGCTGGCCGCCGTATACTGCCCGAACGTCCCGTTCACCTGGCGCGACTGCGCATCGAATCGCGCCGTCGTATCAATCGCGGTGAACTGCGTGTGATTGAACGCATTGTAGAGTTCGCACCGCAACTGCACCTTAAACGGCTCCCGCACCGCAATGCTCTTGATCATCGAAATGTCGAAGTTGTTCACGCCGGGTCCGCGAATCAGGTACTTCGCCGAGTTGCCAATCGCGCCAACCGCGGGCGGTGCAAAGACATCGGTGTTAAAATTCCGGCCGAACGTTTTCTGATCCTTCGGCAGATTCGGGTTCGACAGTACGTTGAGGCGCGCGCCCAAATCCGGCGTACCCGTAATATCCCGGTTCACCACCAGGTTGTACCCTACGCCGAGCGGCGCACCGGTCACGAAACTGGTGATCCCGGACAACTGCCACCCGTGCAGCACATGCTTGGCCGCCAGGTTCTTCCACGGTCCGCCCGGCACCTCCCACAGGTAGTTCAGCTTCAGCACATGCGTACGGTCAAACCCGGCCACCGAGTAGTTCCAGATCTTGGGATCCACCAGCGCGCTGACTGCGGACCCGTCGGTATCCACGTACCCCATCGCCTTCGACCACGTCCACGCCCCTCCAAACTGCAGGCCCTTCGCAAAGCGGCGGTTCGCCGTCACCTGCAACGAGTGGTAGCTGGAGTTGGCCGCCCAGTCCGCCTGGTTGATATTGTTGAATCCTGGATATTTCCGCAAAAACGCCGAGGGCAACGGCACAGCGGCATTTGTCGGATCCGCATTCCGCGGATTGAAATTCGTCCCAATCGGAATCGCGTTCAAATCCCGAACCCATTCCAGATGCCGCCCGAACGTTCCCACATAGGCAACGTCAACCACCGTCCCAAACCCGATATTCCGCTGCACCGAAAGGCTCGCGTTCATCGCGTACGGCGACTTGGAATCCCGCTTCACCGAAGTGATCGTCGAAGGGAACGTGAACCCGGTGGAAGAGAGCAACGTCGACAGCGTGCCGTAGTAAACCGTCGGCGTCGTGATGATCGGCACCTGCGGATTCGGCCCGCCCCAGGCGTTGTCCTTCCGCTGGTTAAACAACCCCACGCCCCCGCGCACCGCCGTCTTGCCGTCGCCCCACGGGTCATAGGCAAAACCAAACCGCGGCGCCACCAGAACCGCCGGCGTGTCGATCAGCGAACCGGGATAGGATTTATTGATCGCCGGGATCACCATCCCATTCGCCGGATCCCCGGAGTTCGGCGCAATCGCGCCAATCGCAGTCGCCGGATACACCGCCTTCGTAATCGGGTCCTGTCCCACGCGCCGCCCTCCGACAATCGCAGGCTGCACCAGTTTCACCGCCTTCGCCGGATCCCAGAAATCAGCATTGAACGTCGACACCATATTCCCGCGCAGAATCTCGTTGCCCAGGTGCGAGAACCGCAGCCCGTAGTCAAGCGTCAGGTGCTTGTTCACCTTCCACGTGTCCTGCACATACCCTTCCACATAGGTAAACCACTGTGTATTCGTATTCCGCCGCAACTGCTCGGTGTAGGAGCTGAACACGCCGAATGAGGCATTGCTATAGGCGTACCCGGTATCCAGCGGGTTGTTCACATCGCGCGCAAACGAGTAGCTGCCGTTGAACGGGTTGGCCGCGTTGGCGGTGGCGAAGATCCGTTCCGCCACAAAGCCGGCTTTAAACACGTGCCCGCCTTTGATCTTCGTAATGTTATCGCTGATCGGCACATTCAGCCGCGTCGAAAGTAGTGGCGTCCGGTTGTCCATGAACAGATTCGCCGCCCCGGGAACGCCCCCGAACGTCGCGTTCGGAATCAGCCCCAACGGGTTCACACCGGGACTGAACTGTCCGGCCGTAAAGCCAATCTTGCTCCGCGTGCTCTGCGCCAAGGCGTCGGCGGCAATGTCTTCGCCCTCCTTCCGCCCATTCGCCCCGAGAGTCAATTCGTTCACCAGTGTCGGCGTAATGATCCTGTTGTAGCGCACCACCAGCAGCTTCGGATCCGTCCAGTAGGTCCGCGGCAATTGATTCCAGTTGGCGCTCGTCGTTGCCACCTGCCACCCTGTCTGCCGGTCCAGATAGAACGAATACGTGCCGTAGAGCTGATGCTTCGCACTGATGTTGTAGTCAATGCGCGCAGTTCCGAATCGCTGCGGCGTCGCAGTCTCGGCATTGAAGATGTAGTTGTAGTTCCCACCCGAAATCTGGCGGTTCGTGAAGTTCGGCAGCGGGAACACTTTCAGCAAGGCCTGGCCGCTGCCATCGATCCGACTCGCCGGGATGATGTTGCCCGGCATCGGCTGCCGGGATGTGGGATCAAGGATCGGAATCAACGCGTTATTCAGGTCCACCGTTTGCGAGTAGTTCCCTGCTCGCTCCAGTTCCGTCGGCATCGTCAGCCGGCCCGAGCTAGTCGTCGTTACCGGCCAGAACTCCTGCGAAAAGAAGAAGAACAGCTTGTTCTTTTCGGTATTGAATTTCCCCGGAATGAAGATCGGGCCACCGATGTTGTAGTTGAACGTGTTGAACCGGTACCGGCCCTTCACCTGTCCGTTCCGGTTGTTGAAGAAACTGTTGGCATTGAACTGTTCATGCCGTTTGAAGTAACTGAATAACCCGTGGAACTCCCGCTTGCCGGACTTGGTCGCCAACTGCACCTCCGCCCCGGATGTCCGGCCATACTCGGCCTGATAATTCGACATCAGGACCTTCACCTCTTCCACGGCGTCCATACTGATGTTCATCAATTGATTGGCGAAGTTTCCGATCTGGTTCATCCCCATACCGTCCACAACGACGCTCAGCGAGTTGATCCGCCCGCCATTCACATTCAGGCGCGTATTGCGCGAAATCGACTCATTCGTCGCCGCCGCCGGCACCGTCCCCGGCATCAGTTGCATCAGGTCCCACGCATTGCGCCCGCGCACTGGAATCCGTTCCACCTGGCTCGCCGTGATCACGCTCCCGCGCTCGCTACTCGCCGTCTGCACCACCGCGCCCTGCGTCGTCACCGTCACGGTATCGGTCACTGCGCCCACCTCCAACGCACTGATCCCAGTCGCCAGCGTCTCCGATTGGCTCAGCACCAAGCCCTTTCGCTCCAGTCTTCGGAAGCCTTGCGCCGTCACACTCAGCGTGTACTCACCCGGCGGAATGTTCCGGAACGCGAAGTCGCCCGTTGGCGATCCCTTCGAGCTCCGCTCAACGCCCGTGTCCACGGACTTCAGCTTCACATCGGCCCCCGGCACCGCCGATCCACTCGGGTCCTGAACGGAACCGACAATCGAACCGCTCACGGTTTGCGCGTGCAAACCACCGATCAGGCCGGTCAACACCGCCGCCGCTGCAATCATTCTCATGAACATGGAGACACCTCACCTGGGAATTGGGCAAAGGTAACAGACAGAACAACCACAACGCAACCGAGAAAAGGGTTCGCTGATAGAACCGACCAGTAGCGACACTTTCCTACGCACTTTACGAAGAGCACCCTGGTAATCCTCCGCCTGAATGATAGAGTGGTTCTTTCACAGAACCATGCCGTCGTCCTATCTCCTGACCAATCTGGAACGAGCGATCGACGTCTTCACCCGCCTTCAGCAATTGCCCGGTGAATCCACGACCCTTGTCGAACTCTCACGCCAGTCCGGAATCAACAAAGCCACCGTCCTCCGCATCCTCCGGACACTCGAACACCACGGCTGGGTCACCCAGCCGTCCCCGGGCCGATATACCGCCGCGCTCCTCTTCTCCACGGGCGAACAACGCATCCCGCGCATCGGCTACGCGTCTCGCGACAATCGCCTTCCATTTCCTCGCTCCGTCACCGAGTCGATAACCCAAACCGCCTCCGCCCACCGCGCCGAACTCCTTTCCTTCGACAATCGCGGCAGCGTCTCCCAAACCGTCCGCAACGCCCAGCGAATGCTTCGCGAGAAGGTCGATGTCGCGATCATCTTCCAAGCCGCCTCCGACGCCGGCCCCGAACTGGCCAGCCTCTTTCACGGCTCCGGCATTCCGCTCATCTCCATCGACATGACCATCGCCGGCGCCTCCTATTTCGGCGCCGACAACTATGCCGCCGGGGTCATGGCCGGCCAGTCCACCTGGCGTCTCCTCCCCGCAGAACCCATTGAGGAAGTCATCCTGGTCGGCAACATCCACTTCGGCTCTCTCCCCGCCGCCCGCCTCAGCGGATTCCTCCAGTCATTCGAGAAGCGCTCCCCGCGCGCGAAGGAACTGCAGATCACCCGCCTCGATAGCCGTGGTTCCTTTGAAACCGGTCTCCGTCTCCTCCGCGCCCGAATGCGCTCCTCCCGCCCCCGCCGCGGCATCGTCGTGTGTGTCAGTGACCCTGCCGCGATGGGCGCCATCCAGGCCATCGAAGAGGCCGGCCGCGCCCGTCTCTGGCAGGTCTGGAGTTTCGGGGGTGCCATCGACATTCGCCGCGAACTGCGACGCCCCCACAGCCCCCTCGCCGGCGCCATCGGCTTCGGACCCGAAGACTACGGCAATCAGCTGTGGAAACTCATCGCTCCCATGCTGGAGAAAAAGGCAACCGTCCCCGCCCTCTTCGCCAAAATGAAGGTCCTCACCCGCGACAACATCGAGTCGCTCTACCCCCAGGACCTGGCGGACGGCTCGATCTGAACATACAATAACAACAAGCTGATGACCCGCCGCCAACTCCTCCAATCCGCCTCCAACGGCTTCGGCTACCTTGCCTTCCAGGCACTCCACGCCCAGTCCGTCCAGAAGCACAAAGCCAAAAACGTCATCTTCCTGTTCATGCCCGGCGGCGTCTCCCACATGGACACCTTCGACCCCAAACCGAAGCTGACCCAGCTCGACGGCCAGCAGGCAAAACTGGAAAGCTACGTCTCCGGCCCCAAGCGCAAGTACCTCGGCTCCCCCTGGAAATTCAAGCAATACGGCCAATCCGGCTTGCCCGTCAGCGAACTCTTCCCCCACATCGCCACCGTCGCCGACGAACTCTGCGTCGTCCGCAGCATGAAATCGGAGTTCCCGCTCCACGCCCGCGCCAACGTTTTTCTCCATACCGGCCGGAACTTCGGTGGCTTCCCTTCCCTGGGTTCCTGGGTCAATTACGGCCTCGGCTCCACCAACAAAAACTTACCGGGCTACTTACTTCTGAATCACGGCGATAACCCGCCCGGGGGCCTCGAAAACTTCTCCAACGGATTCCTCCCGGCCACCCACCAGGCCATGTCCGTCCGTGCCGATGGCGTCCCCGTCGAAAACATCGTCCCCGCCGCGGCCGATCCCATTCAACGCGCCCAACTCCAAGCCCTCGCCGCCCAGGACCGCGCCTTCCTCGCGAAGTCCCAGAACAACGACGCCATCGAAACCGCCATCAAGAACGGCGAAATGGCGTACCGCATGCAGGCCCTTACGCCAGACGTTCTCGATCTCTCCAAAGAGTCCGAAGCCACCAAAGAGTTATACGGCCTAAACAGCAAGAACGAGCACCAGCGCGCCTATTCCTTGCAATGCCTCCGCGCCCGCCGGCTCATTGAATCCGGGGTTCGTTTCGTTGAGATCACCCCGCCCAACCTCTACGGCGGCAACAACGGCACCTGGGATCAGCACGACAAACTCCGCGAAGGCCACCAGACCAACGCACTGGTCACCGATCAGGGCGTCACCGCCCTCATCAAGGACCTGAAATCGCGCGGACTTCTCGACGAAACCCTCATCATCTGGGCCGGCGAATTCGGCCGCACGCCCGACACCGGCAACGGCGACGGCCGCGACCACCACCCCTTCGGCTTCACCATCTGGCTCGCCGGCGGCGGCTCGAAAAAGGGACTCATCTACGGCGCCACCGACGAACTCGGCAACCACGCCGTCGAAAACGTAGTTACTGTTCACGACTTACACGCGACCGTTCTTCAGCTACTCGGCCTCGACCACACGAAACTGACCTACCGCTACTCCGGCCGCGATTTCACGCTGCCCGATATCCACGGCCGCACCGTCCCCGCCCTCATCGCCTGAAGGCTAGCGCACCCCAAGCGAACGGCGCACGGCAAGATACCCGCCCGCCATCATCACGAGGGCAAACCCGCCGGTAATGGCGAGCTTCGGCAGAAGATCGGCCGCCGACGTGCCGCGCAGGATGATATCGCGGCTCAGCGCGACAAGATACGAAGCGGGTAAGAAGCTGCTGACCCGGTCAAACGGGAACTTCAAAAACTCGCGCGGGAAGACAAAACCGGACAGCAGAATGGACGGCAACAGAATCACATTCGCAAACTGGATCGCCTGGGAGTGATTGTGGTAATGCGCCGCGACGAAAAGGCCGAGGCCCAGCGGAATCAGCACCAGGAGCGGTACGAAAGCGAGGAAGAGCCACAAGCTGCCCATGATGGGAATCGCGAAGATATACCGCATCAGGATGACGAGAAACGAGGTTTCAACTAGGCCCACCAGCGCGATGGCGATTGCTTTGCCGGCAATGATGGCGCCCCGCCCCAGCGGCGTCACCAGCATCTGTTCCAGCGTCCCAGCCTCCCGCTCCGAGGCGAACGATAAGGCCATCAGCACGGTCACGATCGTCTGGATCAAAATCGCCAATAACCCGGGAATCAGATACGCCACCGTTCGCCCGCTTGGGTTGGAGAGGACGTTCGATTCGATGGTCACGCCAGCCTCCACAGCGGAGGCCGTCCGCAGCGCCCGAATCTGCTCCATCGTGGCTTCCAAGCCGAGCGAGTCGAGCGCGGTCAGCAGAAATGTCGAAGTGGTCGCGTCCGCCCCGTCCACCCAAACGCGCACGCTCGCCTTGCGCAGATACATCAGGTTCGCCGTATAGCCGGACGGGATTTCGATAGCGACTCGAACATCCCCACGCCGCAGGGCGGCAACGGCTTCCTGCTCGCTCTGGTAGGGCCCCTTCAACGAGAACAACGAAGATTGCGAGATCCGTTGCGCCAGCAATTCGCCCGTGGCGTGGTGATCGAAATTCAGCAACGCCGTCGGAACATGCTGCACCCGCGTCTCCAGCGCAAACCCATAAAGAAGCAGTTGCACCACAGGCAATCCGAAGGTCAAAACCAGCGTCACCGGATCGTGCAGCATGTGCCGGAACTCTTTGGAAAGGACCGCAAGCATCCGATGCATCAGCCGCCCACCCCGCCAGTCTTCGGCCCAGGACCCAGCAACCCATCGCGTAGATACCCCGTGCGATGGCAATGGCGGGCCTCATCGGTAAAGTGGGTTGTCAGGATGATCGCGGTGCCGGAGCGCGAAGCGTCCGCCAGAATGGTCCACATATCGTCCCGCGCGTCGGGATCGATCCCGGCGGTCACCTCGTCGAGCAGCAGAACCGATGGCTTGTGACACATCGCCGAAGCAATCGCCACCCGCTGCTTCCAGCCGTGGGAAAGCAGACCGGTCCGCTTAACGCGAAACGGTGCAAGCCCAAATCGTTCGATCACCGCACCGATATCCGCGCGAAGCGTCTCGTCGCCGGGCCGATAGCACCGCGCGTAGAACGACAAATTCTCCTCCACCGACAGGTCCTGATACAGGCTGAACCGTTGCGCCACGTATCCGGCGACACCCTGGATGGCCACCGTTCCGCTCGTAGGAAGGATCGCGCCCGCGAGGATGCGCAGCAGCGTCGACTTCCCGCACCCATTCGCACCGAACATCCCAAATATCTCGCCCGGCGCAATCTGGAGATCGACGCCGCTGAGGACAACGTTCGCCCCGAACTTCTTCGAAACGCCGCTCACCGAAACCGCCGGAGAGATCATTGGGTAGCCCGAAGCCTGGGAAGTTCCAACACCGCCAGCGAGCCACGTACCGTCTCGCCCGCCGAAAACCGGGCTCGCACCTGCGTCTCCTGCGCCACCTGCCGGTTCTCCCGGAACCCAACGGGAATCGTTCGCAACCCAAGCCGTTCAATGCGCCACCGGATCGCCTCCCGGCCCGGGCCGATCGTACCACTGGATTCCAGCCCGACCCGCAGCTCCCCAGAGTCCGCGACGGGCACCGGAAACTCGCAGAAATAATCGCCCGCGAGCACCAAAACCGCGGCCGCACCTCCCGGTAGCAAACGGTCTCCGGCACGGAGATCCAGAATATCGATCACACCATCGGTCGTCGCGCGAACGTCGCTATCAGCCAGGCTCTGGTCGATGTCCCGGATCCTGCCTTCGAGCAAGGGAATCATCGCCGCCAGATCGCCCGCCGCGCCGGTAGCGGAAAGCGAACGGCTCAGGCGCTCCCGCACGAGAGTCCGTTCGGCGGCGGCTTGATTCCATTCCGCCTCAGCCGAAGACGATCGGGCCCGATCAAGCCCGGCAACGGCGCGAACGTAACGATCCTCGGCCGCCATCACATCCGGGTGGACCTCAATCACCGCTGATCGAAGCCCCGCCGGAAGCACCGAGAGTTCCTTCGACGATTGCAACGCCGCACGAGTCACCCGGAGCGCAGAGGCCAAGTTACGCCGCTGCGCGCCCAGTGGACCAGTCTCCAAACGAAGCAGGAGGCTGCCCTTGGCGACACGGTCTCCAGGCTTTCCAAACACTTCGGCAACAACTCCGCCAGACTTCGTCGGCACCAGAACAGTGACAGGCTGGATCGGTACCGTGATGGCCCCCGGCAAGCCGCTGTGACCGCTTCCCGTCCCGTTGGTTGTAGCGAGCGTAAACCCAACGCCCAACGACAGAAAAATGGCAGCAATTGCAAGAATCAACCGCCAATTGGCCCGAGTGTTCATGGACGTGGAGCATTGACGGTGAGTAACGGCCCGTTGCTGGAAGTGTCACCAATCCGGATAACGAGTGGATACGTCCCCGGCTTGGTTTCCCGCGGAATCTGGATGTTTGCCTGACCGAGTGCAATCTGGCCGGGCGTCATACCGAGGAAGGCAATCGGAACCGGAGCGCCGTCCAGCGTCGCCGAGTACGGCAACGTTGGAATGGAGAGCGGGCTGCCGCTCGCAAGGCCGCCGGTGGGAACGGGATTGTTCAAAGCGCCCTGCCCCGTGAAGTAGGCAATGATGTAGTCGCCGGCCGGCACCCCGTTGTCGGCCGTGTTAACAGACACCGAACCGTCCGGCGCAACGTTCTGCGCCACCGCCCGGTTGTTGCCGAACACGAAGATTCCAGGGGCACTCGGCTGCACGGTAATCGGGAACGCCGCCGACGGCACGCCGTTTTGTTCAACGATGACCTGCGCGGTTCCACTCACCAAGCCATAGGGAAGCTGCGCGTTCAACTGCGTTCCCGGCGAAAGCGCGAACACCAGATACATCGGGATCGGCGTGCCATTCACCAGAATGCGGAAGCCACCGAGCGTAGTCGGAAGCGGTACGGTTGTGGCCGTAGCGTTCGCCGCAGCGGTAACGTTCACGTAGGCCGTAATCCAGGATCCGCCAGCCAGCGCCGGCAGGAAGCTCGCGCCATTCACCACGGCACTGACCACCGGCCCTTGCGCCGCCGGAGAAATGGTGAGCGCAGCCGTGGCAACAGGAAGCCCAGCCACCGTTGCGGTCACCGAACCGCTGCCCGCTGTCGCCCCAAGGGTCACGGTCGTCGACGCGCGGCCCTGGGCATCGGTGGTCGCACTTGCGGGACTGACGCTGGCGCCCGTGGCCGCGAACGTCACCACAGCATTGGCGACACCGGCACCCGCGGCATCCAACACTTCCACGGTAAAAGGTGTCGCCAGTCGCGCCGAAACCGTTCCCGCGCCAGAGAAGCCGGCGACCACGTTGATCCTCGCCGGCTGCGCAGGAACCTTGCCCCCGAAATCAAACTTGGCTACGAAGCCATCACCAGGCACCGTCGTGGCCCCATTGGTAATGGTCGGGACGCCCTTAAACGTGCTCTGGAACGCGCCCGGCGTCACAGGAAAATCGCTCGACAGCGTCAGCCCGCCGACATAGATATTGTTCTGCGCATCAAGAGCAACACAACTCACCCCATCGCGGCCCGCGCCTCCGAAAAACGTCGAGTAGTTAAACGCCGAACCCGCGGCGTTGATGATCGTGATGAACCCATCGCCGGCGATGCTGGGTCCGAAATTGGGACCGGTGTTATTTGCGCCGCGATAGACGCGGACGGCAGCCCCAGCCGTCGTAGGGAAATCGGAAGACGTCGTCGCCCCAACCACCACCGCGTTGCCGCCATTGTCCACCGCAATTCCCATCGCCAGGTCGTTCAACCCGCCGCCCAAATAGGTGGCATAGACCAACTGGTTACCGGCGGCGTTCAGTTTCACCGCAAAGCCGTCGCCGGGGTTATAGAATCCGTTGTCGTTTGTGAACCCTCTATAAACGCGCTGCGGAGCGGAAGCCGAAACCGGAAAATTGGCCGATTGCGTGCTACCCGCAACATACGCGTTGCCTGCAGAATCAATGGCGATGGAAGTCGCCAAATCCTCGCCACTGCCGCCCAGATAGGTGGCATACACCACGGCAGTTCCAGCCGGGTTCAATTTGGCAACAAACGCGTCGCCAAACTGGCCCTGTCGTTGTTCTGAATTGGACCCGCCGTAAGAATTCTGGCTCCCGCCCTTTGCGGGAAAATTCGATGAAGCGGTGAATCCGGTCATATACACGCTACCGGCCGCGTCCACCTTAATACTCGTCACGCCGTCGTTCAGTGTGCCGCCCATATAGCTGGCATAGCTCAGAACAGGATCGATGATCAGTTCACGGTTGCGGTCATAAGCACCCAGAGCCAACGCCACCTCTCCAGACTGCCGAATCACATACCGGCAATCCACCGGCACCCGCCCATTCGGAGCGTTCTGGTAAGCCACCGGACGGTGCTGCAACAACTCACCAACGAGCAGGTCACCCTCAGGCGAAAGCGATGGCCGCGCGGAGCCGTCAAATTCCAGGCGGATCGCCGAGGGATTCGCCCCCGCGTGCACGCGAAATATCGTATTCAAGCCGGCTCTGGTTGCCGTAATAAACGACATCGATGCCCGGATCGACGCCCTGAAAAGCAACCTGCGCAAACGTAGAAACACCCGTCCGCCACTTACTCGGATCGGAGCCGATAAAGTAGTTAGAAGTCCCCGGCAATCTATCACTAGCGCTGGCAACCGCCTTCGCACTGGCGCCCGCAAAATGCAAGCGAATGGCCGCGGCCGGCCCCGATCGCTTACCCGCATGCACGTCGACGCCGGTCGACTGAACGGCCACATGCAAGCCGGCGCCACGCGCCAAATATTGGGAGGTCCCAGGCGCGGCCTCGAACGCAAGAGGCAAACTCGCGGTGTTTACCGAAGGCGCTCCAGCAGCGACAACGGACACGAATGCCGGCAAGAGCAAAATAATTGAACGGCTCATGTTGGGATCTCTTTCCGAAACGATAACCCAATAAAGTAGCACAACATACCCGTATTTCCAGGCGGATATTGGGGCCTCGACGCAAGCTCCCGCAGGGAAGCCACAGCCTTGTCATCCCTCCTCCTGCGACATATACTTCCCTGGAATCGAAATGCAACTGAAGAAGGTAGATGTCGTCATCTGCGGTGGTGGCTGGACAGGCTTGGCCATTGCGAAGGAACTCGCCACCCGCACGAGCCTCGAAATCGTCGTCCTCGAACGCGGCCCCGCCCGATCCCTCGCCGAATACGCCAACGCCATGGACGAAGTCGATTACTCGCTCCGCCTGCGTATGATGCAGAACGCGGCCGAAGAAACGATGACCCATCGCCATTCCAGCAAGGACACCGCCGCCCCCGTCCGCAGCCCCGGCCACGTCCGCATCGGCACCGGCACCGGCGGCTCCGGCGAACACTGGGCCGGCTTCGCCTGCCGCTACCCCGAAGATACCTTCACCCTCAAAACGGCCCTGAAACAGCGCTTCGGCGATGCCCGCATGCCCGAAGGCCTCGCCGCCCAGGATTGGACCGTCACCTGGAAGGACATCGAACCTTACTACACCAAGGTCGAAACACTGCTCGGCATCGGTGGCAAAGCCGGTAACATCCAGGGCCGCCTCGTCGAGGGCGGCAACATCTTCGAAGGCCCCCGTTCCAAGGAATTCCCCGTCGGCCCCCACCGCCAGTCCCTACCCATGACGGTCTTTGAAAAGGCCGCGCAGGCGCTCGGCTACCATCCCTACATCACCCCAGCAGCCACACTTCCCTTCGACTACAAGAACCCCGACGGCGTCTTCCGCCCCGGCTGCGCCTACTGCGGCTATTGCGGGCTGTACGGCTGCATGGTCAGCGCCAAAGCGCAGCCCACCAACGTCCTGCTCCCCGTCCTCCGCCGTAAGTCCAATTTCACCCTCCGCAACCACGCCTGGGTCCGCCGCATCCTCCACAAGGACGGCCGCGCCACAGGCGTCACTTACATGGACGAAAAAGGCCGCGAAGTCACCCAACCTGCCTCCATCGTCATCACCAGCGCCTTCCCCACCGGCAATACACGCCTGTTGCTACTCTCTCAAATCGGCACCCCCTACAACCCCGCCACGGGCGTTGGCACGCTCGGCCGCAACTTCACCCATCAAATGTCCGGCGGCTCCAGCGCCCAAATCGTTTATGACAAGCCGCTTCAAGGCTACGCCCGCGCCGGTGGCCAGGGCATGTCCTTTTCCGATTTCGACAGCTTTAACCGCCTCGACCCCGACGCAGGCATCCTCCGCGGCGGCACCTTCGTCGGCGGTGGCGGCGGCTCCGGCCTCCCCATCTCCTCCTTCGGCAACATCCCCGCCGGCGAAGTCTCCCGCAACTGGGGCGCCGAATGGAAGAAGGCCGCCCTCAAATATAACGACCGCATCGGCGGCACCGCCCGCTTCGAAGCCGAGCACTTACCTTACAAACAAAACTACCTCGACTTAGACCCCACTTATACCGACAAATGGGGCGACCCTCTTCTCCGCACCACCATCGATTGGACCGACCACGAAATGCGCATGCGCGCCTTCGCCACCAAAATCGCCGATCAAATGGCCAAGGAAATCGCCTCCGTCTCCGGTGGCCGCCTCGTCCAAAGCACGGGCCGCGCTGATGGCCGCCGCTCCGGCCGCTACCAAACCGCCGCATACGCCACCACCCATCTCCACGGCGGCGCCATCATGAGCGACACGCCCGCCGATGGCGTCGTAAACACCTACAACCAGCACTGGAACATGCCCAACCTCTGGGTCATCGGCGCCTCCGCCTTCCCCCACGCCGGCGCCACCAACCCCACCCTCACCGCTCTCGCCTTCACCCTCCGCGCCGCCGACGCCCTCATCGACAAATACCTGAAACACCCCGGAGCCCTCGCATGAAACGCCGCGAATTCATCATCCTCCCCGCCAGCGCGCTGCTCCTGAAAGCCCAGCAAAAGGTACAACTCCGCTTCTTCACCGCCGAAGAAGCAACAGCCATCACCGCCGCCGCCGAACGCATCTTCCCTGCCGATAGCGAGACCCCCGGCGCCACCGACGCCGCCGTCGTCATCTACATCGACCGCCAACTCGCCGGCCCCCACGGCCGCGACAAATATCGCTACACGAAGGGCCCCTGGATCAAGAGCGTCCCCGAACACGGCAACCAGGACAAGGCCACGCCCCAGCAGATCTACCGCGAAGGCATCCCCACCCTCGGCCCCGATTTCGCCGCCCAGTCCCCCGAGGAGCAGGACCGCCGCCTCACCGCCATCGAAAGGACGCCCTTCTTCGCCCAACTCCGCGCCCACACCATCGAAGGCATGTTCTGCGATCCGCTCCACGGCGGCAACGCCAACCTCGTCGGTTGGAAGATGATCAACTTCCCCGGCCCCGTCATGAGTTACCGCCTGGAGAGCGAACTAACAGCCAAACGCACCCCGAAAAGTCTCGAACAAATCACCGGCCGGAAGATCAAGGGCTGGGAAGACGAAGCCTGAGCAAAGGACCCCGTATGACCAAAGCCATAGCACTCGCCGCGCTGGTAATCCTCACCGCCAGCGCCCAGAAAAAACCAGAAGTGGTATCCCAAACTGTCTGGTCCCCCAAAGCCACCAAACTGCCCGGCTGGACCGGCCCGCACAAGCCCCACACCAAACTCGCCGAAGTTCTCGCCGCCCACAAAGGCCAGGCCAACTGGTCCCATCTCGTCGTCGATGACGAACACCTCAACGCCCAATACATCCAAATGGCTCCCGGCGCGTCCACCCGCCGCCGCATGCACCCCGATACCCGCGAATGGTGGGTCATCCAGGCCGGCCAGATCCGTTTCACCATCGATGGACAGGAGCCCTTCGTCGCCAAGAAAGGCTACCTCGTCCAGGTCCCCTACCGGACTTTCTACAAGATGGAAACCGTCGGCACCGAACCGTCCCTGCGCTTTGAAGTCAACATCGCCAAAGCCAAAACCCAATACCCCTCCGACGAAAAACCGCCCGACGTTCCCGGCTATGAATTCCTGAAAACCACCGTCGCCGGCCAAGGCAAATACGAAGGCGGCAACCGCCCCTACATCGACTTCGCCAACGTCGTCAACGGCACCGAATCCCAGCGCCGCTTCATCGCCGACGACCGCGCCGTCTCCAACATCATCTTCGGCGACGTCGCCAAACTCCCGCCCGCCAAGGACTCCGACAAAGGCCACTTCCACCCCGAATGCGCCGAATTCTGGGTCGTCCTCCTCGGCACCATCGAATACAAGATGGAAGGCGCAGGCATGATCTACGCCACCGATGGCGACATCGTCTACGCCCCGCGCATGCACTGGCACCGGCCCCGCTTCGGCGGCACGGGCAACTCCGCCCGCCTCGCCATGAACGGCTACCAGGACATCTCGCACCTCTTCGAAGCCCACTAGAAACCCTCGCTTCTCGGCAGAAGGACGAAGGCAAAACCAAACTGTCATGCAGCGCAAATCGCGGCGAAACATACGCCCGCTACGCTGTCCTGCATGAAGTTACTCGCCCTCGCCCTGGCCACCTTCGCCCTTTACGCCCAATCCAACGCCACCGACGCCGCCCTCAACGGCTACATCCGAGATGAATCCGGCGCTTCCATTCCAGCCGCGAAAATCACGGCCCGCAGCCGTGGCACCAACACCGAATTCCCCATCCTCGCCAACCAGGACGGCTACTTCCGCTTCCCCCTCCTCCGCGTCGGTGAATACGACCTCCGAGCCTCCGCCCCCGGCTTCTCCGACTATCAACAAACCGGCATCCGCCTCACCGTCGGCCAGCAGGCCCGCATCGATATCATTCTCAAAGTCGGCACCGCCGCCGAATCCGTCACCGTCAATGCCGACGCTGCTCTCGTCTCCGTCTCCGGCGACGTCGCCCAGGGCGAAGTCCTCAACGAAAAGGCCGTCCGCACCCTCCCCATCACCTCCCGCAACGTCTACAACTTCCACCTCCTCGGCCCCGGCGTGAAGGGCATCCCCTCCACTGGCTTCGGCACCACCCAGTTCACCTTCGGCGGCCACTCCCGCTCCACCTGGACCGTCGACGGGCTCGACAACTCCCAGCGCCGCACCAATCGCCAAATCCGCCTTGTCATCTCCACCCCCGAATCCGTCCAGGAAATGCAGGTCCTCTCCGGCGCCTACTCTGCCGAATTCGGCCGCGCCGCCGGGGGCATCATCAACGTCATCAGCCGCTCCGGTTCCAACGAACTCCACGGCTCCGGCATGGGCCTGTATCGTCCGCTCGCCACCTCCGCACGCTCCCCGCTCGCCGTCAAGAAGGCCGAACAATCCTGGTGGATGGTCGCCGGCAACCTCTCCGGCACGCTGAAGAAAGACCGCCTCTTCTTCTTCATCAACGACGAATACAACCCGCTCAAAACTCCCGCCCCCGTCACCATCCTCCCCGAAGCCGCCAAGGCCCTGAACCTCCCGGCATCGGACCTCGTCGACTCTCCCTTCGGCGAAACCTTCCACACTCCCAGCGCCAAACTCAACTTCATCATCAACTCCAAAAACTCCGGCTTCCTCCGCTACAACCGCTTCACCAACGATCAACCCGGCGGCGGCGGCGCCCTCACCACCATCTCTCGCTCACTCTCCTTCGAAGACCGCATGAACGGCGGCGCCGGCCAGCTGGCAACCGTCATCTCCCCCACCCTCCTCAACGAAGTCCGCTTCGGCATCAACCGCCGCGCCGAAACCCGCGATACCTATGTCCCCGGCGAACCGAACGGCGCCCAGGTCAACATCACCGGAGTCGCCAGCTTCGGCGTCAACCCGCTCGCCGGCTCCGGCTCGGTCGAAACCTCTACCCAGGTCATCGATAACCTCACCTGGTCCCACGGCCGCCACACCATCAAAACCGGCGTCGATTACCAGACCACCGGCTTCCAAATCACCGCCGCGCTCAACCGCCTCTTCACCTTCGGCGGCCTGCCCGCCGCCGCCGGCCGCGCCGCCGTCACCCCGCTCGATCAATACCTCCGCACGGTCGCCCGCACCATCGACCCCTCCACCAGCCGCCCCTACACCTACACCCAGCTCGCCCAGGACCTCGGCGAAAACGCCGTCCCCCTCCGCTACCACTTCGTCAACTTCTTCGCCCAGGACGAGTTCCGCATCCACCCCCGCCTCACCCTCAACTTCGGCATCCGCTACGAAGCCGTCCTCAATCCCGTCCTCGACGACAAAGCGCCTTACGAACTCTCCCGCCGCGTCCAGAACGACATGAACAACTGGGCCCCCCGCTTTGGCTTCTCCTGGTCCCCCATGCGCGACAACAAAACCGTCCTCCGCGGCGGCTACGGCATCTTCTTCGATAACCCCAGCCTCGGCACCTCCGCCAACGGCGCACTCGTCAACGGCCGCCGCGTGCTCAGCTACACCATCCCCGGGACCGACGCCCGCTCCCCGCTCTACCCCAACCTCCTCGCCTCCGCCGACCCCACCTTCCAAACCCCGCCCAACATCACCGCCTTCGCCAAAGACTATCAAGTCATGTACGGCCACAACGCCAGCCTCCAGCTCCAGCGCCAGATCCTCAAAGACGTTGCCGTCAACGTCCAGTACGGCTACTGGGGCCACCGCTTCGCCCCCTACACCCGTGATATCAACCTAAGCGCCCCGGCCAGCTTCCTCGCCGATGGCCGCCCCGTCTTCCGCGGCACCGCCGGCCGGCCCGACACTCGATTCCGCGCCATCAACCTAACCGAATCCGGCGCCAACAACAACTACCACGCCTTCGATCTCACCCTCACTAAACGCTTCAGCCAGGGCCTCCAACTCTCCACCACCTGGAGCTGGTCCCACGCCATCGCCGAAGGCGACCTCGAAGGCGGCGCCCTCACCGATCCCACCAACCGACTCCGCGACCGTGGCAACGCCAACGCTGACGTCCGCCACAACTGGGTCATGCAGGGCCTCTGGGCGCCTAAATACTTCTACGGCTTCGAACTTTCCTCCGTCGTCTTCTTCAACTCCGGCTACATGATCAACCCCCTTTCCGGCACCGATCTCAACAACGACCTCGTCCTTAACGACCGCCTCCCCTTCCGCTCCCGCAACTCCTTCACCGGCCCCGGCTTCTTCCAAATCGATTTCCGCCTCACCCGCCGCATCAAGGTTGCCGAACACCACTTCCTGGAACTCATCGCCGAATCGGAAAACCTCACTAACCACCTCAACGCCGCCTGCTCCATCACCGGCTGCACCGGCGCCGTCGTCAACCGCGATGGCGCCGCCGATTTCGGCCGCGTCACCTCCACACGGTCCGGCCGCAACTTCCAATTCGGCATGAGGTACTCGTTCTAATGCGCCGCACAATTCTCCTCCTCCTCGCCCTCGCCAACGCCTATAGCTGGGGCATCCGCGGCCACAACGCCGTCAACCGCTCCGCAGTCCAAACGCTCCCCGCCGATGGCCCCGTGTTCCTCAAAGCGCACGAAGATTGGATCGCCTATCTCGCCATCATCCCCGATAGCTGGCGCAGCCCCTCCGAACCAGCTTTGAAGATTCTCGAAGACCCCAACCACGGCTGGTTCAAGGAGCAGTTCGCCATGCTCCCGGCCATCCCCCGCTCCCGCTACGAATTCGTCCTCGCCCTGTACGAGGCGCAAAAGAAGCAGTCCGCCGAAGCCGGACTCCAAACCAACGTCCGCTGGACCGGAACGCTTCCCTACGCCGCCCAAGAGAACTTCGAACGCATGCGCGCCGCCATGCGCCGCTACCGCGCCATGAAGTCCGGCGGCCAGGATACGAAGTTCGTCGAACTCGAAATCGCTCAATACATGGGCCGCCTCGGCCACTACACCGCCGATGGCGCGCAGCCCCTCCACGACACCATCCACCACGATGGCTGGTCCGGCCCCAACCCGAAGGACTTCACCCGCGAACCCCGCATCCACGGCCGCATGGAGTCCCAGTTTGTCGACCTCATCGAGCTCAAAACCGAAAACGTTCGCAAGCAGGTCGCTGAGCCCAAACGCCTCAAGGATCCCTTCGTCGCCATCCTCGATCACCTCGACACCGCCGCCACCTTCGTCGACGAAGTCTACGCCCTCGACAAAGCCGGCGCCTGGGCCGACAAGGATCACAAACGCGCCAGCGAACTGGTCCACGAACGCCTCGCCGCCGGCGCCGCCCTGCTCCGGGACTTGACCTACACCGCCTGGCTCGAAAGCGATACGCCCTTCAACTTCACCCGCGGCAACAACCCCATCGATCCCAAGAATCCCAATTACAACCCCGCCACCGGCTCCGCCCCTCCCGGCCCCCCGGTCCCCCAGAAGAAATGAAGTGGCTCCTCGTCCTCAGCCTCGCCCTGGCGGCAGCCGCCCAACCGGTCCGCGATAAGAACTTCTACGTCCTCACCGTCCTGGAACAACACACGCCGAACGACGCACGGCTAAACCAAATAGCCGCCGCCAAACGCGCCGCCCTCCGCTCGTCCGCCAACATCGTCGAGTCCATGCGCTGGACCCCGCAAGAGATCGCCACCGTCAGCGACGTCCTCTCCAAGGTCACCACCGCCAATGAGTCTCTCCGCAAAATCCGCATGTACGGCGACTCGCCCAACCTCGTAAAAGCCTGGCAGCAGGCCGCCGCTGCCATGAATCGGATCTACGACGTCTACGGTCTCGGCAAACCTCCCCGATATCCCGAAATCGATTCCATTTCGTTCGACGTCAAAGCCCCCACCTTCCCCCGCATGCTGGCCGTCGTCCAGGCAGTAATGGCCGATGAACCCGACGGCCATCCGCTCTTCTTCCACGCCCCGCTCCGGTTCGCCCTGGAACTGCTACGAGCCAACTGGCGCGACGAAGCTGGCCGCTTCGAACCCATGGAACAAGGCGAAAACAAGGCAGCGGTTGAAGCCATCAGAACAACCAACTGGAACCAATTCAAATACGCCGCCATCGTCGTCCCCGGCTCCGGCACGGACCGTCCCAACCAAACCATGTCCCCTTGGGGCAAAGCCCGCGTCACCCTCGCCGCCCGGCGTTTCAAAGCAGGTCTGGCCCCGTTCATCATCGTCTCCGGCGGCTATGTCCACCCCAACCAGACGCCCTTCTGCGAAGCCCTCGAAATGAAAAAGGCGCTCATCGCCGAATACGCCATCCCCGCCGCCGCCATCATCATCGAACCCCACGCGCGCCATACCACCACCAATCTCCGCAACGCCGCCCGGCTCCTCTATCGCTACAACTTCCCGGAAAACAAGCCCTCGCTCATAACCACCGATCAAGGCCAAAGCGCCTACATCGAAGCGCCCTCTTTCGCCCAGCGCTGCCAGTCCGAACTCGGCTACTTGCCCTATGAAGGCTTGAAGCGCATGTCCCCCTTCGATCTCGAATTCCACGCCCGCTCGCAGTCCCTGCTCGTTGACCCCCTAGACCCTCTCGACCCGTAAAAACCAGTCCGACACAAAACCCTAACCAAATATTCATCCCGCCGACATATCGCAATCAGACAATGTGTTGACCCTTATGCGCATATCTCTACTCGCCCTCTCGGCCGCAGCCATGCTGGCCCAGAATTTCGACATCGCCCTCATCGGCGACATGCCCTACGGCCCCGCCGCCGAACCCAAGTTCGAACGCGTCATCGCCGACATCAACCGTCAGGTCGTCGACTTCACCATCCACATCGGCGACACCAAAAGCGGCTCCACCCGCTGCGATAACTCCCACTACACGAAGGTCGTCAGCTGGTTTAACTCCTTCGACACCGGCGTCATCTACACGCCCGGCGACAACGAATGGGCCGACTGCCTCCGCACCAACAACGGTGCCTACGACCCGCTCGACCGCCTCGCCCTCATCCGCAAAACCTACTATCAAACCAACCAGTCCCTCGGCCGCCGCCCCGTCACCGTAACCCGCCAAAGTGAAGACCCCAAATACGCCCTCTACGCTGAAAACGCCATTCTCGTCAAAGGCCCGGTCGTCTTCGGCACCATCCACGCCATCGGCAGCAACAACAATCTGGAATACAAACTCGTCCAAGGCGTAGCGAACAAGTTCTACGACAACGACAAAGAGTTCGCCGCCCGCAACGAAGCCAACGTTGCCTGGCTCCGCAAGATCTTCGCCACTGCCAAACAGAACAAGTCCCTCGGTATCCTGATCGGCCTCCAGGCCAACATCTTCGAAACCTTCCTCGATACCGGCACCGGCTCCACCCGCAGCGGCTTCGAAGAGTTCGTCAAAGTGCTCCGCACCGAAACCCTCGCCTTCCCCGGCGAAGTCGTTCTCGTCTCCGGCGACAGCCACTACATGCGCGTCGACAAGCCGCTCACCAGCCTCTTCCCCGCCTGCACCTCCGCCACCGGTGATTGCAAGCCCTTCGACGCCGCCCTCGACGCCCGTGGCGACCGCGTGATCAACTTCACCCGCCTCGAAGTCTCCGGCTCCGCCGACGTCCACTGGACCCTCTGCCACGTCCGCCCCAACAGCCGCAACCTCTTCCAGTTTGAGTTCATGATCGTGGCCGATCGCCCGGCCGGCGCCGCCGTCACCGCCGCCATCAACGGGCCCTCCGTCATCGAAACCAACAGCCCGCAGGTCGCCCTCGATGCCTCCGGCTCCACTACCCCCAATACCGGCGACCTCACCTATAGCTGGTCCGTCCCGCAGGGCTACCCGCAGGCGGCCATTCTCAACGGCGGCACCGCAACACCCACCGTCCAGATGTCCACCCGCGGCCTCCACCAGTTCACCGTAACCGTCACGGACCGCACAGGTGCCACCAGTTCGGCCACCGTCACCGTCCGCTACATCTAGCCCTTTCCGTTCCTACGGCAAGCCAGCCCAAACGCGACAAACCCCTCCGGGGAAACGGCGGGCAGATCCTCCAACACAGGTCGGCCCGCAGCCCCAACCACAGCCGTGTCCCCAAGACGCGACACCACCCGCAGAAGGTCAAGAAGGTGGACGCTCAGAAGCCCTCTACTTCCGCCACAACCCCGGCAATAACCTCTCCGCCAACAAATGCCGCCACGTAGCCCAATCGTGCGCGCCACCGCCACCCTCGTAATAGACAAACTTCACGTTGTGCTTCTCCAGCGCCGCCTTCAGCGCCGCCGTCCCCGCCCCCGTCGGCCCCATCCCCTTCGGCTCAAACGTCCCCTGCCCAACCAGCAGATAATCCACCTTCTCATTCACCTTCGGGTCATTCAAAAACGCCGCGCTCGCCGTTTCCGACTCCCGGTTCCCTGCGCTCAATATCCCGAACGAACCAAAGAGATCCAACGCCCGGAACCCCACCGCCTGCGTGTGCCCCCCGCCCATCGATAGCCCCGCCATCGCCCGCCCCCGCGGGCTCCGCACCGTCGAATACGTCTTATCAATCAGCGGAATGATATGGTCCCGCAGATCTTTTTCCAACAACCCCGGCCCCTTCTCCCGAAACCCCGGATCCCCCCGGTGCACCATCTGATTGTTCGGCATCGCAATAATCATCGCCTTCGCCTTGCCCTCGGTCAGCAAGTTGTCCAGAATGAAATTCGCCCGCCCCTCTATCGCCCAGTTCCCCGCCATCTCCCCGCTCCCGCCAAACAAATACAACACCGGATACTTCTTCTTCGCCGTGTAACCCGGCGGCAGATACACATACATCTCCCGCTCCCCGCCAGTTACTGTTGAATGATAGACGTGCCGCGTAACTGTCCCATGCGACACGGGCTTGGCGTCATAATACGCCGGCCCATCCCCGGCCACCACTAACATCGAATATGGCGGCTGATCCCCCACCCCGGCAATCGTGTTGTTCGGGTCCGGCACCGTCACCCCGTCAATCACCAGCTTGTACACATACAGGTTCGGCGTCACCGGCCCCACCGTCAGAGTCCACACCCCGTCGGCGCCCTTCACAAACTTCTTCTCCCCGCCCGCATAGCCAAGCTGCAATGGCCCGCCAGCCAGCAACACCTCGCTCGCCGCCGGAGCCGGCACGCGGAACGTCACCCGCCGGTCGGCGTGCACCTCAGGCGAAATCACCGCAGCCCCGAACGGCTTCAAGTTCTCCCGGTTCGCCTGCGGATTCCACTCCAGGTTCACGTGCGCCTGCTGCCCGGCCACGCACAGCGCCAACGCCACGCCCAACAATGTATGTTTCATCGCCCCGTATTCTATACAAAATTCCCGGGGCGAGAGAAAAATCCATCTCCGGATTTCGCAATTAACGGCATGATCGCTTATTCTCACCTGCGCCTCGCCGCAGCCCTTATCACCTTGGCCGCCGCGCCAATCGCACTCGCCGAAAATGACCACCGCTCCGCCGGGGACTCCCGCGTCGTCGCCCAAGTCCCCGCCCCCGGCCTCCCCGAAGGCATCGCCATCAAAGGCCACAAGTTCTACGTCGCCGGCCCGGCCGCCTTTGGCCTCACCACCCCGGCCGTCATCTTTGAATACAGCCTCCAATCCGGCACCCTCCTCCGCCAACTGCCCATCACCATCGCCAACCCCTACATCCCCTTCCGCGCGCCTCCTGTATCGCCTTCGGCGAGGACGAAAATCTCTATGTCATCGAACCCTTCGTCGGCATCATCAAAATGAAGCTCGACGCCGCCAACACCCAGTCCGTCTACGCCACCTTCCCGCAAATCCAGCCCACCCTGCTCAACGATCTCGCCTTCGACGACAAAGGCAACCTCTACGTCACCGACACCTTCCAGGGCGCCATCTACAAAGTCGCCCCCGGCGGCGGCGCCGCCCAACTCTGGTTCGCCGACCCGCGCCTCGCCGGCAACCCCAACCTCCCCTTCGGCGTCAACGGCATCCGCGTCGACAAACAAGGCAAGCGCCTCTACGTCTCCGTAACCGTCCGCAACGACTTCTCCGGCGCCATCCTGAGCCTCCCCCTCGTCGCCCAGCCCACCGCCGCCCAACTCACCGAGTTCCACGTCTACCCCGCCTCCCCCGCCGGCTTCCCCGGCCCCGACGGTATCGCCTTCGCCAACAACGGCAAGCTCTACGTCTCTCTCGCCGGCTCCAGTGAAATCAGCGTCCTGCTCCCCAACGGCCAGGAACAACGCCGCTACACCGCCCCCGCCAACGTACCCTGGGTCAACCCGGCCAACATCGCCTTCGACGACGAAAACGATCGCATCCTGGTCACCAACCACGCCAGCCTCGTCAATCCGCTCAACCCGGCCTTCTTCACCGTCTTCGACGTCGCCGTCCCCGACAAAGGCCTCCAACTCCCCTAGGCCTCCCCGCAGCAATCAACCAAAGGGGACACCCGCGGGCCGAAGGCCGGGTGTCCCCCGCCCAAATCCTCAATCCGTGATACGGTAAAGCCGAGGCCCATGACCAACCGCCGTGCATTCCTATGCACCCTCTCCCTCGGCGCCACCGCCGCATTTTCCCAGGGCCGTCGCCAAAGCGGCCCGCTCACCTTCACCCCCGATTGGAACTCCCTCCGCCGCCATCAGGCCCCCGCCTGGTTCCGCGATGCCAAGCTCGGCATCTTCATCCACTGGGGCCTCTATTCCGTCCCCGCCTGGGCCCCGCCCACAGGCGAACTCGGCAAAGTCGATTTCTCCAAATGGTTCGCCAATAATCCCTACGCCGAGTGGTACCTCAACTCCATTCGCCTCACGAACACCCAAACCTACGCCCACCACGTCAAAACCTACGGCGATAACTTCGATTACTATAACTTCGCCGAAACGTTCAATAAAGAAACTCCCAAATGGCAACCCGCCAACTGGGCCAAACTCTTCAAAAAAGCCGGCGCCAAATACGCCGTCCTCACCACCAAGCACCACGACGGCTTCACCCTCTGGCCCAGCCGCGTCCCCAACCCCAAACACCCCGGCCTCACCTCCACCCGCGACCTCGTCGGCGAACTCTCCGAAGCCGTCCGCGCCGAAGGCCTCCGCATGGGCCTCTACTACTCCGGCGGCCTCGATTGGTCCTTCAATCCCACGCCAATCGCCACCATGGAGCAGGTCGGCGGCACCGTCATCCAAACCGAAGAATACGCCCAATATGCCGATGCCCACTGGCGCGAACTCATCGAACGCTACCAGCCCTCCATCCTCTGGAACGACATCGGATATCCCAAACAAGGCCAGCTCCCCCAGATCTTCTCCGACTACTACAACAAGTTCCCCGACGGTCTCATCAACAACCGCTTCTCCCAGGACCACTTCGATTTCACCACCCCCGAATACGCCGTCCACGACCGCGTCGCCGACAAGAAATGGGAAGCCTGCCGCGGCCTCGGCTTCAGCTTCGGCTACAACCAGATCGAAGGCCCCGAACACGTCATGGAGCCCGAGAAGTTAATTACACTCTTCGTCGACATAGTAAGTAACAACGGCAACTTACTCCTGAACATCGGCCCCCGCCCCGATGGCTCTATCAGCGACATCCAGTTGGACCGCCTCACCAAGCTCGGCGATTGGATGGCCGTCAACGGTGAAGCCATCTACGGCACCATCCCCGCCGCCAACCCCACCGGAGAAACCGCCAGCGGCAAAAAGGTCCACTTCACCCGCAAAGGCGAGACCCTCTACGCCTTCCTGCACGAAAAGCCTTCCGGCCCGCTCACCATCGAAAACCTCTTCCTCGACCCCGCCGGCAAGGTTCGCATCCTTGGCGGACCGACCATTGGGACAGTCCAGAAAGGGAGCGCCCTAACGCTCCTTCTCCCCCGCGCCTCCGCCTCCACCATCACCCTCAAAATCGAAAACGGCTGGCAGCTCACCCGATAACCAAAGGATCCCCATGCGCCCGCTCCTCCTTGCCCTCCTCGCCCTCACCCTCCACGCCGAACCACTCCGCGTCGCTATCGCCGGCCTCAACCACGGCCACGTCACCGGCTTCCTCCGCGCCGCCCAGGCCCGCCCCAACGACATCACCATCGTCGCCATCTGGGACCCCGAACAGGCCCTGCTCTCGAAGTACGCCGCCTCCCAC
>CANIVU010000046.1 GCA_947470805.1 Acidobacteriota bacterium | reverse complement strand
TCGTCACCATCCATTGGCCCAGCGGCGCCACGCAGGAATTGAAGCAGATTCGCGCCGATCGCGTAGTGACCGTTCGCGAGCCCTGATGGTATCGTCGGAGGTGACAGTGAACGCACTTCTGGCCATTCTCAACGTCTTTTTCAATCCGGCGGAAACGGTACGCCGCATCAAGGGAAACAAAACGGCGTGGTTCCCGCCCATCCTCCTCGGCGGCCTCATCATGGCCGCGTATAACTACACCCTCCCGCGCGCCACCATGCAGGCGCTCCGCAACGAACCGCCCGCCGGCTTCGACCAGGCCAAGCTCGATTCGCTCGTCAGCGCCATGGAAATGATGTCCCGCTTCTCCACCATCAGCGCGCCCATGATGTTCGCCCTCATGATCCTCGTCGGCGCCGGGCTCATCTTCGCCATGTGCATCCTGCTGCGCATCAACGTCCGCTTCCCCGATCTCTACAACTTCATGGCCCACGTCGGCATGATCAACGCCGTCCAAACGCTTACCCACGTCTTCGTCCTGCGCAACATCGGCAGCGCCATCACCGTCAAGCAACTCACGCCCAACTTCGGCCTCGCCGGGCTGCTCCCCGCCGACGCCTCCAAACTCGCCCAAGGCTTCGTCGGCTTCTTCTCCGTCTTCTCCGTCTGGCACATTCTCATGCTGGTGATCGGCTTCGCCGCGCTCACCGGCTGCACCAAGCGCCGCGTCTTCGTCGCCACCGCGCCCAGCTGGATCATCGGCATGCTCTACGAAATCGTCGTCACGCTCTCTCGCTAAAGCCCCGCCGTAATTCGCGCCCGCAGCTCAACCATCGCCTTCGTCCGCCGCAACCGTTCCGGCAACTGTTCCCACGCCGCCAGCGCCGCCTGGAACCCCGCCCGCGCCTGCGCTCCACGCCCCGCCGCCAGCAGAATCTCCGCCCGCCGCGTCAATGCCGATTCCTTCCTCGGCGCCCCCGCCACCAGCCGATCCTGCCGCGCCAGCGCCGCGTCCCAACGCCGCTGCTTCACCAGGTATTCCACCGCCCACTGTTCCAACACCACCAGCGGCCCCAGCCTCGCCACGCCCGCGTCAATCGCCGAAACCGCGTCCCCGCCGCTCAAAGCCAGCGCCTCCGCCTGCCCCAGAAAATACTCCACCGCCGGCTCGGCCGAATACTTGATCGCCGACGCCCAGTCCCCCGCCGCCCCGGCCAGCCCCGCCCGCGCCCGAATCTCCGCCCGCAACCGGTACCCAACTTCAGAGTCAATCCGCACCTGCAAATACTCCGTCGCCAGTTTCTCCGCCCGCGCCAACTCGCCCCGGTCGCTCGCCAGCCTCGCCAACCCCAACACGGCGTCAGCAGCCTTCCCATCAATCGCCAGCGCCTGATTGAAATCGGATGCCGCCGCCATCCACTCCTGGTGCATCCGGTGCAGCTCGCCCCGCTTCACATACAGCACCGGATTCCGCGGCGCCAGCGCGATCGATTTGCTCAACGCCTCAATCTGCTCATGCAACGCGCCATGCGCAAACAGGACACCGCAAAACAACACCAACCAGCGCCACCTCATGGCCGCGCGATCAGCTCCATATCGAAGCTCAAATCCGAACTCGTCCCCAGGTTCTGGTGAATCTCCACCGCAATCACATTCGCCCCGGCCACCAACCCCGTCACCGGCAGCGTCGCCTGGATATACGTCGTGCTCTCCTCGGCGCCGCTGATACCCGTCGACGCCAGCGTCGCCGCCGTCACCGCGCCCGCCGGCATGTTGTTGCGATACACCTCAACGCCATTGATGTAGACCACCGCCCCGTCATCCCGCAGCAGGTTCAGCAACAACGAAGTGAACTGCGCCGGGTTCGTCACAGTCACCGTCTTCCGGAAATAGGTCGTAATGTACTTCGCATTCACGTTCGGCCCATACTGCAGCACCGTCGCCTCGTCGCCATCGCCAAAGCCCAACTGTCCCAAGCCGCTCGCCCACGCGCTATCGTTGAACGCAGTCCCGCGCCAAGCCGTCCCCTGGTCGCTCCCATTGTCCAGATACTTCCACGCCGAACCCTTCGCCACCAGCGTCACCGGCGTCGCCGCGTTCACCGTAATGTTCGCTACCGCCGATGTCACAACGGCCCCAACGTTGTCGTACGCCTTCGCCGTAATCGCCGAAGCGCCCGTCGGCGCGTTCGTCCAAAGGAAGGTGTAAGGCGCCGCCGAAACCGTCGCCAGCAGCGTCGTCCCGCGATAGAACTCCACTTTCTGAATCGTCCCATCCGTATCGGCCGCCGTCGCCGTCAGAGTCACATTCGCCGGCGCAATGAACGTCTCCCCATTCCCCGGAGAAACCAGCGTTACCGTCGGCAACGCATTCACCACCGTGGTGGTATTCGCAATCAGTTCCAGATCAAAGCTCAAATCAGTGCTCGTGCCCAGGTTCTGATGCATCTCCACCGCAATCACATTGGTCCCCGCCACCAGCAGCGAACTCGCCGCCGTACCCGCAATATACGTGGTCGATTCCTCCGCCCCGCTGATCGCCACCGGCGCCAGCGTGTTAAACGCAATCGCCCCCGCCGGCAAATTCGACAGCATGATCTCCACGCCGTTCAGATACACAACAGCCCCGTCATCCCGCAACAGGTTCAGCGCCAAACTTGCCACCGTCGCCGGATTCGTCACCGTAAACGCCCGCCGGAAATACGAAGTGATGTACTTGTTGTTCGCGTCCGGCCCGAACGGCAGCACCGTCGCCTCATCCCCATCGCCGTACCCCAACTGCCCCGCCCCGCTCAACCACGCGGCGTCGCTGAACCCAACGGTGCGCCATGCCGTCCCCTGGTCGCTCCCGTTCGCCAAGTACTTCCACACCGAATTCTTCGCAATCAGCGTCGTCGTGCCCGGATTCGAAACCGGATTCACCGTCACCGAAACCGCCCCCGACACCGTCGACGCGCCCAGGTTATCGTACGCCCGCGCCGTCAGCGAATACGTCCCCGCCGCCACGCCCGTCCACGCAAAGCTGTACGGCGCCGTAGTCGCCGTGCCCACCAGCGTTGCACCCTGGAAAAACTCCACCCGCTGCACGGTCCCATCAATGTCCGCCGCGTTCGCCGCCAGCGTCACCGTCGCCGGCGCCGTATAAACAGCCCCCACCGCCGGAGAGGTCAGCGCCACCGTCGGCGGCTGATTCGCCGTCGCGCCCTTGTTGATCGTAAAGTTGTCCACCACCACACCGGAATCGTTCAGGAACTTCGCATTCAACTGCGCCCCGTTCACATCCACCACCATCGACCCCAACGCGCTCATCGAAACGAACATCGCCGGATGGTTCAACGTCCCCGTCCCAGCCTTCCCCGAACTCCCGGCAACGGCATAAACCGCGCCCTGATGCGCGCTCGGCCCCAGCAGCGGCTTGGTGTACGCGCCCGTCTCCGTCGGCCGCCCGCTCCCCGCATTCTTCTTCATCGAAGCGGTAAACGTCGACGACAGCCCATAGTGCCCGTCAATCAGATACGAGCGCTCATACGTGTGGCTATGCCCGGACAGCACCAAATCCACCCCATAGTTCTCCAGAATCGGCAGAATATTCTGCCGGATCTGCGTCGCATTCGTATCCACGTCGGAGTCGTGCGTGCCCTTCGTGTACGGCGGATGATGCCAGAACGCAATCAACCAGTCTTTCGAGTTCGCCGCCAAATCGTTCTGCAGCCACGTCAACATCGCGCTCCCCGCCGCCCGCGACGACACCATCGAATCCAGACAAACAAAGTGGATATTCCCAAAGTCGAACGAATAGTAGTTCCGCGTCCCCGAAGCCACGCCGCCCGCCTGCCCCACCGTCGGAAAGCTGAACATCTGGAAGTACGGCAACGAAGCCGGCGGCGCAGTCGATTGCGCCGTATCGTGGTTCCCCAACGTCGGCCACGTCACGCTCTTCCGCATCATCGCGCCGTAGATATTGAACACCTTCGCCTGATACTCCGCGTCCGTCCCGTTCTCATAGGCGTTATCGCCCAACTGCAGCCACAGGTCGGTGTGCGTCGTGCCCGTAAACGTGTAGTAAGCGTCCCGCACGCGCGTCTGATTCGCATCACCCGTCCCGGCGTCTCCCAAAACCCAAATGCGCGTCGGCCGCTGGCTCCCCGTCGCGGGCGAAGTCAGAAAGTAGTGGTTCGCATCCGCCCCGGCCAACGTCGTCGCCGTCGAGCCAATGGAATAAAAATACTTCGTGTTCGGGCTCAACCCCGTCAACGTCACCACATGCTCGGTCGTGGCGACAGCGTCGTCCACCGTCGTCGCCAGGCTCGCCGAAGACAACCCGTACCGCACCCGCGAATCCGTCGCCGCGTCCGTCCGCCACCGCACCGTAATCGCGCTCGGCGTCCCAATCTGCAAATACGGCCCCCGCGTCAACGACACCGTCGTATTCCCAACCAACTCCAAATCGAAACTCAAATCCGAACTCGTCCCCGCCGACTGGTGCACCTCTACAGCCAGGACGTTATTCCCAGCCACCAGCAGCGCGGGCGGAATCGAAGCCGAAAACCACGTCGCCCCGTCATCGACCACCGCCGTCGTCGCCAGCGTCGCCGCCGTGATCGCCCCCGCCGGCATCGTGTCCCGATACACTTCCGTGCCGTTCAGGTAGACGACAATCCCGTCGTCCCGCTTCACTCGCATGTTCAACCCGGCAAACGCTCCCGGGCTCGCCACCGAAAATGACTTCCGGAAATACGTCGTGATGTACTTCGCATTGGCGTTCGGCCCGTAGCCAATCACCGTCGCCTCATCGCCGTCCCCATAGCCCAACTGCGCCGGACCCGACGCCCACGACGCATCCGAGAACGCCGGCGCGCGCCACGCCGTCCCCTGGTCGGAGCCGTTATCCAGATACTTCCAAACCGATCCGGCTGGAACCAGCGAAGTCTGCCCAAACGCAAGACTGGAAACACAAAGGAGCAACGCAGCTACAAGGCGCATTGCCCCATTGTAAAGACAGGCTTACAAATAGGAATCCAGGTTTTTACCTAGAAGGCCCTATTTCCCGCCACCCACGTCTGCTCCACCGACCGCGTGTTCTTGATGTTCTCCAACGGATTCTTGCCCAAAATCACAAAATCCGCCCATTTTCCACGCTCTAAGGTGCCCAGATCTTTGTTCACGCCCAGGAACTCCGACGAACTCTTCGTCGCCGCGCCGATGATCTGCGCCGGCGTCAACCCGGCATCGGCCATGAACTCCATCTCCAGATGCTCAAAGTACCCCGGAAAACGCGCCGGCGGGCCCGTATCGGTGCCAAAGCCAAACTTCACTCCGGCATCGGCCAGCTTCTTCAAATTCTTCTTCGCCGTCTCAATAAACTCGTTCTCATACCGCGGCCAGTGCGGGTCCGCCCCCGCCATCTTCTGCTTGTAGGCCGGCGTCTTGATCGTGTCCCGGTCCGCCGGATCCACGCTCCGCACAAACCACGGATCGTCGGCCCAAGCCGCGCCCTTGGCGTAGGTGAACACCGAATACTCGCGCGTCAAAGTCGTCGCCGACAGCCACGCGCCCTTCTGCTTCATCAGCTTGATCAATTCATCGTCCACCGGCACATCGCGAATGCTATGACCCAACCCGTGCAGCCCCGCCGCCACCAACTGCTTCGCATCGGAGAGGTAGAAAATATGCGCCGACGTCGGAATCCCGTACTTCTTGCCCTCCCGGATAATCGCCGCCGACAGATTCGCCGGGATTTTCACTTCCTTGCCCAGGTGGTCGTCCACCCAGATCTTCAGCATGTCCACCTTGTGCGACGCCTCGGTCTTCACCGCGTCAATCACCTGCTGCTCGGTGGTCACCTCGTACGGCACGCCCTTCATCCCCTGCGCCATCGTCGGGTAGCCGTTCTTCCCCGTAAACCCGCGCCCGGCGGTATAAATCCGAGTCAAACTCGGCCGCCCCGCCCGCTGCTCGGCACGCATATCAAAAATCACCGGCTGGTCGCTGCCCATGCTCAGCACCGCCGTCACACCATTCTTCGCATACGTCTTCAACTGCTCGTTCACGTTGTCCCGCGTAAAATTCTTCGGGTCCTGCACCATGCGCTTGGTATTTCCCAAGTGGCAATGCAAGTTGATCAGCCCCGGAATCACGTACTTCCCGGCCAGCTCAATCACCTCCGGCTTCCCCGCCGGCAGCTTCATCGATTTCTTCGGCCCCACATAGGTAATCCGCCCATCGGTGATCACCATCGCCGCATCGGCCAACGGTGCCTTCCCGGTACCGTCAATCAGCGTAAAACCTTGGAAAACCCGGGTCTCGGCGGTAAGCAGTGTCGCCCCTGCCACCAGCAACCAAATCGCCTTGCTCATCATGGTTCCGAATTCTATCAGAACCGCGAAACCTAGTCTCTCCCCGCCCGGTGAAAGCTGAACGTCGTCTGCAGAATGTGCCGGTTCGTATTCCCCCGCAAATAGATCCGGTCGTAGATGTAGCCGATATCGGTGTCCAGATATTTCCCCGCCGCAAAACGCACCCCCACCCGTGGCCGGAACCGCTGCACCCCTGCGCGTTCAATAAACTCCTCCGCCGCTCCATACGGCCGCACCCGCCCGGCCCACTCCGTCTGCCACGCAAACCTGTACCGCCCATACGCCGCCGTCGTCATATCGTAGAGGTAGTCGTACTGGAACCGCGGCGTATGCCGCAACTTCCCCCGCCCCATCGTCCGCCCAATCGACGCAAACACCCGCTGCTGCTTCAACCACTCCCCGTCCCCATTCCCGCCCGGCTCCTGGTCCTGAATCAGATACCCCGCCGAAACCACCAGGCCCTTCGCCAACCGCTGCCGCCCCACCACCGACCCGCGAATCAAGTTAAACGCCGAAAAATCCCGGCTCGTCCGAAAATGCAAAATAGCCGACACATCCCGGTCCGCGTCCCGGTACGCCTCCCACTCCAACTGGTGCCACGAAAAAAACACCGGCGTCTCCGCCGCCAGCGCTCCCGCTAACAACAATAGCCCCAGCCTCATCCCTCCGTGTCCACCTGCGGATCTTTCTTGTACTTCGGCTTCTTCTTTCGCGGGTCCGGGTCAATCGGCCGCGAGGCTTTCACGATCCCCACCACCTTTCGCGCCACCCGCCGCGCCGTCGTTCCGGCGTCCGGCATCTTCGGTTTTTTTCTCGTCGCCATACTCTTTTACTCACTCCCCTCCAAACTGGGTCAGTTGACGAAGCACAAAGGGTTCTATAATGATAGTTGTATTCAGAAGGAGGCCGTATGCGCTCACTTGGGCCCATGGAGCTTGTTATCATCCTCGCCATCGCCTTGCTGCTTTTCGGCGGCAAGAAGATCCCTGAAATGGCGAAAGGTTTAGGGGAAGGTATCAAGAACTTCAAAAACGCCATCAAGGAAGAACAGAAACCCACCGAGGAAAAGAAGCAGGCCTAACAGGGCTTCCTCTGGACGCTCGCACTTTGAGCGAAAAGAAATCGGTACCCCAGAAACAAGAAACCCCGCCGGTCGCCCGGCGGGGTTTCTGCTTTCAGTAGTCCGAAAACTACTTGGTCTTTTTCGGCGGAACGATCGCGTCCTTCACGGCTTTCGCCACGCGGAACTTAACGACCTTCTTGGCCGGAATCTTGATCGCCGCGCCGGTCGCCGGATTGCGGCCCATGCGAGCCTTCCGTTCCTGGCGGACCAGACGGCCCAGACCCGGAAGAACGAACACGCCGTTCTTCTTCGTTTCTTTGATGGCGATTTCCGAATAAGCGGCCAGCAGCGCCTTTACCTGCTTGCTGGTGGACCCTTCGACGGCGTCGACGAGGGCCTTTACGAGTTGAGTCTGCGTCATGCGAGCAGCAGCCATGTTGAGCTCCTTACTAAAACTGATTCTCCCGAGAGAGGCGCCCCCGGCGCCCAAATCATTTTTACTACTAAATGTTCTGGCGACGAGCGTTTGCAGTTCCGATAATAAGGGAATACGCTCATCAGTGTAAAGAGAAAATATGCCTGAAACCCCCAGTTTTCGCGGATTTTTTGCGGCACAGGCCGCCAAACCCTTAATTGATGCGGGTTTGGCGGATTCCACCCCCTTGAAAGCCCTGCCAAAAGTAGCGTTTGAGACACAATTCGGCACTCTCATCGTCGAAATCGACACCATCGCCGCTCCCGTTACCGCGGCAAACTTTTTCCGCTACCTCGACGCCGGTGCCTACAACAACGCCCAATTCCACCGCACCGTCACCCCAACCAATCAACCGGACAACGAAATCCGCATCGGCGTCATTCAGGGCTCCGCCCGCGCCGGCGCGCCCGTTTACCCGCCCATCCCCCTCGAACGAACCACAATCACCGGTCTCCGTCACTTGAACGGCACCATCAGCATGGCCCGCACCACCGCCGACACCGCCACCAATCAGTTCTTCCTCTGCATCGGCGATCAACCCGAACTCGACTTCGGCGGCCGCCGCAACGCCGATGGCCAGGGCTTCGCCGCCTTCGGCCGTCTCATCTCCGGCTGGCTCGTCCTACAGCAGATTCAAAGCTCCCCCGCCTCCGGACAAACGCTCACCCCGCCCGTGTCAATCACCCGCGCCCGCCGCCTGTAGGCCAACCACCCCACCAGCCCAAAACTCCCCGCCAGCGGCGCCGCAAGCACCAAAATGCCCTGATTAAACGCCGATGCCCGCGCCCGCCCCTGTGCCTCCGCGTTCCGGAAACACATCGCGCACTGCCCCCAACAACCCGCCGCCATCACCAGCCCCAACACGGCCCTCACCGCCCACCGTCCCGCACCAACACAAACAACAACCCAATACAAAGCAGCAACATCGGAAACAGCCACACCAGCAACCGCGGCCGAAACGACCGCAGATGCATGAACCACCACGCAATCATCGCCGCCTTCCCCACCGACAGCAATATCAACAACCCCAGCATCAACACCGGCGCCGTATGCACCCACGCCAACGCCACTTCCACCAGCGTCAACGCCACCAGCCCCGCCCACACCACCACCGGCTTCACGGCTTCACCGCCATCAAATAAATCAGCGGAAACACAAACATCCACACCACATCCACAAAGTGCCAGTACAGCCCGCCCGTCTCCACGTCCTCGGCCGCAAACTTCCCACGCCCCACCCCCACCGCCAGCACGCCCAAATAGATCACCCCCGCCGCCACATGCGCCATGTGCAGCCCCGTAATCCCGAAGAAAACCGAACCGAAAATCGTCCCCGGCGAAACGGTCTCCAACAAATGCCGCCACTCCGTCAAGTGCAGGCCAATAAACCCCAGCCCGCCCGCCATCGTCGCCACCAGCCACCGCACCGCCCCGCGCCGGTCCCCCGCCTCCATCGCCGCCACCGCCCACACCATCGTCAGGCTCGATGCCAGCAAAACAATGGTCATCCCCGTCGCAAACAGAATCGCCGGCGACAGCGTAAACGGCCGCGGCCAATCCGGATTCCCCAACCGAAGAGCCATATAAACAATCAGCAACGTCGCAAACGTCAGCACGTCGCTCATCACAAACAGCCACATCCCCAGCCGCTTATGCCCCGTCATGCCCACACTCCAAACAGGAACAGCACGTAGATCCACAGCGCCCCCACAAAGTGCCAGAACAGCCCCGCCCGCTCGCCCCATCGGGCCAACGCCGCCACGCCCGCCGCCGCATGCAGCGCGTGCGCCGCCACCAACACGCTCAAAAACGCCTCCCCAATCACGCCCATCCGCAACTCCGCCAAAACCAAAACCTGCAAACCCACCAACAAAGCCCCGGCAATCACAGCCCCCCGCAACCACCCCCGCAAAATCAACCAACTCGCCAACGGCCCCAGCACCGCCGTCGCCCACACCCACACCGGCAACTCCGGCGCCACCCAGTCCCCGCCAATCCCGCGCCGCACCACCATCGCGCTCGTCACCGCCGCAAACAGCATCGAACTCGCCACCACCAGCAGCGTCTGCCCCGTCCGCGAAACGTTAGTCATCGGTCCACTCCCGAGTCGTCGCCCCCCACGGATTCCCAGGCGCCACCGCCCCCCGCCGCTTGCTCCAAAAGTAGTTGAACAGGAAAATCAGCTGCACCGCCGCCAGAAAATAAGCGGCATGCGTCACGCCCATATGCAGCCCCGTGACGGACTTCAAAAACTCATACTCCTTGAAATCCGGATACCGCCGCGGATTCCCCACAAACCCCGCAAAGTGCAACGGCACAAAAACCGCATAAACCCCAACGAAAGTAAGGAAAAAGTGGATCTTTCCCAGCCGTTCGTTCAAGAATCGTCCATACATCTTCGGGAACCAGTAGTGCAGCGCCGCCCAGATCGCAAACACCGCCGCCACGCCCATAATCAGATGGAAATGCGCCACCACGAAATAGGTGTCGTGGAAGTAAATGTCCAACCCCGGCTGCCCCAGCACCAGCCCCGTAATCCCGCCCGTGATGAACAGCGAAACAAACCCCAGCGCATAGTGCATCGCCGCCGTAAATCGCAGCCGCCCGCCCCACAGCGTCGCCAGCCAGTTAAAAGTCTTGACGGCACTCGGCACGCCCACCGCCATCGTCAGCACGCTGAACGCAATCGAGGAATACGGGCTCATCCCGCTGATGAACATATGGTGCCCCCACACCACAAACCCCAGCCCGCCAATGGCCAGCATCGCCACCGTCATGGCCTTATACCCAAACACTTTCTTCCCGCTGAAAACACTCAAAACCGTGCTAATCACGCCCATTCCCGGCAAAATAGCGATATAAACTTCCGGGTGCCCGAAGAACCAGAACAGATGCTGGAACAACAGCGGCGACCCGCCCGACCTCCCCTGCACCTGATCATTCACAATCAGCCCGCCCGGAATAAAGAAGCTCGTCCCCGCCACCCGGTCCAACAGCAACAGCACGCCCCCCGGCAGCAACACCGCAAACGCAAACAGGCTAATGAGAGCCGTCACAAACCAGCCCCAGCACGTCAACGGCATATCAAAATAGCCCATGCCCGGCGCGCGCAGCTCAATCACCGTGACGATGATATTGATCGCCCCCATCAAACTCGCCACGCAAAACAGCGCAATCGAAAGGATCCACAAATCCTGCCCCAACCCCTGCCCCGGCCCTGTAATCTTTCCCAACCCCGACAACGGCGGATACGCCGTCCATCCCGACAGCGGCGCCCCGCCCTCCACCACAAACGCCAGCAACAACGTCCCCAGCGACAACGCCGTCGTCCAGAACGACAGCATGTTCAACACCGGAAACGCCATATCGTGCGCGCCAATCTGCAGCGGCAAAAAGTAGTTCCCGAACCCCGATTGCGGTGCCGTCGTCAGCACGAAAAACACCATGATCGTGCCGTGCATCGTCATCAGCGAAAGGTACAGCTCCGGCGTCATCTGCCCGCCCGGCGCCCCCTCCGGCCACAGCATCTGAAACAGCCGCACTTTCGTATCTGGATGCACCAAGTGGAATCGCATCACCAGCGACAGCAACATCCCCAGAAAAACACTAAAAAGGGCGAGCCCAATATACTGCTTCCCGATCACTTTATGGTCGGTCGAAAACAACGTCACGGCAGCACCACCTTCTGCTGCGCCTCCGCCAGCCAGGCGGCGTAATCTTCCTCCGTCATCACCACCAGCGAACTCCGCATCTGGTGATGCCCCAGCCCGCACAACTCCGAACACGGCACCTCATACGTCCCCGTCTTCGTCGCCGTAAACCGCAGCGGAATCGTCATCCCCGGCACCACGTCCTGCTTCAATCGCAACTCCCGCACAAAGAAGTTGTGAATCACATCCCGGCTCTTCAAGTGCAGTTCCACCGGCCGCCCCACCGGCACCCGCAGCACCGCCGCCGTCAAGTCGTCCTTCCCCTTCGGGTCTTTCGCGTCAATGCCAAACGAGTTCCCCCCGGCATCGTCAATCTGCTTCACGTCCACCCGCCCAAACGCCCCATCGGCCCCCGCGTAGCGATACGACCACGCAAACTGCTTCGCCAGAACTTCCACCTTCAATGCCCGCGGGTCTGACCCTTCCAAATGCACCCCCGCCCAAATCCCCTGCCCCGCCAACGCCAGCCCCAGGAAGATCACCGCCGTCGCCGACGTCCACGCAATCTCCAGCGTATTGTTCCCATCCGACCCCGTCACCGCCTGCCCCCGGTCCCGATACCGGAAGATCACCCACGCCAGAAGCCCCTGCGCAAACACAAAAATGCAGCCAATCACGCACAGCGTCACCAGGAAGTGCGCGTCATAGGCCCGCGCATGCGCGGAGATGGCTTCCGGGAACCACCAGCGCGGCTGAAAAAACAACGCCAGCGTCGCGCCCGCAAGCGCGGCAATCAGAATCGCAATTGCCATAGAAACGTAAGTTTACGACAATCCGGCTTGCGGCAATCGGACAGTAAATATCGCGCCCGTCGGCTGGTGGTTCTGCGCCTCCACCGTCCCGCCATGCTCGACCACAATCGATTGCACAATATGCAACCCCAGCCCCCGCCGCCCGCGCGATTTCTTCGTCGTCACATTCGGCTCAAAAATCGTCGGCAGGATCCCCACCGGAATCCCCGGCCCGTCGTCGGTCACCGTCAGCGTAATCACGCCGCCCTCCAGCGCCGCGCCGATCTCCACCGCCACGCCCTGCGGATTCGCCTGCGCCGCGTTCAAAAACAGGTTCACAAACACCCGCTCCCACGCCGCCGGCGAACCGGGCAGCGACACTGGTACATCCACCCGCCGCGAGTATTGAATCGCCGTGCCCTTCGTGAAGGTCAGCACATCCTCGGCATGCTGCGCGGCATTGTCCAGAATCTCCGACAAGTCCCCATGCTCGCTGATCGTCTCGCTCAACGACGCCACAATCCGCTCTCCGCGCCGCACACTCCGCTGAATCGTCTTCGCCAGCTTCGTCCACTTCCCATCGGAGGCAAGCACCTCCGCCGCCTCCGAGAGCGTTTCAAATACGTTGTTCAAGTCGTGGGCCAGGCCCTCAACGGTAAGTTCAGAATCACCAGACATCGGAAAGCCCCTACGTCCGAATCGATTCCAACGAGCTGAAGAATTCGGGGAAGGAAACGCTCGCCGCCTCGGCTTCGTTCACCACCGTCTCCCCGCCCTCGGCCACCAGCCCGGCCACCGCAAACGCCATGCCAATCCGGTGATCCCCGAAGCTGTCCACCTCCGCCGCCCGGAACGTCTGCTTACCCGGAATGTGGAACCCATCGGCCGCCGTCTCAATCTCAATGCCCATCCGCCGCAGGTTCTCGGCAACCGTGGCAATCCGGTCGGTCTCTTTGACGCGCAACTCCGACGCATCCCGCACCGTCAGCCCGTTCTCGCTCGTCGCGCCCAGCACCGCCAACACCGGAATCTCGTCAATCAACGCCGCCGTCAGCCCGCCGGAAATCTCCCCGCCCTGGAACTTCGAGTTCCGTACCTGCAAATCGCCAACCAACTCCCCGCCCGACGACCGCACGTCCAGAACTTTCACCTGTCCGCCGCCGCCCACCAGGAAATCAATCAACGCCGTCCGCGACGGGTTCACGCCCACGTCGTACAAAATCACATTCGCTTCCGGATTCATCATCGCCGCCACCAGGAAGAACGCCGCGCCGGAAAGGTCCCCGGGCACATACAGCTCCCGCCCCTCCAGCTCTTTCCCGCCCACCACCGTCGTCGTCCGGCCAATGGTCTTAATATCGGCGCCAAACTCGCGCATCGCAATCTCGGAGTGGTCGCGCGTCTTCAACGGCTCGGTAACGGAGGTTTCGCCCGCACACGACAACCCCGCAAACAACACACAGCTCTTCACCTGCGCCGACGCCACCGGCGTCTCATACGCAATCGCTTTCAAGTCCCGCGTGCCGTAAATCGTAATCGGCGGGTACGTCCCGTCAACGGCCTCAATCCGCGCGCCCATCTGCGTCAACGGCGTCATGATCCGCTTCATCGGCCGCCGCGACAACGACTCATCGCCGAAAATTGTCGAAGCAAACGGCTGCCCCGCCAGCACCCCGCTCAGCATCCGGATCGTCGATCCGGAGTTCCCCGCGTCCAACTGGCCCGCCGGCGCCTGCAGCCCGCGCAAACCGCGGCCATGCACTTTAATCTCGCCCTCCCCCGTCTCCACCACAATCCCCAGGGACTGCACACATCCCAAAGTAGAGTGGGGATCCGCGCCCGAAGAGAAATTCTTCAGCGTGGTGGTCCCCTCCGCAATCGCGGCAAGAATGGCGTATCGATGGGAAATCGATTTATCACCAGGAAGGCGGATCGCGCCGCCAAGCGCTTTCGATGGAGCAATTCGAACCTGCATGGGCAATCTCTTATTGTAACGGCCAAACCGGCCGCCGCTGCCCATGCAGCCAGAAAATCTCTTACGCCGTCGCCGCGTAAGCAGGCATGGAGTAGGTCAGCAACGGACGCGCCGCGCGATACCGCTCAAACCGGTAGCCCACGCCAAACACCGTCTGAATGTACGTGTCGCCGAATTCACCCAGCTTCCGGCGCAGCCGCCGAATGTGCACGTCCAGAGTCCGCGTCCGGGTCCCTTCGCAGTAGCCCCAAACGGTGCTCAGCAGAATGTCCCGTGGCACGATTTCACCGGCGTTGCGCGCCAGCATCGTCAGCAGTTCAAACTCTTTGCGAGTCAGGGTCAAACGGCGGCTGTCCAGCTCCACCGGCCCGGTTTGTTCGATCGAAAGGTGTTCATCGCGGTACATCGTCGTGCGCTCCATGAGGGTAGATTATGGGGTTTCGCGATGTAGGTCGTTCGCAACTTGTAAAAAAGTTGTAAAAGCCGAAAAAGAGCTATTTTGTTTTCTTCAGGAAATCATACGCCCGCAGCCGCACCGCCTCCGGAAAATCGTGCTCCGCCTCCGGATGTTCCACCACAAGTCGCCCCTTCCCGAACCGCCCCGCCACCGCCCGCGTCACATCATCCACCCCGGACACCTCAAAATTCGCGTCCCGCATCGGCGCATTCACAAACACCGCCCGCCCCCCGATCGCTCCCAAAACATCGGTGAAATCAAACGGCACCTTCGCCGAGCTATTCCCGTACAAATCGTTGATCCGCGGCATATATCGCGTCGACGTCCAGCCCTTCAAATTCCCGCCATAATACTTCGCAAAAGCCGTAAACCCGCAACTGGTCACAACGGCCCGGATCCGCTCGTCAAACGCTCCCACAAACAGCGCGTTATGCCCGCCCAACGAATGACCAATCGCCACAATCCGCCGCTTGTCCACCCGCGGATGCCCCGCCAGCAAATCAACCCCGCGAACGTGATTCACAATCCCATACATCGTCCCGCTCGCATACCCCTTCCCATACACATCGCGAGCAAAATCCGTCCCGTCATCCCCAAACGACGGATAATCCGGCGCTAACACCACCCACCCCCGCTCTGCCAGCTCCCGCGCATACTGCAAATTCGCCTTCCCGCCCAACCCCACCGGCTCGTCTTTCCCAATGCGAGTCGTCTGGTGCAACGCCAGCGCCGCCGGCCGCCGCCCGCCCCCCTTCGGCACCAGCAACCACGCAAACACCTTCCGCCCCGCCTCCGGCTCATACGTAATCTTCGTCCGCGTATACGTGCCAGCATCCTCCGTAGCCAATACCGCTATCCCCAACGGCCGCGCCCGGTCGAGTCGCGGCATCGGCCCCATCGCCGCCTCCATCTTCGCCAGCAACTCCGCCCGCCCCTGTCCGAAAGCAGGCACAACCAGCAACAACAACCAGACAATTCGCGCGATCTGTGCCATAAATATCTCCAATGCGGTTCTTCCTCATCCTACCCTTTGCCCTCCTCGCCCTCGCCGCCCAGCCCAACAGCTACGTCGCCCCCCGCGCCCTCCAGCCAATCAAGATCGACGGTCACCTCGACGCCCAGTGGCAACAAGCCCCCTGGACCTCCCTCTTCCTCGACATCGAAGGCCCGCAAAAAACCAAACCCCGCTTCCAAACCCGCGCCAAAATGCAGTGGGACGAAAAGTACTTCTACATCGCCGCCGAACTCGAAGAACCCCACGTCTGGGGCACCCTCACCAAGCACGACTCCGTCATCTTCCACGACAACGACTTCGAACTCTTCATCGATCCCAACTCCGACTCCCACGAATACTTCGAATTCGAAATGAACGCCCTCAACACCACCTGGGACCTCTTCCTCCCCAAGCCCTATAAAGACGGCGGCTCGGCCGACAACAGCTGGGAGATCCCCGGCCTCCGCACCGCCGTCCAGGTGCAGGGAACCATCAACAATCACACCGATACCGACAAAGGCTGGACCCTCGAAATCGCCATCCCCTGGACGGCCTTCGGAAAGGCGGCCCACATGCCCCTGCCCCCCAAGCCCAACGACACCTGGCGAGTCAACTTCTCCCGCGTCGAATGGCATCACGAAATCCACGAAGGCAAATACCGCCGCGTCCCCAACACGAAGGAGGACAACTGGGTCTGGTCACCGCAAGGCAAGGTGAACATGCATCTCCCCGAACACTGGGGCTACGTCCAATTCGCCGAAAAACCCGGCACCCTGGCCCCCGACCCAGCATACCCCACCCGCATGCGCCTGCAAGCCTACTATCAGCGCCAACACGACTACCGCAGGGCCCACAAACGCTGGGCCACGGCCAAAGAACTCCCGCCCGAAAAGGACATGGACTTCCAACTCACCCAAAACACCTGGCGCGCCTGCCTGGCCAACCTCTGCATCCAGCAAGACGCCAAAGTCGCCCCTCGCTAGCCCAATGCGGCCCATTCAGTTTTCCCCATGGCAACCCAAACACCCACGGGGACGCCCGCGCGCCGAGCGCGACAGCGCGCAGGCCGGGTGTCCCCAGACGCCAAACCCGCCCGCAAACACCCGCGCGCAGGCCGGGTGTCCCCAGCCCCCGCAACCCAGCCTGAAAACTACAGCGCCTTAACCGGAATCCCCGCGCCGTGCAACTTGGCTTCCATGCCACTCCGCGACAACCGCGAAGCGTCATACTCCACCAGAATATGATCCAGCGAAGGCTCCACTTCAATCTTCTGGAACCCGTAAATTCCGTGCGCATCGGAGATGCGCTTCATCAGAGTCTCGTCCAGCGGGCGAAGCAACTCGTAGCGCAATTGAACCTTAGTCATACGGCTCCAGCATACCAACAGCCGTCATCCCCACAACTCGTCAATCGGCTTGTACAACCCATCATTGGCAAACGGGACATACTCGAAACCCCGCCCGAACGGATCGTCATACCGGATGTTCGTCCAGTTGATGCCCAGCGCCGAATAGATCGTCGCCTCCACATCCTCCACACGCACATCCCGCTCCCCGCTCCAGCCCCACTCCTCCGTCCGCGCGCCAGTCGCGTCGGTCGATCCAATCGCCCGCCCGCCCTTCACGCCGCCACCGGCGAACATCACAAACTGCTGCGTGTAGTGGTCGCGCCCGGCGGTCGCCGACAACGGCCCCACCGTCCGCCCGAACTCGCCCATCATCACAATGAGCGTCTCCTTCAACTGCCCGCTCGCCTTTAAATCGGCCAGCAGCGCGCCCAACCCATCGTCCAGCACCTTCCCCATCGTGAAGATCGAGCTCTGCCCGGCCTGCATGGAGTAGATGTTGTTGTGCATGTCCCAACTGCCCAGTGACACCTGCACATACCGCGTGCCCATGTTGGCTTCCAGAACCTGCCGTGCCGTCAACAGCGCGTTGCCGAACGACGTATTCCCATACCGCGCGCTATCCGTCGCCGAATACTTAAACGCCTTATCCACCGCCGCGTTGTACATCAACCCGCGCGCCGCCTGATAAAACGCCCCGAAATCCGTCATCGGATCCCCATACGGCGAATTCACCCGCAGCGGATTATCCAGCCCCTGCAGCAGCGTGTACTTCGTGTCGAACCGCGTCCCGCCATCGGCGTTCGTCGTGTTCGGCAGCCCAGCCGTGCTCGGCGTAAATTTGAACGGCTCATACGACGCCGGCAGGTACCCGGCCCCGATCGCCCCATCGGAATTCAACGCCAAAAACGTCGGGAAGATCTGACTCGGCGTCCGCTCGTTGCGCTTTTCAATCGAAACAATCGCGCCCATATTCGGCGCCACATCGCCCAGCACCGCCGCCGGATTCCGGCCAATCTGCACCCAGGTCTGCGACAGCGTATGCTGCGCCGCCCACGCCCGCGCCGACCGCACCACCGCAATGTCGTCAAACTGCGCGGCCATTTTCGGGAAAACGCCCGAGTTCCACTGCACGCCCTTCAAACTCGCCGGGTTAAATGTCTTCGGCGTAATCCCGTCGGTCATCTTCAAGTCGAACGTGTCAATGTGGCTCGGCGCCCCCGTCAGCAGAATGAAGATCACGTTCTTCGCCGTGTTCTTCATCTTCACGTTCTGGCCCTTAATCGTCTGCGCCTGCAGCGATTGCGAAGCAAGGAAACTCCCCGCAACTCCGGCCCCCGCCAGCCGGAAAAAGTCCCGCCGGCTCCCCGCCGGCCGCGCATAGAACGGCACGTGCGGATGCGGATTCTTCGCCACAAACTGTCGAAATTTCTCTTCGTTGTGCATGGTCGTGTTCTCCCGTTTGCCCTAGTAGTTGAAGAAAAAGTCGACTTTGTTATAAAGCGACCACAGCAAATTCTCCGCCGCCTGCGACCGGTTGCCCGACGTCAACGCGCCCGCCGCCGTCGCCCGTTCACTCTCGTTCGGCAACCGCGAAAGCACCGTCAAATACAAGTTGTCGATCAACTCCCGGTCCGTCTTATTGATGTGTTTTTTCAACAAGGTGTCCTGCCCGGCCACCGTCGCCGATCGCGTCCGGTTCATCACAAACGCGTTGTTCATCAGCGTCAACGCCTGCTGGTCGCTGCCGTCCCGCCGCCGCTCCGTGTCTTCCCGGTCCCCCGGATAGAACGGATTCAAGAAGGCGGCCGCCCCGCCCCGCGACGCCGGACTCGTCGTCTGCATCGCCCACTGCACCGTCCGCGTATCCGCCACCGGCCCGTTCGGCACCCGTGTCGAAGTCGTCATCACCACCGGCCCCGGCATGTTGGAGGTCTGCGCAATCGCGTCGTAAACCTCTTCCGCCCACAGCCGCTTCACCAGCCGCCGCGCATGCAGGCTCTCCCACGTCGGGTCCCACTGCCCGTCATACCGCGCGCTCAACTGGTAGGCGTCACTCGTCGCAATCCGCCGCATCAGCGATTTCAAGTTGTACCCATTGTCGATAAAGTCCTGCGCCAAATCCCGCAGCAACGCCGCGTTCGACGGCTGCAACGTCCATGGCGCCGGCGGCGGATTGTCCGGGTCCAGCCGCTCCGGATCCATCTGGTTCACCGGCTCCACCAGCCCCCGCACCATCAGCTCCTTCCAGATGTAATTCACCGCCGCCCGCGAAAAATTAAAATCGGTCGTCACCAGCCGCGCCGCCGCCGTCCGTAACGGCTCCCCGGCGTTCGGCCCCGCGCCATCCCCGAACGGATACGCCGGCGCCACCACCCGTGTCGAACCCACCGGCTGCCGCGGCGGCCGATTCCCGGTCGTCGTGTTCAGCGCGTAGGTTCCCGTCCGCACCGTCGTCAGGCCCCAGTAGTAGATATTGGGATCCGGCCGCGCCGCGCGGTCCTGCTGCACCATGTTGGTCTGCGAGAAAAACGCCGCGAACCCGTACCCATGCATCCGGCTCGAATTCTTCCCCCACAGGCTCAACGTGTCCAAATGCCCGCGCCCGTTGTGGCAAACAATGCAGTTGAAATGCGCGTTGCCCAGGAACGTCTCCGCTGTCGATGACGCCATCTGGTCGAAGTTGTCCTGCGCCGGCCCGCCCGTCGTCCGATTCCCAATCTGCCAGTTCAACTCGCCCTGCGTCCAGGAGTTCGCCCCTTCGGCCGCAATCAACTCAAACGCCATCTTGTTGTAGGGCTTCCCATCCTGCAGCGATTTCACAATCCAGCTATAAAACGCCTCTCGCCCCTCAGCCCGCCGCAACGTCCCCGTCGCCCGGATCTGATCGGTGTTCTTGAACAAATCGCCAAAGAACATCGCCCACTTGTCCACCCACTCCGGCGACGCCAGCAACTCGTCCACATACTTCGCCCGCTTGTCCGGATCGGAATCGCTCACAAACGCCGTCACCCGCTCCGGCTTCGGCACTCGCCCCGTCAGGTCCAACGACGCCCGGCGAATAAACTCGTAATCCGAAGTCCGCGCCGCCGGCTGCACGCCCTTGGCCTGCAAAACCCCAAAGATATGCCGGTCGATCAGATTATTCGCGTCCGATCCCTTCTGGTTCGCGTACGTCCGCGACCCGCCCGGCACAAACTGCTGCGTCTCTCGCAACCCGCCCAGCCGCCCTACAATCTCTTCCGTCTCCTGCGAAAACGACGCCCGCGCCCCGCGCGCCGCCCGCATCGTCTCGGTCATGAACTGAGCCCGCTTCGCCCCAAAAAAGACACATTCCGCGTGGTCACCCGTGACTTCCGCATCCTGCGTCTGTCCCAATACCAACGTCGCTCCGGAAAACAAAATCCCCAGCAGCGCCGGATAAGCACTTCGTTTCATCTGGATTGGTCCCCTAACTGTCTTGGCAACACCCTTGCCCCGTCGGCGTGCCAGGCTCTTCATGAACCTCGGCGGCCATAGCCTTGATTCTAAGGGATTGAACCCCCTCCACCATGGCAAGTTTCGAGTCTAGGTAAATTTTCTCGAACAACACCCCCGGAACACCTACCACCTGCAAGTCAGTTGCGCCTGTAAATCACTGAAAACAAGAGGCATGCTCTGTTACACTCAACGTTGTGCCAGCCACTCGGCCCATCGCCCTACTAGCCCTCTTACTCCCCCTCTCCCTGTTCTCCCAACAGCCGCTCACCCTTGCCTCGGCCATCCGCGAGGCCATCGAAAAACACCCGCTCCTCGCCGCCGCCGACGGCCGCGTCTCCACCGCCGCCGGCCTCCTCGAACAAGCCGCCCTCAAACCCAACCCCCGCCTCTCCCTCCAACTCGAAAATCTTCGCGGCGGCTGGCAATCCCCCTACCGCCCCGCCATCGATAACGACTACTTCCTCTATCTCACCCAAACCCTCGAAACCGCCCGCAAACGCGAACGCCGTACCGATCTCGCTACCGCCAACAAAGAACTCGCCGCCATCGCCCGCGATATCCTCGCCCAACGCATCGCCGCCCAAGTCCGCGAAGCCTTCTGGTCCGCCGCCGGCGCCGCCCGCATCGCCGCTGTTTATAACGAGACGGTAACCAACTTCGCCCAAACAGTCGCCTACAACGAGGTGCGTGTCAAAGAAGGAAACATGGCCGAAGCGGACTTGATCCGTATCAAACTCGAAAACGAGCGCCTCCGCCTCGCCGCCTCCGGTGCCACCCTCGCCGCCGAAAAGGCGATCATCAACCTCCAACGCGAAATGGGCCGGACCGTCTTCGACGACAATCTCAAAATCGCCGATACCCTCGACGAAAAATCGCAAATCCCCGCCGAAAACATCGACGAGGCCCTAAACCGCCGCGCCGAAGTCCGCCTCGCCCGCCAGGGCGTCGCCGCCGCTGCCGCCAACGAACAACTCCAAACCGCCATCGCCCGGCCCGATATCGACCTCTCCGCCGGCTACAAACGCACCAACGGCTACGACGGCCTTCTCGCCTACCTCAATATGGATCTCCCCTGGCGCAACAAAAATCAGGGCAACCTGGCCGCCGCAGCCGCCGAAGTCCGCGTCGCCCGTTCCAACGTCGCCGCCGCCGAAGCCCTCGTCCGCGCCGAAATCCGCGCCGCCTACTCCGCCTACCGCCTCCGCCAATCCCAAATCTCCGGCATGCTAACCGCGCTCTCCCAGCACGCCCGCGATACCGCCCGCATCGCCCAGGCCGCCTACCGCGAAGGTGGCGCCGATCTCCTCCGCCTCCTCGACGCCGAACGCGTTCGCCTCGAAACCGAACTCCTCCGCGTCCAGGCCCAAACCGAATTCCGCCTCAGTGAATCCGCCGTCGACACGGCAATGGGAGTCATGCCGTGATCCGCCTCGCCCTCATCCCTCTGGCCCTGGCACTACTAGCCTGCGGCCCCAAATCCCCCGAACCCGCCAAACCAGCAGAAACCAAAGGCGCCAAAGAAGCCAAGCCCGAACCCGGCGAAGTCCACCTCTCCGCCGAACTCCAGAAAACCGCCGGCATCCAACTCGTCGACGTCGAAAAACGCAACGTCCCCACCACCTTCCGAGTCAACGGCCGCCTCGTCGCCGACGAGGAAAAAACCCACAAAGCCGGCGCCGTCATCGATGGCCGCATCGTCAAAATCTACTTCAACGTCGGCGACCGCGTCCAAAAGGGGCAAGTCCTCGCCCGCCTCCACTCCCACGACATCCACGAATCCCGCAGCGATTATCAAAAGGCCAAGGTCGAGCTCTCCCGCCTCAAAACCCAGCTCTCCTTCGCCCAGAAAAACCGCGACCGCATCAAACGCCTCCTCGATCTCAAAGCCGCCTCCCAGGAACAACTCGACCACGCCGACAACGAGCTGAAAAACACCGCCTCCACCATTGAATCCGCCCAGCTCGAACTCGCCCGCACCCGCCAGCACCTCGAAGAATTCCTCGAAGTCGCCGCCGAAGATCCCCCCGGCCACAAGCAAGGCGAGTTCGATCACGACGACGACACCGCCCCCATCAAAGCCCCCTCCTCCGGCGTCATCATCTCCCGCTCCGTCTCCGCCGGCTCAGTCGCCAAACCCGGTGACGACCTCTTCGTCATCTCCGACCTCTCCTCCATCTGGATGCTCGCCGCCGTCCCCGAAGAAAACCTCGGCCGCCTCAAAACCGGGATGAACACCCAAGTCTTCGTCCGCGCCTTCGAAGACAAACCCTTCCCCGGCCGCCTCTCCCGCATCGGCGATCAGCTCGACCCCGCCACCCGCACCGTCCAGGCCCGCATCGTCCTCTCCAACCCCCGCGGCGACCTCAAACCTGAAATGTACGCCGCCGCCGAAATCGTCTCCGGCGGCACCGGCGAAGCCCTCTACGTCCCCCAGGAATCCATCCAGGAATTGAACGGTCACAACATCGTCTTCGTCGCCGGCGAACCCGGCAAATTCAAGGCCCGCGCCGTTGAAACCGGCTCCCGCGCCGCCGGCGCCATCGCCATCCTCTCCGGCCTCGCCCCCGGCGACAAAGTCGTCACCCGCGGCGCTTTCCTCCTCAAATCCGAAATGCTCAAGTCGACCCTCACCGAGGAATAAGTGCTCAACCGCCTCATCGACGCCGCTCTCCGCAACCGCATCCTCGTCCTCGCCGCCCTCGGCCTGCTAATCGGCGGAGGCATCTTCAGCCTCCTTGAACTCCCCATCGACGCCTTCCCCGACCTCACCAACAACCAGGTCACCGTCGTCACCGACTCGCCCGGCATGCCCCCCACCGAGGTCGAACGCCTCGTCTCCTGGCCACTCGAAACCTCCCTCATGGGCCTCCCCCGCGTCACCGAAGCCCGCAGCGTCTCCAAATTCGCCCTGTCGAAAATCACCGTCGTCTTCGACGATTCCGTCAGCCCCTACTTTGCCCGCCAGCTCGTCAACGAGCGGCTCCAAGAGGTCCGCGGCCGCCTCCCCGCCGGTCTCGAACCCTCCCTCGGCCCCAACGCCACTCCGTTCGGTGAGGTCTACCAGTTCACCATCGAAGGCGCCAAAGTCCCCCTCGATGAAAAGAAGGCCTTCCTCGATTGGGTCATTCGCCCGCTCCTCCGGACAGTCCCCGGCATCGTCGAAGTCGAAACCTGGGGCGGCCTCACCCGCCAGTACGAAATCGAGGTGCGCCCCGAATCCCTCGAACGCTACAACCTGTCCCTCGAAGATGTCGAAAAAGCGGTCACCGATAGCAACGAAAACTTCGGCGGCGGCTTCTTCGAATTCGCCGGGGAACAACACACCGTCGTTGGCAAAGGCCGCGTCAACAAAATCAGCGATATCGAAAACATCGTCATCACCTCCCGCGCCGGCACACCGGTCCTGATCCGCGACGTCGCCCAGGTCAAAACCGGCGCACACCTCCGCCAAGGCGCCACCCTCCGCGATGGCCAGGGCGAATCCGTCTCCGCCATGGCCATCATGCTCAAGGGCGAAAACTCCCGCGAAGTCATCGACCGCGTCAAACGCCGCCTCGACACGGTCAAAATGCCCGAAGGCACCAAAATCGTGCCCTTCTACGACCAGAGCGAAGTCATCAACCGCACCATCGCCACCGTCCGCCGCAACCTCGGCGAAGCCGGCCTGCTCGTCATGGTCGTCCTGCTGCTCTTCCTCGGCAACGTGCGCGCCGCCCTCCTCGTCGCCGCCGTCATTCCGCTCTCGCTCCTGGCCGGCTTCATCGGCATGAAGTGGTTCGGCGTCACCGCCAATCTCATGTCATTGGGAGCCGTCGATTTCGGCATGATCGTCGATGGCGCCGTCGTCATGATGGAAAACGCCGTCGCCCGCCTCGGCTCCCGCACCGAAGACGAAGACATCAACAGCGTCATCCGCTCCGCCGCCCACGAAGTCGCCCGCCCCATCGTCTTCGCCGTCGGCATCATCATCGCCGTCTACGTGCCCATCTTCTTCCTCGAAGGCCTCGAAGGCCGTATGTTCCGCCCCATGGCCGTCACCGTGGTCTCCGCCCTCACCGGCTCCCTCGCCCTCGCCCTCTTCGCCATGCCCGTGCTGGCAAGCTATACCCTCCGCCACGGCGTCAAGGCCCACTCCGACGAAGGCTGGTTCGAACATCTCCGCGCGCTCTACCGCCGCCTCCTCACCGGCGCCTTGAAACTCCGCGTCCTCACAATCTCCATCGGCGTCATCATCGCCACCATCGCCCTCGGCTCCGTCCACTTCCTCGGCACCGAATTCATGCCCCGCCTCGAAGAAGGCTCCATCCTCGTCCAAACGAAGAAACTCCCCGGCGTCTCCCTCACAGATTCTTCGAAGCTGAGCGTCGAAGTCGAAAAGGCGCTGATGACACTCCCCGAAGTCAAAGGCATCGTCTCCAAGCTCGGCCGCCCCGATCTGGCGACCGATCAAATGGGCATCTTCGAAGCCGACGTCTACGTCATCCTCCAGCCCCAGGAACAGTGGAAAGTAGCAACGAAGGAAGAACTCATCGCCAAAATGCGGGTGGCCTTGGAGGCCGTCCCCGGCGTGGCCTACAACTTCACCCAGCCCATGGCCATGCGCCTGGACGAAACCATCAGCGGCATCAAGGCCGACGTCGCCGTAAAGGTCTTCGGCGAAGACCCCGAAAAGCTCGACGCGTTGGCCTTGAAAGCCTTCCGCATCCTGGAACGCGTCCCCGGCGCGACCGACGCACAAATGGAAGTCGCCAACGGCGTCGCCGAACTCCACATCGAACCCAACCGCGACGCCCTCGCCCGCTACGGCCTCCACGTCGATGACGTGAAGAACATGGTCGAAGCCGCCGTCGGCGGCCGCCCGGTCAGCGAGATGATCGACGGCCAGCGCCGCTTCGCCATCGTCGTCCGCCTGCCCGAAGCCTACCGCCAGCGCCCCGAATCGCTCGAACAGATCCGCCTCCAAGCCCCCGGCGGCGAACGCGTCCTCCTCGGTCAAGTCGCCCAAGTCCACACCGCCCGCGGCCCCGAAGTCGTGTCGAGAGAAAACGGTATGCGTCGCGTCGTCGTGCAGTGCAACGTGCAGGGCCGCGACCTCGGCAGCTTCGCTGACGAAGCCCGCCGCCGCGTCTCCGAGGAGGTCCAACTCCCCCCCGGCTACTTCATCGACTGGGGCGGGCAATTTGAAAACCAGGAGCGCGCCCTCGGCCGCCTGACGCTGGTCCTGCCCATTTCGATCGTGGCCATCTTCGCCCTGCTCTACTTCACGTTCTACTCCATGCGTCAGGCCATGTTGATCCTCTGCAACGTGCCCTTCGCGCTCGTCGGCGGAGTCGCCGCCCTTTGGGTCCGCGGCATGAACCTGAACCTCTCAGCCTCCATCGGCTTCATCGCCCTCTTCGGCGTAGCCGTGCTCAACGGCATCGTGATGGTAAGCCAGATCAACCGTCTCCGCGCCAGCGGCATGCCCGACGACGAAGCAGTCCCCGAAGGCGCCACCCTCCGCCTCCGCCCGGTGCTGATGACGGCGCTGGTAGCGAGCCTCGGCTTCCTGCCGATGGCCCTCTCCACCTCCGCCGGCTCCGAAGTCCAACGCCCGCTGGCATCAGTAGTCATCGGAGGCCTGGCCAGTTCCACCCTGCTAACCCTCTTCCTCCTCCCGGCCATGTACTCCTGGTTCTCCCCAAAATCCACCCAGACAAACCCTAGGTGACTGTCACCCAGGATTTGTCCGACCACTTTCAAACAGACGCCAAACTCGACCGCCCCTCACCCCCACGCAGCAACCAACCCACGGGGACATCCGCGGGCCGAAGGCCGGATGTCCCCAGACGCCGAACTATCCCCGCCGCCCATGCCCGTCAACACAAAACCCAGGCAGCCCCCCCCTACCCCCACAACTCCTCAATAGGCCCATACACCCCATCTGCCGCATCCGGCACATACTCAAACGTCCGCCCAAACGGCGTATCCAACTGCTTCGTCCAATCAATCCCCATCGCCGAATACACCGTCGCCATCACATCCTCCGGCCGCACATACCGGTCCTGCTTCCACCCATAATTCGTCACATCCGAACCCGTCGCATTCGTCTGCCCAATCACCTTCCCGCCCTTCACCCCCGCCCCCGCGAACGCCGCGAACTGCTGCACAAAATGATCCCGCCCGCCCGACGCCGACACCGCCCCCACCGTCCGTCCAAACTCCCCAGCCATCACAATGAGCGTCTCTTTCAACAACCCCGCCGCCTCCAAATCCGTCATCAACGCACTTACGCCCCCATCAAACACCGCCCCCAAACTAAAAATGTTCACCGGGCTCCCCCCCGTCCCGTAAATATCGTTGTGCATATCCCAATTGCCCACATTGATCTGAATGAACCGCGTCCCCTGATTCGCCGCCAACACCTGCTTGGCCACTAAACAAGCATTCCCAAACCCATTCGCCACCCCGCCCGCCCCATACCGCACACTATCGGCGGCAACAAACTTGAAAGCCGTATCCACCGCCGAATTGAACATCATCCCGTTCGCCGCGCCGTAGAACTTATCAAAATCCTCCACCGTCTTCCCCAACGGCGACGTCACCCGCAACGGGTCATCGATCGTGTGCAGAAACCGCAACCGCGCATCGCTCCGCGTCTTCCCATCGGTGTTCGAAGTATTCGGCAATCCCGTCGTCGCCGGCGTCACCTTGAACGGCGCATACGTCCCCGAAAAATACCCCGGCCCCATCGCCGAATTCGCGTTCAACGCCAAAAACGACGGAAACACTTGCGACGCCGTCCGATCCCGCTCCTTCTCCGAAGCCACAACACTTCCCATATTCGGCGACACATCCCCCAACGCCGCCGCCGGGTTCCGCCCAATCTGCGTCCACGTCTGCCCCAGCGAATGCACCAGCGCCCACGCCCGCATCGACCGCACAATCGCAATCTTCCCCAACTGCTGCCCCAACTTCGGCATCACCCCGGTCGGCCACAACACCCCGTTCACCGTCTCCGCCTTCAACGTCGCAGGTGTCGATGGCCCCACTTTGCAATCGAACGTATCCACGTGGCTCGGCGCCCCGGTCATCAGAATGAAGATCACATTCTTCGCCGTGTTCTTCGTCGTCACCGCCCGCCCACCGGCATCAGCCAGCAACGGCTGTGTCAGGTACGACCCCGCCACCCCAGCCCCGGTCACCTCAAAAAAACGCCGCCGTGACAAATGCGGAGCCGACCCAAACGTGACGTGCCGCCGCGAAACTTTCTGTTCATTCATCGTCGTGTCCCCTAGTAGCTGAAAAGGAAATCCACTTTGTTATAAAGCGACCACAGCAAATCTTCCGCCTGCGCCGTCCTCGCACCGGCCTTCAACTGCGCCAACGCCGCCGTCTTCTCCGTCTCCGTCGGCACGCGCGAAAGCACCGTCAAAAACAAGGTACTCACCAACTCCTCATCCGTCTTCGACAGGTTCTTCTGCAACAGCAAATTCGCATTCCCCGTCCCCCGAATCCGCGTCAACACCAGCGAATCGTTCATCATCGCCAGGGCCTGCGAAATCGATCCCTCCGTCTTCCGTTCCTCGTCATCCCGGTTCCCCCGCAGGAAAGCGTCCAGGAACCGCGACACCGCTCCGCCCCGGTCCGGCGTCGACAGCGGCTCCGGATTCCGCATCGCCCACGCCTCCGTGCGGCTCAACCCCGGATACGTCCGGTTCAAGTCATAGCTCGGCGTCAACCCGCTCGTCTGCACCAACGCGTCATGCACTTCTTCCCCCCACAACCGCCGCACAAAGTGCCGAGCATACAGCGGCTCCCAGTTCGGATCCCACGTCCCCGGATACCGGCTCGACATCTGATAGGCGTCCGACAACACCATCTGCCGCATCAGCTTTTTCACGTCGTACTTCGCCGCCACAAAGTCCGCCGCCAGATCCCGCAACAGCGCCGCGTTCGTCGGCTGCAACGTCCAGCCGTCATCGGTCGGCGGCTTGTCCGGATCCAACCGCTCCGGGTCAATCCCGTCGGTCGGCGTGACGAGAGCCAGCCCAAAGAAATGCTCCCAAACATAGTTCACCGCGGCCTTCGAAAACAGCGGATCCGCCACCACCTCCCGCGCAAAAACGGTCCGGTAATCCTCCCCCGCCGCCGGCTTCGCCCCCGTGAACAGATAGGTCGGCGCCACCGTCGTCTGCGTCCCAATCGGGTTCCGCGCCGGCCGGTTCCCCGTCGTCGTGTTCAACGTGTAGTCGTTCCGAATCGCCGGATTCGTCGCAATCCCCCAGTAATACGGCACCGCAACGGTACTGTTCACCGCCGTCCGCGACATCGTCGTCCGCGAAAAGAAGCTCGCCATCCCCCAGCCCTGCGTCCGAACCGTGTTCTTCCCCCACAGGCTCAACGTGTCCAGGTGCCCCCGCCCGTTGTGGCAAAGAATACAGTTCAAATGGCCCAGCCCCATAAACGTCCGCACCACGTCCACCGCCGCCTGGTCGTAGGTATCCTGCAACGGCACCATCGGCTGAAAGCTCCCCGGCAAAAAATTCAACTCCCCCTGCTCGTAGCTATTCGTCCCACGAGCCGTGATCAACTCCGTCGCCATCGTGCTGTACGGCTTCCCCGTCCGCAACGCGTCCCCAATCCACTTATAAAACGCCGCCACCCCGTCCCCATCCCGGCGGATATTCGTGTTCACCGAGTTGTTCTTAAACAGGTCCCCGTAGAACATCGTCCACTTGTCCACCCACTCGGGCTTGGCCAGCAGTTCATCCACCAGCAACTCCCGCTTGTTCGCCCGCGTATCAGCAATAAACGACGTCACCCGCTCCGGCACCGGCACCCGCCCCGTCAGGTCCAACGTCACCCGGCGAATAAACTCGTAGTCATCGGTCCGCGGCGCCGCCGCCACGCCCCGCGCCTGCAACGTCCCGTAAATATGGCGGTCAATGGTCCCCAATTCGTCCAGCTGATACTGCGCGTTCGTCCGGCTCCCGCCCGGCACAAACATCCGCGTCTCGCCCATCCGCCCCAACACGCGCGCCGTCACCTCGCTCACCCGCCCAAACTTCCCGCCCTCCAGCATCCGCTCCCGCAACGGGCCAAAGAAAGAACACTCCTGCCCCGCGCAAAGAAACGGAAATAGGCCCAAAATAAGAGGTACTGCCACGCGCATTGTCAGACTCCATTTACAAAATCGTTCTGCCTACCGAAACACTGCGGCCGATATGGAGTTTCAGAAATAATCGAAATGGGGACTAATGTCTAAGAAACTCACCGCGGCGCTCTTCATCCTATCGGCAGTGGAATTGTTTTCCCAAAGCTTTTCCAATAGCTCACTAAATGGGAAATACTTTTTCCGCCACCTGATGATACTCGGAAACTCGGCCGGCGCCGTATCAGAGATGCGCACCGCCTACGGCGCCATCACCTTCTCCGGGACAGGCACATACACCCTCACCGGCTCCCAGATCATCGGCCCCGCCGCCCCCGCTGCCTTCACCGCCAACGGCACCTACGCCGTCAAGTCCACCGGCTACGTCACAATTTCTAACCCCCAACGCGCCAACACCGATATCACCGCCGGCCTCGGCCAGGGCGCACTCACCGGCGCCTCCACCGAAACCGCCACCGTCTACGATCTCTTCCTCGCCATCCCCGCGCCCCCCGGCGGCCAATCCAACGCCTCCCTCTCCGGCAGCTACGACGTCAGCGCCCTCGAATTCCCCAACGCCTCCTCCGCCCAAATGCGCAATGCCGCCTTCCGCCTCGCGCCCACCGGCGCCGGCGCCGCCCCCGCCTTCACCGTCACCGCCAAATCCGCCGCCGCCAATAACCAAACCACCACATTCCAAATCGCCAACGCAACGTACTCTATCGCCACCGATGGCGCCGGCACCCTCACCCTCCCCGGCACCGCTCTCCTCAACGGCGTCCGCAGCCTCTGGGTCTCCGCCGATGGAACCCTCGCCCTCCTCGGCTCCACCGCCCCCGGCGGCCACGACATCTGGGTCGCCGCCAAATCCGCCGCCCCCTCCACCGCCTTCCGCAATCTCTACTTCCGCGCCGGCCTGCGCTATGAAGCCAACAAAGCCGGCACCTACGCGGGCTCCTCCAACTCCACCAACACCGGCAAACTCGTCTCCAGCCTCCGCGTCCGCCAGCCCGAAGGAGCAATCGACCTCACCAGCGCCAACACCTATCTCCTCACCACGGACAACACCGGCACCCTCGATCTCAACCGCCTGGTCATCGGCCAATCCGCCAACACCTTCCAAACCACCGGCCTCTCCAACGTCGATTCCAACAACTACGAACTCAGCTTCGCCATCCGCGCCGCCACCCCCACCGGCTCGGGCGTCTTCATCAGCCCGCAAGGTGTGGTCAACGCCGCCAGCTTCGCTCCCGTCGGCGCGCCCCTCTCCCCCGGCGGCTTCTTCACGTTGTTCGGTTCCGGCCTCGCCGCCGCCACCACCGTCGCCAGCACGCTTCCCTTCCCCACCACCCTCGGCAACGTCCAGGTGCTGATCAACAACACCCCCGCCCCGCTCTACCTAACCAGCGCCGGCCAGATCAGCGCCCTCGTCCCGCTAACGGCCACCGGCACAACCGCCAGCATCGTCGTCGTCAACAACGGCCAGCGTTCCAACACCGCCGAAATCCCCCTCGCCAAATCCAGCCCCGGCATCTTCACCATCCCCCCCGCCGGCACCGGCCCCGGAGCCCTCCTCCACGCCAACTTCACCTTGGTCAACGCCGCCAGCCCCGCCAAGCGCGGCGAAACCATCCTCCTCTTCCTCACCGGCTTAGGAGCCGTAACCCCCACCATCCAGGACGGCGCCGCCGCCCCATCAAGCCCCTTAAGCCAAGTCCCCGGCGACGTCAAAGTCTACATCGGCGGCCGCCCAGCCACCGTACTTTTCAAAGGCCTGGCCCCCGGCCTCGCCGGCCTGTATCAAATCAATCTGACGGTCCCCACGAACGCCCCCATCGGCGCCGCCATCCCACTCGCCATCGAAACCCCCGAAGCCTTCCACGACATGGTCGACATCGCCATTACCAACTAACCAGACAAATCCTGGGTGACTGTCACCCAGGATTTGTCCGACCACTGGGCCACGGCATTAATTTCCCATAACCCTGTTCCGCCCCCAACCAATCCGGGTCCCACCAACCATGGGAATCCCCTTCACACTCCGGCTCTCATGGATGGCAGCCGGACTACTCTTAACACTGCCTGCCGTCGCGCAGCAGTACAACTCCAACGACCTAACCCCTCTCACCCAAACCAGCGCGAAAATCAACGGCGCCTCCTCCGGCAAGCAAGTCGGCGGCGGCGGCAACAGTCACGCCCTGCTGATGAACGGCAGTGCGCTCAACGCAATCGACCTCCACCCCGCCAACTACGCCTCCTCCATGGCCACCGCCACCGACGACGTCGAACAGTGCGGCTACGCCTTCTCCACCCTCAACGGCCGCAACCACGCCATGAAGTGGTCCGGCTCCAGTTCCACCTTCACCGACCTCCACGGCGCCATCTCCTTCGACGGCTCCTACTGCCTCGGCACCCACGGCGGCCAGCAGGTCGGCTACGGCGAACGCCCCGTCTACTTCACCACCTACCAGAACGCCATTCTCTGGTCCAGTGGCGTCGCCACCAACCTCCACCCCCTCATCGGCTACGGCTACTCCAAAGCCCTCGCCGTCAAGAACGGGCAGCAGGTCGGCTACGGCTCCACGCTCCCCTACCCCTACGGCGAAAACTTCGCCTATCACGCCGGCAGCCGCGCCCTCCTCTGGGCCGGTACCGCCGCCAGCTTCGTCGATCTCAACCCCACCGGGTACGACGCCTCCGAAGCCTGGGCCACCAACGGCACCCAGCAGGGCGGCCACGCCTACCTGGCCCTCCCCCTCCCCACGCAGCACGCCGCCCTCTGGTCCGGCACCGCCGCGTCGTTCGTCGATCTCCACCCCGCCGGCTATAACGACAGCCGCGTCACCGCCATGTCCGACACCCAGCAGGTCGGCGATGGCTGGGTCGGCCCCATGGGCGCCGTCGGTTCCGTCCGCCACGCCCTCGTCTGGAACGGCACCGCGCAATCCGTGGTCGACCTGAACCAATACCTGCCGCCCGGCTACACCCACGCCGTCGCCACCGGTATCGATGCCAATGGCAACGTCGTCGGCTTCGCCTACAACACCCCCGCCACCGGTCTCGTCATGCCGCCCGACGCCATCGCCGTCGTCTTCGCCCCCGGCCAGGCCAGCGCCACCGCGCTCGCCTCCCTCACGCTGACGCCCGCCAAACCGGCCCCCGGCGCCACCGTCCAGGGCACACTCACCCTCGGCGGCCCCGCGCCCGCCGCCGGCGTTACCGTCACCCTCCTCTCCGGCAACACCGCGCTCCTCGCCGCCCCGGCCTCCATCCAGATCTCCGGCGGCCAGTCCAGCGCGTCGGTCTCCTTCATCGCCGGCGGCGCCGGTATGCAGGTGCCCACCTACGCCAAGATCCTGGCCACCGACGGCTCTTCCAGCCGCGCCGCCAGCGTCGTCATCACCCCCGTGGTCACCATCGCCTCCGCCACCGTCAACCCGGTCGAAGGCGGCTTCTCCACCACCGGCACGATCAATCTCTCCATCCCGGCCCAGGCCGGTGGCGCCACCGTCACCCTCGCCTCCGCCAACCCCCTCGTCACCCTGCCCGCCTCGGTGACGCTCAATCAGGGCACCTCCTCCATCGGCTTCAGCGTACTCACCCAGTCCGTTGCCGCCAGCACCCCCGTGCCCTTCACCGCGTCCTTCAACGGCCAAACGCTCAACGGCACCATCACCCTGAGCCCCGCCCCTGTTGTCGCCGTCGCCACCCTGACGATTCCGTTCACCGTCGGCGGCCAGGCGCAAACCGGCGTCATCACCGTGACCAACTTCCCGCGCAACCCCGAAGGCGCCGTCATCACCCTCTCCAGCGGTGACACCCGCACCTTGCAGGTTCCGCCCACTGTCACCATCCCGCAGGGCGGCTACTCGGCCACCTTCCCCATCACCACTATCGTGGTCAACGGGTCCAAGGGCGTCGCCGTCAAGGCCACCCTCGGTGCCTCCAGCATCACCACCACGGCCTCGGTCGTCCCCGTCCCCACCATCACCATCGTCCAGGCCGATTACCTCACCGACCTGCACATGCTGAAAGTGGCCGCCACTACAACCCTCACCAACGCCACGTTCACCTTCGGCACCGACCCCCTCGGTCCGGCCATCGGTACCCTGCAGTTGGAACTCGGCCAGTACAAAGGCGCAACCATCATGCCCACGGCCCCCGCGGTCGTGACCGTATGGAGTTCCGACGGTGGCCAGGCCACCATGGTCGTCACCCCCAAGCTCTCCTCCGCCGGCGGCGGTGGGGTAGGCGGCGGCGGTGGTGGCGGTGGTGGTGGTGGCGGTGGCGGCTCTACGTCCACCACCTACAAACTCACCGTCGCCCGCAGCGGCAAAGGTACGGTTACCAGCAGCCTCCCCGGCACCAGCTTCGCGCCCAACACCAGCGTGACGCTAACGGCCACCCCCGACCCCGGCTCCGCCTGGACCGGCTGGACCGGAGCCTGCACCGGAACCTCCCTCACCTGCACCGTGGTCATGACCGCCGATAAATCGGTCACCGCCAACTTCCGCTAACCAACCCCCAGACAATTCCTGGGCCAGTCCTCCGAAGCCTTGGCGATGGCGGATGACTGTCACCCAGGAATTGTCTGGCCAATTTCCAACCCCGCCACCCCGCCCGTACTGCTCCCAAACGCCGAAGCCTCCACCCCCATCCGCTGCAGCATCGTCACAAACAAATTGCACAACGGCAAATTGTTGTCTTTCCGAAACACCAAATGTTGCCCGTGCGCAAACCCGCCCCCAGCCAAGATAATCGGCAGATTCGTATTGTCGTGAATGTTGGCGTCCCCCATATTGCTCCCATACATCACCATAGTCTGGTCCAACAACCGCCGTCCATTCTCCACCCGCGAAGCCAACCGCCCCCACAACCCCTTCAGCAAAGTCATCTGCTGCCGGTCGGCCTCCTGCAACTGCTTCACCTTCCCCTCCGCCTGCCCGTGATGGCTCAACCCGTGATAACTCTCCGTCGTCGCCTCCCGCCCGTTCAACTGAAACACCGGCGTCGTAAACGCATCCGCCATCAGCGTCACAATCCGCGTCGAATCACTCTCAAACGCCAACTGCGCCATCGCGAGCATCAAATCAAACTTCTCAAAAAACAACTTCTTCTCCGAAATCTCCGCCGGCGCCGGCCCGCTAGCCGTAGGCTTCGCCCGTAACTCCCACTCCTTAGCCGTAACCAGCCGCTCCTCCACCTCCCGAACCGAGGTCACATACTGGTCCAACCGAGCCCGATCCTCCCCGCCCAACTTCCCACTAAACCGCCGAGTCTCATCCAGCAACGTATCCAACACACTCCCCCGGTTCTCCAGCCTGTGCAACTGCCGCGCCACCGATTCCGGATCCCCCTGCACAAACATCCGCTGATACAACTTCGGCGCCGAATCCTCCGCCGGCAACAACACCCCGTCCCGCGTCCACGACAAACTCCGATTCCCCTTATCGATATTCACCCCCAGATTCAACGAAGGGAACCGAGTCACCTGTCCCAACTTCTCCGCCGCGAACTGGTCCAACGAAATCGAATTCCGAAAGCCACTCTTGAAAGCCCCCCGAGCCGCCGTCAGGAAACAGTTGTCCGTACTATGCCCACCCGACACCCCCGGATGCGACAACCCGCTGAACACCGTAAACTCCTTCCGCCAATCCGCCAAAACACTCAAATACGGCGACAACGTATACTCTCGCCCCGCCCCCTCCGGAAAGAAGTACTTCGGCAAAACGCCGAGGTTATTGGCAATAATCAACATCCGCATCGGCGGCTTGGCATCGCCAAATAAAGGCAGCCCCAACGCCACCCCAGCCCCGCGCAAAACCGTGCGCCGTGAAATCATCGAACACCTCCCCGAAACACCGGACTCTCCACCAACCCATAAATCAGATCCCGAACCCGGTACCCATCCCCGGCACAAGAATCCAAAATCCGCTCCACCTCCGCCCGGTCCGCAAACCGCACCGGCGTCCCCGTCGCATACACCACAAACTGCCGCAACAAATTCCGCGCCAGCCCCCGCGCATTCCCAGCAAACAACGCCTTCAACTCCCGAACATCCCGGAAGCTCCGCCCATCAATAAGCGTGCCACTCGCATCCACATCCCCGGCAATCGTATACGCAAAGTCGTGCCCCGTATGGTCGATCCCGCTCACCCGTTCCCCCTCGGAAGTCCCCCGATACCGGTCGCGCCACTTCCCCATCACATCGAAATTCTCCAGCGCCAACCCCACCGGATCAAACTTCGCATGACACGACGCACAAGTCGCCGACTTCGTATGCATCTTCAACAGATCCCGAATCGTCTTCGCCCCGCGAATATCCGGCTCCACCGCCGGCACCCCCGGCGGCGGTGGCGGCGGCGGCTCCCCAATAATCCGGTCCATAATCCAAGCCCCCCGCAACACCGGCGAAGTCGAAGTCCCATTCGCCGTGACCTTCAAAACAGAACCCTGCGTCAACAACCCGCCCAGCGGACTCCCCGCCGGCAGTGAAACTCTCCGCAAAGCCGACCCGGCGATAGCGGGCAGCCCGTAATGCCGAGCCAGCCGCTCATTCGCAAACACAAAATCCGATTCCACCAACCGCCGCACCGGCCAATTCTCCCGAACCATAGCCGTGAAATAAAGGAGCGTCTCCCGCTCCATCGAATCCACCAGATACTCATCCAGCCTGTACTCCGGGTACAAACGAATGTCCGGATCATCCCGCCGCAAGTGCCGCAAGTTCAGCCAATACCCCGTAAAACTCTTCACAAACCGATCAAACCCCGCCCCCGCGACCAGCGAGTCGACAGCCTCCCGCCACCGCCCCTTCCCCACCAGTTCCCGCAACGAAGCATCCGGCCGCGAGTCCGTCAAAAAGTGCGACAACCGCTCCGCCACCGCATTAGAATCCCCCGGCTCCGGCAAATACAAAAACAGCCCCGAGCAAAGAAACGCCTGATACCCCGACAACAACGCATCGGAGAAAGAATCCCCCTTGTCCAACCGCGCCATCACCAACCGTTCAAACTTGTCCAACGCTTCCAAGGGAACCGGCGCCCTGCCAGCCGCGCCCACGAAGCGCCGCAACAACCGCCGAGCCTCTTCCTTAGGCGCCGCAGGCACCTGCCCCACCCCCAACGAATCAAACAAAACCCGATGGCTAGCCGGCGGCCACGCGGCAGGCGGAATGGGCCCCTCAATCTCAATCCACTGAAACGCCACCCCCGGCGCCCCGCCCTCGGGAAACGGCGGATACCGGTAACTCCCCGAAATCCCCGGCTGCGCATCCACCTGCGGCACCGGTAACCCCAACAAGCCCCACTCCACCGTCTGCCCAACCCCCAAAACCACGGTGGTCTCATAAACATGCTGCCCCGGCTTCAAGTCCATGATCCCGCCGACAGACTTCACATCCTCCGCAATATCGTGATTGGTGGGCCGCCGCGACCGGAACGTCATCGGCACAGTCTGCGCAGCATCGATGACTTTGAACCCCTTCTGCTGCAACACCGCCCGCGCCGCAAAACGAACCCGATACTCGCCAGCCGCAGGAGCCGCAAACCCACGAGGAAACGCCCCATACGGCCACCCCGGCGATCGGAACAAACCCATCTCAATCGAGGGGTCCGCCAACTCCTCCTTCGTCAACGGCCGCGCCCGTTCCGTGGCAACATTGATCCCCTCATTGCCCTTCAGAAAGAACATGGACTCAATCCCGCCGGTGCTTCTTAACCCCGGAAACAACTGAAAGCCATTCGCCCGAAACTTCGCAATAGGAGGCGGCGCCGAAGCGGTCACCATCGCCTGCCGCAAAGCGACTTCGGTAGCGTCCAAATAAGCCGCCAACTGCACCCGCGACATGTCCAAGCTGTCCGAAACTTTGTGAAAGTGAAACGCCTCACGGTCCTCCGGCAGCATGTCCCGAATGTCCAAATGCGGCAACTGCAACAGGTCCCGCAAGTTCTGTTCGAACTCATCGCGATTCAGCCGCCGCATCGGCCCCCGCCCATGGGCGCGCACATCGGCCCGATCCGCCGCCGTCAACTCCCGCCCCAACTCCGCCAAAAACGCAGCCCGCTCCGCCTCCGAAAACGGAACCCCCTTAGGAGGCATCTCCCCCCGTTCAACGCGATCATAAACCCGCACCCACCGTTCCCGAACCACCCGCGACGAAAGCTCAAACGAGAGCGCACCAAAATCCAACCCACCCTGAGCAGAAGCCCCCGAGTGACAAGACAGACACGAAGTCCGCACCCCCGCCGGCACGGCCCACAACCCACTCGCGAGAACCATCCAAACACCAATCATCCGCATCGCCAATATCATATCCCCTTATACAGTGCCAACCACCCCTGTCCCCTTCTTCCATTTTTCATAGAAACGCACCGGCCCCACTCAGGAACCCACCCCCCAACCACACCGACGCCGAAGCAGAAGAAGGAAATTCCTACGCAGCAACGCCACCCTCCGGGGACATGCGTAAGCGTGTCTGTCACTTTCAGGATTATTTGGCGTAGTTCCGCCAACATTATTCGGCGTACGTTCCCTGTACCGTGCGATTGAACCGGTACGGGGGCGGACCGAGTACCGGTCGCCTCTACACTGCGCGACTAGGGTGATATTGAGGTGATGCGTAGAAAGTCTATGATAGGGACTTGAGTTTCGCGACACGAGCTTTGATCAGATGGACAGCAGTTCTCGCAGCCATGGGGATGGTGTCGTTCGCGGATCCAAAGGCAGGAATACCGAGGCCTCAGTTCGCAACGGTCAACGGCGTCAAGCTGCATTACCTAGACTGGGGCGGCAAAGGAGAGACTCTGCTCTTCCTGACCTCCCTCGGCGGCTCGGCTGATGATTTTCATCCGCTCGCGACCCGCTTTGGGGACCGCTTTCATGCCATCGGCTTGACGCGGCGCGGACAGGGGCGTTCGGACAAACCGGTTGCCGGTTACGATACCGCCACGCTAGTCGAGGACATTCGGGCCTTTTTGGATTTCAAGAAGATCAAGCGGGCAACGCTGGTCGGCTATTCGCTCGCGGGAAATGAGTTGACGGCGTTTGCCACTTTGTATCCGAAGCGTGTCGGGAAGCTTGTCTATCTGGACGCAGCGTACGATCTTCCGCAGAATGCGGAACTGGGCCGAAAGGCAGGCTTAGATCTAAAGCTTCCCGGCGCCGACAACGCCACTCTGGCTCTCATCGCCCGTTCAAATGAGTACCATCCCGACTTGCGACAAATCCAAGTGCCCGCTCTCGGCTTCTTTGTGACCTATGACGAAGCTCCGAAGTCGGCACTCTGGGATGAGGCCACAAGGCTGAAATTAGTGGCCTATTGGAACGAATACGGGAAAGCTTACCGACGCGAACAGATTGAGCGCTTCCTAAGAGAAATGAGGGACGGGCGGGTCGTCGAATTGCACAACACCACTCACGGCGGCTTCGTATTCGAGGAAGAGCAGCAAGCAATTCTGGCTCGCGAGATCCGAGCGTTCCTATTGAATTCTGCGCGCTAACGCCAGGCACACGCGCGCGATCCTCGGCCAACTCCCGCAAAACGGCGCAGTGTAGAGTGTACCTGCCAGCCCTCCCCGCACGGTTTTGGGCCTTGCTAAATCGGATGTTTTCGCAACGGAAGCGACGGCTTCCAACGGCGGGGCTTTCGGCGTTGCGAGACTGTATTGCGCTGAGCACTGGCATGGCGACACGTTTCCGCAACACCCGACGGCGATCCTGGTGCCAAACAAATGTTGACGGATATGCGCCAAATATTTCTGAAAGCGACACGTGTCCGCCAACGCAAACTCGCCCACCCTACCCCAAAGACCACGCTCCCCCATCTCGACGGAAACCAAGAAGCGCCAGCCCCTACCGGGTCCCCACCCGCAAACACCCCCAAAAACAAAAGTCCTGGCCATGCAACAAGCGCACAGCCAGGACTAAGAACTCAACCAACCCAAAAACTACTTAACCTTCGAATACTTCCCAAACTCCTCAGCAATCTTCGCATCCCCCGCATCCCCCGGATGAATAATCAACCGGTACCGGAAACGCACCGCGCTCCCCTTCGCCAACTTCATCTCCCCATTCTTCGTCTTATCCCGCTCAAAATCCCGCACACCAAACGGGTTCGCCGCAAACAACCCATACCCACGCGAATGCCAATACGTCGGGTGCCGCGGGTTCGACGGGTGATCCAAAATCGCCAAACCAACCTTCTCTCCCTCCAACGTCCCCGCATAGTCAACCCAAGGCGACCGCTTCCCCCACACCGCCTTCTCCCCCTCTTTCCCTTCCGCCGACCGCATCTTCCCCGTATGCTTCTCCTCCAACGCCGTCGTCAACCGGATCGCAAACATCCCCTCCTTGGTATCCCCAAAGACGACATCTTCCATCGCCGTCAACGTCACGTCGAAATCAATCCACCGCTGCGTCGGATGCGAGTAAAACGTCATCAGCCGCGTCTCGGCAAGCAGCCCTTTCCCCGTCGAATCCTGCCACTCAAAGTTGGCCCCAATCGCGCCCTTCTTCTTCCCGCTCTCAACTTTCGTAATCCGCCGCGTGACAATCGTCCCGCGCCCGGCCTTCCCCGCCCCCTTCTGGTTCTTCTCGTTCGCCCAGAAGTCCACTTCGTTCAACAGTCCGTGCGTCATCCACAGCCCGCGGTGATGCGGGTGATCTTTGGCCTCCCCCGCCACCGTCTCCATCGGATAGGAGCGCGTGACAATCTTGCCATTCGCCGTCCGCAGCGGGTGCAGATACGGCTTCACCGCATCGGCGCCAACGAAGAAATCGGTAAACGGCTTACCATCGATCGACACCGAAACACGGTCGGGCGACTGCTTGATCTGCACCTGCGCAAAGCAGGCCACAGAGAACACCATAAGGGAGAGAGCGCGGAGTTGCATCCCTCACATTCGATCACAACTCCGCACCCAACGGGTAGCTACACCCGCACGAACTTTCGCCCGTCGAACATCGCCTTGTTCGCCATATGCGGCCCGGCCACCGCCGCCGCCGCCACTTCCACCGGCGCGTTCGGCTCCTGCCGCGTCTTGATGCAATCCAGGAAGTTCTGAATATGCGCCTCCACCGGCACCGGCGCCAACTTCTCCATCACCGGCGCGTTCGCCCGCTTCCACGGCTCGCCCAGTACTTTATACCCGGCATCATCCAGAATCATCGTGGCCTTATCGCCCTGCAGGAAAATCGTCCAGCCATTCTCATAGCTGTTGCAGTAGTCCAACGTCCACGTCGCCATCATGTTCGGATACTCAAACACCGCGCTGAACACATCCGGATGTTCCGACCCCGTCATCTTCGCCACATACCCGCTCGCCTGCGCCGCCCTTGGCGGACCGTTCTTCGTGAACCACTGCACCACGTCCATCAGGTGCGTCCCCTGGTCCGTCATGTTGCCGCCGGCGTAGTCATAAAAATACCGCCACCGCCGGAACCGCATCGGCTCCAACTCGCGCTTGGGAGCCGTCCCCAGGAACCGATTCCAATCCAGTTTTCCCGGCAACGTCGAGTTGTCCAACGCCCCCGCCACGTTCCAATTCCACTGCGCCTTCACCATCGCAATCCGCCCCAGCATCCCCTCATCCACCAGCTTCTTCGCCTCAATCAACGCCGGCGCAGACCGCCGCTGCATGCCAATCTGCACCACCTGCTTCGATGCGCGCACGGCTTTAATCATCCGGTCGCTCTGCTCCAAGCTATGCGACAGCGGCTTCTCCAAATACACATCGACTTTCGCATCCAGCGCCGCCATCAGCATCGGCGCATGCTGGTGATCGGGCGACGCCACCACCACGCAATCCGTCTTCACACCCGCCAACAGCTCGCGGTAGTCCAGGAACTTCTTCGCCTCCGGCTCCAACTGCGAACCCTTCTCCAAATTGGGCTCATAGACGTCGCAAACCGCGGCGCAAACCGCGCCCAGCTGCTTGAACTTCCCCATCAAATAACGGCCCCGGCCCCCGGTGGCAATGGCGGCGTACGTCACGCGGTCATTGGCGCCGAAGGCGCTCTGCGGAATGAAAAGAGGCGCTACTCCAAGCGCCCCAACGAAACGGCGACGATCAGTAGACATGTGCGTTAACTCCCTTTCGCCGCCACTCTATCAAAGATGGAAAACAATTAACATGGAGCATGCGCGCCGCGCTCCTCCTGCTCCTGACCGCCATCTTCGGCGCCGCCCAAACACCCCGCATCGACCGCGTCTCAAACGGTGACGCCATCGCGCCCGGCGCCTGGATATCCCTCTACGGAGCCAACCTCGCCCAGTCCACACGCGAATGGCGGACCGCCGATTTCAACGGCGCCATTCTCCCCACCGCGCTCGATGGCGTCACCGTCCGCATCAACGGCGTCTCCGCGCCACTCGCCTACATCAGCCCCACCCAACTCAACGTCCTCGTGCCTTCCCCCATGGCCACAGGCTCCGTCCCGGTCACCGTCACGACAGCCCTCGGCGCCAGCGCGCCCGCGACGACCGCCGTGCAGCCAGTCGCGCCCACCTGGCTTGCCGCCGTCCACGCCAACGGCGCCTCCGTCAGCCCCAGCGAACCCGCCGCCCCCGGCGAACAGATCGTCCTCTACGGCTCGGGCTTCGCCGCCCCGGTCACCGCCAACATCGATGAATTCCCGGTCGCCATCCAGTTCGCCGGGCTCACCGGCCCCGGGCTCTTTCAAATCAACGTCGCGATCCCAACCAACATCACCTCCGGCATCTGGGACCTCACCGTCTCTGCCGCCGGCATCGCCGCGCCCCGCTTGCGGCTCTCCATCCAGGCGCCCGAAGGCCCGCCCGTCCTCACCGCCATCACGCCCAACGACTTCATCTGGGGCCAAACCGCCGCCGTCCGGCTCTCCGGCACCGGCCTCAGCCGCATCACCGCCGTGACGCTCTCCGATCCCTCCCGTCTCGTCCTCGGCGACAATCCCGGGAACCAGGGTTTTCAGCTCACCGTCGAAGGCAACGCCACGCCCGGCCAGCGCACCCTCACCGTCACCACGCCCAAAGGCGTCTCCAACCCGATCCCCTTCACCATCCGCCGCGGCGAGCCGCGCATTACTTCCCTGACGCCATCCACCGTCTGGCCCGGCCGCATCTACCCGTTCCCCATCAACGGCACCGACACCGCCGGCGTCACCAACATCGAACTCACGCCCCCCACCGGCATCCGCATCATCGGCGGCTATATCCAGCTCGATAGCGCCACCCCCACCGGCACCGTCCAGGTTCGCCTGCGAACCCCGTGGGACGTCTCGCCACCCGCGTCGCTGGAGGTCGTCCCCGCCCCAGCCAACGCCCCCGCCATCGGCGCCCTCACGCCCATCACCATCAGCCGCTACAACGCCAACATCCAAGGCGCCTTCTCCGAACGCGCCGACTACAACGCGGAATTCGAGTTTACCGACGCCAACGGGGACATCAAAAACGGCGCCCGCGTCGAGATGCTAATCGAAGGCACCAGCGCCTCCTCCGGCACCATCGAACTGCTCGCCAAGCCGGGCACGGCGCGCTTCACCATCACCAAGTTCGCCCGCAGCTCCGTCAGCGGTCCGTTCCCCGTCTGGATCACGCTCTTCGACGAAGCCGGCAACCGCAGCAACACGCTCCAGAGCACGATCTCAGTCTTGTGGCAATAACCGGTCAGTCTTTCACCGAAGTCAAAATCCGCGAAGGATAGAAGCCCTGCCGAACCTTGTGTTCCTTGATCACGCGGAACCCGGTCTCTTCCAGAATGCCCGGGGCGGAGAGATCCATCTGCCGGCCCCAGAAGGCGGGCACAACGGACGCCGCCACCAGATAGGCCTTGTTGAAGAACTCCGCCTGCTGGCCGATCAGGATCGAGGTCAGCGTGCCGCGCGGCTTCAATACCCGGTGCATCTCCTCCATCGTCTGGTAGATGTCGTCGGTGGAAAGCAGCTCGTACAGATAGCAGCAGAAGATGTGGTCGAAGGAGCCATCGCGATACGGCAGCGAACGGCAGTCCACCGCCTGGCAGTGCAGCGACGATTTCGGGAACTGCTTCCGCGCGTGCGCCTGGGTCCGCGCCGCCATGTTCGGCGACAGATCCACGCCGCAGGTATACCCATCCGGGTTATGTTTCACCAGACGGCGGAACATCTCGCCCGATCCGGTGGCCACTTCCAGAACGTTCATCCCGTTCCGCAGCCCGCTCATCTCCAACGCGATTTTATGCGCCTTCCGGTGAAAGAAGTACGTCGACGCCGGATAGATACGAGAGATGTGATCGTACACGCGTTTGGTGCGCGTGGCGATCGTTTTGTGGAGTCTTTCGCTCTTGTAGGCGACAGCAGTCTGCATAGACAGTCGTTGCGGCATTGTATCTTATCTACGCCCGCTCAGGTCAGGAAACTCGATGTGAGTCCTCGTGCCTTCGCCCGGCCGGCTATCAACGTCCATCCTGTAATCATCGCCGAAAAGCACATGCAGCCGCTCGTTAACATTGGAAACCCCGATCCCGGAGTCAAACATCGTCGCCAGTTTCGATTCCTCCACTCCTACACCATCATCCTCGATTTCGATGTGCAGCCGCTCATCCCTTACACGAGTGCGCAATGTGATCACCCCGCCTTCCACCTTGGAACTCAGCCCGTGCTTGATCGAGTTCTCAATAATCGGTTGCAACAGCATCGATGGAATCAGCCGGTCCAGCGTGTCCGGCGCGGTCTCATTGACGAAGCGTAGCTTCTCGCCGAAGCGCGTCATCTCAATGCTCAAGTAGTCGTTGATGAAGCTGATCTCGTCGCGCAGCGGAGAAAGGTTCTCGTCCTTCCGCAACAGCCGGCGCAGAATATTGGAGAGCTTCCGGACAACCGTCCGGGCCTGCTCGGGATTCGTGCGGATCAGCGAGTTGACGGTATTGAGCGTGTTGAACAGGAAGTGCGGGTTGATCTGCGAGGTCAGCGCGCGCAGCCGCGCCTCGGTCAGCAGCCGCTGCTGTGCGCCGAGCAGCTGTTCCTGCCGGATACTGTTCCAGATCTTCAGCGGGATGGCGAAGGCGAAGATGGTGGAGGAGTAGATGAGCAACATGCCCAGCCAGTCGGGCTGCTTCCAGGAGCTGTAGAGGGTGTAGAGGAAACGGTCGTCCGGCAGGAGTTGCGAGAGCGCCCAGCGGCAGAACTCGGCGAAGATGATGATCAGCAACACGAAGCCGTGGAAGAGCGTGACGCGGAAGTCGTACTTGGCGCGGAAGAGACGATAGACGGTGAGATCGAGATAGGGCGAGAAGCGCCAGATGTCGTCTTTCGACGGCGCCAGATCCCGCAGCAATCCGCCGGTCACCCCGAGGCCCGCATAAAGGAGCATCGCCATCCATTCTCCGTTCATCAAACAGGCAGGAAGCGAAATCAGAATGCCGCCAACGAGCCCGGTGACGTAGCCGCCGAGCACGCCGGCGAGCAGCGCGCCCTCCAGCCCCAGGTCGAGCGCCTGGTAGTTGTTCTGAGTGAGAACCCGCAAAACGATGCCGCCGCCGAAGATCACCGCGAAGCCCACAGCCATCTGTAAACGCTGGGGCGTCGTGCGTTCTTCGCGTGTCAGCATGCGGAGAAAAGCGCTGGACCGGCCGAGAATACTCGCCAGCGCCGCCGACACGGCGAGCTTCATCAAAAGGATTACCAGGTGCTGCTCTAGCATCGCCGTATAATGAGATTATCTTCGCTTTTAGATAGCATGGCGGAAAATCAGGCATTTCGTTTGGAAAAAGTGGCGGAAGCCGACTTTCCCACCCGCTTCGGCCCTTTTCGGATCTATGGCTTTGTCGGCCATACCGGGGAGACCACCGAGGAGGCGGTTGTATTGAAGATGGGCTCGCTCGAAGGGGAACCGCCGATTGTGCGGATCCATTCTCAGTGCCTGACCGGGGACGTGTTCCACTCGCTGCGGTGCGATTGCCGCGCGCAGCTGGAACTGGCCATGGAGAAGGTGGGCGGCGAGGGCCGCGGACTGATCATCTACGAGCAGCAGGAAGGGCGCGGCATCGGCATCATGAACAAGCTGCGCGCCTATGAGCTACAGGACCACGGCGCGGACACGGTGGACGCGAACCTGCAACTGGGCCTCGACGTGGACCTGCGCAGCTACGATCTGCCAGTCGCGATCATGAAGTACTTCGGCCTCGCGAGCGTGCGGTTCCTGTCGAACAACCCGGACAAGATCTCGGCGCTGGAGCGGGCCGGAGTGCGGGTCGCGGAACGGATCCCGGCGATCGTAGAACCGCAATCACACGCCGAGGATTACCTACGAACCAAGCGCGACCGGCTGGGCCACCTATTAGACGTCTTCTAGAAGACGATATGATGTCCATATGCTTTCCAGGGTCTTGTGGTTCTTCGCGGCCGCGTGCGCCGTTTTCGCTCAGAGTGGAACAATTCAAGGTGTGGTCAAAGACCCCACCGACGCCGTCGTGGCTGGCGCCAAGGTGGCGGTCGTCAATATCGACACCGGCCTGCGCCGGGAACTGACCACCAACGATCAGGGTTTCTACACCGCGCCGACGCTGCCCGTGGGACGCTATAAGATCTCGGCCGCTCGCGCCGGGTTCTCCAACGCCGAAGTGCCGGAGATCAAACTCGACGTGGCGCAGACGGCGCGTATCGACTTTACGCTGAAGACCGGCACGGTGACGGAGAGCATCGAGGTGACCGCCGCGGCGGCGCTCATCGATTCGGAGACGACGACCGTCGGCCAGGTGATCGACAACAAGCGGATCGTGGAGTTGCCGCTGAACGGGCGCAACTATCTGGATTTGGCGGCGCTGACGGCGGGCACCAATCCCGGTCGCGGCGGGCGCACGCAGGACAACGGCGGGTTCTCCGCTTCGGGGCAGCATATCTATCAGGTGCACGTCTCCATCGACGGTGTGGACAACTCGTCGGTGGCCTCCGGCGGGCCGCTGGGGTTTGAGGCGCAGGCGGTGAAGCCATCCGTCGACGCCGTCGGCGAGTTCCGCGTCGTGACCAACAACCTGTCGGCCGAGTACGGCACGCGCATGGGCGGGCAGGTGTTCGTGAACATCAAGTCCGGCACCAACCAGTTCCACGGCACGGCGTTCGAGTTCCTGCGGAACTCGAACCTGGACGGCACCAACTTCTTCGCCAATCGCGCCGGGAACAAGAAGCCGGCGTACAAGCAGAACCAGTTTGGCGGCACGTTTGGCGGGCCGATCCGCAAGGACAAGACGTTCTTCTTCGGCAGCTTTGAAGGAACGCGGACGCGCCTGGGCCGGAGCTTTGTTTCGACGGTGCCGGTGGACGAGTTGCGTCGCGGCGACTTCAACCGCATCCGCCCGGTGTTCGATCCGGCGACCACGGTTGGCAACGCGGCGAGCTTCACGCGCCAGCCGTTCCCTGGCAACATCATCCCGGCCAATCGCTGGGACCCGCTGTTCCCGAAGTTGCTCGACCTCTATCCGCGGCCGAACAGCGGGACGGGCATCGTAAACAACTACTTCTTCGCGCCTTCGGAGAAGAACGACGTCGACAGCTACGACTTCAAGGGCGACCACAACATCAGCGACCGCCAGCGCTTTTCGGCGCGCTACAGCAAGCGGACGCGCGACCGGTACGAGCCCGGTCCTCTGCCGCTGCCCGCCGATGGCGGCCTGGCGACGGTGACCCATATCGACAGCCACTCGATCGCGGCGACGCATTCGGCAACGCTGGGCGCGACTGGCACCAACGAGTTCCGCTTCGGTTTCTCGCGGATCATCTCGCGCTTCGACATCCCCTACGACACGGCGCTGTACGATCAGTTCGGCATCAAGGGGATTCCGAAGGTGAGCAACGCGGGGTCGAACGACCACGGGTTGTCGCGGTTCACCCCGGCCGGGTATAGCGAGATCGGCTCGCGCAGCTTCTGGCCGAACTTCAACAACATGGATCTGTTCCAGATCACCGATACGCTGTACAAGAACTTTGGCAAGCACAACGTGCGCATTGGCGGGGAGTTCCGGCGGCAGAACATTTCGCGGCTGGCGGCGCGGTTCGCGCGCGGGCAGTTTGCGTTCAACCGCGAGTTCACGGCCAATCCGGCGAACCGCGCGGCGACCGGTGACGGGCTAGCCGAGTTCATGCTGGGCATGGCGGCGGGCGGCACGATCGGCAACGAGAACGGCGAAGACATGTGGGCGAACACGATCGCCGGCTTCATCCAGGACGACTGGAAGATCACGCCGCGGCTGACGCTGAACCTGGGCATGCGCTACGACATCTTCTACGCGGCGACGTTTGTGCAGAACAACGTGTCGCGTTTCATTCCGGACCTGACGAACACAGGCGCCAACGCGCGGTTGCAGCAGGTGAAGGTGAACCCGGGCGACTGCGGTTGCAAGAACGACAAGAACAACTTCGCGCCGCGGCTGGGCCTGGCGTGGAAGGCGAACGAGAAGACCGTTGTCCGGGCCGGCGCGGGCGTGATCTACGCGCAGCCGGACAGCATTCAGGTGGGCGCGCGGCTGTCGAATCAGGCGCCGGACTTTGTGGAGATCGGGTTTGGCACGCTGGACCGGATTGTGCCGCGGCTGACGCTGAGCGGCGGGTTCCCGGCGGTGCAGTTGCCGGCGACGACGGTGCCGGGGCCGGCGCTGGTGGGCGTCGACATTCCGCAGGAGTTTTTGCCGACGCAGTATTCGCAGCAGTGGTTCCTGGACGCGCAACACCAACTGCCGTTCGACACGCTGTTGACCGTTGGCTACAACGGGAACGGGACGCGGCAGATGCTGGCCGGGGTGGACTTCAACCTGCCGTTCGACATCGCGCCGGGGCCGACGCCGATCGCCAGCCGCCGGTTGTGGCCGTTCTACACGGCGGCGACGCGGCAGTTGCCCGTTGGCCGGCTGAGCTATAACGCGATGACGGTGAAGGTGGAGAAGCGGTTCTCGAAGGGGCTCACCTTCCTTTCGGCGTACACGTGGAGCAAGACGATCGACAACGTCGATGAGACGCTGAGCAATTCGGGCGTGGGCGCGCTGAAGCCGTGGGACCGGAACTTGAACCGGGGCCGGTCGACGACCGACTTGCGGCACAACTACGTGATGAGCGCGAGCTATGAGTTGCCGTTCGGGAAGGGCAAGAGCTTCATGAACACGAACCGGGCGGCGGATCTGGTGTTCGGCGGCTGGCAGCTGGGAGGGATTCTGACGCTGCAGACGGGCTTGCCGTTCACGGTGAACAGCGGCGGCGGCATCACGAATGCCGGCGGCGCGGACCGGCCGAACCGGATCGCGGATGGCAACCTGCCGAAGAGCCAGCAGTCGATTGACCGGTGGTTCGACCTGGCGGCGTTTACGACGCAGGCGCAGTACACGTATGGCAACTCGGGCCGGAACATTCTGGACGGGCCGGGGAACCGGAACGTGGATCTGTCGCTGGCCAAGAGCTTCGTGGTGACCGAGAAGGTTCGGGTGCAGTTCCGGGCCGAGTCGTTCAACGCGACCAACACGGCGAACTTCGGGTTCCCGGCCGCGAACATCAATGCCGCCGGGGTGGGCACGATCACGAGCGCGGCCGAGCCGCGGCGGGTGCAGTTCGCGCTGAAGGCGGTGTTTTAGAGCAGGGTGACTTCGTCGCCTTCGCGGATGAGCCCAGGGGATTCGACGGCGGTATCGAGCGCCATGGTGCCGTCGAGTTCCCGGACGATGTTTTGGAGGACACGGCGGTCCTGGACGAGGGTGTCGGGGTCGTAGGTGGTCATGACGCAGCGGCCGCGAAGTTGGGCCGGAGCGAGGATGACGTCGCCGATTTTGAGGCGGCGGCCGGGCCATTGACGCTCGGCGAGGCCGTCGACGCCGCCAATGATGAGGTTGGGACGGAGGCGGCGGGAGTCGATGGACATGTGGTCGATGGCGCCATCGGTGGCGACGAGGAGCGGGAGGATGTCGAAGCGCTCGGGGCCGGAGTAGTGGGTGAGCTGGGCGCCGGGGCCGGCGATCGATTGGACGAGTTCGCGAATGGCGGGCGCGTTCCAGGGCAGGCCGTTGATTTCGACTTCGTTGCGGGCGTTTAGTTTGGCCTTGAGGCCTAGTAGCTTGTGATGGGTGCGAGCGGTGACGACGCGGCCGTTGGCGCCGACGACCAGGATTTGGCGATCGTGCGCGAGGCCGAGGGCGGTGACCGGGGATTCGGCGATGCGTTCGCCGGCCATGGATTTGGCGGGGTAGCGCCAGATTTCCTTGATGTACATGGTATTTTTGGACACACTTCGGGTGTGGTCCGTCCTTTTTGGGGTTACATGATGGGCCGGATTTCCGCGGTTGGGGGCGGGAATTCGGGGTTATTGGTGGCCGGGGCGGGCGGCTCGGGGACGTCGTTGGACGTTTCGGGCGGCGGCGCGGCAGCGGGTTGCAGGGTAGTTTCGGGCTCGTCGTTTGTTTTTAGCGAGTCTTGGGACGGTCCCGCGGTGGCGAAGTGTTTCTTAAGGCGCAGGATGTCGGTCTCCAGCCGGGACACTTCGAGGTTGAGACGGCGGAGGCGCACATCGAGGCGGTTGATGATGTCGCCTTTGCTGGAGAGCAGGAGCTCCATGTCGATGACGGTGGTGGCGTTGCCGGTGAAGGCGTCGGCCAGGTACTCGCGGCGGACGGCGAGGAGGCGGTCGATTTCCCAGAGGTTGGCGACGAGCTGGTTGACGCGCCGGGCTACGTAGGCGTTGGACGGTTGCCAGAGGGCGACCATTTCGTTGCAGAATTCGGCGTAGAGCTCCTTGTCGATGAGGTGGCCGAGGGTGTCCTGGGTGGCGTAGAGGCCATGCTGGACGGAGGCGGTTTTTGCGTTCTTGATGCCTTCGGGCGTATTCGGGCCCTGGGACTTGGCGCCGTTGATCCGGGCGGATTCGGCGCGGCGGTTGGAATGGTTTTGGAGTGCCATAGTTTTAGGCTATGGGGTGGTTGTATAGTAACCGGCGGCTTGGGATATTCCGATTTTCCTGTATGTCATTGGATGGATTGAGTTTGTTGGTTGGAAAATAAATCCATTTGCCTTGCGACTGACTTTTCCACAGGGGCGATTTTCCCGTAGTACGCATTACGGAAAAAAATGAGGTGACTGACACCTGATTATTGCGTTTGTAGGACGGTGTCGTTGATGGAGGCGAGGCGGCGGCGCATGAGGCCGGCGTCGTCGAATTCCCAGAGTTCGTTGCCGTAGGATTTGAATTGCTCGCCGGACTCGTTGTGCCAGGTGTATTCAAATGTCACGGCGATGCGGTTGCCGTTGAAGGTCCAGAGGGTCTTCTTCAGCTTGTAGTCGAGTTCTTTGGCCCATTTTCGACGCAGAAATGCCTTGATCTCGTCGCGGCCGCGGAGGAACTCGGAGCGGTTGCGCCACTCCGAGTCCGGCGTGTACGCCAGGGCTACACGCTCGGGGTCGCGGGAGTTCCAGGCATCCTCGGCAGCTTGCACTTTGACCAAGGCGGTTTCGAGGGTGAATGGAGGTTTCATGGTTAGAGGGCCAGGTCGACGACGGGGAAGTCGACTTCGGTCTGGGCGACGTTGTTGAAGTAGTTGGTGAAGATGTTGAGGGCCACATGGGAGACGATTTCGGTGATTTCGGCTTCGGTGTAGCCGCTCGCGCGGATGGCGTCCAGATCCCCATCTGTGGCGAGGCCACGCTGGAGAACGAGTTTCTGGGCGAACTGGAGGGCGGCGTCGATCTTGGGGTCGGCGCTGTGGGCGTGGCGGCTTTGGGCGAGATCTTCGGGCTTGAGGCCGGTCATTTTGCCGATGGTCGTGTGGGCGGAGACGCAGTATTGGCAGGAGTTGGCCTGGGCGACGGCGATGGCGATTTGTTCGCGGAGTTTGGCGTTGAGCACGCCGGTCGAGAGGGCGCCGGAGAAGCTGAGATAGCCTTCGAGGGCGGCCGGGGAGTGGGCCAGGGTCTTCATGAGGTTGGGGGTCATGCCGATTTTGGCTTGGACGGCGTTGAGGAGGTCCTTGGCTTTGCCGGAGGCGTCTTGGGTTTGAATGGGTTGTATGCGGGGCATGCCTTTTCTAAGGCACGGGGGTGGCCAAAGTTAAGTTGTTGATTTCATTTAGTTTTTAGTGTTGTTGATTTTCATGATTTATCACTTTTCACGATCCTATTTGTGGTATTTCATAATTATGGACCTTTCGCAGTTGCCTTCGATTCTGGTGGCGTTGGCCGAGCAGCGGTCGTTGGATGATGTTTTACGGACAATTCTGGATGTACTGGCGAGGCAGCCGGAGGTGGGGTTGGCGCGGGTTTGGTTGCTGGAGACGGACCGGGATTGTCCGGTTTGCCGGGGCGGGGGCGGGGAGCGGGCGTTGCATTTGCGGGCCAGTGTCGGGGCGCCACGGGCGGAGGGGGTGGATTGGGGGCGGACGACGGGGAGTTTTCATCGGGTGGATCTGGGGAGTCCGTTGAAGTTGGGGCACATTGCCCGGACGGGGGAGGCGATTCAGATCCCGCGGCTGGCGGATGACTTGCGGTGGGTGCGGCATCCGGAGTGGGCGGCCGGGGAGGGGCTGGTTAGTTTTGCGGGGCGGCCGTTGGTGTTTCGGGGGGAGGTTTTGGGTGTTCTGGCTGTTTTTCGGCGGGTTGCGGCGGATGACAACTGTTGGCGTTGGATTGGGACGCTGGCGGACGCGGTGGCGGTGGCGGTGGCGAATGCGCGGGCATTTGAGGAGGCGGAGCGGTTGAGGGGGGAATTGGAGTTGGAACGGGACTATTTGCGGGAGGAGGTGGAGAGCGCGGGGGCGTTTGGAGAGATTTTGGGGTGGAGCGCGGCGTTGGAACGGGCGTTGCGGCAGGTGGAACTGGTTGCGGCGACGGATGCGAACGTTTTGATTTTGGGGGAGAGCGGGGTCGGGAAAGAGCTGGTGGCGCGGGCGATTCATCAGCGGAGTCGGCGGGGGCGGCGGGCGTTGGTGAAGGTGAATTGCGGGTCGATTCCACGGGAGCTGTTTGAGAGCGAGTTTTTCGGGCATAAGCGGGGGGCGTTCACGGGGGCGGTGGCGGACCGGGTGGGGCGGTTTCAGCTGGCCGATGGGGGGACGTTGTTTTTGGATGAAGTCGGGGAGATTCCGTTGGAGTTGCAGGCGAAGTTGCTGCGGGTGTTGCAGGAGGGGGAGTTTGAGCGGGTGGGGGAGGATGTGACGCGGCGGGTGAGTGTGCGAGTGATTGCGGCGACGAACCGGGACTTGCGGAAGGAGGTGGCTGAGGGGCGGTTCCGGTTGGATTTGTATTACCGATTGGGGGTTTTTCCGATGGAGGTGCCGCCGTTGCGGGAGCGGCGGGAGGATATTCCGTTGTTGGCGGCGCATTTTGTGCGGGCGGCGTGCGCGCGGTTTCATGTGGCGGAGCCGCGGTTGCCGTTGCGGGAGTTGGAGCGGGCGCAGGGGTATGGGTGGCCGGGGAATGTGCGGGAGTTGCAGAATGTGGTTGAGCGGGCGGTGATTTTGGCTCGGGGCGGGGTGATTTCGTTTGAGTTGCCGGATTCTGCGGAGGTTGTTTTGCCTACTGGTGGGGAGGTGGTGACGGAGCGGGAGTGGCGGTTGCGGGAACGGGCGAATTTGCTGGCGGCGTTGGAGAAGGCGAAGGGGAAGGTGTCGGGGGCGGGGGGGGCGGCGGAGTTGTTGGGGGTGCATCCGGCGACGTTGGCTTCGCGGTTGCGGGCGTTGGGGGTACGCGGGCGGGGTTAGCTATTGTTTTACGGATAAAAATAGGGTGACTGACACGGGTTTATGACGTTTGTGGGACACTGGCGGGCATGCGATGCCCACGGGAGTTGCGGACGAAAAAAAAGCTGCTTTGGTCGACGGGAACGGGGGTGGATGTTTGGGCGATGTTGCGGGCGGCGGAGGCGGGGGATGTGGAGGCGGTGCGGGGGTTGTTGGCTAGAGATCCTTCGTTGGCGCGGTGTCATTTTGCTTACCGGACGCCGTTGTATTTTGCGGTGCGGGAGAACCGGTTGGGGGTGGTTTCGGTGTTGTTGGAGTTGGCTGGGTCCACGCTGGGGTTGGCGGTGAATGACACGTTGTTGGGGGTGGCGCGGGAGCGGGGATATTCGGAGATGATGGCGCTGTTGGAGACTCGGGTGAGCCGGCGGGGGGAGGCGGTGGGGGCGGCGATCCGGGAGCGAAATTTGCGGAAGGTGCGGCGGTTGTTGGATGGGGATTCGTCGCTGGTCGGGGCGGTGGATGAGCGGGGGAATCAGCCTATTCATTGGGCGGTGATGGCGCGGCATTTGGGGATCATTGACGAGTTCCTGGCTCGGGGGGCGGATGTGAATGCGCGGAGGTTTGATGGGGCGCGGCCGATTCAGTTGACCAATGGGGACTACTTGTATCGGGGGTGGCGGGACGTTTCTTCGAAGACGTCGCCGCGGAAGGTTTTGGACTATTTGCGGGCTCGGGGGGCGGATTGTGACCTGTGCACGGCGGCCTATATTGGGGATTTTGGGCGGGTGCGGGAGGTGGTGGAGGCCGATCCGGGGGCGGCGAATCGGGCGTCGGAGTATGTGACGTATTACGCCTGTTCGGGGACGCCGTTGCGGAATGCGGCGGCGGGTGGGCATATCGAGATTGTGCGGTTTTTGCTGGATGCGGGGGCGGATCCGAATTTGCCGGAGGAGGGGATCGCGCCGTTGGGGCATGCGCTGCATATGGCGGTTTGTAATGGGCATGGCGAGATTGTGCGGTTGTTGTTGGAACGGGGGGCGCATGCGAATGTGCCGGTGGAGAGTTCGGCGGATACGTTGAGCGCGGCGATGCGGAAGGGGGATGCGGAGATGGTGGCTTTATTGGCGTCGCATGGGGCGTCGCGGGAGTTGCATTTGCTGGCGTATTACGGGGATGTGGTGACTGCGGCGGCGATGTTGGGGGCTGATCCGCGGTTGGGGGATGATCCGGATGCGCTGGTGAATGCGGCGGAGGAGGGGCATATCGAGATGGTGCGACTGTTGTTGCGGGTGCGGCCGGGGTTGGCGCGGAAGGTGGGAGTGGGTGGGAAGACGCGGGTGATTACGGAGTTGTTGTTTGCCGATGGGATGGATGCGAATTTTCGGGATTGGTTGGGGGCGACGCCGTTGCATCATTTTGCGCGGCGGGGGGATGTGGAGAATACGCGGCTGTTTTTGGAGCGGGGGGCGCGGGTGGATGCGGTGGATGAGGATTTGCGGCTGACGCCGTTGGGGTGGGCGGAGCGGTTTGGGAAGGGGGAGGTGGCGGAGGTGTTACGGGGAAATTGTGTGTAACACGGTTTTCGGGGGAGGGTGGTTGGCGGGTTTTGGATTGTAGGGGGGGCTGGCTTGTGGAGTACTACGGCTGGCGGCAGGTTATTGATTCGGAATGGTTTGTGGTGTTCTCGGCTTGACTGCGGACGGGCGGGATCTTGCGAACGACGAGTTGATTGAGGGTGGAGGAGCGGGGAGAGCGAATCCGTGTGTGACACGGTTTTCGGGGGAGGGCGGTGTTGAGGGGATTGGGGTTAGGGGCTAAGTGGGTGGCGGGAGGGGGCGGGAATTAATTGTGTGTGACACGGTTTGGGAGATTAAATTGGTGCCTGGCACCAATTTAATGTTTGGAGGGGGGATATGGGGCGTTTTCGGCCTGTTTGGGGGCCGGAGGGGAGGAGTAATCCTATTTTTGGCAGGTTCTAGATTAAATTGGTGCTTGGCACTAATTTAATGATTGGAGGGCGGCGACGGTGTCGGGGCTGGGTTTGAAGTTGCCGAAACGGTAGCCTTCCGCGATTCGCATGGGCGTCCAGCCTTGCTTGTTGGGTTTATCCCACACGTCGCGCTTTGCGCCTTTTTTTGCTAACAGCTGCACGGCTTTGGGGTAGTTCTTGTAGGCGGCGCTGTGCATCGCGGTTTCGCCTTTGTCATCCACCGCATTTACGTCGGCTCCGATGCTGATCAGATATTCGATTGCCTCCAGGACTTCGGGCTCGGTGCCGCTGTCTTCGCCGGGGGACCTTGTGCCGAGGCCGGCGGCGGCCATTAGCGGGGTGGAGTTGTCGGCGTTGTTGATCTTGGGGTCGGCTCCGAGTTCTACTAGCACTCGCATCAGTTCGGTGTCGGCGGTGCGGGCGGCCATGAAGAAGGGGGTCGCTCCAACGGTGTTGATTGCCGTTAGGCCCAGACCGATTTTCTTGGTCATTTTTGCGTTCAGGTTCGCGCCTTTGGCGGCGATCTTGCGGACGAATTCGATCGCGGTCATGTTCCCCGAACCATCGGGGGCGGGGTCGTTGTCGCCTACTCCGGGCTTCCGTACGGTTGTGATGGCGTGGAGGACGGTCAGGCCGGGGATGGAGGCGTTGGGGTCGGCTCCCATGTCCAGCAGCACGCTCGCTAGTTCGTAGTGGGCGTTGGTTACTGCAATTAGCAAAGCTGTTGTTCCGGGTCTTGGGCCGGCTCGGACTTGGGCGAATTTCTTGCCGGAGATCAGGCCGGGTTGGATCGTTTCGTTGACGTCGACGCCTGCTTTTAGCAGCGTCCTTACGACACCGATGTGACCTTCGCGGACGGCGAAGAGGAATGCCGTGTAGCCGGAGTCGACTCTGGCATTCAGTTCGGCCTTGCCGGCCAGCAGGGCTCCGACGGCTTCGCCGTTGCCTTCGGCAGCGGCCCACATCAGGGCCGTCTGGCCGCTCTTCTGTTCGCGCGCGTTGACGTTGGCTCCGGCCTTCAGCAGCGCGCGAATGGCGTCCGGCTTCCCCGTTCTTGAGCAGGTCATTAGCGCTGTTTCGCCGCCCGGGAGGGTGGTGTTGGGATCGGCTCCTGCTTTCAGGAGAAGCTCCACCATGGGGGCGCTGCCGTTGGTGCAGGCGAGCGACAGGGGCGTGATGCCGAACTGGTTGGCGGCTTTGGGGTCGGCTCCGCTCTTCAGGAGACGCTGGGCGCTGGCTACGTCGTCGTTGTGGGCGGCCCAGTGGAGGGGCGTTGTTCCGTCCGGGTCTATCGCGAACAAGGCCACGGCGGACAGGAGGATCAACGAGAGTTTCACAGGGCGACTTTGCCTTTGCTGTCGGCGAAGGAGTCGATGCGGACGCCGGCTCGGTCGAGGAGGGTGAGGTGGAGATTTGCGAGCGGCGTGGCCTTTTCGTAGCGGATGTGGCGACCGCCCGGGGTGCGACTGCCGCCGGCTACGAGGATAGGCAGGTTGGTGTGGTCGTGCTTGTCGGCGTTGCACATGCCGCTGCCGTAGAGGTACGTCGTGTGGTCGAGGAGGGTGCCGTCGCCATCGGGGATGGACTTCAGTTTTTCGAGGAAGCCCGCGAAGAGGGAGACGTGGAAGGCGTTGATTTTGGCCACTTTGGCGAGCTTTTCGAGGTCGCCGCCGTTGTGGGTGAGCGGGTGGTGCGGTTCGGCCACGCCGATTTCGGGGTAGGTGCGCGTCGACGTCTCGCGGGCGAGTTGGAAGGTGATGACGCGGGTGACATCGCCTTGGAGCGCCAAGGCTTGGAGGTCGAACATCAGGCGGGCGTGGTCGGCGTAGGCGACGGGGACGCCGATGGGACGGTCGAGATCCTTCAACTTGCTGTCGGCTGCTTCGGCTTCTGCTTTTTGCACGCGGCGTTCGACTTCGCGGACGGTGTCGAGGTATTCGGCTACCTTCGTACGGTCGTTGGCGCCGAGCTTCTTCTGCAGGCGGGCGATGTCTTCTTTGACCCAATCGAGGAGGCTGGCGTCCTTGCTCAATTCGGCGCGGCGGTCGGCGGCGGGGCCGCCTTCTCCGAACAAGCGCTCAAAGGCCACGCGGGGGTGGGCTTCGGCGGGGAGAGGCGTGGTGGGCGAGCTCCAACTGAGGTTGTTCTGGTAGACGCAGGCGTAGCCGTTATCGCACTGGCCGACGGTGGTCAGCAGGTCCATGGCGAGTTCCAGGGACGGGAGGCGGGTGGCTTGGCCGATTTGTTTGGCGGCTAGCTGGTCGGCGGTGGTGGCGAGGTGGTAGTCGGTTGACTCGGTCCACTTGGCGGTGGCGGCAGATAAGAACGCTGCGTTGGAGGTGGCGTGGGTGCCGGGGTAGGCGTTGCGGAGTTCGAGGTTGCTGACGACGGTGAGGTGGTCGCGCACGGACTCGAGGGATTTCAGGATGGGGGAGAGCTTGCCGAGGGGACCTTCGGGGGAGGCGGGGGTCCAATCGGGGATGTGGGCGCCCATGGGGATATAGACGTAGCCGAGGCGGCGGATGGGGGCGGTGGGCGCGGCGGAGAGCGCGGGGACCATGGCGTCGAGCATGGGCAGGGCGAGGGCCGTGCCGAGGCCGCGGAGCAGGGTGCGGCGGGGGAGAGATTTCTGGGTGATGATCATGACGATCTCCTCATTTGGAATGGGGTGCTGTTGACGATGGACAGGATGAAGGCCGAGAACTTGAAGTCCTTGGGTTGGGTTTCGCGGACGATTTTGCGGACGGCGGGGGCGTCGGTCGCTTCCACTCCTCGTCCGAGGGCGTAGGTCATTAGCTTTTCGGTGAACGTGCCGGCGAAGATTTCGGGGCGGTTTAGGAGCGCCTTTTGGAGGCCGTCGACGCCTTGGAATTTGCTGCCGTCGGGGAGGCCGCCGGAGAGGTCGAGGGGGCGGGCGTTTTCGGTTTTTCGGTATTTGCCGACGGCGTCGTAGTTTTCGAGCGCGAAGCCGATGGGGTCCATGAGCTGGTGGCAGCCGCGGCAGGCGGGGTTGTCACGGTGCTCGGCGAGGCGTTCGCGCATGGACATGGGTTTGGACATGTTCACTTTTTCGGCTAGCGCGGGGACGGCGGGGGGAGGGGGAGGGGGCGGGACGCCGAGGATGTTTTCGAGGATCCATTTGCCGCGGATGACGGGGGAGGTGCGGGTGGCGTAACTGGTGACGGTGAGGATGCTGCCGTGGCGGAGGAGGCCGCCGCGGACGCGGTCGGCTTCGGGGAATTCGACGCGCTGGAAGCGGGGGCCGTAGACGTTGGGGATGCCGTAATGCTTGGCTAATCGGCCGTTGACGAAGGTGTAGTTGGCGCGGAGGAGGTCGAGGACGGAGCGGTCTTCGCGGACGATGCTTTCGATGAAGAGTTCCGTCTCTTTTCGGAATGCCTGGCGGAGGTTGTCATCGAAGCCGGCGAATAAACGCATGTCGGGGTTGGAGGAGCTGAGGTTGCGGAGATAGAGCCATTGCTCGGCGAAGTTGGTGATTAACACGTTCGCGCGTTTGTCGGCGAGGAGGCGGCGGACCTGGCGTTCGAGTTGGGCGGGTTGTTTGAGCTTGCCCTGGATGGCGGCGTCGAGGAGTTCGTCGTCGGGGATACTGGACCAGAGGAAGAAGCTCAAGCGGGAGGCGAGTTCGAGGTCGCTGATTTTGTAGGCGGTTTTGGGGGCGACGTTCGCGGGATCGGCTTCGACGCGGAAGAGGAATTCGGGGCTGACGAGGACGGCGCGGAGGGCCATTTCGATGCCGGTTTCGAAGTCCGGTTGTTGCTTGAAGAATTTCAGGGGGGCGGCGATGTCCGTGTCGTTGACGGGGCGGCGGAAAGCTCGGCGGGCGAGGGTGGTGACGATCTTTTTGGCGCAGGCATCGTCCTTCGTCTGGCAGACGAAGAGGCGGCGGCGGCTGGGGGTATCACCGGGGGCTTGCTCGCCGTAAGGGCCGTTGATGGAGACCGAGTAGACGGCGGGTTGGACGCGGGGGTGGCGGTCCATGTTGAAGTGGGCCTGGTAGGGCTGGCGTTCGGTTTCGAGGAGGGCTCCGGTTTTGCGGGGGAAGGCGACGGCGACGGTGTGGGGGCCGGCTTTTATTGGGATTTTTACGTTTAAGTGTTTGTCGACGAGGTTGTGATCCTGACCGGTGGGGGGCGGTTTGACGGTGAAGGATTTGACGGGGGCGCCATCGATCAGGAGGGTTACTTCGTGGGTGCCGGCGATGCCTTCGACGTGTTCGTTGCGATCGCGGGCGAGGCGGATTTGGAACTCGTATTCGGCGTTGACGGGGAAGGTGTATCGGACGACTTTGCCGCCGCGGGTGCCGAGGGGGAGACCGTCGAAGGGATCCTCTTGGGTGAGGTCGGGAGGGAGATTGAAGGTTTCGCCGCCGGGGGCGCGGGCGGGGGTGCCGACGGTGAGGCGGGCGATTTTGCGGGCGGCGGAGAGGTAGCGTTCGAGCAATGTCGGGGAGAGATCGCCAACGGTGATGTTGTCGAAACCGTGGCTGGATTCGTCGGTGGGGAGGAGGTTGGTGACGTCGATGTCGACGGCGAGGAGGTCGCGGACGGCGTTCTGGTATTCGGTGCGGTTGAGGCGGCGGAAGGTGTCGGTGCGACCGGGGTTCGAGGGGAGGCCGTCGAGGGATTTTTCGAGGGTAGCGATGGTGGCCAGGTAGGCGGCTTCGGGCGGGTGGGGGATACCGAGGGGCGGCATGGTGCGGCCGCGGAGGCGGCGGAGCACTTTTTCCCAGCGTTCGGGGTGCTGGGCGGGGGTGGAATCTTCGAGGTTGAGATTGCCACTGCGGGTGGCTCGGCTGTGGCAGCCGAGGCAGTTTTTGTTGATGAAAGTTTGCTCGGGCGATGGGGCTTGCGCGGCGGCGGTGAGGGCCGTCAGGCAATACAAGGCCTTGAGCGCAAAACGGCTCATGATACGCACTATACATGAAACGGGAGGGGGGCGCGGGGCACTATCGGGTTATGCAACTGAACCGTTACGGAGTATTGAAGGGCGCGGTGCTTCATCGCCTGCGGCCGAAGACGAACAAGGACCACTTTCAGATCCTGGTGACTGACGGGAAGGCGCAGCACCGGATTGCGGTGAATGTGCTTTCCAAAGAGAAGCCGCCGGAGTTGCTGTACTTTACGACGAGCACGTTGCCGGCGGGGATGCGGACGGCGTTGAAGAAGTTGAAGGACGGGTTTACGCCGTTGGGGAGTAAGCCGGGCGGGCTGGCGTTGGACTTTGTGCGGGGCGGGTTGTTTACGAAGGCGGATATGACGGTGTTACCGAATATCAAACCGGGGCCGAAGAATGATTTGGGGGACCTGCTGGACGAGGCGGTGATGGATGCGGTGCATGCCGATAAGCCGCGGATTTATGCGTTCGGGCAGGCGTGGGGACCGGAGACGAAGCGGGATCAGTACTTTGATTTCAACCCGGGTTCGGGGGTCCACGATATACACATGAATCAGGGGAATGTGGCGGCGTTCAAGAAAGACGATGGGGTGTGGCAGGACGGCGGATTGGTGCTGCATTTTCCGGCGGAAGCGGGGAAGGCGGAGAAGTGGATTGGCGTGTTTCTGGCGTTTCAATCGCAGAGCTGGGACACCGATGAAAAGGGCCATGCGAAGAAGAAGGCCAAGGCGGCGGGCGCGGGCGGGTAAAAAGAAGTTACAGTATCTACTTATGAAGATACTGGGCGTACTGTTAGTGGCGGTTAGCGCGATGGCGGCGGACGGCGGGTGGATCACGCTGTTTGACGGGAAGACGTTGACGGGTTGGACGGGTTGGCGGGGCCCGGTGAATCCGGTATGGAAGGTGAAGGACGGGGCGATTATCGTGGACCGGCAGGGCGTGCCGGGGACACCGGGGCAGGGCGGGACTTACTTGCGGACGGTGCGGGAGTTTGGGGATTTTGAGTTGGAGTTTGAGTGGAAGAATGCGCCGGGTGGGAATAGCGGCGTGTTTTACCGGTCGACGGAAGACGAAGAACGGCCGCAGTGGACGGGTGTGGAGTATCAGCTGTTGGACGGGGGTTCCCATCCGGACGGGAAGAACGGGGAGGACCGGTGGAGCGGGGCGGCGTATGCGTTGTATCCGCCGGCGAAGGGCGTAGAACCGGTGGCGGTGGGGCAGTGGAACAAGTCGCGGATTGTGGCGCGGGGGAAGCATGTGGAGCAGTATTTGAATGGGAAGCTGGCGTGTTCGTTTGACTTCTGGAGTGAGGATTATAAGAAGCGGGTTTCGGTGGGGAAATTTGCGACGTGGAAGAAGTTTGGCGTGCCGGTGAAGGGGTTTATTGTGCTGCAGGATCATGGGCATTTTACGGCGTTCCGGGGAGTTCGGGTGCGGGAGCTGAAGTAGCGCATGCGGGGGGTGGTGTTGGCGGTTGGGCTGGCGTTCGCCGCGGGGGCGGAGACGTGGCAGGTGGTGCCGGGGTCGGAGATGATCTCGGCGCCTTACGATGCGGTGCAGACGCCGGACGGGTATTTGTGGGTGTCAGCGGGCGTGCAGGTGTACCGTTATGACGGGCGCCGGTTTGTCGGGTTTGGGGAGGCGGAAGGGCTGGTGGCGCGCGGGGTGACGTATTTGGCGGTGGAACCGGGCGGGACGTTGCTGGCGGGGAGCGGGGCGGGGTTGTACCGGTTGGAGGGCGGGCGGTTCCGGCAGATTTTGCGGGATCCGATTGCGTCGGTGGCGGTGAGCGCGCGGGGGCTGATTGCGACGAACACGGAAGAGGGAAAGCTGGCGTTGGGGGATGGGGCGGAGTGGCGGGTAGTGAAGGGGGAAGGGCGGATATTGGGGCAGGTTTCGTTTGGACGGAACGGGGGGTTGATGGCCGGATGCGAGGACCGGATTTGCGAGTTCAGCGCGGAGCAGTTGGAGCGGTGGCGGAGTTTGGAGTTCCGGGATCTGCGGGTGAATGATCCGGGGATTTTGGGGACGACGCCGTTGGGAGTGGGGTTGCCGATCGGGGGGCTGAGCGAGGACCGGTGGGGGCGGGTGTGGGTGAGAGATCAGGATCGGGTGTTTGTGGCCGATCGGATTGGGGGGCGGTACCGGCGGGTGAAGGAGGACGGGACGGGGGAGACGGGGTTGACGATATTGCACCGGTCCCGCGGAGGGATTGTGTATTTCGGGGGACCGCGGGGGATGGCGTTCGGGAATGCGAAGGGGGAGCTGGAATGGCTGGCGCCCAAGTCGGATACGGGTCGGTTTGGCGGGAAGTTGGCGTATTGGGACGGGCAGGGATCGGCGTGGGTGGGGCAGAGCGGGGGCGGGTTGTTGCGGGCGGATTTGCGGACGCCGTTGTACCGGGCCTGGGGGAAGGAGGACGGGGTGGTGGGGCCGGTGTATGGGGTGCTGCCGTTGCAGGACGGGCGGACGGCGTTGGGGACGGCGCGGGGTGTCTATATGCTGGGGCCGGATGAGCGGCGTTGGGAGCCGGGGACGAAGACGGAATGGCAGTATGGGCCGGTTGCGGGGATGATTGAGGCGAGCGAGGGGGCGGTGCTGGCGGGGGCGAACCGGGGGCCGCCGACGCTGGTGCGGCTGGAGAAGAATGGGGCGGTTAGCCGGGAGTATATTATTCCGCCGGTGGAGGACGGGCCGAACGTGCATAGGGTGTTGCGGGATCCGCAGGGATTCTACTGGCTGGGCGCGGCGCGGACACTGTACAAGGCGGAGTTAAACGGGCGGGAGGTGAAGATTACGGGGCTTGACCTGACGGGGGTTCCGCAGGGGAATCAGGCGATCTGCCTGGCGTTCGACAAGGAAGGGCGGCTGGTGGTGCCGACGTCGCGGGGCCTGTTCCGGAAGGACGGGGAGAAGTGGACGCGGTGGACGGATAAAGACGGGTTGTTGCGGACGTGGGTGCGACTGATTGCGGTGGACGGGAAGGGGCGGTATTGGATTACCTATCAGGGGCTGCCGGGGGTGGCGGTGGTGGATGTGGAGGGGGAGAAGATTTCGGTGGCGGCGGTGCCAGCGGTGGTGGGGCTGGGGCTGGTGAAGGCGCTGCTGGTGGACAAGCGGGGGTGGGTTTGGATTGGCGATGAGCGGGGATTGCTGGTGAACCGGACGGGGGGCACGCGGGTAGAAGAATTTCAGCGGATTGGGGAACAGATCACGCATACGAATAAGGGAGTGACTTCGTTTTCTTTGCTGGAGGATAAATTGGGGCGGATCTGGGCGGGCGGGGCGGCGGGGCTGGTGCGGATCGAGGACCCGGCGTTGTTTGTGGA
>CANIVU010000045.1 GCA_947470805.1 Acidobacteriota bacterium | reverse complement strand
CTGGGTTTCGGTGGCTTCGATCAGGGCGTGGTTCTGGGCGAAGCGGATTCTTCTGATTTTCCAGTTAATGTCGATTAATTCCTGCACCATTTGTATTTCCATGGGGGCGGAGGGTTGCCAGAAGGCGAACTCGTGCTGGGTGAGGGCGAGGAGGAGTTCGCGGGACTCGTTGGGGAGGAGGGTGCAGTCGAGCGTGACGGCGATGGCGCGGCGGAGGCGGGCGTTTTCGGTGGCGGCGCGGGCGCACCTGTCCCTTCCTTCTTTTGTGTTGGGGCCGTTGGACTTAGCTCCGTTTGCGCGGGCGGTTTCGGCGCGTTTTTCGGGATCGATGGGCATGGCGGCCCCTCCTTGCTGGTTTTGGAAATAGAGAGGGGCCCGGCGGCCGCGCGGTGTGCGCGGGCGCTGGGCCCCTCTGTTGTTACAAATAGCAGGGTGGGGATAGGGAAACGATTTCTTATTTCGTGTATTTCGTTGAAAAGAATGGAGAAATAAATTTGACTTGGCTTGTGACTGAGTTTTCCACAGGGGTGAATGTTTGGGGGGGGGGGAGCCGTCACCGGGGAGTTTGGCTTGGCGCGTGCATTGGAATCGATATGCGAATCCTTCCGGTCGTGCTTCTTGCTGTCTGCGGGCTGCACGCCGCCGACCCGTTCTTTTTCTATGCCGAAAACACCGGCCAGGACGCAGAGGGGGTAAAGTACCGGCTCTACGGTGTAGCAAGGGGTACACGGGTGTATTTGCGATCGAACGCCATCCTCCTTCGCGACACCTATGGGGCGGGGACGGCCTTTCGGTTCGCCGCCGGGGAGCCGGGCGCCTACCAGTCCATCGAGCGCTGGCCTGCGATTTTCAATTATTTCCAGGGCGATCCGCGCAACTGGCGCCGCGGAATTCCCGCCCACCGGCGAGTCCAATACACAGCAATCGCTCCCGGTCTGGACGCGGTGTTCGGTGGCGGTGATGGCGCTCCCACTCTCACATTCGCGGTGGCTCCCGGCGGCGCCACCGACTCGGTATTCCTCGAATCCGACTCGCCCCAGGCGGCGGTGCTGAACGCGGAGTCGGGAACATGGACTATCTCCGGAATCCCCACATGGAGATTCCAGAAACCACGAGCGTGGCAGGAGATTCGCGGCGCTACGGTTGCCGTGGATGTCCGCTTCCGTTCGGTCTCGACGGCCCGCGTGGGCGTGACGGCCGGCAACTTCGACCGCTCCCAACCGCTATACGTCGAAATTGCACTTCCGATCGCGCCTCGCCCTCCGGACGCGATGTTCAACGTCCGGGACAAAGCCGGCAATAGCTATGGACCCATCGAGACCTTTTCCGATCAGGTCTGCAGCGTGAACCCCGGCAGCGGGCAGAACTTCTGTCCGGACGCCGTCGTTGCCGGCCTCCGTACTGACGGTACGCCCCTATTCTTTTCTGTTCTGGCGGGGTCATTTGACGACCTGCCGTCACGGTTGTCCCTGGACAGTACCGGAAACATCGTATTTTTTGGCCGGACCGGATCGGCCGACTTTCCGGTTACCGCCGATGCTCACCAGGCTGTTAACGCAGGCCCGGTGGGCGCGTTTCCGCGCCTGGTTCCGTCCTTCGGCGGAGACCTCTTCCTTTTGATGCTGGACCCGAGGAGCGGCGACCTGATCTACTCCTCCTTTTTCGGCGGAGCCGAGACCGAAACCAACCTACGGTTCGCGGACGGTCCGGATTCAGCCATCGCCTTCGTTCTCTCCACCGGCAAGAGCCTGCCGGTGACTCCGGGGGCCTGGCTCGCCGAGGGCGGCAACGCCATCGCGGTGTTCGATCCTTTGCGGAAGCGGTTTCGTTTCGTCACGTTTGTTCCGGTAGCGTTCAACACGGCAGCGGTGAAGTTCGGGCCGGACAACAGCGTTTACCTTACCGGGAATAGCGCCGTTGGAGCGCCTACTACGAAGGACGCGCTGCAAACCACCTATGGCGGGGGCGACCGGGACGGCTATGCCGTCCGCCTCAGTCCGGATGGGACTCGCGCGGTGTTCGCCACTTATTTTGGTGGTGTGGCCAACGAAGGCCTTGGTGCGCTGGACGTCGGCCCGGCCGAGGACGCGTGGATCTATGGGAATCGCCAGACGCTTGGGTTCGGAGGCAATGAGAATTTCCTGTTGCACTTGAGTGCGGACGGTTCGCGGCTGGTGGACCCGTTGGTGCCGGCGGCGGAGCAAAATGTGATCGACCTGCGCGTTGTTCCCAATGGCGACATTGCCGTGTTGGGGCGTATTTCGTCACTGGCAGCGTTTACCACCGCTGATGCCTGGTTGCGGGGCGGATGCGACCCGTTGTTGACGCCGCGGTATCTGCAGGTCTACAGGCGGGACGCGTCGGTCCGATTGGCAACCTATCTTGTTCCCGGCGAGACCCGAGGGATTGACGAACTCTACGCCGCCTCCCAGCAGCCACGCGTGCCCGGCGCGCCGAAACTGATCTGCGCTACGGGCGCGGCCGACCGCCGCAACACCGGTCGCGTGTCTCCTGGCCAGATCGTCACGCTGCTCGGCTCCGATTTGGGTCCCGCCGTTGGGACAGCCACCGCGCCTGGCCTGAATGGCCGGTACCCGACTTTCGTCGGGAGCCTTCGCGTCCTGGCGGACGGCGTCCCCCTCCCGCTGCTCTATGGGCAGTCCGGGCAGGTGAATGCCATTGTGCCGTATGGCCTCCAGTCTGGGCGGCGCGCGCAGTTCGTCGTCGAATACGACGGAAAGCAAGCAGCGCCCGTGGCGCTCGACGTTGTGCCCGGCGAGTTCCAGTTGTTTACGATGGACGCCAGTGGCACGGGGCCGGCCGTTGCGCTCAATCAGGACGGCCAACTGAACTCGCAGGCGAACCCCGCCGAAGCGGGATCGATCGTGGTGGTTTATGGCACGGGCATTGGTGTCACCACGCCGGGCGGGGAGGATGGGGCGCTGGCGCAGATCGGTCCGTTGAGCGCCTTGCCGAGGCCGGCCGCCGCATTTGCCGTCTGGGTGCAGGGGACTCGCCTTGCCGCGAGCGACGTCCTTTACGCGGGAGCCGCTCCGGGCTTAGTTAATGGCCTGACGCAAGTCAACTTCCGGATTCCGCCGGCAGCCGGTGTCCTGGGCACGTATGTTGTTTATCCTGGATTTTCCATTGGGAACGCCCCCCTCACCAACGGATCGGCCACGATCTGGGTTCGGGGGGTGGCGCCATAGCTGGGTGCTTGAACTTGGGCCGTTTCGCACTCTGTTTCTGAGCAGGAGGGTGCGGCGGCCGGGGTGTGTTGCGAGCTGTTTCTGGAAAGGAAATATTCGTCGCTGTGATCCCGGCTGGGGATTCCATTAAAGCGGCAAGATTCGGGCACGCCGCTTGTCGGTGTCTATGGTGACAAGGGCGCCACTGGCGAGTTCTGCCTGGAGCTCGGAGAGAGCGGAAATGACAACCGCACCCATCACGTCTGGCATTATTTCTTGCGACCGAAGCTGGATGACACTTGGTTTGCGGCTTTTTGATAAGGCTAGCAGTGTTCCGAAATCCAGGTCTCGCTCCCATGGACAGCTTCAAATCCGGCCACCGTGAGCGCGACCCGCTGTCGCTCAAAACCTTCAGGTGCTTATCGGTTGGACTTCCCGTTCCGCCGAGCGCCAAGCGGCGTACCCTAGCACCTGGGTGATGTCCTCTTGCTCGATGTAAGGGTAGAGTCTCAGGATCTCTTCCTGAGGGTGGCCCTTGGAAAGAAGTCCAACGATCGCTGCCACAGTCACGCGTGTGCCTCGAATGCAGGGTTTTCCGCCCATTACATCCGGGGAGCGTTCGATTCGTTCAAAGTTCATAGAGGTCCTGCTTTGGGTACCAAACTACCAGGGTCGAGCCGACAGTTCCAGGCTAGCGACCTGGAAGCCTCGGAAAAGAGGCCGCTCATCCGCTGGCGGTCGTTGGCGGAGACGCTCTTTTCCACGGCGCCTCCCAATTCAGGCTATCGACCCGCTGCACTCGTTCGGAACCTACGCGGATCAAGGGATCCTGCCGCTTTGCGAGTGACAGGCTCCATTTGATTCCATTTGAATGTGGCTGTAGACATCCGAACGAGGCAGGTTGTTGTAGAGGGCCACAGTTTTGCTGCCGTCCATTCGAGGGGACGGAAAGGGGACTTCGATCGTCTGGCTGCGACTGGTGTTGGGTTGTCATCGTGAAGGGTGGCGTTGGCTAGTTAGGCGGGGATGGTGTTTACCTGCGGAAAATGTTGGAGGATTGTTGGAAACGGGGTGGGAGGTGGGCGTATCTTTGGTTCTGGAGGGACCGGACTCTTGCGAAAAGCACTGTTGGGACTGGTTGTCATTTCTTTGGGCGTGGTGTGGGGGCAGCCTGGGGCTGCGCCGCCGCCGAATCCGCTGGGGTCGTTGCCGGCGCCGCTTGTTGGGGCGCTGATGGATCTTTATGTGAACTATCAGCAGAACCGGCCGCGGTTGGCGGGGACGCCGGAGCAGGAGAGCTTGCGGGCGGAGCGGGCGCGGATGCGGGATGTGAAGGTGGCGAGCGGGGTGGCGATTGGGTCGGCGATTGGGGCGCTGGTGGTGAATAATCCCAGGGACCGGGCGAAGGCGGCGGCGATTGGGGCGGTGGCGGGGGCGTTGACGACGCTGCTGATGGACCATGTGCAGGCGCGGAATGAGATTCGACGGGCGCAGCGGGATGGGTATGTGGGTGGTGATACTGAGCCTGGGGCGGTGCAGGAGCCGGTTCCGGTTCCGCGGTAGAGTGGTTGTTTGCCGGGGCACCTTGGAATGGGGACCGACATTGGGTAAAGCAGGGGCGATCCAGACGGTTGCGAGCTTCGTTCGGGTATGGGATGCGATTGGGAAGACGCCACAGCAGGCGGCGAAGCGGTGGGGGTTACGCGGCCTCGGCCGATGATTTGCTGCGGGGGAGAGTGTCGCGGGTTTCACTGGATGCGCAGGTGAGTATTGCGACGGCGCTGGGATGGCGGGTGCGGGTGGATATTGAGGCAGACGGTTGGTTATGCAGGCGGCGATTGTGACTCCGCCAGGCAACAGGGCGGTCGCGTGGGCGGTTAGAATTCCCCAACGCGGTTCTCGCGTTTTGTCTTTCGGTGTGTCTCTTCGGCCCGTGTCTTCCGGTGACCCGGTACTTCGCGCGAAGGGTACTCCCAGCTAGGATTTGGGCGCCGGTTTTCGTAATCGTGTTCGCTCACTTGATCGAAGACAAAGCCCCGTGGATGCGCCGAGCGACGACCGGGTCCGCCAAGTATCCATCGATCGAATGCCGATTGTCGGTGAAGTTATCGACGTCTGAATGGTTTTCGATGACGGGGGTAATGTCGAAGTGGTCGGAGTCGAGTGCATAGAGTGCCACCGTGTCACGCGGGTCTCGGGCATTGAACCACGCGTCCACCGCTGTGGGCATAACCAGCGGCCGGTGCAGCCGCGAGGAGATGGCGCGGATTCCGAGGGGAGAGCCAAGCGTTACCAGTAGCGGAATCGCCGGAGAACCAGCGGTTCTGCGGGAAAGAATGTTGTAAGAGACGATGGTTCCCAGCGAGTGGGCCACCAAGACAAACGGTTCGGCGGGAATCGCCGCACGGACAATCGCGTCGACGCGGTCACGCACGCCGCCATATGTAAGATAAACCCAGACGTCGCGGGTGATGGCATCGATTGCATCGCCGCCCAAGGGCGTGGCGTCCAGAGCCCGGAGGAGCGCCAACACCCAGGGCCAGTTCTGCGGACCCCGCTCGCGCGGTTGCCCCGTGAATTGGGCTTCAATCTTTTTGGCGGCATCGCCCTGCGCTTCCATCATTTCCCGGAGGATCTCCACGCGAGCCAACTCCTTGTCGGACACCTGGGAAGAGCCGCGCAGCAACACGTTGGTAACCAGGGGGGACTCTACCTGTGCCACCATGCGGTCGAGATCGTCCGCATAGAAGGGTAGAACAACCTCAGCCCCCTTCGGCCAGGCGAGGCCTGCCTTGTAGAAGGCGCGATCCAGGCAGCCTTCCCAGAAGAGGCGGAGTTCCTCCGCATTCTCCCCGCCCTGGCTGCGACCGTGAACAAAGACAATTTTCATTGTGCGGATATCTCCCTTTGCGCGAGCGGACTCAATGTGGGCCACAGGAACGCGACGCCTTCCGCCGAGAGGGTCGTCCACAGGGAGGGCAACGTGTAGTTGCTGGTTTGCAGTATGCGTGGGTCAAGCGACAGACCCTCGTGGAGCAACGCCCACCCCTGCGTCATCATGGGAGTGCTTCCGGCAATCCGGGCTCCACGTGGGTCGGTCAAGCGATTCGCCAGCAGCGCGATATCAAATGGCACCGGCACCTGATGATCGAGCGCCATCCATTCAAAAACACTCTCCACTTCGTCGATCATTCCAGCCTGGCTATAGGCATAGGCAGCGTAGATACCAAGTGTGGGGTCGAGAACTTTCAATTGCCGCACATAATCACCAAACGACGCGGCGCGATCTCTGGTGAGCCTCAGAATCCCGCTTCGCGCGGCTACGGCCACAAACGAACGGCGTTTTTCGACTTCGTCCCGCTGATGCTCATAGTCGTGCCAGCGAGGGCTGTTTCGCGCCGGGGTGTAGCTGACATTGACGACAGATCCATCGACCACCATCACCGTGCCGATGTATCCCGGCAAGGCGGCCAGACAGGTTCCCCGGCCATCGGTAAATCCGATGATGACGGAGCCCTGAGACTCGGCGATGCGCACCCGGACGTGCATGGCGCCGTTCTCCTCAAAGACGTCACAGCCATCGGGCACGCCTTCGAGAAACGCCATCGAGATTCGAGCACCAACCACAGTAAAGCCGGTCTGCGTTTCAAACGACTGACGGCCCTGGAGAGAAGCCAGCAAGCGCACGTCATCATTGAAGGCGGTTTCCCGGAAGGCGGTTTCCCGTTCCTCCGCAACGGGCGGGGGCACGGAGAGAATCTCCACCTGGGGCGCAAAGAACTCGGCGAGTCCGTGTTGGCCGGCGAGACCACGCAGAGCTTTTTCAGTTGACGAGGCTGAACGCGGAGATGGGTTGCCGAAGCTGAGGGGAGGGCGAGGGGGTGGGGCCGGCAACATCGCGAGATACTTGGGATGTTGCGATTCCACGCGAAGCTCAGGAACCTGATTGAGCGCGATCGAGACCCCTTGCAACTGCTGTGGCACCTCACGTTCCAGCCACGGTTTGAGTGAGCGCGATGAGACAACCCAACGCTGTTGGTCTTGTTCGCCCACCATTTCGCAGACGCTCTGGTCGGGGCCCTCAAGGCCGTACAAGAGGCACTCCGTAAAGATCCCGCGGTAGTCTGCCGCCGATTGCGGCGCTGGAACCTCATAGGACGGATCGCCCGGCAGGGTGGCATAGAACGTATCAATTTCAGGCCGTTGCGAGGTGACGGGATGAATCGGAAACACTGGACTCCCGGTAATCTGGGCCAACCGCACATCCGACGCCAGTGAGCGGCACGCGTCGGAAATGAAAATCACATGGGGAATTCCCGACTGTCTTGCCAAGCTGACCGATCCCGTGAGATTGACCGCCTCGTTGGGGTCGGTAGCGGCATCGCTCAGCAGCCAAACCTCAGTGTCCCAACTCTTGAGGATCCCATGACCCGCAAAATAAACAACCAATTGGCTGTAGGAGCCGCTTTTTGTGATGGAGCGAATCTTTTCCTTGATCACGGAGATACTCAGGGGCCCGGTTTCATCTGTGAAACAGAAGGATTCGAATTGCTGCTCCGGAGAACTGGCCCATTTTGCGAACGTCCTCGCGCCACTGGCTGCCGCTGAGAGACGCGGCAAGTTGGCTGCGTCAAGGACCTCGTCTACACCTATGGCAATACAGGCTCTCCGCACTGTAGGTCCCCCCCCCCCCGTGGGAATTCGAAGTATAGCCCAAATGGCTCCGGTCAACATAACACAATCCTCCAGATTTGATCACTGACCAGATGGGGAGGGGCAAACGGGGTACGAGCCGGCATTGATTCTCGAGATCGCCAGTTCCGGCAACTCCAGACCGCCGGAATCTTCGCGAAAGCAGGTGTGGCGGGGCAATGCGCTCCATTCGATTGATGGAATGAAGGCGAACTTAGCGAGTTTCCAGCCGTCGTTCGCCTTCCGGCGCAACTCGGCCACACGCGCCTCTACGTCTGGATCCGGGCGCAGCGCAAGGAAAGCCGTCGCCGATTCTGGCGCCAGGATCTCTGTCAGCGGGTCTAGCAACCGGTCCAAATCGCTCATCACGGATCCCTGTAGTGTAGGCCGACAAAGACGCCGTTCGGCAGAGTGGTTTCGAGCGGGGGCAGACTTTTCATTGAGCGACTCGAAAAGACGGGCTCGTTATGCCGGCGATTCGACCGCGAACTCGCGCGCTTGCGCCATCGGAGAACACCCCACTCACAGTACTTCCCCATCGATCTGTGTTTTCTCGGGTGGCTCGGGCGGTCAACTCTTCGGCGGAGTGGCTGATCCCGCTCAGCGCCAATCCTGCGCGCCGTGTCAGATATAGACGACCTCCACGATCTCGCCGGTGTAACGATACATAATTACGTAGGGTGGAATCACGAGCTCACGTGTGCCATTGACTTCGCCCGGTCGGCCCACTCCAGGAACGTTCGCCAACCCGGCGATGCGGCCGATGATCGTTTGCGCCACAGTCCGGCCCGCGGCCGGATTGTCCTGCGTTATGTATTCGCTGGCGGCTTCGGCTGTCCACCGGATGAGTCACACGGCTCCTGGAGCCGTGTGATGCGGCTCACCACATCATCGTGGTCGAGCAACTCGCCCCGATCGGCTTGCGCAATGCCTTTGTTCACTCCGGCGATAAAGTGGGCATGGCGTTCCAGCATGCGCGCGACCGTGTCTTTGACCAGTTGCTCCGCATCCTTGCCATTTGCCTGTGCCACCTGCCGCAGCCGTGATTCCACATCGGGTGCGAAATGTACTTCCATGGCCTCATGGCTAAGTGAAAACGGGCAGCGAAGCAAGTTGCCTGCCCACAAATTGACTGCCAAAATCTGCCTGCCAAAAACGGCCAACCTTCCGTATTGCTGGGTCCGCTCCAGTGATCTCTCCCTCCTGTGCCAATAGGAACGTGCGCTTGCCGTTCTCCCCTCGGCCTACCGCGCTGTTTCCGCGTGTGCTTTCAGTAGTCCGCCCGAGTGACGTAGCCGATGGCGCGGTTCCATTGGCGATTTCTATCAAGATGAACAGTGGTTGCGGGTGAGCGCCAAGCGGTGCGGATTTGCTGAGTGGGTCCGGCCGCGGATGGCCGGAGCCGGACCCACATTTCGACCCGCTGGCAGTCCTTCTTCTCTTTGGACTCCTTGGGGTGGATGGTGATGTTGCCGCCACCGAGAGGTTGGGGGTAGGCGGCGTCGAAGGTGTCGGGGGCGGTGGGGACGCTGTCGTAGATAAGCGCCCGGGGCGTGGTGGCGGTTGCGTTCTTCCAGATCTTGATCCGGAACTCGTCGACCACGCCGCCGCCGGTGATCTTGCCGTCCACTACCGAGAGCAGGTATATGTAGCCGGAGGCGCCGTTGCACTTGCCCGCTCCTTTGGCCTTCGGGCGGGCGCCGGCGATGACTAGCCACTGGTGCGCCGTACTGCGGAAGCGGAGATTGCGGGATTGGAAGTTCAGTTCGCTATCGTCGTCATCGCTTTTGATCTCGAAGGAGAAGTTGGCGCGGCCGGAGGGGTCCTGGGTCCAGCCGCCGCCCGTTAGGAGGCCGGCGTTGGGGTCGGTGACTACGAAGGAGGCGAAGGTTCTGAATACCGAGGCGCCGTCGTCGTCGCTGGCGGTGATGGTGACTACGAAGACGCCGCCGGCGGCGTAGGTGTGGGCCGCGGAACAGGCTCCGGTGGCGGCTGGCTTGACTGTATCGGGGGTGCCATCGACCCACTGGAAAGGGCAGGTGATGGGGTCCGGAACGCCGGGGTCGGCGACGGGGCCGCGATGGTGACGGAGGCTCTTTTGGCTGCGGGCGCGGATGGGCCAGTGGCGGATCGTAGCACGGGCGGGAGATTGGCGATGGCGACCTTGGAAGGTCACCGTTGTGATGCCGCCGCAGCCGTCGTTGGCGGTGATGGTGACCGCTTGGGCCGAAGGGCCTTCGACGGCGGGGGCGGACCAGGACCATGCGGCGGGCCGGTTTTGAGGACGGTTCCGGAGGACGCGGAGAGGGTGGCGGTGAAGGTTGGCGCGTTGTTGGGCGGGAGGAACTGCTTGATGAACACATCGGCCCTGCCGGACTGGGTCTGGCCGGGGAAGACCGCTTGGGTGTGGCCGACGGCGACGGTGAGGCCGTTGGCGGTGGCGGTGGCGGCAAATGTCAGATCGGTGTTCGGGGTGGTGTGGACGAAGGTTCTGGCCGCCCGCAAGCGCCATCACGAGCTAGCGGGTACAGGCAGTACGGTCTGCTGCCGCTTCGTGGAGCGAGTTCCGCGGTGCCGGACGGCGAGCAGAGGGTGGTGTGTTGGGTGACCGGTGACGCCCGGCGGTCACATGACTTGCAGGCGAGACGCCGAGGGTGAGATGGGGGAATGGGGCCAGGCATCGCTGAGACCCCGTTCCCGGGGCGCGGAATCCCTGAAGCGATGTCCAGGGAAGTGTGAACGCGGATCGGACACCGCTGCGGGTCTGTCTTATCCTCTCCGACCCATCAGCAGCCAAATGACAAGAACTACGAGCAAAAGACCGCCGATGCCACCTCCCACCGCCGGCCCCCCATAGTAGTAACCGCCGCCCCCGCCGAAGACCAACAGAAGCAACAAAACGATCAGAATCATATTCATGTAGGACGCTCCAATTTGTATCGCGAGCTAACGCTCGCTGCCTATTGGTGAGCACGCGGCGGGCCAGTCGGGACCAGCTTCCGGCGCACGCCGTTCCATGTGGCGGGCGAATCCCATAGACTACGGAATGGGATGCAAAAGGGGTTTACACGACGGCCGCGGCCGGACGCGCCGGGGATGGCGGGGCCGAACTACATTACGCCGGGCGGGTTGCAGCGGCTGAAGGACGAGAGCCGGTTTCTGCTGACGCGGGAGAGGCCGGCGGTGACGGAGGTGGTGACGTGGGCGGCGAGTAATGGCGACCGGAGTGAGAACGCGGATTATCAATATGGCAAGCGGCGGTTGCGGCAGATTGATTCGCGGCTGCGGTTTTTGATGAAGCGGATTGAGGCGGCGAAGGTGGTGGATCCGGAGGCGCCGCGGCGGGGGGAGGCGGCGGAGCGGGTGTATTTCGGGGCGACGGTGCGGTATGCGGATGCGGCGGGCGCGGAGCACGTGGTTTGCATTGTGGGGGCGGACGAGGTGGACCTGGTGCGGCGGCATGTGAGCTGGACGTCACCGTTGGGGCGGGCGTTGATGAAGGCGGCGGAGGGGGACACGGTGGTGCTGCAGGCGCCGGGGGGGACGTCGAGTTTGGAAGTTATCGAGATTTGCTATGAGCGGATTGAGGTGGAGCCGTTCCGGGAGCCGGCGGGGGCGGAGGCGAAGAAGCGGGGGCCGGAGAGTTAGGGGGGCTTACTTCATTAGCCAGATGTTGGAGGTTTCCTCGAGAACGGAATAGACGATGCGGTCGCGGGCGATGCCGCGGCCGGGCATCGCTTCGGTGATGATGAGCTTACCATCGCCGTGGACACGGGCGACGACCGAGCGAGCACCGATGAGTTTTCCGGCAACGGGGTCGAAGCGCTGGCGCCAGATGCAGCGGAATGCGCCATATTCGATCTTATACGGCGGGCTATGACGGTGGTGGCGATGCGGCCGTCGGAGGAAGCGGAAGGGTCGCGAACAGGGTCGATCACCATCTTTAAGCGCTCGGGTTTAAGCGCTCGGGTTTAAGTGCTCGGGGTTAAGCTCTCGGGCGGCTTGATGCGTTGCCAGTCCGGGGTAAAGCGGAGACGCCAGAGATTGGCGCTGGCGCGCGAGCGGACGGCGAAGACGACGGCGTGGTCTTCACTGCGGGCGGGGAGATGATCTGCGTGCCCCATCCGCCGGGGTCGATGTTATCGGAACGCAGGGAGCCAGCGACCGGCTTTTCGACTCGGAGTTAGACGATGGATCGCCGTCGGTAGAGAAGCGCGGGCGGCATTGGCGTGCTTTTCGGGATTTCCGGGCATGGCGATCCGTCCTTGCTGGTGTTGAAAACAGATCAGGCCCGCCGGGCCCCTGTTTTGCTGGAAATGACAGGGCGGGACAGGGAAACGACTTTCGATTTCTTGTCTTTAATTGGAACTAAGTGAGAAACACATTTGGGCTGGCTAGCGACTGCGCTTTCGATGGGGGATGAATGTTTTACGAACCTCCATTCGACGTCACGGAATATTCATTTCGGGAACACAACCTATGGGCTATTATTGATGGCATGATTTCCGTCTCTCGCTGTTTTCTCTGGGCTATTCTGAGCGTGGGAATTCTCTCCGCTCAAGAAACTACCGGCAGTATTACTGGAATCGTCAAAGACCCTACGGGAGCCGTCATTGTCGGCGCTTCCGTCACCGCCAGCAACCAGGAGACGGCCGCCGAGTTTCGCGCCGTTACGGATGCGAACGGTGCCTATCAATTTCCGCTCCTGCGCGCTGGCTCGTACCGAATCCTGGTGGAAAGCAAGGGATTCCAACGGGTCCAGCAGATGGTCGTCGTGAACACGTCCGAACGGCCTCGTATCGACATCATGCTAACCGTCGGTCAGTTAAGCGACACGATTAACGTGACGGCGGAAACCCCGCTTATCCAAAGTGAAAAAGCGACAATTGGCCAAGTGGTGGAGCAGCGAACGATTCAATCGATTCCGCTGGCGACACGCAACTTCACCCAGATCCTCGGCACTTCGGCGGGGGTGGTCGGCTCCGTATTTAACGCTGACAACCCTGGGACGGGAAGCGATTCGGTTTCGGTGAACGGCGCGCGGCGGGGATCCAATAATCTTCTGGTCGACGGCGTGCCGACGACGAACCCGCTTAACAACGCTCCGGATGGGGACGGAACGCCTTCCATCGAGTTTCTCGGCGAATTCAAGGTGATGACTTCGCTATTCTCCGCGGAGTATGGCCGGAATCTGGGTTCGACGATCAACGTGACGACGCGCTCGGGCACCAACCAGTTCCACGGGGCGGCGTACGACTTCCTGCGCAACACGAAGCTCAACGCGCGGCCGTTCTTCAACCCCGTTCGGGGCCAGAACAACCAGAACCAGTACGGGGCCAATATCGGCGGGCCGATGGGAATCCCCAAGGTATACAACGGCAAGGACCGCACGTTCTTCTTCTTCGGCTGGGAGAGTTCGCGGCAGCGGAACGCCAACTCGAGCAACGCCGCGATCCAACGCATTGTCCCCACCGTCGGGATGCGTGCCGGAGATTTCACCGGGCGCCGAGTGATTAACGATCCGGTGACCGGGCAGCCGTTCGCCGGGAACCTGATTCCGGCGTCGCGGATCAACCCGATCTCCAAGGCCATTCAGGACAAGTTCATCCCGTCGCCGAACTTCTCCTCGGGCGCCAACAACTTCTTCGCGGCCCGTTCGATTGCCACCGATATCGATATGTGGACGGTGAAGTTCGACCATCGATTCTCGGACAAAGACACGATTTCGGGCCGCTGGTTCAAATCCAAGCAGGGCGACTTGACTCCGTATGGCCAGGGATTGCCGGGGTTCGGCAATATCGCCAACCGGCAGAAGGATTCGGGCAACGTTACATATACGCATTTGTTTTCCGGCACGCAGGTGCTGGAAGCGCGGTTTGGATTCGATGATTCCTCGCAGTTCCTGCAGATGCAGAACGCCGATGCGCCGGCGAGCGTGGGCCTGAAACCGCTGGGGGTGACAAACCTCGACGGCATGCCGCGGATCAACATCATCAACTACGTCCAGTTTGGTAATCAGGCCAACTGGTCGGACTTCATCAAACGCTACACGGGCGGGGCCACGATGACGTGGATCCGTGGGAAGCACAATATCAAGTACGGGGTGGAAAGCCAGGTTGCCGATTACAACCCGAAGAACGCCCAGGTAAGCCGGGGACTCTGGCAGTACAACGGGCAGGCCTCGGGCGACGAGTATGCCGACTTCCTGCTGAGCCACGCGCGATTGAAGCAGTTCAGCGCGCCTGGCGGGGGCGGCGAGCTGAAAATGCGGGACAACCTGATGTCGGGGTTCGTGAACGACGACTGGAAGGTGAACCAGAAGCTGACCATTAACTGGGGCGCGCGGTACGAGTATCACTTCCAGCCAGCTGCCTACAATCTTGGTATGGTGAACTGGTGGCCGGAAAACTATAAGGGCGTAGGGACGCTGGAGGGTTCTGGCATCGTGCAGGGCGGCGTGAACGGAGTTCCGAAGGCGACCGTGAATAATGACGGCAACAACATTGCACCGCGGGTCGGTATCGCCTACCGGGTGACAGATACGTTTGTGATGCGAGTCGGCGCCGGACTGTACTACGACACACGGACGGGCCAGATCGCGCAGCAGGCGTTCAACAATCCGCCGACGTCCACGCAGGTGGAAGCAGATTGTTCGGCTCCCGGGACGCCGTGCCGGCTGAACGCGCCGGACAACTGGACCTACCTTGACCCCGGTTACGACGCGAGCCGAATCCCGTTCCCGACGCGAACCACGGATCAATTCCAGATCTGGGGCACAGAGCGGACGACGAAGATGGACAACGCCTGGCAGTACAATTTCAGCCTGCAGAAACAGCTTCGGGGAAACGTGCTGATTGAATCGGCGTATGTGGGGACGAAGGGTACGAACCTGATGGCGCGGCGGAACTTCAACCCACTCATCCCGCTGGCGAATGGCACGACGACGCGGCTCTATCCTGGATTCGGCACGCTGCTGGTGACGGCGCAGAACGGCGCCTCCACGTATCACTCGTTCCAGACCACGGTGAAGAAGCGCAGCAAGTACACGACATTGCAAGGCGCCTATACGTGGGGCAAAACGCTGGGCAACGGCGACGATAGCGCGCGCTTCTTTACGAGCCTGTTCCCGACGCCCTGGAACGATTTCAGCCGGGCCAAGGGACCGGCCAACTTCGACCGGACGCATCGATTCACGCTGGTGTTCAACCAGGATCTACCGAACATGTTCAGTGGCGGGGCGGGTAAGTTTCTGTTGAACAACTGGTCGTTGAACGGCTTCCTGGTGATGCAGACGGGCACGCCGATCACAGTTTTCAATCGTGACTCGGGCCAAGGGTTGGGCGGCATTGCGACGGACCCGGCCGGGGCGTTCTTTGCCAACGTCAACGCCGGGGTAAATCTGGTCTCCGACGGCGACCTGAAATCGAAGCTGCGCAACTACATCAACCCGAACGCCTTCTTCCGCGCTCCGCGCGGCACGTGGGGCAACTCCGGGCGAGGCATGTTCCGCGGTCCGGGGCAGTCCACGGTAGACTTCTCCATCTTCAAGGACTTTAAGTTCGGCGAACGGTTCAACACGCAGTTCCGTACCGAAATGTTCAACGTCCTCAACAAAGCGAACTTTGGCAACCCCGGCAACAACATCGACAACGCCGGCTACGGCCAGATCACGTCCACGTCCGTCAATGCGCGCCTGATCCAGGCGGCATTGAAGTTCACGTTCTGATATGCGGGTATTGCTGCTGCTCCTGGCGCCCGCATTGATCCACGCGCAAGGGATGGGCAGCGGCAAGCGCCCGTTGCTAACAAAGCCAGGGGGGCGGACGACGAGTCCGCCCCCTTTCACGTTCCGGGATGTGGGCGGGTTGAACGGCAAGCACCAGTATGGGGACGGCTCGTCGCGCTACATTCTGTCGATGACCGGTAACGGCGTTGCGGTGGTGGACTTCAATAACGACGGGCATCCTGACCTGCTTTTTAACGACGGGAAGGCGCCGGTGCTTTACAAGAACCTGGGCGCGGCGAAGTTCGAAAATGCAACGGCGGCGAGCGGACTGGCGGCGCGGGCCTGGGGCCAAGGGGTGTGCGCCGGTGACATCGACAATGACGGCTGGACGGACGTACTTCTGACCTATTACGGCCCCAGCCGCCTGTACCGCAACAACAAAGGCAAGTTCGAGCCCCTAGCCTTCCCCGAGTCCGGTAACCGCTTTTCGACGTCGTGCGCGTTCCTTGATTACGACCGGGACGGGCTGCTGGACGTGGTGGTTTCCAACTACGTCGCCTTCGATCTGGGTAAGGCACAGAGGCCGGGCGAGACCAAGTACTGCACGTGGGAGGGCCTGGAAGTATTCTGCGGACCGCGGGGGTTCCCAACGGACCGGCCGCAGCTTTTTCACAACCTGGGCAACGGCCAGTTTGAAGATGTATCGGCGGGAGGGTTGCAGGGCATCACGGGACTGCACTACGGACTGGGTGTGGCGGTTGGAGATTTCGATGGCGACGGGTGGCCGGACATCTACATCGCCTGCGACTCGACGCCGGGGCTGCTATTGCGGAACAACAGGGATGGCACGTTCCGGGATGTGGCGGTGGAGGCCGGGGCGGCGTATGGGGCCGATGGGGAGGAACTGGGGTCGATGGGGGTGGCGGCGGTCGACGTCGACGGGGATGGGCGGCTGGACATCGTGAAGTCCAATTTCATCAACGAGACGCCGAGCGTGTATCGGAACCTTGGGGACTGGTTTTTCGTGGACGCAACGCAGGAGTCCGGTGTGGGGGCGGATAGCTCCGCGGTGGGATGGGGGTTGGGCGTGACCGATCTGGACGAGGATGGGCGGCCGGATTTTGTGATTGCGAACGGGCACATTTACCCGGAGTTGGGCATGAAGTACCGGCAAGCGCGATCTGTGTATTGGAACCGGGGCGGGACGTTTTCGGTGGGGCGGCCGGGTGTGGCAGCGGCGTCGCGCGGGCTTGCGGTTGGGGATTTGGATGGCGACGGGCGGGAGGAGCTGATCGTCGCGAATATGAATGCGGCGCCTTCGGTGCTGAAGGTGGACGGCCCGCGAGGAAAGAGCTTCGGGTTGCGGCTGACGGGGACGCAATCGAATCGAAGCGCGATTGGCGCGCGGGTGACGGCGGGGAAGCAGACGAAGGAGGTGACCAGTGGCGGGAGCTACGCTTCGCAGAGCGACTTCACGCTTCACTTCGCCGGCGACGCGGCGGAGGTGGAGATCCGCTGGCCGAGCGGGGAGATTGAGAAGCTGGGCGCGCTGCAGGCGGGGGCACTGTATCGGGTGAAAGAAGGGGCCGGCGTGGTGGGGCGGGAACCATGGCGTTAGTTCTGGCGTTCTACTTCTATTTCGCCGCGACGGGCGAAGAGCTGTTTCAGCGCGGGGTGCAGGCGTTGAAACAGAACGACAATCAGAGGGCGAGGATCGCCTTGGAAGAGGCGGTGAAACTGGCACCGCGGGAGCCGCTGATCTGGCTGGCGGTGGCGGAGGCGAGGCTTCGCGGCAACGAGGCGGCGGCAGCGGCGGGTGCGGTGGTGCAGGCGTCGAGGCTGGCGCCGTCGAATCCAACGATCATCAAGGGACGGGAGATGTTTCAGCGGCGGCTGGTGGCGCACGCGCGCCGGTTGCTGGACAATCGCGACGAGAAGCAGGCGGAGGCGGTGTTGCGGGAAGCGCAGAGGATTAACACCAAGGACGCCGAGCTTCACCGGCTTCTGGGCCTGGCGCTGTACGCGCAGGGGCGGAACGAGGCGGCGATCGACAGCTTTCTGACGGCGATTGACCTTTCCCCGAACGATGAGGCGCTGTATGCGGGGCTGGAGACGCTGCTGCCGAACGAAAGCCGACGCGCCGCGATCGACACGCGGTTGAAGCGGTTTGCAGCCAAGTCGCTGCTGGGCACCTACCTGTTGGGGCTGTCGACGGGCAATCCCGCTTATTTCGAAACCGCGCTTACGGCCGACCCGAAGTTCTGGCCCGCGGCGTTCGCGCTCCATAAATCCGTAGCGCCGGCGCGCGCGCTGCAACTGCTGGAGCAGGTGGTGATCCAGAATCCGGAGTATGCACCGGCGCACTACGCCCTTGCGCTGCTGTACGCCAGGCAAGGCGACCGGGAGAAAGCTCTGGCGGCGCGCAAGCGGCATCACGAGCTGACGGCGGAGGGGAAGTAGGGCCGCGGCTGCTGGGAGGGGCAAGGTACAGTCCGCTTCGTGGAGAGAGTTCCGCGATACCGGACGGCGAGCAGGGGGCGGTGTGTTCGGCGACCGATGACGCCCGGCGGTTACATGACTTGGAGGCGCGATGCCGAGGATGAGAGGGGGAAGGGGGTCAGGCATCGCTGAAACCCCGTTCCTGGGGCGCGAAATCGCTGTAGCGAGGTCCAGGGAACTATGGACGCGGATACGACACTGATCCGGGTCTGTCTTATCCTCTTCGAACCATCGGCAACCAAATGACAAGAACTACGAGCAAAAGACCGCCGAGGCCACCTCCCACCGCCGGCGCCCATAGCAGTAGCCGCCGCCCAGCCAAAGACCAACAGAAGCAACAAAACGATCAGAATCAAAGTCACGTAGCACGCTCCAATTTGTACCGCGAGCTGCCTATTGGCAAGAACGCGGCGGGCAAACCGGGACGGGATTGCGGTGGAGCCGTTCCGGGGGTGGGGGCTGGGGCACCTTACTTCATCAGCCAGATATTGGAGGTTTCCTCGAGAACGGAGTAGACGATGCGGTCGCGGGCGATGCCGCGGTCGGGCATGGCGTCGGTGGTGATGAGCTTGCCATCGCCGTGGACGTGGGCGACGACGGAGCGCTCGCCGATGGGTTTGCCGGCAACGGGATCGAAGCGCTGGCGCCAGATGCAACGGAAGGCGCCATGTTTGTCATCGAAGTAGATCCACTCACCGTTGGGGGACCAAAGGGGGGTGAGGCCGGAGCCGAGATCGATCCAACGGGCGCGGGGCAGGCGCCCGGCCGGTTGGAAGGGCGCGATGTAGATGCGATGTTCGGGATCTCCCTTTTTGGCGCCCATGAAGGCGATCCAGCGATAGGAGGGGGCTAGGCTGGCCTGGGCGATGCGGGTGAAGGCCGCGTCGTAGACCGGCTCGGTTGCGGGGCCGCCGGTGACGGCGCGGTACTGGATGTGATCGGGCGACATGGCGTAGAGGAAAGAACGGCCGTCGGCGGATTCATCCATGAACTCACAGTCGTCGCAGATGGTGGTTTCGGCGCGACTGGCGAGGTCCATGCGGCGGACGAAATGTTTGGGTCCGGGCGGGCGGTGGACAAAGATGATGGACTTGCCGTCGCGGCTGAGGCGGGGGAAGGTTTCGCTGTCCTGCGGGGTGGCGGTGAGTTGGCTTTCCTGCCCGGTGGCGCGGTTGAAGAGATAGATGTCGGGTTTTTCGGCGTCGCGCCAGGAGGAGTAGGCGACTTGGGCGCCGTCGGCGGAGACGCTGACGAACTGGGAGGAGAATTTCGATTTTGTGAGGCGGCTGGGTTCGCCGGTGACGGCGCCGGAGTTTGGATCGATGGGAAGTTCGAACACCGAGATGAGGCGGGTTCGGACGGTGGTGGCGATGCGGCCGTCGGAGGCGGCGGAGGGGTCGCGGACATGGTCGCTCATCATCGTTAGGCGCTCGGGCGGTTGCAGGAGTTTCCAGTCCTGGGTGAAGCGTAGGCGCCAGAGATTGGCGCTGTCGCGAGAGCGGACGGTGAAGACGACGGCGTGGTCTTCAACGTAGGCGGGGGTCCATTGGGCCCAGACGGGGGAGAAGTCGTTGGGCCGCTGGCGGAGCATTTCGAAGACGCCGAGGGGGCGGGTCCAGCTGCCATCTTTGGGAGTGAGCCACCAATCGAGCTTGCCTTTGGCGTCTTTGCCGGTGAGGATGAGCAGATCGTTCGTGGCCCAGACGGGGTTGCCGGCCTGGAGTTCGGGGCGGAGGGGGCGGGGTTCGCCGCCGGCGGTGGGGATGATCCACGTACTCCAGCCGCCGGAGCCGATGTTGTCGGAGCGCAGGGAGCCGGCGCCGGACTTTTCCACCTTCAGGTAGGCGACCGATTCACCGTCGGGGGAGAAGCGCGGGCGGGCACCGTCTTTTGCGAGGAGTTTGGCCTCGCCACCGAGAACGGGGACGAGATAGACGCCGGGAGGGTCGCGGTAGGATTCGAAGGCGATCTGGTCGCCTTTTGGGGAGATGACGGGGTAGACGTCGCGGGCGGGATGATCGGTGAGGCGGATGGCCTTGCGGCCGGCGATGGGTTGGAAGTAGATGTCGAGGTTGTCGAGGTCGGCGCGGTTACTGGCGTAGGCGAGCATTTTCGCGTCGGGGGAGATGTCGGGCCAACCGGTGGAGCCGGCGTCATCGGTGAGGCGGGTGAGGCTGACGAGAGGCGGCGGGGCGGGGCTGCGGCGGGCGACAAATGAACCGGCGGCGAAGACGGCGGCGACGGAGGCGACCGCGGCGAGGAGCCAGCGGCGGCGGAGGGCGGGCCGGGGGGCGGATTGCGGCGGGGGCGGGACGGGCTGGTGGATGGGGGTTTCGGCGACTGGTTCGGCGGGGGCTTCCACGGTGGCGATGAAACGGTAGCCACGGCCAACGACGGTGGCGAGAAAGCGTGGCTCCCCGGAATCTTCGTTGAGAGCGCGGCGAATTTTTCGGATTGCGGTATTGATGCCTTCGTCGACCTCAATGAACTTGCCTGGTCCCCATACGGCGTCGGCGATTTCCTGGCGGGAGACGACCGAATCGCGGCGGTGAATCAGGACGATCAGCATCTGGAGGGGGATGCGCTCGATTTTTACGGGCCGGCCGTCTTCGAAGAGGCGATGCGATTCGGGGTCGATCTGAAAGCCGCCGAAGGCAATCATCGGGCTTCAGTTCCTGTGTTCAGCCGCTTCAGATTCTCTTCAGACAGGCCTGACCTCTTCTTTAGCGGCCCTTTATGGGATGGGGCAAGACCGCTATGCATACTGATCGAACCTATGACATCGATTGGCATTCTGAATCGCATTATTTTAGCAACTTATGTGAGCGTAACTTGCCTGGGCGCGGCGGATTGGTACGCACTGTATAAGTCCGGGGTGGAGAAACTTAGCCGCAGGATGCTGGTTGAGGCAAGGCGAGACCTGCGGTCGTCACTGGATGCGGCGGGGGCCGGAGGGGTGGCGGGGGGCCAACGGGCTGAGATATTGCATGTCCTGGGCCAGGTGGAGTTTCAGATGGGCAGGTTACGGCCGTCGATCTCGTATCATGAGCGGGCATTAGGATTGGTTCCTCCGGCGGACCGAACGGCGGACCTGTTTAACATCGCGCAGGCATACCGGGAATTGGGGGAGGCGCGCACGGCGGAGCGATATGCGCGGGAGGCGATGGCGCTATCTGCGGAAGACCCGCGGATTCTGCGGCTTTTGGGGAGCGTTCTGATCCAGCAGCGGAAGTATCCGGAGGCCGAGGTGGTGGTGCGACGGGCGCTGGGCAAGGGCGATGCCGCAATTACGGCGATGGTATGGACCGACCTGGCAACGATCGAAGAGGCGAGGGGGCGATACGCGCCGGCGGCGGAGATGCTGCAGAGGGCGATTGATGGCATGGCGGCGAGCCATGCGCGCGGCCGGGTGCTTTCCAACCTTTCTGTTCTGGAACAGCGGCTGAAACGGTATCGGGAAGCGGCGCTGCACGCGCGGCAGGCGGTGGGAGAGATTGAGGCGCATGCGGGGCCGCAGCATCCGGACTTGTGCGCAACACTGGAACGATATGCCGATGCGCTGCGCCATTCGGGGAGGGCGGAAGAAGCTAAGCAAGCCGCGCAACGGGCGAGACAGATTCACGCCTTAATCGGCGCGACGGTTGACTGGCGTTCGGCGAAGAAGTGATTTGGCGCCCGTGGACTTATTGGGGCCAGGAGAAGCCAGCGGGGAGTGGGGCCTCCAGATTGATTTGTTCGCCGGTGATGGGGTGGAGGAATTGCAGATATTGGGCATGGAGGAAGTAGCCGCCATCGCCGGGGAGGCCGGGGAGGTTTTCGAGGGGGAGGCCGGAGGGGCCGTAGAGGGGGTCGCCCACGAGGGGATGGCCAATGGAGGCGAGGTGGATTCTTATTTGGTGGGGGCGACCGGAGTGGAGGCTGACTTCGAAGGTTGTTGTGGCGTGGGTGCGGGCGACTACTGTGGCTACTGATTTGGACGGTTTGCCCTGGGGGCTGGCGGCCCAGACGGAGCCGATGAGCGGGTGGGGCACGAGGCCGATGGGGGTGAGGATCTCGTAGGTGTCCTGCGGGGCGACGTGTTGAGCAAGGGCGCGGTAGATCTTTTGGATTTTCGGGGTGTTCCAGTTGGTGAAGAGCGTCGCGGCGGCTTGGGGGGATTTGGCGAAGAGGACGATGCCGGTGGTGGCGCGGCCGAGGCGGTGGACGGGGTTGGCGGTGGGGGTTTGTTGTTGGACGAGGCGGAGGAGGGTGTTTTCCATGAAGCCGCCGCCGGGGAGGGTGGGCAGGCCGCTGGGTTTGTTGACGGCCAGGAGATGGGCGTCTTCGAAGAGGACTTCGAAGTGGCGGGGGGCGTCGGGTTCGTCCCAAGGGGGGCGGTTCCAGACGAGGGTTTGGCCGTTGGCGACTGTTTCGGCGCCGGTGGCGGGGGCGCCATCGAGGGTGACTTCGCCGTTGTTGAGTTTTAGCTGCCAGGCTTCGGGGGTGGAGTGGGGGTAGAGGCTGGCGAGGTGGGCGAGGAGGGGTTGGCCGTGGTATTTGCTGCTGATGATGGTCGTGTAGGCGTAGCCCTGATTGCGCATCTAGTTTGACTGTACGCTATGGCGTTGGCGGCGGTGACCGAGTCAGGTCAACTGACCGGAGATGGTCACGCTGATTCATTGACTGGGGGCGTGCGACGCCTGCTGCGCGGCCACATCGGCGCTTTGGTGCTTACCGTGCAGGAGAACAGGTATGTTACATACTGCGCATCGAATCAAAGATATTGGGCCGCAACCGCAATCGTTTGACGTTGAACAGGCGACAAAAGACAACACCGATTACCGTTCGGTGGCCTGGAGCGGGCGCTACCTGCAATTGACGCTGATGGCGATTCCGGCGGGCGGTGAGATTGGGCTGGAAGTGCATCCGGAGACGGATCAGTTCTTGCGGCTGGACGCGGGCAGCGGCCGGGTGCAGATGGGGCCGGGGAAGGATGATCTGCCGTTCACAAGGGAGGTGACGGAGGGCTGGTGTGTTCTGGTTCCGGCGGGGACGTGGCACAACATCACCAATACGGGCACGACGCCGATGCATGTTTATACGATCTACGCGCCCGCGCATCATGCGCCGGGGAAGGTGCAGGCGACGATGGCGGCGGCAGGAGTGGACAAGGACGACAAGCCGGCGGCGTGGTCCGTGCAGCCGACCGCGGCGGCCGATCAACACGGGTAACGGGAGCTTTCGCGGGCGATGGCCCGTGGCATGCAGGGCTATGATCCTAATGCCTAAACATGACCACCATAAAGCCGCCACACAACTGGCCGAAGCCGCGGGATTGCAGCGGAAAGCCGGGGCGGCGAAGGAGCCGGGCGACACCGAACAGGCGAGCCAGCATACGCCGATCGCGAATGCCCATTCGAGCAAAGCACAACAGGAGTCCAATCCGGCTCACCGGAAGACGAAAGGGCCGAAGAAACTCTGACGGCGGGTGGTAGCCTAGCGGAATGGATCGACGGACAGTATTGGGGATGTTGGCGGGGACGGTGTGGGCGGGTGGGGCGACGGGGCTGGGAAAAGGGGTGTTTGTCCTGCCGGATTTGGGGAGCACCAGCACGGCGCTGGTGACGGGGGACGGGTTGTTCCTGGTGGATAGCGGGATGGTGGAGCAGGTGGGCGATCTGGAGCGGGAGACGCGGGCGCTGGGGGCGCGGATCGGGGTGTTGTTCAATACGCACTGGCATTTTGACCATACAGGCGGGAATGTGCGGGTGGGGACGGGCGGGGCGCGGATTCTGGCGCATGAGAATGTGCGGCGGCGGTTAAGCGAAACGACGCGGATCGACTTTTACAAGCGCACGGACCGGGCGTTGCCGGCGGTGGGGCGGCCGGGGGAGGTGTTTGGGGCCGATGGGGGCGTGATGACATTTGGCGGAGAGCGGATCCGGTATGTCCACTATCCGGTGGCGCATACGGACGGGGATGGGACGGCGCATTTTGAGAATGCCGATGTGTTGTGCGTGGGGGACCTGTTTTTTAACGGGATGTATCCGTTTGTGGACTATTCGACGGGGGGGAGTTTGGCGGGGATGATCCGGGCGGTGGAGGGCTTGGCGCGGGTGGCGGGGGCGGGGACGCGGATTGTGCCGGGGCATGGGCCGGTGGGGAGCCGGGCGGAGTTGCTGGCGTTTGGGGAGATGCTGGCGGGGGTGCGGGAGCGGGTGACGGGGTTGATGAAAGGCGGGCGGTCGTTGCGGGGGGTGAAGGAAGGGCGGCCGACGCGGGAGTTTGATGGGAGGTGGGGGGGAGGATTTTTTAATGGGGAGGAGTTTGTGGAGATGATTTATCGGGGGGAGCGGGGGCGGTAGAGGGCGGCGGGGGCTACCAGTTGGCGATTTCGGCGACACGGATTTGGCGGCCGTCGGTTTTGGCGACGTCGACAACGAGGCTGTCTCCGGCGGGAGAGACCTGGAGGCGCATCCAGGGTTTGCGGTCCAATTCAAGGATGATCTTTTCGGCGCGTGTGGCCGAGGACCAGAACACGATGGCGTAGCGGCGCCCGGAGAGGCGGCGGACATAGTAAACCCCTTGATTGCTGACGGCGGGATCAAACAGCTCGGCATCCTCGCAGACGAGTTCTTCGGGGCGATCGCCTTGGAGGGCGGTGCGGAATAAGGCCCATTTTCCTTTGTGGGAAGAGTAGAAATAGAGGGAGGCGCGGTCCGGCGAGAAGGCCTGCTGGGTGACGACGCGGTTGGTGACGGGGACGGACTGGGCGGGGTTGGCGGCGGGGGCGCGGTGGAGGCTGCGGGTATTGCCTTCGCCGACGGCGAAATAGATGGTTTTGCCGTCGGGCGAGTATCTGAGGACGGAGGCTTCGGACTGCGGAATTGGAATGGGCGCGCCGCCGGCGGTATCGACACGGAAGTGGCGGCGGACATCGGTCTGGCGGGTGACGAAGCGGAGGTGATGGCCATCGGGTTCCCAATCGAGCCCGTGGCGGACGTCATCGCCGAAGGTGAGCTGGCGAAGGGCGGAGCCATCGAGATTGGCCAGCCAGACCTGTTGTTTGCCGGAGCGGCTGGAGAGGAAGGCGACCTGGCGCTGGTCGGGGGAGACGGTGGGCAGGTAATCGGCGAACGCGGAGGAGGCGATGGTGGCGGGCGGGGACCAGGCGCCGTTGGGGAGGCGGCGGAAGTGGAAGAGTTCGACATCGCGGACGAGGCGGGCCATGGCGAGGTGGCGGCGATCCGGGGAGAGGGCGAAATTGTCCACTTCTTCGCCGAGGACCGGGAAGGGTTCTGCGGAATGGCCGGGACCGCGTTTGCGCCAAATGCAAGCCCGTTCGAGGAGCGAGGCGCGGAAGAGGAGGGTATCGGAATCGAGGAAGGCCGGGTACATCGACATCGCCGGGGTATCGAGGGGGAGGGACTGGCCGGCGGCGCGGTAATCGGCGGTAAGGGAGAGAAGGTGGAGGGTTTGAGCGGCGTGGTCGTCGCGAATGAAAGCGAGTTGGCGACCATCGGGTGAGAAGGCGGGTTGGAGGTACTGGGCGTCGTCAGGAAACTCGAGGAGGGAGCGGAGTTCGCCGGTGGTGGGGGAGTAGAGAAAGGGGTAGCCGTAGCGGCGTCCGGGCTGCTGTATGGAGAGGGCGATCCATTTGCCGTCGGGGGACCAGGCGAGGCTGCGCGCACCGTAGGAGTACCAGCCAGGGACGGGGATTAAGGGGCGTTCGCTTCCGGAGGCGACATCGAGGAGAATGAGGCGGCTGGACCGGGCATCGATAGCGCGAAGAAAGGCGATTTGGGAGCCATCGGGGGACCAGGCGGGACTGACATCGTCTTCGGAGGCGGAGGTGAGGCGGCGGGGCGGGGCGCCGGGGCCATCGAGGGAATAGATGTCGTAGTTGTCGCCGTGGGGACCGTCCCAGGTGTAGGCGATGCGGCGGGAGTCCGGGGCGAAGGAGGGGTTGGTCTGGTTCCCTTCTCCGGAGGTGTAGGGGAAGAAGCCGGCGACCTGGATGGGCGATGGCGCCGACTGGTGCAGAAGGAGAAATGCCACAGCGGGGATGGCGAGTGCGGCGGCGAGGAGCCAGAGGCGTTTGCCGGGGAACCAGCGAGGGAGGGCGCGGCGGCGGCGGACGGAGGGCGGGCGGCGCTGGCGGACGGATTTTAGATCGGCGGCGAGCGCCTGCACGGTTGGGTAGCGGCGGGCGGAATCCTTTTCCAGGGCGTGGACGACGATTGCGTCGAGATCGGCGGCGAGGGCGCGGCGGAGGGAGGAGGGATCGGACTGGCGGGCGGTGGCGATGGGAGTGCGGAGGCCGGCGGCGGCGTGGAAGCGAGCCGACATGAGGGGCGGCTGGGCGTTGGAGATGACATGGAGGATTTCGCCGACGGAACGGGAGCCCCAGGTTTCGGACGGGAACGGGAGGAGGCCGGCGAGGAGTTCATAGAGAACGACACCGAGGGAGTAGACATCGGAAACCGGGGTGGCAGAGGATTCGGGACCGAAGCCGTGTTCGGGGCTCATGTATTCGGGGGTGCCGAGGAGTTGAGAAGCGCCGGTGAGTTGTTCGCGGCCGAAGGTGTGCCAATCCTGCAGGCGGGCGAGGCCGAAATCGATGACCTTCACTTGAGGGTGCCCCTGGGCGCGGGCGACGAGGATGTTGGCGGGTTTGAGATCGCGGTGGAGGATGCCGCGCTGGTGGGCATGGGAGACGGCGTCGCAGACCTGGAGGAAGAGATCGATGCGGGCGTCGAGGGAGAGGCGGGCGGAGTCGGCGAAGGCAGTGAGGGCGGCGCCTTCAACGTACTCCATGGCGAAATAGGGCGAGCCGGCGTCGCTGGTGCCGGCGTCATAGATGGTCCCGATATTGGGGTGGTCCATATGGGCGAGGCTTTGGCGTTCGCGGTCGAAGCGGCGGGCGAGTTCGCCGGAGGCGTGGCCGGGCTTGAGGACCTTGAGAGCGACCATGCGGCGGAAGGGGTGGGTTTGTTCGGCGAGGTAGACCACGGCCATGCCGCCTTCGCCGAGGACGGCGACGGGTTCGTAGTTGCCGAAGCGGTCGGTGGTGGGTAGTTCGGGCTGTTCCAGCACCATGGTGAGGAGACAGTGCGGACAGAGACCTTGGGATTCGGAGGTGAGGGGGCGGGCACACTGGCGGCACCGCGGAGCTTCCATACCCAGGTTCTTCGGGGTTGCAGGGGAATTTGTTACAGGGCCGGGGTCCGCGGGAGACACAGTTCAGCTCTCGGAGATGACGTCGATCAGATGGCGGATTTCGGCTTCGACGTCACCTGGATTCTGGACGGTTTCGGCAATTTCGGCGGTGAGGAGTTCGCGGTAGCGGCGGCGGAGGCGGTGCACGGCGACGCGGGCGGCGCCTTCGGTGGTTTGGAGCGCGGCGGCGGCGGCGGTGTAATCACCATCGCCGGTCATGAAGGCCTTGAGGTGTTCGAACTGGGTGGATTTGCCGGCGGATTCGAGTTCGGAGCGAAGGAGAAGGAGAACGCGGTCAACGAGGGCGAGGGCCCATTGGCGTTCGTAGAGGGATTCGGGGGATAGGGAGGAGGGTGTTTGGAGGTAGCGTTCTTCGACGGTGTCGAAGGAGAGGGACGTGAACTCATAGCCGCCGCCGCGGCTGGAGGCCTGCTGGTAGGCGTAGCGGTCGGCGAGGAAGTGTTTGAGGGCGCCGAGGAGGTAGGAGCGGAAGCGGCCGCGGTTGGGGTCGGCGCCGTCGATGGACTGGCGTTGGAGGAAGGCGGCGAGGAAGCCCTGGGTGAGGTCCTGGGCGGAGGAGGGGTCGTTGCCGCGGCGGCGGAGATAGGCGTAGATGGGGCGCCAATAGTGGCTGCAAAGCCAGTCGAGCGCTTCGTGACGATGGGCGTCGTCGCCCGCCGAGAGGATGAGCGTCCAGCGGGTCGTGGGGAATTGGACATTGGTGGGCATCGGCGGGCGGGCGGCAGCAACGGCTGAATGGGAATTATATCGAGATTGCGGGCGGCCTCCGGGGCGCGGGAAAGAAAATCAAAAATCTCTGTAACAACGGCGAGGGGACGGCGAAGTACGTGTGCAAGGAGACGTGAAATGGCGAAGAAGCGAATTGCGGTGTTGGGCGGCGGCGTGGGAGCGATGTCGGCGGCGTGGGCGCTGACGGAGGCGCCGGACTGGCAGGAAAAGTACGAGATTACTGTTTACCAGATGGGCTGGCGGCTGGGAGGGAAAGGGGCGAATTCGCGGAATCCGGCGATGGGCCAGCGGATTGAAGAGCACGGGCTGCACATCTGGTTCGGCTTCTACGACAATTCGTTCCGGGTGATGCAGGGCGCCTATCAGGAGTGCTTCAAGAAGAAGCTGTTTCCGGATTCGCCTTTGCAATCGTGGACGGACGCCTTCAAGCAACACAATATCCTGACGGCGATGGAGGAGATCAACGGCGAGTGGAAGGCGTGGCCGATTGAATATCCGTTCAAGGCCGGGGTGCCGGGGTTCGGGGAGGAGCGGCTGATGACGAGCAAGCTGTACTTCCGGATGCTGGTGAAGTGGGCAAGAGAGCATTTGCGGGATCTGCTGGCGGAATCGAAGGCGATTTCGTGGATCAGCTTCGCGGGGTTGATCCGGACGTCGATGCGGGCGATCCAGGCGGGGCTGTCGGCGGCCGACGACGCGCGGTCGGTGGACGGGTTCGCCAAGGTTGCCGATGAGTTCCGGCAGGGGATCTATAACGCGCTGGGGCGGGAGCTGGACTCCAACGACGCGCTGCGGCGGAAGCTGGAGATTTTCGACCTGCTGTTTGCGATGACGCGGGGGTTGATTGTGGACCGGGTGTTGCAGCGGGGGTTTGAATCGATCGACCATTACGACGCGCGGGAGTGGCTGAAGCGGCATGGGAGCCGGTGCACGGAATCGTCGATGGTGCGGGGCATGTACGACCTGGTGTTCGCTTACAGGAACGGGGATATCAATCAACCGAGCCTGGCGGCGGGGACGGCGGTGCGGACGCTGTTGCGGATCCTGCTGACGTACAAGGGAACGATTGTTTACAAGATGCAGGCGGGGATGGGGGAGACGGTGTTCTCGCCGATTTACAAGGCGCTGGAGAGCCGGGGTGTGAAGTTCGCGTTCTTCCATAAGGTGACGAATCTGGGGGTTTCGGCGGACGGCGGGGCGGTGGATGCGATCGACATCGACGTGCAGGCGCGGGTGAAGCCGGAGCTGGCCGAGCGGGGGTATCAGCCGCTGTATTCCGTGGGCGGCGTGCCGTGCTGGCCGGACGAGCCGTTCTACGACCAACTGGTGGACGGGGACACACTGCAGTGCCGTCTGGCGGCGGCGGGGCGGACGCTGGAATCGAACTGGTGGACGGACTGCGAAGAGAAGATCACGCTGCGACGGGGCGAGGATTTCGATGACGTCGTGCTGGGGATTTCGATCGGGGCGTTTCCGTTCATCGCGCGCGAGATGATGGGGGCGAACCGGCGGTTCCGGGCGATGGTGGAAAACCTGCCGACGGTGGAGACGCAAGCGTTTCAGATGTGGATGAACAAGTCGATTGAAGAGCTGGGTTGGGAGGGGAAGGAGCCGGCGATTGTTGGCGCCTACACGGAGCCGGTGGACACGTGGGCCGACCTGAGCCACCTGATCGGGCGGGAGGAGTGGCCGGCGGAGGCGGGGGTGAAGAATATCGCCTACTTCTGCACGGCGATGACTTGTCCGGATACGGCGCCGGTGGAGGACGCGGAGTATCCGGCGCGGCAGAAGGCGCAGGCGAAGCACAATGCGCTGGAGTTTTTGCGGACGTCGGCGAAGCCGCTGTGGCCGTCGGTCTCGGACGCGGGGACGGGCGGGCTGGATTGGAAGGTGCTGGTGGATCAGGCGGGGCGCACGGGGGAGAAGCGGTTCGACGCGCAGTACTGGCGGGCGAACGTGGAGCCGAGCGACCGGTATGTGCTGTCGGTGCGGAGTTCGACGCATTACCGGCTGAAGTCCGGGGATTCGGGCTTCGCCAACGTGGTGATGGCTGGGGATTGGACGGACAACGGGATCAACCTGGGGTGCGTGGAGGCGGCGACGGTGTCGGGGCTGATGGCGGCGCGGACGCTATGCGGCTATCCGAAAGTGATCTTCGGCGAAGAGGCGCAGATGGAGCAGGCGGCGGAACTGGCGGCGGTATGAGGCCGCTGCCGGAGTTCATTGAACTGGGGGCGCCGCAAACGTTCGCGGCGCCCTACGACATTCGGGAGTGCCGGTGTTACGGCTTCATGCTGCGCGCCGACATCGGGGCGCTGCACCGGTTCTGCGACGGATATCTGAACGCGGTGGCTCCACCGGAGGCGGGTGAGCGGTACCGGGCGGCGATGGACCGGGTGATGCTGGTGTATAGCGATATGGGGCGGGTGGTGATCGGCGGGGCCAGCGGGTACCGGCAGTTCACGGTTCCGGAGATCGATGTGGCGTTTTGGATTCCGGTGGCGGCGGTGACGCCGGCGGGGACGATCAGCCGGCTGCTGTGGCTGATGACCTATGTGAGCGTGGACAACGTGTGGGCGACGGTGTCGGGCCGGGAGATCTACGGGTTTCCGAAGGGACTGGCGAAGGTGGAGAGCGTGGGGCGGGTGGGAGAGTTGGAGTCGTTGACGTTGGATACGATCGCGGTGGAGCGGTTCGGCCCGGAGGGGCGGGCGGCGATTCAGCGGTTTTTGACGTTGACAAAGACGGGGCCGGGACCGGGAGTGGCGGGGCGTGTGTGGCGGTCGATGGGTGAGACGCTGAGCGAGGCGGCGGCGCTGGTATCGGGCGCGTGGCCGGGGGCGGGGTTGGCGGCTCAGTTTGTGGATTTGCTCAGAAACAAGCGCTATCCGATGGTGTTCCTGAAGCAGTTCCGGGATATCGAGGAGTCGTCGCGGGCTTGTTATCAGGCGGTGACGGAGGCGCCGGTGAACATCGGGGCCATGCGCGGGGCGGGGTTGCTGGCGGGGGACTACCGGCTGGAGATCGCCAAGTTGGAGAGCCATCCGGTGGTGGAGGAGTTGGGACTGGAGAGCCATACTCCACGCATTCTGTCGGCGTTTCACGCGGACTTCGATTTTGAGATGGGGTGTGGGAAGACGATCTGGGAGCGGCGGGGGTGAGGTGGACGTTGGTGGAGGTCGAAACAGGCGGACTCATTCAAGTTTCTACCGGAATTGCACATCGTGAACGAGCAACTGCGAGCGACGGTCGATGAGAGCATGCGTGCGCCCGAGGGATATCTGCTCCATGATTTCAAGCCGGGCCTACACATGCAAGACATTACGCTCACGGCGGCGTTCAAGACAGCAGCCAAGCTGCACCAAGGCAAGCAAAAGTCAGGAACACTCTTTCCAGAGCAGGAACTACAGCAACTACGGGAAGACTTTCGGGTAGAGCCAGGGCACTGATATCGATCGATTCGGACTTCTTCCGGGACGCGCTCTGCGCCCAGATCCTGGGTTGGGCCGGAGAAGCGATGCGCCAAGCCTCCAGTCGGCACGCCACTCGGAGATATTGGAATGGACGGCAGTTAGACCGATCTCAACGGGGATTGCAGAGACAAGGGCGAACGATCGGACTGGAGATGTATGGGCTTACTCCGCGTTCATTTGCCTGGTCGCGCCTGGGGGATGATCGAACGCAGAAGCGCCACTGCCCACCCCACAGCGTTGGCTAAAGTTCCCGATTGCCTCCGCCGATAGACTCAGCAGGCGGAGTCCGTCGACCGAGGAGGCTACCTCATGATCCCATCGGCAGCCAGTCAGGCTTTGCCCCAGGTGCCTTCTGACTCGCGTGAACAAGGCTTCTATCAGAACATCCTGGAGAACATGTCGGATGGCGTGTACTTCGTGGACACGCAGCGCCGGATCACCTAGTGGAACCGGGCGGCCAGCGAGATTTCCGGGTATCCGGCAAAGGAGGTAATCGGCCACGCCTGCCATGAGAATTTGCTGGTCCACACCGACGCCGACGGTTGCCAACTCTGCTTGAGCGGATGCCCGCTGCTTGCCACCTTCGCAGATCCGCAGCAGAGAGAGGCGCAGGTGTTTTTGAAGCACAAAAATGGCCATCGTGTTGCCGTTTTCGTGCAGGTGTCGCCAATTTTCGATGAGACTGGCCGCGTCACCGGAGCCGTCGAGGTCTTCCGCGACCACAGTGCGAAACTGGCTGCTCTGGACCGGGCGGCCCAGATGGAACAATTGGCGCTGATGGACCCGCTAACGTCTGTTGGAAACCGACGCTACACGGAAAAGAGGCTCCATGAGCGTGCCGAACTATTTCGTCGAGAGGGGGCGGCGTACACCGTACTTTTTGTTGACCTCGACCATTTCAAAGCCGTCAATGACACCCATGGGCACGATGCCGGCGACGCGGTGTTAATCGCCACGGCCCGGACCCTCGAGGCGAACCTGCGGACGTTCGACATCCTCGGCCGGTGGGGAGGCGAGGAGTTCATCGCCATCCTCGCCACGGGCGACGCAGCGAGCGCGGCCGCGGTGGCCTACCGTTGTTGCGCACTTGTTCAAAGTTGCGCGGTGGAATGGGGCGGCACAACCATTCGGCCGACGATCTCCATTGGCGTTGCCGTCAGCCAGCCGGGCGAGTCCAGCACGGACGTTGTTTCCCGGGCGGATGCGAACCTGTACCTGGCAAAGCAAACCGGGCGAGATCGATTCTGCGGTCCTTAACGGGGCGGGGCGGAGTGCGTGGCGATCGGGGGTAATGATGAGCCGCGTGTTTACGGAATTGGAACCGTGTTTCTGTAGACGGACTTTATCGCGCCGGCCGAGTTGGTGGCGCGGATAGTCTATGTGGCCGATCCTGAGTTGGGGGCGAAGACGTTCGCCATCAAGAGTGTGCTACGGAGATGGTTGTGGGTCGGGAGTACCTGGGGATACGCGGGTGGCAACGTTCTCCTTCGGAGCGGCGAGAAACTGCGGGCGGATGGCACGGGGAGCCTCGCCGTTCCGGTTCCGAACAAACGGGTGCTTCGTGTCGCTCTTCGCTGAGAGAACGGCTTAGCGGTCGATCATGCGCTGGGCGGCGTCGGAGTAGCGATTGCCGTGGACGGTGAGTTGGGCGGAGGCGGTGTCGATTTCGGCGAGGTCGGCTGGGGTGAGTTGGACGTTGGTGGAGGCTACGTTTTCCTCCAGGCGGTGGAGCTTGGTGGTGCCGGGGATGGGGACCATCCAGGGCTTTTGGGCGAGGACCCAGGCGAGGGCGATCTGGGCGGGGGTGGCGTTGTGGCGCTGGGCGATGGATTCGAGGAGGGCGACGAAGGCGCGGTTGGCGGTGCGGGCTTCGGGGGCGAAGCGGGGGACGGTATTGCGGAAATCGGTGGGGGCGAAGGGCGTGGATTCGTCGATTTTTCCAGTGAGGAAGCCTTTGCCAAGGGGGCTAAAGGGGACGAAGCCGATGCCGAGTTCTTCGAGGGTGGGGAGAATTTCGGCTTCGGGTTCGCGCCACCAGATGGAGTATTCGCTTTGGAGGGCGGTGACGGGCTGGACGGCGTGGGCGCGGCGGATGGTTTTGACGCCGGCTTCGGAGAGGCCGAAGTGTTTTACTTTACCTTGTTGGATGAGGTCTTTTACGGTGCCGGCGACGTCTTCGATGGGGACGGCGGGGTCGACACGGTGCTGGTAGAAGAGGTCGATGGCTTCGATGTTGAGACGCTTTAGGGAGGCTTCGGCAACGCGTTTGATGCTTTCGGGGTGGCTGGAGAGGCCGGTTTGTTTGCCGTTTTCGTCGAAGGCGAAACCGAACTTAGTAGCGATGACGACCTGGTTTTTGATGGGGGAGAGGGCTTTGCCGACGAGGGTTTCGTTGAGGAAGGGGCCGTAGACTTCGGCGGTGTCGAAGAAGGTGATGCCGAGCGAGACGGCGGCGTGGATGAGCTTGATCATTTCCGCTTCGTCGGCAGGGGGGCCGTAGCCGAAACTCATGCCCATACAGCCGAGGCCGAGGGCGGAGACTTCGAGATTGCTTGTGCCGAGTTTGCGGGTTTGCATATTCACTAGGGTAGGCGTAATTGGGACGGCCGTGGTGGTGCGGCGGAGACGAAGGGTTCGGCATTGGATTGGGTAATCCGGTGTAACTGATACTGGAGTAGATACCCATGGCCCAACGCTACGACGTATCTTTGAAAGCGCTGTTCCTTCGCGAAGGCGACGGGATCATTCGGCGGCGCCTGTTCGGCGGCCGAGTGACCGAACATCTGAGCACCGAGCAACCGCAAGTGCTCAACAACCGTGCCGATATGGTTGTCCGCACGGAGGATGGTTCGCTCCACCATGTGGAGTTCCAGGTGGCAAACGAGGTTGGCTTCGGGCTTCGTATGTTTGCCTACTACGCCTACCTGCTGTGCGCCTACGACCAGCATGTGGTCCAGACCGTGCTCTACCTGGGGCAGGAGCCGCTGCGGCTGGACACTGGCTACAGCACGCCTTCCATGAACTTCCGGTTTGAGATTATCAACCTGCGCGAGCTTGAGGCCGAGCCATTGCTCGCCAGCGACGACTGGGCCGACATCGCCTTGGCGCTGCTGGCCAAGGGCGACCGCGAAAGAGCATTGGCGGTTGCGGTGGCCCGACTCCGCCAAATGCAGCGCGAGGAGAGGGCGTGGGCGTCGGGTACGTTATTGCTGCTATCTGGCATACTGAAAATTGAAGATACGGTGAACGAGAGGATGAAGGAGGCTGGCATGATCAATTTGATGGAGAACAAGGTTGTCGGCCCGATGATCCTACAGGCTGAACAGAAAGGCCGGAGCGAGGGGCGGCAGGAAGGGCGGCAGGAAGGTATGCAAGGATTGCTGCTCGATTTGTTGACCGAGAAGTTCGGGGCGCTGCCGGATTGGGCGACGGAACGACTTCGGTCGGCATCCGGCGACGAATTGCATGTCTGGGCAAAGCGGGTCCTACACAGCGCTTCGCTGGATGAGACTTTGCAGTAATTTTTTTAGGGGTCACCGAAGCCCAGGGAGATAGCGCCAACGGGTCTGGCGGCGGAAGCGGGCGAACTCTTCGGGGAACCTTTCGGCGAGTTCTCCTTCTTCGGAGGCGATGCGCAACTCCGAGCCGCCGACATAGAGCAGGATCGATAGAAGCAGTTTGGGGCCGGCCGAGAGAAGCAGGCCGGTGGCCAGGAGCATTGCCAGAAAGGCCAGATAGATGGGATGGCGCAGCCATTGGTAGGCGCCGCCGGTGACTAACCGTTGGGCATCGGAGTCCCTGGGGGCGGAGCGAAGGGCCCACACAAAGACGGCCGCGCCAGCTGGAGCGAGTAGCAGAGCGGCGGCCAATTCCAGGGGCCGGGCTCGTAACGGGCCGTTGCCCATGGAACCGGTGAGCACGAACGCGGCGAGGACCTGGAGGAGCGTACCGATGAAGACCGGCGGCGTCATGCCCGATTCCAGGGCCGGTTGGTTCTGCCGGCGCATCCGCGGCAGGGCACCCACGGCCGCGGCGATGGCGAATACCAGCCAGGATGCCAGATAGGCACAGTAGGCCAAGAATTTTAACGGGTCCATGGGGTTGGTTCTTTGATTCTATGCGAGGCTGAAACAGGACAACCATGGCGCACCGTTACGACGTCTCGTTGAAAACCCTTTTCCTGCGGGACGGCGATGGCATTATTCGCCGCCGCCTGTTTGGGGGGAAAGTCGCGGAGCATTTGGCGACCGAACAGCCACAGGTGTCCAACAACCGGGCCGACATGGTGGTGCGAACGACCGATGGGTCGCTGCATCAAGTGGAGTTTCAGGTGGCGAATGAGCCGGGCTTCGGACTGCGGATGTTGGGATATTACACTTATCTAGTCTCGACTTACGGGCAGCATGTGGTGCAAACGGTTCTCTATCTGGGGCGGGAGCCGCTTCGGTTGGAGAGTGGGTACCAGTAGCCGTCGATGGAGTACCGGTTTGAGATCGTGAACCTGCGGGAGTATGATGCCGAGTTGTTGTTGGCCAGCGCGGACTGGGCAGATACCGCGTTGGCGCTGTTGGCGAAGGGCGACCGGGAGAAGGCGCTGGCGGCCGCAGTGTCGCGACTGCGCCAAATGCAGAGCGACGAGAGAGCCTGGGCGTCGGGAACGTTGCTACTGCTATCTGGCATACTGGGAATCGAAGAAGCTGTCAACGAGAGAATGAGGGAGGCTGGCATGATTGATTTGATGGAAAACAAGGTCCTGGCTCCGTTGATCCTGCAGCAGTATGAGAAGGGGCGCGACGAGGGGTTGCAGCAGGGCGTTCAACAGGGCATGCAGGGGCTGCTAGGCGAGTTGTTGATGGAAAAATTTGGCACTCTACCGGCGTGGGCTGGCGAGCGCCTCCAGGCGGCTTCTGATGAAGAGCTGCATCGGTGGGCGAAGCGGGTTCTTCACGCCGCTTCGCTGGAAGAGACGCTGGCTTAGGCGGGGATCGAGCCGTGCTTGATGATCTTGGTCATCACGGCGGTGAACTCATCGATCTCCTCTAACGTGGTGTAGACGTTGGGGGTGATGCGGAGTCCTTCGTATTCACCAGGGGTGACGATGGCGACGGTCCAGATGCGGTGCTTGTCCCAGAGGTGCTTGGCGAGGTCCGGCGCCTTGAAACCATCGACACTGATGAAGCCGATGGCACAGGACTGTTCGGGATCTTCGCTGTTGAGGATCTTGACGCCCGGGAGTTGGCGGAGCTCGTTCGACCAACGCTTGCGGAGATAGCGGAAGCGCTCGGCTTTGCGTTCGCCACCGATGGAATCGTGGAAGTTGAGGGCTTCGGTGATGGCGTTGCGCTGGCTGGCCGGGTGGGTGCCGATCTCTTCAAACTTGCGGATATTGGCGTTCATCGACGGCGGGGCGGGCATCATGGGCCAGATCTTTTCGATCTTCGATTTGCGCACGTACAGCATGCCGGTGCCGATGGGGGCGAGGACCCATTTATGGAGCGACGTGCCGTAGTAATCGCAGTCGAGATCCTTGTGCTTGAAGGGGAACTGGGCGAAGGCGTGGGCGCCATCGACCACCACTTCAATGCCGCGGGCGCGGGCCATCTGGCAGATCTGCTTGACCGGGAAGATTTGACCGGTCCGGTTGGTGACGTGGCAGATGTGGATGACCTTGGTTTTGGCCGTGATGTTTTCTTCGATGCGTTTGGTGAGGAAATCGAGGCTGGGAGGCGGGACAGGGAACTTGATCTGCTTGAGCACGATGCCGTCGCGGCGTTCGCGCTGTTGCCAGCAGGTGATCATGCGGCCGTAGTCCTGGTTGGTGGTGAGGACTTCGTCACCGGGTTTCAGGTCCATGCCGAGTTGGACGATTTCGAGCGCCTCACTGGCGTTGCGGGTGATGGCGATCTCTTCGGTATCGCAGCCGAACTCGCGAGCGAGGCGGCGGCGGACGGTTTCCAGGCCGGGGTCGAGAACATTCCACATGTAGTAGGAAGGGTTCATATTCTCGATTTCGAGGTAGCGCGTCTCTGTGTCCATGACGATCTTGGGGGACGGGGAGACGCCGCCGTTGTTGAGGTTGATCATATTGCGATCGACCGTGAAAGCGTGGCGGATATTGAGCCAGAAATCCTCGTCGCGGGCGACGGAGTCGGCTGGGCGGGAGACGACGGATTGGGCGGCGGATTGGGCGCGGGCTACGGAATCGACTTGGAAGGCAGCGACGGCGCCGGCCGTGGTATTGAAAAATCGGCGGCGGTGCATAGGATTACTTTACGCCGCCGCCCGATGAATGTCGAACGATTTTGCCTAGAATTCGAGGGAAACGACCCAATTGGTGGCGGTTACCTGACGGGCGGACTCGGCGGCGGTCTTGACGCCCCAGTTCTGGCCGGATTGTTGGGAGGCGCCGAAGCTGTAGCCCATGGTCTGACTGGAGCCGGTAGTGGAACGGTGCTGGAGGGAACCGCTGGATTTGACGACGTTGCGAATTTCTTCGAAATTCAGGCTGAGTTCCCGGGGGTCGCCGGGCTTGGCTTCGGGCTTGGGGGCGGGGTCGGGAACGGTTTCAATGACGCCGCCGATGCCGGTGAATTCTTTGGGGGTTTTGAAATCGTAGAAGCGGAGCTTGCCAGCCGGGAGGACGATCCTGGGGCCTTCGTCGTAGGTGCCTTCGACGGCGTTGTAGGCGAAGACACGGAGTTCAATTGCGTCGTTGGAGGGATTGAAAAGGGTGATGCGCATCTCCTCGCCGACTTTTACGGTAAGGGGGTCAAAGGCGAGCATCACGTCGGCGGCGTGGGCGAGGGCGGCAAAGTATGTGGCGAGGGCGGCGGTATAGAAGAAGTGTTTCATAGGAGCTCCTTCGGCAGGAAAGCGGGACTCGAAGTGGATAGGTTTCACTTGGAGACCGGGGTCACCGGTTAGAATTCGGGAGAAACGACCCAATTGGTGGCGGTTACCTGACGGGCGGACTTGGCGGCGGTTTTAACGCCCCAGCCGGCGCCGGTCTGATTGGCGCCGAAGCTGTAGCCCATGGTTTGGCTGCCGGTGGCGGAGCGGTGCTGGAGAGAACCGCTGGATTTGATGCTGCTGACCATGACATCGCTGAGCATTAGTTCGCGGGAGGTACCGGGTTTGGCTTCGGGCTTGGGGGCGGGGTCGGGGACGGTCTCGATGACACCGCCAAGACCAACGAATTCTTTGGGCGCTTTGAAGTCGTAGAAGCGAAGTTTTCCAGCGGGGAGGACGATTTTCGGGCCTTCGTCGTAGGTGCCTTCGGCGGCGTTGTAGGCGAAGACGCGGAGTTCGATGGCTTCATTGGAGGGATTGAAGAGGGTGATACGCATCTCTTCGCCGACTTTGACGGTAAGGGGGTCGAAGGCGAGCATGACATCGGCGGCGTGGGCGGTGGCGGCGAGATAGATGGCGAGGGCAGCGGTGTAGAAGAAGTGTTTCATGGGTGTCCTGATTTAGTAACTCGGAATTCGAGGGGTCGGAGGCTCACAGAAGTTGTGAGGTGGTCCATTGGCCAAGGGATTCGAGGATGCGGCAGCGAGTGAAGGAGCTGCGGTCGAAGATGTTCTCGGTTTTGTGGCGGTCGAGTTGGGAGCGGTGTTCGCCGGGGCGGTAGGCTGCGGCGAGCATGGAGGCATCGTCGCGCCAGATGCTCATGGTGAAGCCATCGTCGCCGACCGTGTGGGGGGTGAAGACCTGGTTGGCGAGGCAGCCATCGGCTTGGCCCATCCAAGTATTGGCGACATCGACGTTGCGGCGAAAATCGATGACGCGGTTGATATCGAGGCCGGGGCCGAAAATGAAGCCGGCAGTGGTGAGGACCATGCATCGGCCGCCGGGGTCTTCGGGGCTGGCTTCGAAGATGAGGCCGGGATGATCGCGATCCAGGTGATTGCATTCGCCACGGTGCATAACGGGGAGGAGTAGGGCGTGCCAGGATTCGAGGGCGCTGGGGAGGAAGGGCAGGAATTGTTCTTTGGAGTGGAGCGCAGCTTTCGCGGCGGCTTCGTCGCGGTAGAGGCCGACGGCGCACCAGGTATCGGAGGGCAGGCGGTAGCCGTCCGGACCGACCTTACCGGTGGGGCCGATTTTCCAGCTGAGGGCGGCGGCGGGTGCGCCCGAGAGGTCGAGGGTTTCCGGGGCTGCGATGTCCGGAAATTGAAACCGATGGGCGGTGGCAAAGCGGGCGATTTCAGGCATGTTGGCGCTTGAGGACAGGCTAGCAGATTGAGCCCCACGTAAATGAGGTGGCTACCTGGTGTACCCTAAAATAATGTCCATTATAAATTTGCTATTCACATTTGTGCTCGCATCAGCGGGCATTTACGCACAGGGGTGCACCAACGCCTCGCTTACAGGAGCCTTCGGGTACACGCTGAGCGGTACGGTTACGAACGGCGACGGCAGGCTGGTTCGCAGCTCCCAGGTCGGCCGGATTGTGTTTGACGGAAAGGGAGCCTACACCGGCGTTGCGGCGAGCAGCCTGGGAAATACGACAGACGTGGCCGAGTTCGCGGGGCAGATTTCGATTGGCGCGGATTGCACGGCGACGGCGAAGACCGGCACGGGTGCCGACGCGACAGATCTGGACATGATTGTCGTCAATGACGGGAATGATTTTTCGGCGGTTGTGCGCGCGGGCGACGCGACGCTTGTTGGTATTGGCACGAAGGTGGAAGGCAAGGGAACTTGCAGCCTGGCGACGCTGACCGGCACTTATGGCTACCAGGGCGAGGGCGTGGCCACGCTGAACGGCAAGTCGGTTTCGACGGCTGAGATTGGCATTTTGACTTTCGACGGCAAAGAAGGGTTAACGGGTACGTTTAGCGCGATTGGCGGCGGTCAGGCGAACCGGCAGTCGTTCACCGGCACGTATGCGTTGAGCGATATCTGCTTCGGTTCGGCCGCGTACAAGGTGGGTGACGCGACGTTCCAGATGAACTTCATGGTGACCAACGGCGGGAACCAGTTGCTGTATTCGGAGTCGACGGCTGGGGCCGTGACGACGGGCAGCGGCGCGCGCACGTCCTTCAAATAAACTCTATTTCCAGTAGATTCCGGCGCGTCCACGCTCATTGCGGGACGCGCCGTTTTTTATGGGGATGGCGTATTCCGACCGACCTAGCCATCGCCCCGATTCGGTATCGGGTTAGCGACGAGTGGCGGGAAAGAGGAGTTGGGCGAAGTCATTCAGGCTGAGGCGCCAGCGGGTCCAGTTATGGGGACCTTTGTATAGATTCAGGTTGGTTTTGGTTTGCTCGGCGAAGGCGCGGGCGCGGGGGAGCGCGGTATCGGTGTCGCCGGCGGAGATCCAGAAGTTAGGGAGTTGGGCGGGGATGGGGATGGCGGGGCCGGCGCTGAAGACGCCGTGGCGCGAGAAGAGCTTGGGGTGGGTGGCGGCGGTGTGGATGGTGAGTTCGCCGCCCATGGAGAAGCCGGCGAGGGCGCGGTTTTGGGGGCCGGGGGCGATGCGGTATTTGGCTTCGAGGACGGGGATGAGTTCGTTCGTCAGGTATTGGGTGAAGAGGGGGGCGTTGGCGGGCGGGGTGGGGTTGGCGGGGTCGTAGGGAGCGGCGTGGCCGGCGGGCATGACGAGGATCATGGAGCGGGCCTTTTTGCTGGCGATTAAGTTATCGAGGATGAAGTTGGCGCGGCCGGCGTTGGTCCAGGAATCGGGGATGTCGCCTTTGCCATGGATGAGATAGAGAACGGGGTAGCGGGTGGAGCCGCCTTCGTAGCCGGGAGGCAAATAGAGAAAGACACGTTCGGTACGGCCGAGCGTTTTGGAGTGGCGCCATTCGGTGATGACGGTGCCGTGAGGAACGTCTTTCAAATCCCAGGGGGCGGGCGTGGGGGACGGAATTTCGACGATGCTGGCGGAAGTGCGCTGGCGGAGTTTGATGACGGGGTTGATGGGGTCGGCGATGGGTAGGCCGTCGAGGTTGAACCAATATAGGTGGCCGCCGGGTTCGAGGGGGCCGGTGGTGAGGGACCAGAGGCCGTTGGGATCTTTGGCGAGGGGTTGGGATTGGGCGTTGGGCATCCAATCGGCCCAGAGAGTGACTGCTGTGGCTTTGGGCGCGAGGAGGCGGAAGGTGGCGGATTGGTTGGGGTGGAGTTCCGGGGAGATCTGGGCGAGGAGGGGGACGGCAAGGAAGAGCAGTCGCATGCTTGGGGGAGTATATCGAACGGAGTGCTAGACTCGGGCGATGGTTTCGATAGAGCGGGTGGCGTGGGTGATATTAGCGCTGGTTTCTGCGGCGCTGTTTGGGAATTTCTACGTCTACGATTCGATTGGGCCGGTGGCGGAACTGCTGCAAACGCAGCGGGGGTTCAGCGATACGCAGATTGGGATGCTGAACGCGATCTACAGTTTGCCGAACGTGGTGCTGGTACTGGTGGGGGGCGTGTTGTCGGACCGGTTCGGGGCGGGGCGGGTGACGATGTGGACGGCGGGAATCTGCCTGGCGGGGGCGGCGTTGACGGCGTGGGGACCGGGATATGAATGGATGGCGGCCGGGCGACTGCTGTTTGGGATTGGGGCGGAGACGTTCAGCATCAGCACGCTGGCGGCGGTGATGCCGTATTTTGCGGGGCGGCATTTGGCGTTTGCGATTGGAGTGACGCTGGCGATCGGACGGATGGGATCTTATGCGGCGGACATGTCGCCGGAGTGGTTTGCGGGTGCGTATGCGACGGGGTGGCAGGCGCCGATGGTGATCGCGGTAGGGTTTGCGGCTTCGTCGTTTGTGGCATCGGTTTTGTACTGGTGGGTTGACAAGGGAACGGGGGTAACGGCGCCGCCGGCGGCGGAGAAGTTCGTGGCGCGGGACCTGTTGCGATTCGGGACGGCATATTGGTTCTTATTGATCTTGTGCGTGTTGTTTTATGCCGTCATTTTGGCGTTCCGGAGCACGTTTTCGATTAAGTATTTCCAGCATGCGCATGGGTTGACGCTGGCGGCGGCGGGGGCGATGAACAGCTACGTTTTTCTGGCGGCGATTTTTGCGACGCCCGCGTTCGGGTGGTTGAGCGACCGGATTGGGCGGTATGCGCCATTGTTGGCATTTGGGGCATTTTTGCTGCCGGTATCGATTGTGATAATGGCTGCGACGAATTGGAGCCTGTGGGTGGCGACGGCGCTGGTGGGGGTGAGCTATTCGCTGGTACCGGCGGTGATGTGGCCGTTGGCGAGTAAACTGGTGGCGCCGGAAAAGATTGGGACGGCGTTGGGGCTGATGTTTGTGGTGCAGAACGCGGGGATTGCGGGGGCGAACCTGGTGGCGGGTTGGTTGAACGACCGGGCGGGGGCGAGCGCGGCGAACCCGGCGGGATATCTGCCGATGATGTGGTTTTTCGGGTTGGCGAGCACGGCCGGTTTTGGGTTTGCGGTGCTGTTGTGGCGGGTGGCGGGGCGTAAGGAACAGGAGGCGATCACCCACAGAGGTTGACCGTATTTGGTCACGTGTCGGAGCGAATGACCGCCGGCGGTCACGTGGGCTGAAGGGTGAGGCGGGGGGCTGGCGGCGGAAATGGCTGCTGCGTAGTGCGCAGCCTGTTTGGAAGCGTGGATGCATTGACCGATTCCGTGACGCGAGCCGGAGCTTGCGTTGCGCAAAGGAAGAATGCGATCTACGAAAACGAAGCCAGTGAACGGCAAAGCGGACCACGGGAGCTTGCCGAAGTGCCTGACAGGGATACACGGACTGGACGAGATTACGCTTGGCGGATTGCCAAGGGGGCGGCCGACGCTGGTGTGTGGCGGCGCGGGATGCGGGAAGACGCTGCTGGGGATTGAATTCCTGGTGCGCGGGGCAACGCTGTTCGGTGAGCCGGGGGTGTGCGTTTCCTTCGAGGAGACGGAGGAGGAGTTGACGAGCAACGTGGAGTCGTTGGGTTTCAACCTGGCGACCCTGGTGAAGCAGAAGAAGCTGGCGATCGATCACGTTCAGGTGGAACGGAACCTGATTGAGGAGACCGGGGATTACGATCTGGAGGCGCTGTTCGTGCGCATTGGCCATGCGGTGGATGCGATTGGGGCCAAGCGGGTGCTGTTGGACAGTGTGGAGGCGTTGTTTGCGGGGCTGGAGGATGAATCGGTATTGCGGTCGGAATTACGGCGGCTATTCCGGTGGTTGAAGGACCGTAATCTCACGACGATTGTGACGGGAGAGCGGGGGCAAGGGACGCTGACGCGGCACGGGTTGGAGGAGTATATCTCCGACTGCGTGATCCTGCTGGACCATCAGGTGAGGGAGACGATCCTGACACGGCGGCTGCGGGTAGTGAAGTATCGCGGGTCGACGCATGGGATGAACGAGTATCCATTTCTAATCGAGAGCGACGGCATTTCGGTGCTGCCGGTAACCTCGATGGACCTGAAGTACAAGTCCAGCGACGAGCGGGTTTCGACGGGCGTTCCGGCGCTGGACGAGATGTTCGGCGGGAAGGGATACTTTCGCGGGAACAGCATTCTGGTGTCAGGGACGTCGGGGACTGGAAAGACGAGCCTGACGACGCACTTTGTGGATGCGGCATGCGGGCGGGGCGAGAAGTGCGTATTTTTCTCGTTTGAAGAGCCGGCGGACCAGATTATCCGGAACATGCGGTCGATTGGTATTGATCTGCAGCGGTGGGTGGACAAGGGGCTGCTGCATTTTCATTCGGTGCGGCCGACGACATATGGGCTGGAGATGCATCTGGTGAAGATTCACAAGGTGATTCAGGAGTTTGCCCCGAGCCTGGTGGTGGTTGATCCGGTGACGGGATTGTTGCACGCCGGGACCGCCTATGAGACGCGAAGCATCCTCTTGCGGATGATCGATTTCCTGAAAGAGCGCCAGATTACGGCGATTTTGACGACATTGACGAGCGGAACGGCGATACAGGAACAAACGGAAGTCGAAATATCTTCGTTGGTGGATGCGTGGCTGCTGTTGCGTGATATCGAGAGCCGCGGGGAGAGGAACCGGGGGATCTACATTTTGAAGGCCCGTGGGGTGGCGCATTCCAATCAGATTCGGGAGTTCCTGTTGACGAGCCATGGGGTGGAACTGCGAGAGGTGTATTTGGGGGAGGCGGGGATGCTGACGGGATCGGCGCGGGTGACGCAAGAGGCGAAGGACGAATCGGCGGCGCTGATTGGGCGGCAGGAGATTGAACGGAAACAGCTGTTGTTGCAGCGGAAGCGACAAGCGTTGGACGCGCAGATCGCGGCGCTGCAACTGGATTTGGAGACGGAGGTGCAGGAGTCAGAGCAGCTGATCGCGCAGGAAAAGTTGAAGGTAGAGAAGTGGGAGCAGGACCGGGGCGTGATGGTGACAAGCCGGTATGGGAACAGCGGCACGCAGAAGGAAAATGGAAGACCGGCCGCGACGGCGGGGAAGGGCAAATAGGATGCCAACAAGAAAGAACCCTGCGGTTCCGGCTCAACGGGCGAATTGGGAGTTGCGGCTCTACGTCGCGGGCCAGACGGCGAAATCGATACAGGCGTTCGCGAATCTAAAGCGGATTTGTGAGGAGCACCTGGCAGGTGAGTACCACATCGAGATCGTCGATTTGCTGCAGAACCCGCAACTGGCGGCGGGGGACCAGATCATTGCTTTGCCGACGCTGGTGCGAAAGTTACCGGAGCCTGTGCGCAAGATCATCGGTGATCTATCGAACACGGAGCGAGTGCTGGTGGGACTGGATCTGCAGCCGCGAAGTGCGCCGTTGAAGCCATGAAAACTCCGAAGTTCATCGACAATACGAAGGCTTTCGAGGCGGCGCTGCTGGCGCCGGCCATGGCAGGGGTGCGCTATACGCTGCGCCTTTTCATCACGGGGACGACGCCGCGGTGCGTGCGGGCCATACAGAACCTGCACGCACTCTGCGAGGCGAATCTGCCTGGGCAGTACGACCTGGAAGTGATTGATATCTACCAGCATCCCGAGCAGGCGAAGCCGGAACAGATTGTGGTGACGCCGACGCTGATCAAACAGTTTCCATTGCCGCTCCGAAGAATGATCGGGGACTTGAGCGACAAGGAACGGGTTCTGACGGGACTGGGAATCCCGCGACGGCAGCTGGCAAGAGAGCGCAATGCCTGAGCAACAGAAGGCGCAACTGGCGCGGATCCGCGAGTTGGAGGAGCGACTGGCGGAAGCGGAGGAGACGTTGCGCGCGCTGCGCGACGGAGAGGTGGACGCGATTGTCGCAGCGGGGCCGGACGGGGATCGGGTGTACACGCTGAAGGGGGCCGATGAGTCGTACCGGATCATGGTGGAGGAGATGGGCGAGGGGGCGTTGACGGTAACGAGCGATGGCCTGATTCTGTTTTCCAACATGCCTTTCGCGGCGATGGTGCAACGGCCGTTGGCGAGAGTGATCGGGAGCCAGCTGGCGGACTTCATCGCGGCGGCGGATCGGGTGTTGATTTCGGCCCTGCTTACGAGCGCGGGGAAACGGAAGGCGGAAGTACAGTTGGTTACGGCGGGCGGGGAGACGCGCCCCGTCTATTTGTCGATCCAGAACATGATGTTGAGTGGAGCGGAGTGCCGTTGCGTGATTGTGACGGACCTGAGCGACCAGAAGCGGTATTCGGAGATTGCGGCCGTGTTGGACGCCGTGCCTATTGGAGTTTTCATTGCGAAAGACGCGGAATGCCTGAACATTCGAGGGAACCGGGCGGCGTACGAACTTCTGCGAATGGCCGGCACGGGAAACGTGTCACCGTCCGCGGAGGGGCAGGCGGAGGCGCGGCACTGGCACGAGATGAAAGACGGGCGGGAGATTCCGGCGAATGAGTTGCCGATGCAGCGGGCTGCGCACACCGGACAGAGCGTGCGCGACTACGAGTTTGAGATGCAGTTTGACGATGGCGTTTGCCGGAGCTGGCTGGGCAATGCGGTGCCGCTGTTTGATGAGACGGGAAAGCCCAGCGGGGCGGTTGGATCGTTCATCGACTTCACCGAGCGGAGGCGGACGGCGGAGGCGTTGGAGGCGGCACACGTGGAGCTTCGGGACCTCGGCACCGCCATTACGCAGGACCTGATGGAGCCGCTGCGAGCGGTGGTGCGGCTCACGCGAAGGGTGGCAGAGGAGTGTCATGGGAAGGCCGGCGAGGTGGCGGAAGGTTATATTGCCGACTCGCTGGCCGGGGCGTTGCAGGTGGAACGGATGCTGCAGGCGCTGGCGGCCTACCGGGCGGTGACGGATCGAGGCGCCGTCAGACTGACAGCGGTTGACTGCAACGAGGTGGTGGAGCGGACGCTGGGAGCGCTGCAGGCAGCCATTGCGCAGAGCGGGGCGAAGATTACGGCGGACGTGCTACCGACGTTGATGGCCGAAGAATCGATGCTTGACCATGTGTTCCACACATTGATCGATAACGCGATTCAGTACCGGGGCCAGGCTGCGCCGCGAATCCATATTTCGGCAGTAAACACATTTGATCGATGGCTGTTTTCCGTGCGGGACAACGGGATAGGGATTGCCCAGAAGAACGCGGAGCAGGTGTTTGGGATGTTCAAGCGGCTACACGGGAGTGAGCGGCCGGGCAATGGCCTGAATCTATCGCTGAGCCGAAAATTGGTGGAGCGGCAGGGCGGACGGATCTGGGTGGAATCGGCGGCGGGGGAGGGAGCGGCGTTTCGGTTTACGATTCCGCGGGCGCCGGAGGCGGGGGTTGTGCTGCCGAGTGAGCGGGAGTAGGCTGGGGGCAAATGGAGATCCGAGAGCGATATCTGGCCCTCTACACGGGCGCGATTGCCGACATTTTGGACAAGCGGGGATTGCGGGAACAGGTGTTGCCGCGGGGGTTGGGGCCGCGAACGGCGGCGAAGCGGGTGGCGGGGTTGGCCTTTACGGGGCGGGGGGCGCCGACAGGTCGAGCCGCGGAGGATGACACGGCGACACGGTTGCGGATGTTGGATCGTATCCGGCCGGGGACGGTGTCGGTATGGGCGTGCGGGGGCAGCGTGAATTGCGCGCATTGGGGGGAGATGATGTCGAACGCGGCGCGGCAGCGGGGGTGAGAGGGGGCGGTGATTGATGGCGGGGTGCGGGACTTGGATTTCATCGACGCAATGGGGTATCCGGTGTTTGCGAATTTTGCGTGCGCGGCGAGTTCGGTGGGGCGGTGGAATATTGAGGAGTACGAGGTGCCGGTGCGGATTGGGGGGACGGTGATTCATCCGGGGGATTTTGTATTGGGGGATGCCGATGGGGTGGTGGTGGTGCCGGGGGCGTTGACGTTGGCGGTGTTGGAGGCGGCGGAGGATATTTGCACGCGGGAGCGGGGGATGCGGGAGGAGTTGCAGCGAGGGGTGACGGTGCAGGAGGCGTTTGCGAAGTATGGGTCTTTGTGAGGAGTGCGCTATGATTTGATGCATTCCCGTCCGGCCCTTTGGCTGCGTTGCCCGCCGAGTTGAAACTTCTCTTTTTGTGAGGGTCTACGGTGCCGCTATTCCTCCTGGTGGTATTGGCGGCGGTTGGCGTTTGGGGCAAGATTCCGTCGAAGGGGACGGAGATTTTGTGGGACCGGTTCGGTGTGGCGCACGTGAGCGCGAAGAACACCGAGGACCTGTTTTATGGGTACGGGTGGGCGACGACGCATAGCCATGCGAATCTGCTGTTGAAGCTGTACGCGCAGTCGCGGGGGCGCGGGGCGGAGATTTATGGGCCGGGCGAGGTGGCGCTGAACCGGTGGGTTCTGACGAATGGAATGCCGGAGCGGGCGGCGGAATGGTACCGGCAGCAGACGCCGGAGTTCCGGGGGTACTTGGATGCGTTTGCGAAGGGGATCAACGACTACGCGGCGAAGTATCCGGAGCGGTTGTCGGCGGAGGCTAAGGCAATTCTGCCGGTGACGGGGGTGGACCCGCTGCTGCATTCGATGCGGGTGGTGCATTACACGTTCGTGAGTTCGGCGCAGCGGGTGGAGGCGGCGGCGACCGGGGCGGTGGCGCGGACGGAGGCGGGCGGGTCAAACGCGTGGGCGGTGGGGCCGTCGCGAACGGCGAGCGGGGGGACGTTATTGTTGGGCAATCCGCATTTGGCGTGGGGGGACTTATCGACTTACTACGAGATCCATCTGCGGGCGCCGGGGATTGAGTTGTATGGGGCGAGCCAAGTGGGGTTTCCGTGTTTGCGTTTTGTGTTTAGCGACTATTTGGGATTCAACCAGACGGTGAACACGATTGATGCGATGGATGTGTATCGACTGACTGTGGATGGGGATAAGTATAAGTTTGACGGGGCGTGGCGGGAGTTTGCCGTGCGGCCGGTTTCGTTTTCGGTGAAGCAGGCGGATGGTTCCTTGCGGAAAGAGACGTTGCGGGTGCGGGAGAGCGTGCACGGGCCGGTGGCGTATGAGAAAGAGGGGACGACGTTGGCGGTGCGGGTGGCGGGGTTGGACCGGCCGTTCATGATGGAGCAGTACTGGCAGATGGCGACGGCGCGCGATTTTGCGGGGTTTAGGAAGGCCGCGGCGCGCAATCAGGTGCCGATGTATAACGTGGTTTATGCGGACCGGGATGGGCACATTATGTACCTGTTCAACGGGACGGTGCCGAAGCGGAAGACAGGGGATTGGCGGTTCTGGCAGGGCATTGTGCCGGGGGATACGTCGGAGACGATGTGGACGGAGTATCACACGTATGAGGAGTTGCCGAAGGTGATCGACCCGACGGCGGGGTATGTGCAGAACACCAATGACCCGCCGTGGAATGCTTCGTGGCCGCAGACTTTGGATCCTTCGGCGTTTCCGGCTTATATGTCGCCGCGGACGGCGAGTTTCCGGAATGAGCGGAGTATCCGGTTGATGTCGGGGACGGATAAGTTATCGTTCGAAGAGTTTGTGAAGCGGAAGCATGATACGCATTCGGAGTTGGCGGACCGGGTGTTGGATGAGTTATTGGCGGCGGCTGTTGCGGCGGGGAAGGCGCCGGCGGCGGTGGCGGTGTTGAAGGCTTGGGACCAGACGGTGGACGCGCCGTCGCGGGGGTCCATTTTGTTCCTGTATTGGGCGCAGCGGTTCATGGGCCCGGCGATGGCGGACCAGAGCGGGTTTGCGGTGCCGTATTCGATGGCTTCGCCGTTGACTACGCCGCGGGGGTTGAAGGACCCGGCGCGGGCGGTGGCCTTGTTGGAAGCGGCGGCGGCGGCGGTGGAGAAGGAGTTGGGGGCGTTGGACACGCCGTGGGGGGATGTCATGAAGTATCGCCGGGGGAATTTGGAGTTGCCGGCGAATGGCGGGTTTGGCAATTTGGGGATTTTTCGGGTGATTACGTTTGGGGCGATGAAGGAGCGGAAACGGGAGCCGATTCACGGGGAGACGTATGTGGTGACGGTGGAGTTTGGGAAGGGGCGGGCGAGGGCGCGGGCGTTGATTGGGTATGGGAATTCGTCGCAGCCGGGGTCGAAGCATATCGAGGATCAGTTGGGGTTTATGACGCGGAAGGAGTTGCGGGAGGTGTGGCGGGAGCGGAAGGAGATTTTGGCGAATTTGGAGGAGCGGGTGGTGTTTTAAGAGGGGGGTGTGAGGGCTTCATCCTTGCAAATCTGGCGTGGCGTGCCAGATTTGCAGGGATGTTGGGGTTCTAGCGATAGAAGGTGGGGTGGGTGAGCCAGCGGGGTCCGTATTTGGGTTCGGGCTGGTTCAGTTCCAGGGCACCGAGGTCGGGGGCTTTGCCGGTGAAGTTGTCGTTGATGGTGGGGAGCACTTCGGCGGCGTCGATGGCTTTGGAGTTGGGTCGCAGTTTGAAGTTCAGGTCGGCGGCGTGGTAGACCTTGTGGCGCTGGTTGATGTCGGGGGGCACGAGTTTTTCGAAGATGTCGAAATCGACTTCTACGCCGTGGGACTCCTGGCCGGTTGCCTTCTGGAAGTCGGCGAGGGTGGCGAAGTAGCGCCACTCGGCGCCGGGAACCAGCCATTGGTATTGCTGCGCTACGCCTTTGTTAGGGCGGAAGCCGTTGTAGTCCGTGCTGTAGTTGGCAGTGCCGTTGGCCCAGATCATGATGGGGCGGTTGGGTGTGTCGCGGCCGAGGAAGAGATTGTTGCGGAAGTGGGTGTTGGAGTATGGGTCTTTGGCGTTTTGTTCGCCAATTACGGTGTTGTGATAGATGAGAATGCCGGCGGGGGCGGCGCTGAGTTTGAAGACTCCGCCGCCGCCGGTGTGATAGAGGATGTTGCGGATGAAGTAGACGGGACCGCCGAAGAAGGGCTGGGCGCTGTAGCCGTTGTGGCCAGCGTTGACGCCGCGGTTCTGGTAGACACGGACGTTGTGGGCGCCGCCGTCGGATTCGATGAAGTCGTCGTTAGTGAGGTGGATATCGTTGTTGTAGATATCGATGGAGGACGCCCGCTGTTCGGGATCAGCGTCTGGCGGGCCGTAGGTGGAGATGCAGATGGCGTCGTGAAAATAGGCGATGGCGTTGTGGGCGATGACGTGGCCGGGGCCGTAGACTTTGACGGCGAAGAAGCTGCGGAGCTGGTGGGACGGGTAGATGCCGGCGGTGCGCTGGCCGGCCTGGTTCCAACCGATGACGCGCATGCGGTCTTCGCGGCCGAGGAAGACGTTGTCGGCGATGTAGAAGTCGCGCGAGTCGGCCGATTCGGTCCAGATGGCGACGCCGATGTCTTCGAAGCGGCAGTTCTTTACCGTGAGATTGTGGGCGCCCATCACTTCCTTTTCACCGGCAAAGATGGCGACTTCGGTGTTGCGGAAAGTGATGCCGTCGATGATGTGGTGGCGGGAGGCCATCATTTCAAAGAGGCGGGAGTTGCCGGCACCGTCGAAGATGGGTTCGCCGTCGCCGGCGGCTTTGATGGTGATGGGTTTTTCGGCGGTTCCTTTGAGGGAGAGCGACCAGGAGCCGGTGAAGGGGGCGGAGAGAGGGTCGACGTAGTTGAGGCGTTCGGGGCGGTAGAGGCCGGCGTGGATTAAGAGCGTATCGCCGGGCTGGGCCTTCTTCATACGGACGGCGGTCCAATCGCCGCGGCCTTCGCCGTAGTAGGCGGCTTTGAGGCCGATGAAGCTGGGCTCTTGCTTGGGGCCGACGTGATCGGCGGGGTAGACGTGGAGGGTGCGGCCACCCGAGTAGGGCTGGGGCTCGGCGCGGGTGGAGACGGTGACTTTTTGCTGGGCCTGGCCGGTGACGCCGTCGGGGTCCTTCATGGTGAACTCGCACTCGTAGTTGGTGGCGGGTTCGAGGTTCAGAATGCTGCCGGCGAAGCCGTGGGGTACGGTGTAGGTCATGGCCTCGCGGTCGCGGTGGACGTGTTCGCCGCCGATGCGGAGGAGGGGGAGGGCGGGGCGCCAGGCGGGGGCGCCGACCTTGCGAAAGCGGACTTCGACGGTGGCGTTGCGGTTGGCATCGCCATCGATCTGCCATTCGAAACCGAGGTTTTGAAGCGTGGGGTGTTCGGTGATGAAGCGGCCGGGGCGGACGGGGTTCTGGGCCTGGAGGGCGGCGGCTGTTACGAGCAATAGAGCTAGGCGCATGATTTGGGTACCCGATGATCGTATATCACGCGGGTGCGGTTTAGCGGCCGGGCCGTCAGGCTTCGATGGGACGGACGGGTTCGCGTTCGGCTTCGACAAAGGTATCGAGGAAGTCGCCGCCGCCGCCCAAGTCGGTGAGGCCGTCGCGGGTGAGGGCGTTGGCCGACGACTTGCCGGGCATGCGGGAGGCCCACCAGCCGTGGGAGATGGCGACGACGCCGGGGAGGATCTTTTCGTTGAGCTGGACGGGGGCGAGGAGGGAGCCGCGGGGGTTGAAGAGGCGGATGGGGTCGCCGTCGGCGATGTTGCGGGATTTGGCGTCCGCTGGGTGCATTTGGATGAAGGGACGACCCTGGGCTTCGGCGGCGCGGGGGACGCCGGCGTGGCTGGAGTTGAGGAACTGGGTGGCGGATTTGGAGCTGAGGAAACGCAGGGGGTAGCTAGGGCCTTCGGTGGATTTGATGGGGACGTGGGCGGGGAGAGGGTCGAGCCCTTTCTTGGCCCAAGATTCGGAGTAGAACTCGCATTTGCCGCTTGGGGTTTGGAAGGCGCCGTTGGCGAAGGGGAGCCAGGGATCGGGGATGTTGAGTGGGGCCCAGCCTTCGGCGGCGAGGCGTTCGTAGGTGATGCCTTTGAGGTAGGGGTGCTGGGTGTTAAGGGCGGCGCGGAGGATCTGTTCGTCGGTTTCGAATAGATAGGGCTCGGTTAAGTTCATCTTGCGGGCTAGGCGGCGGAAGAACTCGGAGTTGGGGACGGATTCGCCGACAGGGGCGGCGGCGGGGAGGTTGATGGCGATGTAGTTCTGGCCCCAGGAGGGGATGAGGTCGAGAAGTTCGACCTGGGTGGCGGCGGGGAAGACGAAATCGGCGTAGCGGGCGGTGTCGGTTAGAAACTGATCGAGGACGACGGTGAAGAGATCTTTTCGGCGGAGGCCGTCGAGGACGAGGTTCTGGTTGGGGGCGATGGTGGCGGGGTTGGAGTTGTAGACGATGAGGGAGCGGATGGCGGGGTTGAGCGTTTTGCTGGTGAGGGCCTGGCCGAGCTGGACCATGTTGACGCTGCGGGTTTTGGGGTTTTCGAGTTTGGGGAGGGTGACGGCGTCGTAGTTGAGCTGGCAGAGCTCCCAGGCCATGTAGAGGAGGCCGCCGCCGCGGTGGCGCCAGGCGCCGGTGAGAGCGGGCAGGCAGGAGATGGCGCGGTAGGCCATGGCACCGTTGGCGTGATGTTCCATGCCGACGAGGACGCGGATGGTTGAGGCGCCAGGCTTGGCGTATTGGCGGGCGAGGGTTTCGATGTCCTGCTGTTTGAGACCGGTGATGGCGGCGGTGCGGGCGGGGGGGAATTCGGCGAGACGTTGTTTGAGTTTGTCGAAGCCGAGGGTGTGTTTTTGGACGTAATCAGCGTCGTGGAGATTTTCGGCAATGATCACGTGCATGAGGCCGAGGGCGAGGGCGGCATCGGTACCGGGGAGGGGTTGGAGGTGCCAGTCGGACTCTTTGGCGGAGGCAGTGAATTGGGGATCGATGGTGACGACGCGAGCGCCCTGGCGGCGGGCTTCCTGGATGAAGTGCCAGCTGTGGGGGGCGGTGAGGGCGGGGTTGGCGCCCCAGATGAGGATAAAGCGGGAGTGGACGACGTCGGCGGGGAGGACGCCGGTGGAGGCGCCGAGGGTGGCTTTGACGCCTTCGTTGCCGGCGTCGCCGCAGATGTTGCGATCGAGGCGGGTGGCGCCGAGGCGGGAGAAGAAACGGGTGGAGAGGGCGTGCTGGTGGACGACGCCTTCGGTGCCGGCGAAACTGTAGGGAAGAATGGCGGTGGGGCCGGATTCCTGGATGATTTGCTGGAGTTTGGAGGCGACGGCATCGAGGGCGGTGTCCCAGGAGACCTTTTCGAATTTGGCCTCGCCTTTGGCGCCGGTACGGCGGAGAGGGTGAAGGAGGCGGTTGGGAGAGTTGACGATGTCGGCGAGGTAGTGGTCCATGCGCGGACAGAGCTGGCCGCGGGTGAAGGGATGATTCCTGGCGGCATCGATTTTGACGAGTTTGCCGGCCTGGGAGGTGACGGTCCAGGCGCAGCCGTCGGGGCAATCGTGAAAGCAGGCGCCGGGGGTGGTGGCGGCTTTGGCGGTGCAGCTGGTGGCGGCGGTAAGGGCCACGCTGGACTCGAGGAAACGGCGGCGGGAGGAGGGGCGGGCCATGGGGTCAGGGTAGCACTGCGATTGCCACGCTTCGTAGCCTGGGCGGGCCGGCAATGCTACTGATCAAGAACTTCGCGGATCTTCGCCGTCAGGTCCACCGGGCTAAACGGTTTCGGGAGGAATGCCGCACCGGGATCGAGGACCCCACGCTGACTGATGGTGTCGGCGCTGTAGCCGGAGACGAAGATGACACGGAGGCCGGGACGGGCCGCCAGCAACTGGGTGGAGAGAGTCCGGCCGTTCATGCCGGGGAGGACGACATCGGTAAGGAGGAGGTGAATGGGCGTCTGGCGGTGGACAGAGATTTCAAGAGCGGCCTCGGCACTGGCGGCTTCGATGACGTGGTAGCCACTGTCGGCCAAGACGGCCCTGGCATAGGCGCGAACGGCGTCCTGATCTTCGACGAGGAGTACGGTCTCTGTTCCGCGCCGGCTGACGGTGCCTGCCACAATCGGCGCGGGGGCCGGCGCTTGATCGGTACGGGGCAGGAAGACGCGGATGGCGGTTCCGACGCCGGGCTTACTCCACACATCGATCCAGCCATTACTTTGGCGAATGATGCCGTAGACGGTGGAGAGACCAAGGCCGGTGCCCTTCCCTAATTCTTTAGTTGTGAAGAAGGGCTCAAAGATGCGGAGGCGGGTTGCCTCATCCATTCCGTGGCCGGAATCGGTGACGGTCAGCGCGACGAAGGCACCTGGGGAGGCATCGGTATGGCCGCGGGCGTCCTGGTCAGAGAGGTCGATATTGTCCGTGGCGATTGTCACCTTGCCGCCTTCCGCCATGGCATCGCGGGCGTTGACGGCGAGGTTCATGATGACCTGGGAGATCTGATCCGGGTCGGCGACGGTAGAGCCGAGACTGGAATCGAGCCGAGTGACGAGTTCGATATCTTCTCCGATCAAGCGGCGCAGGAGGGGAGCGGCTTCGGCAACGGCGGCGTTGAGATCAAGCTCTCTGGGCTGAATGACCTGTTTGCGGCTGAAGGCGAGGAGTTGCCGGGTGAGGGCAGCGGCACGTTCGCCCGCTTTGCCGATGGATTCGGCGTAGGGACGAAGGGGATCGGTGGCAGCGAGCCGGGAGACAAGAAAGCCGCTATAGCCATTGATGACAGTCAGGAGGTTGTTGAAGTCATGGGCGACGCCACCGGCGAGCCGGCCGACGGATTCCATTTTCTGGGCCTGGACGAGCTGGGCGGTTAACTTTTCGCGGTCGGCTTCGGCGAGTTTGCGTTCGGTGATATCGGAAATGAAGCCGTGCCAGAGGGTACCGCCATCCGGGGTGCGTTCCGGGTGGGCCTGGGACCAGCGCCAGCGCAGCCCCTGGCGGGGGAGGATGACGCGGAATTCAGAATAAAACGTCTCCAGCGTGTGGGCGGATTGAAAGATGGCATGGGAGACGGCTTCCAGGTCGTCCGGATGAATCCGTCCGAAGACAGGGGTGGCATCGAACTGGACCTCTTCCGGAGTCACTTCGTAGATGTCGCACATGCCTGGGCTGGCGTACGGGAAGGCCGAGCGGCCATCGGGGTAAAGACGATACTGATAAACGACACCAGGAACAAGGCGGGCGAGATTGGACAGCAGGTCATGGCTCTGCTGGAGAGCCGCTTCAGCGCGCCTTTTCTCAGTAACATCGCGGAGGAAGCAGACGAAGCGTCCGCCCTCCAGCGCCCGATACTGCACGCTGACATCGAGATCGAAGACCGATCCATCTTTCCGGCGATGGATGGATGGAAAGCGGCCCTGTCCGAGTGCGCGGATACTGGCAATATGCGCGGCGACGTCGATGGGGGATTCCAGGGCCTCCAAGTCGGCCACGCCCATGTTGAGTAGTTCGGCGGCGGAGTATCCGCTCATGCGGCAGTAGGCTTCGTTGACCTCGATGATGCGGCCGGCTTTATCAAGAAGCCAGAAGCCATCGAGGGCGGCATGAAGGATCGTCCGGTGGTGTTCCTCCCGTTCCAGCAGGGCCATCTCGGAGCGCAGGCGAGCCGTAATATCGCGGACGGAGACGAACAGGACATTGCGTCCATTACGTTCAAAACTACGCGCGGAGAGTTCGACAGGAAAGACAGTTCCGTCCTTTTTCAAGTGATAGCTTAGCGGGACGTGGATGACCTGATTGGGACGCTGGCGTGCTTCGGCGATAAGAGCGTAGTTCTTTTCCGGCTGGGCAGAGACACACTCACATTTGCAGCCGAGCAGGTGATCGTGGCGATACCCGTAGAGTTCAGCGGCAGTTTGATTGGCCTCGAGTATCTGAGCCGACTCCATATCGATGAGGAACAGAGGATCGGAACCCATGTCGAAGAGATTGCGGTACTGCTCCTGGCGGACTTGGAGTTTTTCTTCGGTAAACTTGCGCTCGGCGAGGGCCCAGACGAGCTCCGCGATGCGGGTAGCGATTTCCAGATCCGGTTCGCCGTAGTCAGACTGTTTGTTTCCAATGCCAAGAATGGCGACGACGCGATTGCCGCTGAGAACCGGTGCAACCAGTTCGCGTATCAGATCGGCATGCCCCTCCGGCAAGCCCTTCCGATTGGGAAGGGACGAGTAGTCGTTGTGGATGACGGCGCGGCGCTTTCGAACGGCATCGGCCCAGACTCCAGCCGCGGAGAGATTGTAGTGAAGGCCCTCGCCATCGGCTTTGCAGTACTGCGCACGCGTCGCGGTGGACCATGCCTGGAGGGAGAGCGTTTCCTGATCTTCGAGGACGAAGTGGTAGAAACCGATTTGGCTACCGGTGAGAGCGCAGACTTGATCGACAGCCTGTTGGAGGAGTTCCTTGACAGAGTGATCGTAGGAGTACTGGATGAGGGAGAAGACCGCATCATCGATCCGGGTGGCGAAGTAGGGAATGTTTTCGGGATGGGGGCCGGACAGTTCGCGGGCGATCACGAGGAAGAGACGATCGTTGGCGGCCGGATCGACAACGGGAGAGACGGTGACCTCCCAGGGAACCGGGAGGCGGGATGACAGATGCGTTTGGACGATCCCCTTCCAGGACTGGCCAGAGGCAGCGACGGCCAGCAGGTGGCGCAGGATATCCTGAGCGGGGCGGACCGGGAGCACGGTATGCAGGGATTCGCCTACCAGTTCATCGGCGGAGCGAGCGGTGAGCCCGGCCATGAGTGGATTGGCGAAATGAACGATTCCGCTGCTACCGGCGATCAGGGCCGGGAGCGGGAGTGCGTCAAGGGATGACGCGAGCCCTGCGACCGAGAGCTCAACTGCAGATGTGCGCGCCTGCATGGCTGCCCCCATCGTACACCCGCAGGGCTGATCTCCCGCCAAGTATTCGAGCCCGCAACGCGATTTTGCGGCGATTCGGGGTCAGCGTCCGCCGGCGACGTCGAGGATAGCGCCGGTGATGTAGGAAGCTTCTTCGGAGAGCAGCCAGAGGATGGCGGTGGCGACTTCTTCGGGCTGGCCGCCGCGCTGGAGCGGGACTTGGGATTTCAGGCGATCGACACGATTGGGCTCGCCGCCTTTGGCGTGCATGGTGGTGTAGATGAAGCCGGGGCGGACGGCGTTGACGCGGATGCCTTCTTCGGCGACCTCTTTGGCGAGACCGATGGTGAACGTATCGATGGCGCCTTTGGTGGCGGCGTAGTCGATGTATTCGCCGGGGGAGCCGGTTTTGGAGGCGCCGGAGGAGACGTTGACGATGGCGCCGCCGGGGCCGTTGTAGCGGGTGGACATGCGGCGGACGGCTTCTTTCGCACAGAGCAGCGGGGCTTGGACGTTGAGGGCGAAGAGGCGTTGAATGCGGGCGGCGTCGAGGGAGTCGAGGCGTGTTTGGGTTTCGAGTGTGGCGGCGTTGTTGACCAGGGCGGAGAGGCGGCCGAGTTTGGCGTCGACTTGTTCGAAGAGGGAGAGGACGCCGGCTTCGGTGGCGAGGTCGGCCTGGATGGCGACGGCGTGGATTTCGGTGGCGAGTTGTTCGGCGATTTGGCGGTCGTGGGCATAGTTGATGGCGACTTTATAGCCGCGGGCGGCGGCGAGGCGGGCGGTGGCGGCACCGATGCCGCGGGAGCCGCCGGTGATGACGATGACGGGTTGGCCGCTCATATTGATAGTCTACGCAGCGGCCGGGGGAAGGGTGCTATTCTCGGGCAAATGACAGTGGGCGAGGAGTACCGGAAGCGCGGATTTCTGGCGGTTTCGCGGGCGTTGGCGGACCCTTCGGTGGTGCAGGAACTGCTGGCGGACGAGCCGGCTTTTGCGCGGGAACTGGCGCGGATGGAGGCGGAGAGGCGGCGGGGCGTGCCGTATCTGTTGACGGAGGCCATTCGCCGGGTGGCGCAGGACGCGGCGATCGTGGCGACGGTTGAGGCGATATTGGGAACGCGGAAATGGGTGATGTGGGGGCCGAACATCCGGCGGGCGACGCCGAACGAGGCGCACGCGTGGCATGTCGACCTGGAGAGCTTTTTGTGGCCGACGGTGACGGTGGCGGTGGGGTTGGAGGGGTGCACGGCGGAGGCCGCAACGTGGTGCATTGCGGGCACGCAGGGGCGGCGGGATTGGCCACCGACGGACGAGGCGGCGGTGCTGGCGGCGGGGGTGCCGGAACAGTTTGCGGGGTTTGGCGATGGGCGGTTTTATGTGTTTGATGCGAGCGTGTGGCACCGCGGGGACCGGGAGACATCGCGGGAACGGGTAGTGCTGTTTCTGCACTATCAGCGCGCGGAGGACAAGCGGATTCCGTTGCTGCTGGACTACTACCGGCAGTTGTGGGGGGCGGAGGCAGCGCCGTATTTCACGACGGCGGATGGGGAGCGGGTGCGGAAGGACGTTGCCACGTTTCCGTGGCGGTACGGGGTAGGGCGGTTGTTGAGCAGGGTGAAGGCGTGAAAGTCAGTTGCGTGATGGCGGCGCATAATGCGGCTGGGACGATCGGGGCCGCAGTGGAATCGGTGATGCGGCAGACGCTGAGTGATTGGGAATTGATCGTTGTCGATGACGGGTCGACGGATGGAACAGGGGCGGTGCTGGCGGGGATTATTGATGCGCGCGTGCTGGTTTTGCGGCAGGAGCGGGGAGGCCCGTCGGCGGCGCGGAACCGGGCGCTGGCGGTGGCGCGGGGGGAGTTTGTGGCGCCCATAGATGCCGACGATATTTGGCTGCCGCGCAAGTTGGAGTTACAGGTGGCGGCGATGGAGCGGGTGGCCGATGCGGCGGTGGCGTACGGGTGGACGGACTTTGTGGACGAGGATTTGCGGCCGTTGCACGGGGATGGGCGGGCCGTGTTTGAAGGGCGGGTGCTGGAAGAGTTATTACGGAAGAACTTTGTGGCGTGCGGGTCCAACACGTTGATGCGGCGGACGGCGGTGATGGACCTCGGCGGCTTTGACGAAACGCTCCAGGCGGCCGAGGACTGGGAGTTGCACACCCGACTGGCGGCGCGTTATTCCTTCGCGGTGGTGCCGGAGGTGGTGGTTTGGTACCGGCGGTCCCCGCAATCGCTGAGCACCCGGTTCTGGCTGGTGGAGCGGAATTTTCTGGCGGCAAACCGCAAGGTATTCGCGGCGGCGCCGGCGGAGGCGCAGGGGCTGGAGGGGAAGACGAAGGCTTCGTTTTATCGCTATTTGCTAACCCGTGCGCTGCACAGCCGGAGCACGGCCGGGAGGTGGCGGGCAGTGCCACGGTATACAGCAATTGCAGTGTGGCACGACCCGGTTGAGTTTATGCGCGATGTGCGGCGGGCGTGTGCGACTTTCGTCGCCTGAATTAACGGGGACGGGTGGGGGACGTCTCCTCGCGAATGATGGCGTTCATGGCGGCCAGGCGCATAGGCTTTGGGATTTCCGGGGCGCTCATGGAGCCGAAGAGGGCCAGGGCTTCGGCGCGTTTGCCGTCGGCCAGGTAGCGTTCGGCGCAGATGAGGATGGCGTCGGCAACGGCTAGTTTAACGAGGCCGCTGGTTTTCGGAAGGGCCGATTGGAGGTCCTTCTGCGCCTGCGGGCCACCGATGGAGCCGAGGGCGGCGGCGGCGGAGCGGGCGGTTTCCTGGTCGGGGCTGTGGAGGAGTTTGGCGAGCGCGGGGATGGCTTTGGCGTCGCGCCGTTTGCCGAGGGAGTTCACGGCGCCGATGAGGTGGTTGCCCTTCAGCTTTGGAAGGGCGGCGCGGAGAGCGTCGTCGGCTTCGGGGCCGGCCATGGGTTCGAGGCCGGAGCGGGCGTAGACGTTCAGGTGATCGTTGTCGAGGAGGGTTGCCAGAACGGGGATGGCTTCCTTGGCACCGAGTTCACCGAGGCGGACGCAGGCTTTCGCCTTCTTGAATTCGGGGGAGGCGGCGTCCTTGAGAATGGCGATGAGGGCGGGGGCTGTCATCGTTGCGATATCGCCTTCGCGGAACTCGGCGGGAGGCACGGGGGGCAGCGGTTTGGCAGGGGCTTGTGGCATGGGGTTGTCTCCTTTCGTTTCCGGTCAGACGTGCCAGGGTTCGCGCATGGCGCGGGCGCGCATACGGTTGGCGATTTCGTCGTTCGTGAATTCGTGTTTTGTTGTATCCCAGGTGAGCGTCTTGCCGCGCTGATAGGCGATGAAGGCAGCGTGGCAGGTGACGTGGGAGTTGGCGGCGGCAGCGGCGCTGGCGGCCGGGGACTGGCGGGTCTTGATGCAGCGGACCAGTTCCTTGACGTGATTCTCGAGGGCGAGGGCGGCCGATTCCGTGGGGCGGATCAGCGGCTTGATGTTGTCGGAGCTGGCGATGATGGTCTTGTCGCCGGTTTCGACCCAGCCATTTTCACCCTCAATACGGAAGGAGCAGGAGCCGGTGTTGAGTGCGCCATCCCAGGCGTTATCTCGCATGACGAGTTTGACGCCGTTGGCGTAGGTGCAGTTCACCTGGTAGGGGCCGGTGTTGGTGCCGACAGGTTCATAGGAGACGGGCTGGGTGTCGTCGAGTTCGGCGGCCCAATGGCAGAGATCGACGGTGTGGGAGCCCCATTCGAGGATGCCGCCGCCGTGGAAGTCGTAGAAGTTGCGCCAGCCGCCTCTGACGTAGCTGGAGTGATAGGGACGCCAGGGGGCGGGGCCGAGCCAGCGCCCCCAATCGAGGACTTGTTTGGGCGGGAGTTCTTCGGCAGCAAGCCAGTCGCGCGAGGGGAGCGGGGGCCAGTTCACGGATGGGCCGACGTTGGCGTAGAGGGCTTTCAATTTGCCGAGGGCGCCGGATTTGAGGAGGTCCTTGCATTGGGCGAAGTTGGCGCCGTTGCGACGCTGACAGCCGGCCTGGTAGAGGCGGCCATAGCGTTTGAAGGCGGCGGCGAGAGCCCAGCTTTCCTCGATGGACATGGAGCAGGGTTTTTCGCAGTAGACGTCTTTGCCGTGCTGGGCGGCGATGATGGAGAGCGGGGTGTGCCAGCGGTCGCCGGTGGCGATGAGGACGGCGTCGATGTCCTGGCGGGCGAGGAGTTCGAACTGATCGCCGTACATTTTGCAGTCGTGGTCGCCGTAGTTTTGGTCGGCGATGGATTTGATGGCCTCGCGGCGTTCGTTGCGGACGTCGCAGATGGCGATGAATTTGGCCTGTTCGATTTTGAGGAGCTTGCTTAGAACGTGGGCACCGCGGGAGCCGATGCCGATGCCGCCGAAGAGGATCTTGTCGCTGGGAGCAACGGCGCCGGCGCGCTGGCCGAGGACGAAGCTGGGCACAATCATGGGTGCGACTGCTGTTTGAAGGAGTTGTCGTCTGGTTGTCATGTAAGCGCTCTCACTGGGATTGTACTCTTCTTGAAGAACGGTGTCAGGGGGGCGATAGAGAAAACGAATCGGACAGATAAGAAAACGCGATTGGAATAAATCAGAAACGGTTGTTACGATTCCGAATCACAACTCGCTGTTGTGTTTAGCTACGTTGCTAGATCGGCCTCCCAAAGAATCAGAACGCCCGCCAGAGTAGATTTTGGCGCGGCTCGGAAAAGTACCTTGTAGACCGATTCGCACTGCTTGCCAGTGACCGGTTTCAATGGGCGGGGCCTTCCATTCCGTATACCTCGGGATCGAACTTACTTACCTTTGGGAGGACTACGCAAATGCGATTCGCATTGCCCAGCGGCTCCGTGTCGCTTCGCACCACTGTGGTGCGCCTGACTCTTGCGGCTATCGTCACGATGACGGCCGCATATGCACAAATGGCGGCTATTTCCGGCGCCGTGAAGGATCAAAGTGGCGCGGCCGTAGCCGGCGCCGTGGTGGCGGTGACCGATGACGCCACGAAGACAAAGAAGAGTAAATTGGCGGATGCCAATGGGATGTATGCCGTTGCCGATCTGGCAGCGGGCGGATACACGGTGGAGGTTTCCGCACCTGGATTCGCGGTGTTTACGAAGAAAGTAACGGTGGCGACGGCGCCGATGGCGTTAGAACCGCAGGGCTTGATTTCGATCCGGGAAAGGCCCTCCGGAGTGAGCCACGTGCCGGCAAGCGACTGGGCGAAGGAGGAGAGGGAAAAGGCCAACAGGAGGTTTACGGTTTTCATTCGACGGGCCACTTCCAGGGTAATCGACCAGGGTGTGGCCGTCCCGATTTTGTGCTGCCATAGAGAGGAGGCAAATCGAGACTGATGAGCGATATCAAAGAAGCGATCGAGACCGCGGTGCCGGAGAGTTCGCTGAACTCGAGGGTGGCAACGCTGGTGGCGGTGGTGGCGACACTGATGGCGATTGGGAACATCAAAGACGGGAATATCGTGCAGAACATGAGCCAGGCGAATTCGCGCGCCGTCGGCCAGTGGAACTACTATCAGGCGAAGAGTACGAAGGAGATTCTGGCGGAGAACGGGGCAACCCAGTTGCGAGCGCAATTGCCCGGGGTTACGGGGGCGGCGCACCGGGAGACTGTGGAGAAAGCCATTACGAAGTTCGAGGCTGAGGCGAAACGGTATTCGAGGGAAAAGGAAGAGATAAAGAAGCAAGCCGAAGGATACGAGACCGAATATGACCGGCTGAACATCCACGATGATCAGTTGGATATGGCGGAGGCTTGTTTCACGATCGCGATTACGATGGCCGGCATTTCAGCACTGACGAAGAAGGACTGGCTGTTCCGGTTCGCCGCGGCGCTGGGGGGAATGGGCGTATTTCTGGAAACGGCGGCATTTTTGCGGTGGGCGTTCCATCCGGAGTGGCTGGCGAAATTGCTCGGCTAAAAATCACCGCGGTTTTTTGATGGATTCCGGAGCGTTGTTCCGCTATGAGTAAGTGAGAGCGGACAGCGGCAACAAGCAACCGCAACCGGGTAACCGGAGGCGCTCCCGAATATCACTCAACGACTAAGGAGGAGCCCCATGGCTACCGATTATTTTCTGGAAATAGGCAACATCAAAGGCGAGTCGACCGACTCCAAGCACAAGGACTGGATCGAACTGGTTGAGTTCGAACTCGGTGTGAACCACGCCGTGACGGGATCGCTCTCGTCGGGCGGTTCGCAGTTCAGCGAACGCGCCAACTTCAAGCTGTTCACGATCAAGAAGACGATCGACATCGCGACGCCGAAGTTGTTCTTCTTCTGCGCCAAAGGCGAACCGCTGCCGAAGATGCAGGTTCACCTGTGCCGCGCGACGGGCGAGAAGACGACCTACCTCTCCTACATCTTCGAGAACTGCCACGTGCAGTCGTTCACGGCGCAGGCCGAACAGGCCCTGGGCCAGAACCTGCCGCTTGAAGAGGTCTCCTTCTCCTACTCGAAGCTGACGGTGGAGTACTTCAAGACCGATCACGCGACGGCGAAGTTGCTGGGCTCCGGCGGCAAGACGTTCTGGGACCAGACGGTGAATCAGGGCGGTTGATCCAAGCTTCTCCGTTTTCGAAAACACGACGCCGGCGCTCCTTCGGGAGGGCCGGCGTTGTGCATTTGGCGGGCATGGAAAGAGCGCAAAAACCTGAAGATTTTTGATGGCTTTCGCCGCGCTCTTTCGCATGTAGATATGAGAGCGGAAGACGGACGAGACAGTCTGGCGGCTCTCAAAGATTTCGGGCTTGATTTTCGGCAGACGGACCCACGGGTTCCCGGCGAGCCGTCCCCAACAACCTAGACAAACCTAAGGAGGAGCCCAATGGCTACCGATTATTTTCTGGAAATAGGCAATATCAAAGGCGAGTCCACGGACTCCAAGCACAAGGACTGGATCGAACTGGTTGAGTTCGAAGTGGGCGTGAATCACGCTGTCACCGGTTCGCTTTCGTCGGGTGGTTCGCAGTTCAGCGAACGCGCCAACTTCAAGCTGTTCACGATCAAGAAGACGATCGACATCGCGACGCCGAAGTTGTTCTTCTTCTGCGCCAAGGGCGAACCGCTGCCGAAGATGCAGGTTCACCTCTGCCGCGCGACGGGCGAGAAGACGACCTACCTTTCCTACATCTTCGAGAACTGCCACGTGCAGTCGTTCACGGCGCAGGCCGAACAGGCCCTGGGCCAGAACCTGCCGATGGAAGAAGTTTCCTTCTCCTACTCGAAGATGACGATGGAGTACTTCAAGACCGATCATGCGACGGCGAAGTTGCTGGGCTCCGGCGGCAAGACGTTCTGGGAT
>CANIVU010000044.1 GCA_947470805.1 Acidobacteriota bacterium | reverse complement strand
GCAGGGTGAATCTCCATCCCTGGATTGTCTTCCCACATCCCTCCCAGTTTCAACATCTTCCGCCAAAATGCAACTCGGAGGGCTCAGCCGACTGCCGGATTTAGGATGAATCGGCGTGGCGCGCGGGGCTGCATTGGGATGGCCGCCAGGATGCCGAGTCCAAGCGCAAGGCGATTGCGGCGTATGAGGCCGCGTTGCCGCTGTGGCGTCAGGTTCCGGACCCGAGTTGGGAGGCGTGGACGCTGAGCCAGGTGGCGTTCGTTTATGAAGGGCTCGGGGAGACGGGGAAGGCGGTGGAGCTGTGGTATCAGTCGGCTGCGTTGCGGCGCAAAACGGGGGAGAAATACCCGCTGGCGATTACGTTGAACAACCTTGGCACGACGCTGAACGACATTGGGGAGAACGAGAAGGCGCTGCCGTTGTTGGAAGAGGCGCTGGCGCTGCGGATTGAAACGAATGACCGTTGGGGCGAAGCCAGTGTGCGCGGCAATATCGGCCTGCTGTACTTCCGCTGGAATGAGTACGATAAGGCGCTCGACTACTACAATCAGGCGCTGCAGATCCGCCGCGAGACCAAGAATCGTTCGGGGGAAGCCACATCGCTGCTGACGCTGGGCAACCTGTATCTGGCACGTGGGGAGCTGTAGCGGGCGCTGGAGCACCACATTGGGGGGTTGAAGATCCGTGAGGAGTTGAAGTCGCTGGGCGGGCAGGCGGATGCCCACGGCGCGATTGGGCTGGATTATCTTTCCGCAGGCGAATATGCGCGGGCGCGGCAGCATTGGGAGCGGGCGGGGGCGCTGTATACGGAGATTGGGGCGAAGCTGGCGGTAGCGTCGGCACAGCACAATTTGGGCCGGATCTCGCTGGCGACCGGGGAGGTTGCAGCTGCCGAGAAACAGTTCACAGCGGCGTTGCAGACCCGGCGCGCGGGGGGCGCCCGGAACGGGGAAGCGATGACGCTGGCGGCGCTGTGTGACACCCGGTTGCTGCAGAAAGACCCGGTTCAGGCCGGGGAGTTTGCCAAGCAGGGACTGGCGGTGGCGCGGGCGATCAACTCCCGCGCATTGATTGCCGCGAACTTGCAGTGCCTGGCCCGCACGACGGCGCAACCGCAGGCGCTGTTGAACGAAGCGCTGCAGATGTTTCGCGAGATTGGGAGTCCGGACGAACAGTCGAAGACGTTGGCGCTGCTGGCGGCGGCGGCTTCGTCCGATGCGGAGGCGCTGCCGCTGATTGAAGAGTCCGCGCGGATTGCGGAATCGATGCGGGGCGCGGTTGCGAGCTCCGCTCTTCGCGCCACATTTCGGGCGGCGCGGGCGGACCGGGTGGACCTGCATACCGCGATCCTGATGCGCCTGGGGCATACCGAACGCGCGTTCAATGCGGCGGAGAAGGCGCGGGCGCGCAGCCTGGTGGAGATGATGGGCGAGGCGCGGACGGAGCTTCGACAGGACCTCTCCGCCGAACAGGCAGGGCGGGAGGAGCAGCTGATCGGCGCTATCACGGCGACGCAGCGGTTGCTGTTCCGGCCGAACCTTCCGGCGGCGCGACGGCGCGAGTTGGAGCAGCAGTTGAGCGGGGCGGAGCGGGAGTTCGACCTGTTCCAAATTGAGCTGCGACGGGCCGGGAACCGCTACGCCGCCGGGCAGTATGGGCCGATTGCTACGGCGCGGTCCATACAGGGCCAGCTGGCGCCGGGTTCGGCGCTGATCGAATTCGCATTGGGTGAAAAGCAGTCCTTTGTTTGGGCGATTACCGGGAAGCAGATTCATGGGGCTACGCTGCCCGGGCGGGGGGAGATTGAGCCGCGTATTGAGGCGTTTCGAAAGCTGGCGGCGCAGCCTGTCAATGCGCTGACGGCGCGATCGGCACAGGCGCGGCTGGACGCCGAGGCGGCGGCGCTGTACAAGATTCTGCTGGCTCCGTTGGAGCCGGTGCTGGGAGGCGTGGCCGAGTTGACGTTGGTGCCGGATGGCGCCCTTGCTTACCTGCCCTTCGAGGCGTTGCCCGCACACGGCGGGCGGTTGCTGCACCGTTTCCGCATCGCCTACGCGCCGTCGGCTTCCACGCTGAACGCAATTGCGGAGCGGCCCCGGAGGGGGCCGGGGCAATCGCTGCTGGCGCTGGCCGACCCGGCGTTTGAGAAGGCTCCGACGTTGTTGGCCGAACGCGGGTTCGACTTTACGCGGTTGCCGAATACGCGCGCGGAGGTGGGCGCGATTCAGCAGCTGTTTGCGACGAGCAAGGTGTTCTTAGGGGTCAACGCCGGGGAGGCCGCTCTGAAGGCCACCGACCTTACCCCGTATCGCTACATCCATCTGGCGGCCCATGGGTACTTTGACGAGGCCAACCCGTCGCGGTCCGGCATCGTGCTGACGCCGGGGGAGAACGAAGACGGCGTTTTGCAGGCGCACGAGGTGATGCTGCTGCGGATGAACGCCGATCTGGTGACGCTGTCGGCGTGTCAGACCGGGCTTGGCAAGTTGCTGGCGGGGGAGGGGGTGCAGAGTCTGACGCGGGCGTTTTTCTACGCCGGCGCGCAGAGCCTTGTTGTCAGTTTATGGAACGTCAACGACGCCGCCACGGCGGAGCTGATGACGAATTTCTACAAGAACCTGACACGCGGGGTTGCGCGGCACGAGGCGTTGCGGCAGGCCAAGATTGCGATGACGAAGAATCCGCGGTGGAGCCATCCGTACTACTGGGCTCCGTTCATATTCACGGGCCTGCATACGTCGTTTGCGCCTGGCGGCACCGAACCCCTACACTGAAAGGAGTCCTACGGCTCCGTCGCTGTGGCAACCCCGTCGTTAAGAATCAATAACTTCCAAAGGGGTACCCTTGCCATGCAGAGTCCGAATGACGGATCTACCGCCTACGTGTTGACGCTTGAGGAGATTGAAAACCTCGTCCACGAAGGTGGCAAACCTGTCGAAACTCTTACGAATGTTGTGGCGTTGATTGCGAATCGATTCAACGCCGATGTGTGTTCCGCGTATTTGCTGGAACCGGATCGCGCGAATCTGGTGCTGGCGGCGACGCTGGGGTTGAAGCGTGAGTGCGTTGGCACGTTGCGGATGTCTTTGAAAGAAGGCCTTGCGGGGCTGGTGGCGGAGAGCTTGCGGCCGGTGGCGGTGGAACAGGCGTCGCGGCATCCGCGGTTCAAATACTTTCCCGAGGCGGGGGAGGACGCGTGCCAGTCGTTCCTGGGCGTGCCGCTGATTGACCGCGGCGTGTTGCAGGGCGTGATTGTGCTGCAGACTTCGACGCCGCGGACTTTTGACGAAGCCGAGATTCAGACGTTTACGGCGGCGGCGGCGCAGGTGGCTCCGATTGTGAGCGAGGCGCGGACGTTGGACCGTTTCATTGCGCCTTCGCAGGAGAAGCTGTGGGGGTTGGCGCGGAACCTGTGGTGGAGCTGGGATCAGGAATCGACGGCGCTGTTCCGGGATCTGGATCCGGCGCGGTGGCGGGCGATCAATCATAACTCGGTGGCGCTGCTGAATGCGACGCCGCTGGAGATGTTGGAGCAGCGGGCTGGGGAGTTGGTGCTGCATGGGCGGATCAACTACGCGTATCGGCGGCAGCAGGAGTATTTGAAGGCGGACCGGACGTGGGGCGCGACGCATGCCGGTGTGCTGCGGCCGCGACCGGTGGCTTACTTTTCGGCCGAGTTTGGGATTCACGAGTCGCTGCCGATTTACTCGGGCGGGTTGGGGGTGTTGGCCGGGGACCACGTGAAGAGCGCGTCGGACCTGGACATTCCTTTGATTGCGATTGGGCTGTTCTACAGCCAGGGGTATTTCCGGCAGTACCTGGACAGTAACGGCTGGCAGTGCGAGGAGTACTTGCTGACCGATATCAATCAGCTGCCGATGGAGCCGGCGATTGGCAAGGACGGGGCGCCGGTCGCGGTGGAGATTTTCACGCGGAACGGCTCCATTAAGGCGAAGGTCTGGCGGGTGAAGGTGGGCCGGATTGACCTGTTGTTGCTGGATTCGAACGTCGAGGGGAATGCGCCGGAGGACCGGCAGTTGACGTCGCGATTGTATGGCGGCGATGGGCGGGTGCGGATCCGGCAGGAGCTGTTGTTGGGCGTGGGCGGGTTCCGCGCGTTGAAGGCGATGGGCGTGACGCCGGGCGTGTTGCATTTGAACGAGGGCCACTCGGCGTTTGTGGTTCTGGAGGCGATTCGGAACCGGATGGAGGAAGAGGGGATTGGGTTCCACCAGGCCGTTCCTTACATTGCGCGGGAGGTTGTGTTTACGACGCATACGCCGGTTCCGGCGGGTCATGACCGGTTTAATGCCGGGCTGATTGAGGAGCACTTGGGGCCGTTGCGCGATGCGCTGGGGTTGTCGCACGACGACCTGATGAACATGGGGCGCGAGCACAACGGGCACCACGAGGACTTCTGCATGACCGTGCTGGGCATGAAGAATTCGCGGCGGATGAACGCGGTTTCGGCGCTGCATGGGGAAGTCTCGCGGCAGATGTGGACGGGGCTGTTTCCGGGCAAGCACGAGGACCAGGTGCCGATTGGGCATATCACCAATGGCGTCCATGTGCCGTCGTGGCTGGCGCCGCAGATGTTCCGTTTGTACGATCGCCACTTGGGCGCGAACTGGCACGAACATAGCGGCGAGGCGCACATTTGGGAGGGGATTGAGAACGTCGACGATGGGGAGCTGTGGGAGACGCATTTGGCGTTGAAATCGCGGCTGATTGAGTTTGTGCGGCGGCGCGCGAAGCAGCAATCGACCAACCGCGGCGAGGCGCCGGAGGTGATTGCCAAGTTGGGGAAAGTGCTGAGTCCGGATGCGCTGACGATCGGGTTTGCGCGGCGGTTCGCGACGTATAAGCGGGCCAATTTGGTGTTGCGCGATATTGAGCGGTTGGCGGCGATGGTGAACGACTTGAACCGGCCGGTGCAGTTTGTGTTTGCCGGGAAGGCGCATCCACACGATGAGCCGGGCAAGCGGGTTTTGCAGGAGATTGCGAACCTGATGCGGCAGCCGCGGTTTGCCGATAAGTTCGTTTTTGTTGAGGATTACGACATTAACGTGGGGCGGTTCCTGGTGCAGGGCGTGGATGTGTGGTTGAACAATCCGCGGCGGCCGTTGGAGGCGTCGGGCACGTCGGGGCAGAAGGTGGTGTTGAACGGGGGGCTGAATTTATCGGTGTTGGATGGATGGTGGGCGGAGGCCTACGACGGGTTGAACGGGTTCTCGATCGGCACCGGGCGGACGCATTCGAACATGGATGTGCACGATACGCGGGATGCGGAGGACCTGTATCATACGCTGCGCGACGAGGTGATTCCGCTCTTCTATAACCGGGATAGCGACGGGTTGCCTCGCGGGTGGATTAAGCGGATGAAGCGGACGATTCGCACGCTGGGCTGGCGGTTCAATGCCAACCGGATGGTGATGGATTATGTGCTCCATTCCTATATTCCGGCGGCGGGCGGGCGGTCGAGCGATATGGGGTCGCGCGGGTAGTTTATTCGGGGCGGCCGTGGTTTATTGCCGCGGCCGCTTTCGATGGCGGGCTTGGAATTCCCTGGTGGCGCGGCGGGCTTTTCCGTCGCCATCGTAGGTTACCCAGGCCAGGACGTTTCCGTCTTTCGTTGCCAATTCCTGCGGGGTGATTTTGTAGGCGGAGACGATGTCGCGGCGCAGCCAGTCTTCGGTGGAGGCGAAGTTGATGGGCTTTCCGGTGGCTGTGTCGTAGGCTACGCGGATTTGGCCGCACCAGAAACCATCAATAAAGACCGAGACGACGGTACCTTTCCAGGCGGCGTGGGCGAACTCGACGAGGCAGTCTGTTTCCGATGCAATCGTTGTATTCATCCACTTCCCGGCCAGCACCACATCCACGGCACAGTCGGCAAAACACCCGCTCTCTTTTACCATGACTTTCCGCACCCCATCCGGCGCCGCCGACGTATAAATCGGGGCCACCAAGGCGCTGCATCCGCCTAGCACCAGGAATAGCAAAGCTGCGGCAAGTCGCATCTGTTCTATTCTCTGTGATCCCGCCCCATCCGCTAAACTGGAGTTTTGCCAGGGGCCCTGTCGCTGCTGCCACCAGAGAGGCCATCGCTGCATGTTTTCATCACCCGATTCGGCGGAACTCCTTCGCTATCTGAGCTTGAAATTGGCGGTCATGGGCCAACCGCTCGACCGCATTGCCGGGGACGACGATTTCGTCGACGTTGCCCGCCCGCTACTTCGGAATTACGAGAACAAAGTCCGGCTGCTGAAGGACTACCTTTGCCCCGCCGACACGCGCATTCAGCACTTCCTGGATAGCTATTTGCGGGAGCTTGGCGATCCGGTGCCGCGGCTGCCGGGGCGGACGCTTGTCCTGGACCGCGCGGGGCTGGGCCGGATCCTGTCCATTCCGTTCAAGGGTGCCAGTTTCACGTCGCCTTATCTGCGCTCCTATCGCACGGCGCAGGGGATTCTGCATAACCCGGTCAGCGATCGTCGGACGACGAAGGGTGTTTTCCATATTGTCGAGGGAGGGTTTCCCGTTCCCGCTGATAAGCAGGCGGTTCCGAAGCGCGCGTTCGCGACCTTGCTGCAGGCCGCGCTGACGCCGCCGGAGGATTCGCTGACGCTTCCCTTCACCGCCAATCAGGAGAACAAGGCGCGGCTGTTTGTTTCGCTGCTGTTGCGTCCGGTGGTTTGTCCGGCGGCGGGCGATGAGCCGCAGAAGACGATGGAGACGCGGTTCTTCGCGCCGGGGAGTCTGGTCAGCAATTTGGATTTTGTGGAGTCGATTTTCGGCAATGGCGGGGATCCGCAGTTGCCGGAGAATGACGCCGGGTTGGATGTTTTGCATTGGACCGGGCACACGGGTTGTGTGATTCTGGCGCCGCATCTGGTGGGGCTGAAGAAGAAAGATCTCGGGTTGCCGCATGTCTCCGAGGCTACGCCGCGGCAGATCCGCGACGGCATGGCGTGGGAGAGCGAGGACGAACGCTACAACGGTGGCAGCGCGTTCAAGATTTGCGCGCGCGATCATCACGGCGTGATGGTGACGATCATCGCTGATAACTACTACGGCTATTGCAAGAAGGAAGTGAAAACCCAGATCAGCTTTGCCGCGAATCTGTATGGGATCGCGGAGGAGGAGCATGCTGGTGGCGCGATCGCTTTTGCCACCTACATTCTGGGCCAGGAGTTTTACGCCGAACAGACTGTCAGTTTGAAGAAAGGCTCGCTTGAGCAGGCGCTGGCGCTGTTGGGGGATCTGGCTGTTCGACAGCCGGAGGGGTACGCGATCGACCGGCGTTACGACACGCTGTTCTACTTGCCGGAGAACTCGATTTTCCGGCTGCGCACGGGGTTTGTGAGTTGGGATCAGAACGGCGTGGAGCAGCGGCTGTCGCTGCGGCCGGGCAACGCGTATGTGCTGCCATCGGGCTTCCGGGTACAGATGGAGAAGCAGCTTTCGGGGCGCGCTTGGCGGTTGATCGGCGTGCGGCCGCGCGGTACGTTGTGCCATAAGCCTTGCACGGTTTCGGGGGGCGGGAAGTCGGAAATTTCGAAGTCGCTTTCCAATGTGCTGTTGCGCGGGCCGGTGTTTATTAAAGACTTCAAGGCCGATATGGAGCAGGTGGCGCAGATCCTGAAAATGGACTTTTCGGCCATCTACAAGAACCGGCTGCCGGATGATCGGAGCCGCCGGCCGATTCTGAGTCCGGAGCGTTCGCTGGGCTCGGTGATTCAGCTGCTGACGCCGTCGGCGGAGTACAACGATTTCTACAACAACTGGTTGCGCGGGTTGCACCAGACGACGCGGCAGCTGGTGTTTACGGTGAAGCGGTACTACCGGCCGGAGTGGGGCGACAACTGGGCGGAGCACTTTACTGTGGACCGGATCAATGGTTCGATGGGCCATGAGCTGAAGTTTGAGCATGAGCTGTTGGTGAGTAATTACCTGCGCGTTGGGTTCGACAAAGAGGGCGCTTGGCGGATTTTTAAGCTGCGTCCGGATTTTTATCCTTCCGTGAAGGTGCAGGTGGAGGACGATATTACGGCGTCGGCGGTGGTGCCGCGCGGGCGGCTTTCGGGGTTGGACCCGGAGATTACGAATCCATCCGTTAAGCTGCTGATCAACTGCGAAAAGCTGCTGTTCCAGCGGCCGGACGACGCAATTCACCGGGGCGCCGATGCGCAGGCGGAAGCGGATATGGCGAGTCCGGGCACGTTCATTTCGAACTACGAGCCGTTGACGCCGGCGATGGTGACCACGATGGTGGATCACGTGACGGAGATGGACCGGTTCACGCCGCCGATGAAGAAGCTGTTGGAGGACTTTGCTCCGACGCAGGGCGAGGCGTATGTTGTCTCGTCGGCGCATCCGCGGATGGTGAATGGGAAGCCATCGCAGAACCCGCGCTATTTGCAGCGGCGGCCCGATCTGGCGAATCCGCGCGAGTCGCACATCGCCGAGATGGTGGCGCGGTTGGAGCGCGAGATTCCGGCGGGGAGTCCGGTCCAGTTTCCGGTGAATGCGGTGCTGGCTGGGCGGCGGAACAATCCGCCTGATCCTTCGATTAATCTGCCGGCGCTGGCGGTTTATGGGCCGATTCACTATCAGGAATTGCCGGAACTGTTCATGGAGTTCATTTCGTCGCTGACCGGGAAATCGCCGGCGACGACGGGGTTCGGCAGCGAGGGCGCGTTGACCAAGGGTCCGTTCAATGCCCTGCTGCCGGTGGTGGATTGCAACAATGCGCTGGTCTCCGCGATATTGACGGAGTATCCCGGATTTACGACTTCGGCCGGGTGCGTGGGGCCGAAGATTCAGGTGGATCACGACGTGAGTTTGCTGGTGCCGGAGATCTGGTGCCGGATGCGCGTTCCCGAGCGGGAGCCTGCGTTCCTAATCGCCAACGGGTATCTGGAAAAGGTCCAGGATTACGAGTACAACGGGCAGACTGTTTTGGCGAGCCGGCTGGGGTATCGCATCTCGCCGCTGTTTGTGGACCGCTTCCTGGGCCGCATCTTTGAGGTTCCTGGCACTGTTTTCCCGGAGCATTTGCTGCGGCCGGAGATCCAGGACGAGGCGTTGTTTGCCGAGGGGATTCACGCCATTGTGGAGACGCAGCGGCGGGTGGCGTTGAACTACTTTGAGGATGGCGGTGTGGAGCTGGCTTGCCCGCCGTTGAAGGCGTTGTTGCACATCATGGCGTACGGCCATTACGAGGGGATGTCGATTAACGATGCCGCGTTCCGCGGGCTGTTCACGCGTGAGTCGATGCTGGCGAGCGATTGGTACCGGCAGCGGCTGGTGGCGAAGCAGACTGTCGATAAGGCATTGTGGAACCGGCATGTGATTGCGTTGGAGGATTTCCAGCGGGAAGGCGCGATTGGCATTGATGTGCCTACGCTGCTGGCTACGGCTCGATTGCAGCAGGCTCGGGTGCACGCGCCGGAGTACCTGGAGGAGTTGGTGGGCACGATTGGCGCTGACCCGTCGCATGCCAGATAATTCCTGGGTGACAGTCACCTAGGAAAGGTCTGGGTACAAGATGAGTATTCGGAGAGAGTCTGGCCGCCACTTTGTGCAAGCCGAAGCCGAGGTTCCGGGCACGGCTGAAGAGGTGTGGGACGCGATCGCCACGGGCCCGGGTGTGACCAGTTGGTTTGTGCCGACGGACATGCGGGCGGATGGGACGATCGTCTCTGAGTTCGGGCCGGGGATGGAGTCGGTTGCGCTTCTGACGGAGTGGGATCCGCCGCGGCGGTTTGTGGCGGAGAGCGATGGGTTCGACCCGAATGGCCCTTCGCTCGAGACGGAGTGGTGTGTTGAGGCGAGGCCTGGCGGCGGCTGTGTTGTGCGCGTGGTTCATAGCTTGCCCACCGAGACGGACGAGTGGGACAGGCAGTTGGAATCGGTCGAAGCCGGCTGGCCGGACTACTTCCGGCTGTTGGTTTTGTACCTGCGGCATTTCCCGGGACGGTATGCGAGTACATCGCAGTTCATGGCTGTGACGCCGAAGCCGGCCGCCGAGGTTTGGGACCGGCTGACGGCGAAACTGCCGTTCAGCGGAGCGCTGGCGTATGTCGCGACGTGCCAGCGGATTCTGCTTGCGCCTGCGATGGTGGTCCACCTTTTTGCGATGCCGATGGGGAAGCAGACGGTGGTGTGTCTCCGCACCTACGACTTCGGAGACACACCGGCCGTCCAACCGGACTGGCAACAGTGGCTGCAGGCGATCGCTAACGGAAGTTAGCGGTTACCGACAGGTCGCTGTTCATCGTCAACGTGCAGGTTGCCGCCGTGCCGGAGCAGGCGCCGCCCCAGCCGACCCAGGGCGAGCCGGGGTCCGGCGTGGCGGTGAGAGTGACGACCGTGCCTGGGGCGTAGGAAGCAGCCGCTGGACTGGCGGTCACACTCCCCTTGCCGTTTTTGGAGACGCTGATTTTGTAGGTGGCCGCAGCACCGCCACCGCCGCCACCGGCAGCTCCGGTCACTGTTACCTTCAACGTCGCCTGGCCGCCGTTGGAGTTCCACACGGTTACCGTCCGCGGCGCCGTGGCGAGCACCATCGAACCCTTGAACGTTCCCAGTTCGAACTGGAGAGTTCCGATGGGTCCGCCGCCATCGACGCCGAACGTCAGGACGCTATCGGCCAGGTACGAGGTGTCGGCATGGATCTTCAGCAGCATCGTATCCAGGGCGAAGTCCGCCTGGCTGATGGTCACCGTGGGTGTGGGGTTCACCGTGACGACGGTGGTGGCGGTTGAGCCGTTCAATGTGGCCGTTACCGTCACCGTTTTCAGCGTGCTCGTGCTCTTGGAGACGATCGGGAAATTGACGACCGTAGCGCCTTGCGGAACGGTTACGGTTGCGGGAACCGGCAGGGTGCCGGCGTCGCTGCTAACCAGGGAAACCACGGCGCCAGCGGCGGCGCGCGGGAAGGTGTTCAGCGTTACCGAACCCGTTGTTGTCTTTCCGCCCACCACGGAGGGGACATTCAGGCTTGTCAGCGTCAGCGCGGGGGCCGGGCTTAGCGAAACCGAACCCGAGACCGTAACGCCGTTGAACGTTGCTGTAAACGGAACGGACGTGGCGGCCGCAACAGCGGTGGTGCTGACGGGAAAGGTGGCCGTGGTGAAGTTCTTCGCCACAGTTACCGTTGCGGGCAGAGTGACCAGGGCCGGATTTCCGCTGGCGAGGGAGACAACCGCGCCAGTTCCCTGGGCGGGCACCTTCAAGGTGACGGTGCCGGTAGTGGCGAACCCACCTTCGACGGCGGGAGCGCTGATGCTGGCCGGCGTGACCACGGGGGTTACTACGACTGAGGCAAATTTGCTGTTGCCGCCGTCGGTGGCGTAGATTCGCGTTTCCACGGAAGTCCGGTAGGCAACGGCCATGAAGGTGGGCAAGGGGAAGGTGGCACTGGAGGCGCCTTCCGGGATGACCAGGCTAGCTGGCGTGGCGGCCAGGTTCAGGTTGGTGCTGCGGAAGGTCAACGCCGTTCCGCCGGCCGGGGCGGGCGCGCTGAGGTTCACGGTGATGTTCACAACGGTGCCGGGGCTGACACCCATCTGGTCGATGGTGCCTGGAGCCACTGGCGCGGGATCCGCCACGACGGAGGAAACCTGCACGGCGGGTCCCGGACCGGGGGCGAAGATTACCGCGATCGAATCCCCGGGGGCGAAGGCGCCATGACCGGCCGAACTCGTATCGTTGTAGGCATAGCCGACGACGTTGCCATCCTCATCGATTCCGGTTGCCAGCGCGTGCGTGTACCCGGCCGGCAGGAATGCATTCAGATCCACTACGCTTCCGGCGTTCCCCGACCAGGCCAGGGCGTGGCGGATGGAACCAGGCGCGAATGGCGTGCCGACCCAGGCCTCGCCGGCCTGCATGGTGGTGCTGAGGGCGTTCACCCGGCTGGTTGTGAAGCCAGCGGGATGGAGGTCGGTCACGCTGGCGGCGGAACCGGCCCAGACGAGCGCGTGTTCGGGTGTGGCCGAGCCGGCCAGGTAGCCCCAGCCAGCTTGTTGGGTACCGTTGGTGGCGATGGCTTCGGAGGCATCGAAACCTGCCGGATGCAGGCTGACGGCGCTGGCCGCGGTGCCGGACCAGCGGTAGGCGCGGCTGGTGGTGTGGAACCCGGGCTGGTCTTCGTGCGAGTAGGCGACGTTGGAAATATAGCCGACCTGGTCATTCCCGCGAATGGCGTTGGCGCGGGAGAAAGGAGTGACGGTTGCGGGATGGAGATCGACGGCGGTAAACACCGAGCCGCGCCACAAGTAGGCGTGTTGCGCCGTTGCGAGCGCATAGCTGTTTCGGGCGAAGCCGACCTGGACACTGTTATCGATGCCGGTGCAGTACGAAAACGGATAGCCGCTGGCGCCCAACTCCACAAACGAAGCCGCTGAGCTGCTCCACATGACGGCGCGGGCTTCGTTGGATAGAGCAAACCCGGTCCCCCAACCACACTGCTGTTGTCCGTCGGAGGAGATGGCCAAGGCGCTGGCGGCCCAGTAGCCAAAGGGCGTTAGACTCACGCTGGTGATGGAGTTCCCCGTAAACAGATAGGCTGCTGGATCGGAGATTGGACCGCCCCCGACCTGCCTGCCGCGTGTTGCCGCGGTGAGCCTGCCGGCTGGGACGATGGACGTCGGCGTCACATCAATCAGGTGGTACTGCTGGCTGATCGCGGATGCTCCGGTCAGCAAAAAAAGGGCGCCGCCCAATATGGGCAACCTTCCCCATGCGGACAAACTTCGACGTGGAATATTCATTCCTACGCTCCTAAAAGGTTCAAATTACGGCCAAGGTCTATGGTGCGAAGAGTGGCCGGATACTCCCCAGACGTCTTGGACAATCCGGCGTCTCCCCTGGAACAGAATTCTCGGGGTTGTGGCGAGGTCGACCCGGGTGATTCAATCAATGGGATGCCTGCTCCTGGAACCGCGCTCGCCAAGCTTCACAGCACCGATAAGACTCTGCAGAACGAGGCGTTTCAGGAGCTGATGGCGCTGACGGTGGCGCCGGTGCCGTGGGCGTATGAGATCTGGGATGACATCGTAAAGACGTGCGCCGATAAGGACAATCGGCGCCGGGCGATTGCGGCGCAGGTGCTTGCCAACCTGGCCCAAAGTGATCCTGAGGGGCGGATGGCGCGGGCGTTCCCGTTTCTATTGAATGTTACGCGGGACGAGCGATTTGTGACGGCGCGGCATGCGCTGGAATCGCTGTGGAAGGTTGCGATTGTTGGCGCGGCGAATCAGAAGCTGGTGCTGACGGGGCTGCGCAACCGGTTTGTGGAGTGCGCGGCGGAGAAGAATTGCACGTTGATTCGCTATGACATCACGGTGGTGCTGCAGACGATTCATGCGCACACGAACGACGATGGGGTGCGGGAGATGTCGCTGGAGTTGATTGGCACCGAGATGGATGAGAAGTATCGGAAGAAGTATCTGACTGTTTGGCGGACGAAGCGTTAGAAGGACACGCCTAACAGGAACGTCACGCCTTGGACGGTGCCGCCGCCCATGTCGACGTTGAGTTTGGCATCGACGTTGGCGGGGCCGAGCTTGATGTCGGTGCCGACGGAGAGGGTGATGGTCTTGGTGGCGGAGTTGGCCAGGAATGAGAACTCCAGGGTTCCGTTGGTGAACTGCACGCGGCCGCCGAAGGCGATGGTGTTGGTGACGGACTGGCCGTCGCGGACCTGGGTGAACTGGAAGCCGACGGCGACGTTGGTTTTGCCGATGGTGCCGACGAAGGTGCCGGTGAGGGCGAGGGTTGTGGCGCCGAGGGAGCCGTCGGCCTTTTTTAGGGTCAGTTCGAGGTCGCCGGTGAAGCTGTTCTTTTGGAACTGGGCGCCGATGGAGATGGTGCTTTCCGCGGTTTGTTCGTCGCCGTTTTCGGCCAGGCGGCGGCTGAACTGATAGCTGACGGTGAAATCCTCATTGACGAGGAGGGTGCCCTGGAAATCGATGGATTGCGGGCCCCCCTTTTGATACTGGTAGCTGAGCTGGTTGGTGGACTTTTTGATGCTGACGTTGCCGGGGAGGGTGAAGATGGCGGTGCCGGTTTCGGTAGTGTAAGTGAACTGGAGTTGGCCGCCGCCGGCGGGGGCGTTGCCCCAGGCGCCGGCGAAGTTGAGCTTGTGTTTGAGGAGCGGGCGGTTGGTGGCGTTGAAGAGGAAGATGAACTTGCTGTCGGGGGAGTTGACGATGCCTTTGATGGTGGAGACGACGCCGTCGGGCGTGGTGAAGGTGAGGTCGTGCGTGGCGTTCAGATTCCACTTGCCGCGGAGGTCGAAGGAGAAGGGGTTGAGGACGTCGGGCTGGACGGTGAGGACGGCTTTGGACGTCGTGAATTTGGGGGTGACTGTGGCATCCGGATTCCAGTTGCAGAGGTCGGCGCCGGCGCTGGAGAGGATGAGCTGATTGTCCGTTGTGAAACGCCAGGCGACGGCGAAGGACTGGGAGGCGCCATCGTCGGTGGTGACGCTGATTTTGTTGTCAGCGAGGGTCTTCCAGGTGCCGCCTTGGAGGACGTTGCCTTGGGTATCGAGGGTGAAGGCGCCGAGTTTGAAGGTGTTGGGCATACAGGTTTCCTTGGGGGTCTAGTAGGGCAGATTGGTGGTGACGCTGAAATAGAATTTACCGCGACTGCCCCCGGTGGCGGCGGGGCCGAGGCCGTAGGCCCAATCGAGGCGGAGGACGGCGGGGCCGGCGACGTAGCGCAGGCCGAGGCCGGGGCCGCGGCGGGGCGTGGCGGAAAGGTCGCCGGCGTTGCCGATGTCGTGGAAGGCGGCGAGGAAGAGATTGGTATAGACGGGGGCCCAGAGTTCGGGCTGGAGGGTCCAGAGGCGGATGGCAACGGCGTCGTCGCGACGGAAGCCGCGGAGGCTATCGGCGCCGCCCAGGGAGGGCTGATCGAAGATTGGCGTGGAGGCGCTGGCAAAGGCGGCTTGGGCGGCGATATCGGTGGCCCAGCCTTTGGGCAGCTGGCGGTGGAAGCGGGCGGTGGCGGAGGCGCGCTGGTGTTGTTGGACGGTTGCGGTTTCCACGCCCCAGCGGAGGGTGGGTTCGAAGCGCCAGGTCCAGGGGTAGGGGGAGCCGCTGGATTCGTAGAGGTGGACGGCGCCGAGATCGATGGTGTTGGTGGTGCTGATGGTGCCGAGGGTGATTTTCGTGCGGGCGGGCTCGGTGAAGAATTTCAGGAGGTGGCCGTTGCGGTCGCGGAAGAGTTCCAGCTCGAGGCGGGCGCGGGCGCCGGTGCGTTGTTCGTTCTGTTTGGCGCCGGTGAGGTAGCGGTTGGCTTCGGTGTCGGTACCGCCTTGGAGGGAGAAGGCGAGGCGGCGGTGGAGGCGGGAGAAAGCGATGTAATCGGTAGTGAAGTTGGCGGTGGCGAGCGGGGTGCCGGGGCCGCCCTGGCCGGCGCGGACGGAGAGGCCGGAGTTGGAGAAATTCTGCTGGGCGAGGCCGAAGGCGCGGAGGCCCTGGCCGGGTTTGTAGGTGATGCCGAAGCCGGCGTAGCGGGTTTTGGGTTTTTGGCCGGGATCGTCGATGCAATCGGCGGCGGTGGTTTTGATGGGCGGGGCCTGGCTGGGGAGGACGGTGGCGGCGGTGGGGGTGATGTGGCCGTTGGCGTCGGCTGCCGCCGGGGCTGGGGTGACGGCGGTGGCTATGGGCGGGGCGGCGGAGATGTCTTCCAGACGGTAGTAGGCGAGCGAGTATTGGACGTTATTGACGAGCTTGGTGACGGGGGTGGTGACGGCGAGGGAGAAGCCGCTTTGCTGGAGGAGAAGCTGTTGGGTGGGGAGGCGGAGACGGCTGAGATAAGGGGCTTGGTTGAGGGGGATTTGGAGGTCTGTGTCGTAGGTGAGGTCGGGGGTGTCGGTGGCTTCGAGCTTGGCGCGAATGGCGTCGCGGCGGGGGAGGTAACCGGTGCGGAAGTCCTTGTCGGGGAGGGCGGCGTAGAGGGCTTGATCGACTTTGTCCCAGTTTGTTGTGGTGCCTTTTACGGGGAGACCGAAGGGGAAGGCGATGCCCTGGATGCGCGAGCCTTCAAGGATTTGGATGGAGTTTTGTTCGATATCGGAGGAGATTTGGGGGTCGAGGCCGAGGGCGCTGTAGAAGGTGAGCAGGCGGGCGGCGACGGCGGTGCGGTTCCAGAGTTTGCCGTTCAGGGGTCGGAGCCAATCGCGAAGTTGGGTGATGCGGGCTTTGGGGAGATCAACGATCGAGACCGTGTCCGCGTTGAAGTTGGGGGCGACGCGGAAGACGACGCGGCCGGTTTCGAGGTTGAGTTCGTCGGACTCCACGTTGAAGAGGAGGCCGGCATCCTGGTAGCCCGAGAAGGCGCGGAAGAGGCCGGCGACGGAGAGGATGTTATCGGCGGCGGCCTGGCAGTTGTTGGGGGCGGCATCGCACCAGGCTTGGAGGGCGGTGTAGTAGTCGGCGATGGTGCCGGAGGGGAATGTTTTCAGGGCCGCGACGCTGGGGCGTTGGCCGGCGTCGTCGAGGGCTTGGTCGTCGGCGGTGAGGGCGAGGCGGTAGGGCTTGGGGAGTTTGGCGAGTTGGGCGTCGAAATTCGGGTCGAGCGGTTGGGGCGGGCTGGTGCGGACGACGCGGCCGTCCTTGATGCCGAGCGTGGCGCAGTAGCGGCCGGCGGGGCAGTCCTGGGCGTGGAGGGCGAGGCAGGCGGCGAGGAGCCAGTATTTCATGGCTTTTCCTGAATGATTAGCAGCGGGCCTTGGGGGTCGAGTTGGACGATGTCGATGGGGATTTTGAGTTTCTTGTAGAAGGCCTGGAGGCGGGCGCGGATGCGGCTGTGGCAGAAGGCCTGGTTGCGGAGGGGGCTCAGGAGTTGACGGATTTGGACGATGCGGCGGTTGCTGGTGTCGTCGTTGGGGGTGCCGCGGAGTTCGATTTGGAAGGTGTCTTTCGTGCGGGGATCGAGGGGGTCCGGGAGGCGGAAGGTGAGGATGCCGGCTTCGGCGTTGACGGCGGAGAAGAGCAAAGGGGTGGTGTGATAGGCGAGGGCGAGGGGGCGGAAGACGCCGGCTTCGGAGAGGATGTTGGAGGCTTGATCGGTCCGTTCGAGGGTGGCGGCGAGGGCGAGGAATTGGGTGGTGTATGCGGGCCAGGCGGAATCGGCCTTGCAGAAGGCGGGGGCGGGTTTAGCTCCCTGGGCGAGGAGGGGGTTGCAGGGGTTGGCGAGTTTGGCGATTTCGGTTTGAGCCAGTTTGAAGAACCCTGGGCCGGCGGTGGATTTGTAGGCGGCGGAGGGGGCGAAGGTGAATTCGGCGGGGGTGATTTGGCCGCCCTTGACGGTGATGGCGACGCAGAGCGCGGAGGCGTTGCGACCGGTGGCGGGGGCGCAGGGAACGGCGGCGGTGAGCGTGGCGATACAGGCCAGGAGGGCGGCGGGCTGCATGGGGCTAGCGCACGAGGCCGGGCTGCGGGACCGCTACGTCCATGCGGAGTTCTTTCAGGCGGCGGGTGCGCATTTCGCCCAGCCACTGCCAGCGGTAGTGCTTGGCCAGATCGATGGTGGCGGTGGCGGCGGTGCCCTGTTCGCGGGCCTGGGAGAGGCGTTCGCCGAAGGGGTCCATGACGTAGGTGGGATGGTCGTAGCCGCTGGTGATGAGGAAGACGCCGTTTTCGATGGCGCGGGCTTTGGCGAGGGTTTCGTCGCCGCCCCAGATGGGCATGAGGATCATGTCGGCGCCTTGGTTGGCGAGGGCGCGGGCGGGTTCGGCGAAGAAGACGTCGTAGCAGATCATGAGGCCGACCTTGCCGAAATCGGTTTCGAAGACGGGGAAGTGGGTGCCGGGAGTGAGGCCGCGCTCGACCTCTTCGCGGGGGAGGTAGACCTTGCGATATTTGCCGGCGACGGCGCCGTTGCGATCGATGAGGACGGCGGTGTTGTAGACCGTTTGTCCTTCGCGTTCGTAGATGCCGGCTACGATGTAGGCCTTGCGGGCTTTGGCGATTTCGCCGAGGGATTTGGTTGTGGGGCCGGGGATGGATTCGCCGACTTCGGTGTAGGCCTTGGTGGTGCCGACGACGGTGATGCCTTCAGGGAGGAGGATGACATCGGTTTTGGCGGGGACCGATTTTTCGATGGCGGCGATGAACTGGGCGACGCTTTCGGCGGAGCCGGCGGTGTTGCGGGGGCGGAGGTTGACGGTGGCTACGTTGACCTTGCGGGCGGCGGGCGGGGGGATGCGTTCGACGACGATGTTGTCCCACCAGACGGTGCCCTGCGGGGCGTTGGCGAGGAAGAGTTCGAGGTAGACGGAGGCGGCGTTGGCGGGGGCCTGGGCTTCGCCAGAGAGGTCACTCCAGGCGCCGGCGCGGCGGGTCCAGGGCATGTAATCGGGATCGCCGGCGCGTTTGCCATCGGCTGTCTGCCAGTCGAGGCGGGCGACGATTTGCCAGTTTTCGGCGGAGACGGATTCGGCTTTGTAGGAGGCCTGGAAGCGGAGCCATTCGCCGGGCTTCACGTTTTGAATTTGTTTGCGCCAGCCGCCGTAGGCCGCGGCGTTGGAGGCGCCGTTGATAGCGAGGGACCCAGGCTTTTCGCGGCCAACGCTGGTATCGACAAAGGCGCGGGGCTTGGTTTCCGGGCGCTGGCTCCAGGTGGTCCAGCCGAAGGGATGGGGGCGGAAGGCGGATTCCTGGAGGAGGACTTCGGCGTGGAGGGAGAAGGCGAGGAGAGCCAGCACGAAAAGGCGCATGGTGACAACGTAGCAGATCTATCCACGGGCGATGGGAAGGACTATAATGGGGACAGGGTAGGTACCTTGCTTACAGTTGCGCTGGTGACTTCCAATGCGATCGCCGCGGAGGCGATCGCCCAGATGCTGGACGAGACCAGATTGTTCCGGCTGGTCTACCGAAACAGGTCGCACCCGGACGCATCCGAGGTGGTTCGTGCGATTCGCGCGACGGACGTCGAGGTGTTGCTGATCGACATCGGCGAATGGGCGGCGGTGTCCGGGATCCTGACGGAGCTGCAGCGGTATGCGGTCCGGGTGCTGCCGGTGGGATTCCGGCCAGATTGGACGATGGGGCAACTGGCCGCGTTCAGCGCCGCGGGGATACAGGATTTACTCACGGATCCGTTTTCGCCACAGGACCTGGTGTGGACTGTTTACGAGGGGCTGCACCGCGACCATCCGGTGACAAACCAGAACATCCTGGCGTTCATGCCGGCAAAGGCGGGGAGCGGTTGTTCGACGGTGGCGCTGCATACGGCGGCGGCGATGGCGAACGAGTTCGGCCGGTCGACGCTGCTGTTGGAAGGGGACCGGCGGAGCGGCGTGTTTTCGATCCTGCTGGACTTGCAGGCGAAGCATGGGATGGCGGGGGCGTTGCAGGCGGCGGGTGAGATGACGGAGCTAGGTTGGAGGCAGTATTGTGAATCGGCCTTCGGCCTGGATATGGTTCTGGCGGATCCAGCGCATCGGGGGCACCTGCCGACCTGGGCCGAATACTACCAGTTGCTGCGATTCGTGCAGGACCGGTATGACTTTGTGGTGGCGGATTTGCCGGAGGTGGTGAACGAGGCGACGGCTGAGATTGTACGGAACGCACGGGGCGTCATGATCGTCTGCACGCCGGAATTGCCGTCCTTGAAGATGGCACTGTACCGGTGCATGGAGCTAGAGGATTGCGAGGTGCCACAGTCCCGGATCCATGTGATATTGAACCGCTATGAGCGGGGCGGGTTGACGGAAAAGGACGCGGAAAAGGTGCTGGAACGGCCTGTGTTCGCGGCGCTGCCGAACGATTACGCGCGAATCCGGTCGGCGGTGATGGGCTCGCGGCTGGTAGTGGACGAGGCTCCGTTCGCTCGTGGATGCAAGGCGCTGGCGGAGAGGTTGGGCGGGTTGCCGGAAGGGGCGCAGAAACAGGGCCGGTTTTCGTTGTTGCAGAAGCTGGGACGGATGATGGAATGACAACGGCCCTCCGCCCGGGTAGGGCGGAGGGCCGTTGGGTTTGTTGGTTCGTGACTAGAACGCGTAGCGGAGCGCGAATTGAATTTCGCGCGCGGGCTGCGTGCTGGTGATGGACCCGAAGTTGCCGGCCGAGCGGTTGCCGTTGGGAGCTCCGAGGTTGGTTTTGTTGAAGAAGTTGAAGGCTTCCATGCGGAATTCGACCTTGTGGGTTTCGCTGACGCGGAAGTCCTTGTGGAGGCCGAAGTTCATGTTGTGGTACGACGGCGCGCGAACGATGTTGCGGCCGGCGTTGCCGAAGGGTTTGGTGATGTCCGTCGGGATGGAGACGGTGGCCGGGTTGAGCCACTGCTGGACGGTACGCTGGCCTTCGGGCAGGACGGGATTGCCGGAGATGTTCGGGCGATAGTTGGGCGCGCCGGAAACCTGGAAGGTGGACGAGGGGCCATAGGTGAGATTGACGGGGGTGCCGGAGGTGGCGAAGTTGATCGCCGTCAGGCGCCAGCCGCCGAGGATGCCATCGGCGAGGGCGTTCGAGCTGGAGCCCCAGCGGCGACCCTTGCCGTAAGGGAGATCCCAGAGCATGGTGGTGGTGTTGTTGAAGGGCTGGTCATACCCGCCGAGACCCTTTTCCTGATCGAGGGCGCGGTAGTTGACGCGGCTGTTGTCGCCGTTGGCGGTTTCGAGGTGACCGCTGGCATTATCGATGGCCTTGGACCAGGTGAAGGAGTTCAGGAAGTAGAGGCCACCGCTGAAGCGGCGCTCGATCTTGTTCTGGAAGGCGTGGTAATCGAGGAAGCCGCCGTTGAAGGCTGCCTGGATGTAGCCGAAGGCCTGGAGGGGCCGGCGGGCCTGGAGCGAGAGGCCTTCGCCAACGTTGTTGGGACGGGCCTGGTTGTAGTCGCCGAGGATCATCAGCTTGTCAGCCTTGGTGCCGACGTAGCCGAAGTCAGCGATCCAGCCCTTGCCCAGATCCTGTTGGATGGAGAAGTGCCAGTTCTGGTTGTAGGCGGTGCGGAGGTCGGTGGGGATGTAGTTCGTCCGCACGTTGACCTGCTTGACGTTGGCGAGGGTGAGGAAGTTGTTCGGGTAGCCCTGTTCCGTAGTGCGGAAGCAGGCGCCGGGGGCCTGGTTGGCACTGGTGCAGAGGGGCTGGCCGTTGGCGACCACCGGAGGCAGCTGCGAGTCCACGATGGGGTTCAGGACGAAGGGCAGGTTGTAGGCGAGGAGGTTCTCGCCGCCCATGCGGTTGAAATGGATGTAGCTGACGCCGTAGGCGCCGCGGAGGACGGTTTTGTTGAACAAAGTGTAAGAAAAACCGAGGCGCGGGGCCCAGTTGTTCTTGTCCATTTTGACAAGAGCGCGATCGTAGATCGAGCCGTCTTTGGCCTGGATGATGGTGCCGCTGGCGGGGTCGAAGTTCGACATGGCATTCGTGTTTTCAAACTGCGGCGTGGCGACTTCGTAGCGTACGCCGAGGTTGAGCGTGAGCTTCTTGGAGATTTTGAAATCGTCCTGGAAGTAGAAGAAGTGCATCCACTGGCGGAGGTTGACGATGTTGGCGGTGTTGAGCGTGTAGGCGCTGCGGGCACCGAACATGAAGTCGGCCAGGAACTGGAGGTTGTTGGTTGGGGTGCCGGGCACCTGGGAGAAACGGCCGGAGTAGGAATCACCGCCGGACTTGGGGTTGAAGTCGTCAATCTCGGTGCCGATGCTCTGATACTCCCAGCCGGCTTTCAGAGAGTGGCGGCCGGCGATCTTGGAGTAGTTCACCTTGGGGTTGAAGACGTTGGGGTTTTGGAATTGAGGATTGGAACCCTGGACGCCAAACTGGGTGTAGCTGTTAATGCCTTGGGAGTAAAGACCGCCGGTATAGCGGGGGTCGTTGGGCGCGTTGGCCAGATTGAATTTGCTGGCGAGAGTGGGTTCGCCGACGAAGACCGGGAACTTGCCGCCCTGCACGGCGGAGACGCCGAGGCGGAATTCGACGAGGCTGGTGGGATTGACGTTCCAGGTGGTGCCGAAAGCGCCCTGGATGTTGCGGACGCGGACGGTGCCGTTGGAGTTACCGCCCATGGGGCCAGGGATGGCCGGGGGCTCGAAGTTGTTCATCAAGCGGTGGGAGTAGCGGGCGAAGGCGGTCCACTTGGAGTTGAAGTAGTGGTCGTAGCGGGCATCGCCTTTGTCGTTCTGGTCCGTGCGGCGGGGCTGGAACTCGTAGTTGTTCGACAGGCCCGGGCGGTTGACGGCGGGGAGGCCGGCGAGGATTTCCTTGGACCAGGCGGTCATGTCCGCGGCGGGGATGATGCCGTTGGAGTAGATGGTCCCGGTGATGGGGTTACGGACGGCGATCCCGAGGTTGCCGGCGCGCTGTTCCATGGTGGGAAGCGTGGAGAACTGGATGGTTTTGGACGTGCGGCGGTAACCTTCGTAATCGACGAAGAAGAACATTTTGTCCTTCTTGATCGGGCCGCCGAACGCGCCGCCGAACTGGTTCTGGATCAGGACGGGTTTCTGGTTGTTGACCGGTTTGAAGAAGCCGGTGGCGTTGAGGGCGGTGTTGCGGAGGTACTCCCAGGCAGCGCCGTGGAACTGGTTGGTGCCGGAGCGGATGGAGGCGTTGATGATGGCGCCACCAGCGCGGCCGAATTCGGCGGAGAAGTTGTTGGTTTCGAGGCGGAACTCCTGGACGGAATCGGGCGAGAGCTGGACGACTTGATTGGAGAAGCCCTGGTTGGAGGTGCCGTAGGAGTTGTTGTCGACGCCATCGATGACGAAGTTGTTTTGCGAGGAGCGCATGCCGTTGACGTTGAAAGAGGCGTCGCGGGAGGAGCTGATGTCGGAGCGGCGGACGCCGGGGGCGAGGAGAGCCAGATCGGCGTACGAGCGGCCGTTCAGGGGCAGATTCACGACCTGCTGGCGGCCGACGACGGTGCCGCGGGAAGAGGTGTCGGTTTCGAGAGCCGCGACGGCATCGTTGATGGTGATGCTTTCGGCGGTGGAGCCGATTTCGAGTTTGAGGTCGACGCGCTGACGGGCGTTGACGGTGACGGTGAAGCGGTTGGCAACTGCGGATTTGAAGCCTTTGGCGCCGGCTTCGAGTTTGTATTCGCCGGCTTTGACGTTGGCGAAATGATAGGCACCGGAGGCGTCGGACTTGGTTTTCTGTTGGACACCGGTTTGGAGGTTGGTGAGTGTGACATCGCTTTCGGTCAAGGCGAGGCCGGAAGCATCAAGAATTGTACCGAGCACTTGCGCGGTATCGAATTGGGCCAGCAAAAGGCTGGCGAACAGGGCACAACAGAGTGTTAATCGTTTCAGCAAAAGAGACTCCTCATGGACATAGGGTATCGGCCTCCTATGTCAGGCATGTTCTCTAATTGTCACAAATTCGTTACAGAGTGCGGATATGCGGTATTTTGGCGTACGATAGGGCAGCTATGTCTCAGATTAAAGGCCCCGCCATCTTCCTGGCCCAGTTTATGGGCGATGCAGCCCCGTTCAATTCTTTGCCCGCCATCACGGCCTGGGCGAAGTCCCTTGGTTATAAAGGCGTCCAGCTTCCCTCGTGGGACAGCCGGATTATGGATTTGGCCAAGGCGGCTGAATCGAAAGCGTATTGCGACGATTTGAAGGGCCAGACGAACGGTCTGGAGATCACCGAACTGGCTTCGCATCTACAGGGCCAGCTGGTGGCTTCGCACCCGGCCTACGACGAGATGTTCGACATCTTCGCCGCGCCGCAGGTGCATGGCGATCCGGCCGCGCGGAGCGCGTGGGCGACCGAGCAGCTGAAGCTGGTGATTAAGGCTTCGGCGAATTTGGGATTGCCGGTGACGCCGTCGTTTTCGGGCGCGTTGATGTGGCCGTTCATCTACCCGTGGCCGCAGCGGCCGGGCGGGCTGGTGGAAGAGGGGTTCAAGGAATTGGCGAAGCGGTGGAAGCCGATTCTGGATTGCGCCGATGAGCACGGCGTCGACTTCGCCTATGAGCTGCATCCGGGCGAGGACCTGTACGATGGCGCGACGTTCGAGCAGTTCCTGGAAGCGACGGGGAACCACACGCGCGTGAACATCAACTACGATCCTTCGCACTTCATTCTGCAGTGCATGGATTATGTGGGCTTTATTGACATCTACGCGTCGAAGATCAAGGCGTTCCACGTGAAGGACGCCGAGTTCCGGCCGTCGGCCAAGAGCGGCGTGTATGGCGGGTATCTGGGTTGGAAAGAGCGCCCGGGCCGCTTCCGTTCGCTGGGCGACGGACAGGTGGACTTCAAGCAGATCTTTTCGCGGCTGACGGCGGGCGGGTATAGCTCGTGGGCCGTGTTGGAGTGGGAATGCTGCTTCAAAGACAGCTCGCAGGGCGCCGCGGAAGGCGCACCGTTCATCGCGTCCCACCTGATCGATGTGCCGGCGAAGGCGTTCGACGATTTCGCGGGCGCGGATTCCGATTCGGCGCGGAACCGCCGGATTCTGGGATTGAAGTAGTTCTGTTTCGTTTCATCGTGCCCGGCTTGTATACTAGCGGGCACGATGAAGCGAATACTCCTGCTGGCGTGCGGCGCGGCCGCGATGGTTTTTGCGCAGTTGGCGACGGGTCCGGCGTTGCCGATCAAGCTGATTGGCGATTGGGCGAAGCTGCCCAAGGGGATGTACATCGGCGAGTGTTCGGGCGTGGCGACCGACAAGGACGATAACGTCTGGGTGTTCAACCGGAGCAAGAATCCGGTGATGAAGTTCGATAAGACGGGCAAGTTGCTGGACGCCTGGGAGAACATGCCGGTGGCGGCGTCGCACGGCATTAAGATCGATCCGGATGGGAATGTCTGGACCGTCGATGTCTTCGGCCATTCGGTGAAGAAATGGACGCGCGAAGGGAAGTTGCTGATGGTGATCGGCAACGCGGGCGCGCAGCCTGGGGATAACACGTCGAAGGACGCGTTCAACCGGCCGACGGGCATTGCGTTTCTGCCGAACGGGGATTTCTGGGTGTCCGATGGGTATGTGAATTCGCGTGCGGTGAAGTTCAATAAGAACGGCGAATTCATGATGCAGATCGGCGGGAAGAAGGGCACGGCGGAAGGCGAGTTTGACACGGTGCACGATGTGGCGATCGACGCGCGCGGGCTGATTTATCTGGCTGACCGGGAGAACCGGCGCGTGCAGATCTATTCGCCTGAGGGCAAGCTGCTGCGGGTTTGGAAGAACCTGGGTTCGCCGTGGGGCCTGGCGTATAACCAGAAGGAAGAGGCCATGTACATTTGCGATGGGTATAACAACCGGATCGTGAAAGTGAACATGGAGGGGCAGGTGTTGGGGACTTACGGGCAGTACGGGAAGATTCCGGGGCGGTTTGATTTTGTGCACCATATGGCGGTGGATTCGACCGGCGCGATTTATGCGGCGGAGATCAAGAACTGGCGCGTGCAGAAGTTTGCCTGGCAGAATTAGGCTGGAATGGCTTTATTCGACGAGATGCGGATGGACCGCACGGTGATGCCGGTTGTCACGACCGAAACGCCTTCGGACGCCAACGCTTACTGGCAGACGAGGTCGATCGCGGAGCGGCTCGAAGCGTTGGAATTGACGAGGCAGGTATTCAACGGCTATGACCCGGATACCACCCGTATGGAGAGAGTTCTTACCGTAATGTCAGGGCCGATCGGTGTGCTGAAACCGTGACCCGGAGGTAATGCTGCGCGCGCGGGCGTAGACTGGGGGTGCTATGACCCGCCGCACTGCTCTCCAACTTGCCGGCGCCGCCGCCTCCAGCCTTGCGCTGCCCGCCGCGCCTTATGAACCTTCCGCCTCCAACCTGAAGGCCCGCGAATGGTTTCAGGATGCGAAGTTCGGCCTGTTTGTTCACTGGGGCGTTTACTCGGTCCTGGGTAAGGGCGAATGGGTGATGAATAATGACAAGATGACGGCGTCGGATTACCAGACGCTGCCGGCGCGGTTCAACCCGGTGAATTTCAACGCCGCCGAATGGGTGGCCACCGTGAAGAACGCGGGGCAGAAGTACATCACCATTACGAGCAAGCATCACGACGGCTTCGCGATGTGGGGCACGAAGCAGAGCAAGTGGAACATTGTGGACACGACGCCGTATGGCAAAGACCCGTTGCAGGCGTTGGCGGCCGAGTGCCGCAACCAGGGGGTGAAGCTGTTCTTCTACCATTCGCATCTGGACTGGACGCATCCGGACTACTTCCCGCGCGGGCGGACGGGGCAGGCGTCGGGCCGCGCGCAGAGCGGAGACTTCAACCGCTATCTGGATTTCATGGACGCGCAGTTGACGGAACTGTTGACGAACTATGGCGAGATTGGCGGCATCTGGTTTGACGGGATCTGGGATCGCAAAGATGCCGATTGGCGGTTGCGGAAGACTTACGACCTGATCCACAAACTGCAGCCGCAGGCGTTGATCGGGAACAACCATCATCTGGCACCGTTTGAGGGCGAGGACTTTCAGATGTTCGAGAAAGACCTGCCAGGGCAGAATGCGGCGGGGTTCAGCGGCGAGGCGAAGATTGGCAAGTTGCCGCTGGAGACTTGCGACACGATTGGCGTGGCGTGGGGGTATAACCCGAATGAGAGAAAGCTGAAGAGCACGAAGCAGCTGTTGCATACGCTGATCCGCGCGGCGGGGAGCAATGCGAACTTCCTGTTGAACGTGGGGCCGAAGCCGGACGGGACGATACAGGATGAGTTCTCGGCGCGGCTGAAGGAAATTGGCACATGGCTGGGCACATATGGCGAGTCGATTTACGGCACGCGCGGCGGGCCGGTGGGGCCGCGGCCGTGGGGCGTGACGACGGCGAAGGGGAACAAGGTTTACGTCCATTTGTTGGATTGGCCGGACCGGATGCTGGCGATTCCGGCGCTGGGGAGGAAGGTGCAGTCGGCACGTGTGATGGGTGGCGCGCCGGTGCGTGTTCAGCCGGTGGACAACGGGTTGTTGCTGCACTTGCCGGAGGGCGGGCGGAACGAGATTGACACGGTGGTCGAGGTGGCCCTCTAAATTGAGTTACACTTTGACAAGCGGATGGAGAGTCGAATCCGGGTACTTGTCGCGAAGCCGGGGCTTGATGGCCACGATAGAGGCGCCAAGGTTATTGCACGGGCACTCCGCGACGCGGGTATGGAGGTCATTTACACCGGCCTCCGGCAGACGCCAGAAATGATCGTCCAGGCCGCGCTGCAGGAAGATGTCCAGGTAATTGGCCTATCGATTCTCTCTGGTGCGCATATGGCCATTGTGCCTCGCGTTTTGGAGCTCCTACGCCAGAATCAGATGGAAGATGTTGCCGTTATCGCCGGAGGGATCATCCCCGACGAGGACGGATTGAAGTTGAAAGAGCTCGGTGTGGCAGCGGTATTTCCCCCCGGATCTTCGTTAGAAGAGATCGTGTCGTTTATCCGCTCGGCCGTCAGGCCGTTGTGAACAAAGGCACCGCCAACACCCAGCATTAGGACCCCTACATGCAGGAACGACAGAATATAGCTGTATTTGTTGACTACGACAACATCGAGATTGGTGTGAAGAGCACGCTCCGCCGCGAGTTTGCTGTTTCCCTTTGCCTCGATGCTCTGAAAGAACGTGGCGACATTGTCGCCAAGTTCGCCTACGCCAACTGGTCGCGCCAGGAAGGCGCGGTTCGCCAGATGGCGGAGAATGCTGTGCAGATGGTGCAACGGCTGCCATCCCCGCGCGGCGATAAAAACGGCGCGGATATTAACCTCGCCCTGGACGCGCTGGAAATGGCCTTCACGCACAAGAACGTGAACTCGTTTGCCATTATCAGCGGCGATAGCGATTTCATCCCGTTGGTGAACAAGCTGAAGGCTTACGGCAAGACGATCTACATCGTCGGCGGCAAGGCGTTCACTTCGACGATTCTGCAGCAGAATTGCCACGAGTTCATCTCCTACGAATCGCTGCTGGACGATTCCAAGTTCCCGCCGCGGGAGATGATGCCGATCGACAAGCCGCGCCCGACGCCGATTCCTTCGGCCACCGCGCTGCTGGCCGCTTCCTCGCCGGCCGCCGTCGCCGCTGCCCAACAGGGACAGGCCGCGCAGGCCGCCGCGCAAGCCCTTCATGGCGACCATCGCCGTGGCGGACGCGACCATCGCCGCCCGGCTCCGCTGGACCTGCCGCACGCTCTGCCGCTGGTGGAACGCGCGCTGGCCACTCTGCGCCGCCGCGGTGTGCAGCCGCAGTTGGGGCTCTTGAAGAGCACCATGTTGCAGCTGGACCCGAGCTTTAACGAACGGGCCTACGGCACGGGCTCCTTCTCCGATTTCGTGGACAAGCTGGAGACCAACGGGTACCTGGCCACCACCGGTCCGGAAGGCCGCAAGACGATTGAAGTGAAGCAGGTGTCGGAAGCCGTTGCCGCGCCGAAGAAGGACGAAGCGCTGCCGATGTTGCGCCAAGTGGTGGACATCTACAAGCTGGACCTGGAAGACGGCGCGACCGCCGACGACCTGGCCGGTTGGATGACCAAAATTCACCCGACCTTCGACGCGCAGAAGTACGGATTCCAGTCGTTCGGCGAATTTCTCAATTTCGCTCAGGACAACTATCTGGTTCGCGTGGAAGCCGATGCGATTCGCGGCCTGATCGCCTATCCGGGCGCCGAACTCGTTCCGCGGCGTCATGCTCCGGAGCCCAGTGCCGAAGCGCCGGTTGCCCCCTCTGTTAACGAAGGCACCGAAGTGCCGGCCGTTGAAGCATTCGCCGAAGCAGCCTCTCAGGAACCGGAAGAGGACGAAAAGCCCAAGCGCGGTACCGCACGCAAACGCACCACGACGAAGAAAGCCGCCGCTGGCGGTTCGGCCAATGCGTCCACGACGGTTCGCCGTCCCCGCGCCCGCAAGCCGGTGGAGTAAATCTATGATCGAACGCTACAACATTCCGGGCGCCGTCGCGCCGCGTGGGCCTTACTCCCACGCGGTGCGCGCGGGCGACTTCATTTATGTGTCGGGCCAAGGCCCGATCGATCCGGCCACCAACGAGTTCTCGTTCGGCGACATCGAACACGAAACGCGTCTGGTGCTGAACAACATCCGGCAGATTCTGGAAGCTGCCGGCGCGTCCATGGCTGACGTGGTGAAGTGCTCCGTTTTCCTTCGGGACGGCGGGGACTTTGGCGCGATGAATGGCGTGTACGGAGAGTTCTTTGGTGAGAACAAACCGGCGCGCACGACCGTGGAATGCAAGTTCGCCAACAAGGTCATGAAAGTGGAAATTGACTGCGTGGCGTATAAACCCAAAGTGTAAGGCGGACCGATGAACGGTGCGCCGGCACTTGTGTTGATCGACCTGCAAAAGGCGATTGACGATCCTTCCTGGGGCGTGCGGAACCACCCGCACGCCGAATCTCGTGGGCGCCGAATGCTGGCATTGTGGCGCCAGTTGGGTTGGCCGCTCTTTCATGTGCGGCACGATTCACGGGAGCCGAATTCCACGTATCGGCCGGGCCAGGCCGGCCACGATTTCAAGCCGGAGACGGCGCCGTTGGCCGGGGAAACGGTGCTTGGGAAAACGACGTGCAATGCTTTCGCGAGCACCGATTTGGCGGAGCGTTTGCGGGCTGCGCAGGCATCGCGCGTTTTCGTTTGCGGCGTGATCACGAACAATTCCGTGGAGTCCACGGTGCGTGCGGGCGGGGATCTGGGGTTCTCCATGTATCTGGTGGAGGATGCCTGCTTCACCTTCGGCAAAGGCCGCTGGACGGCGCAAGACGTGCACGACATGTCGCTGTCGCACCTGGAGGGTGAGTACGCCACCATCACCACTTCGGCGCGGGTGGTGAGCGGGTTCTTCGAAAGCCATTTCGCGGCGGCGCCGATGGATGTGGCGTTGCGGGCGGCGGAGGCGGCGCGGAAGACGAATGCGGGCGATTCGACGGTACTGGCGGCGTTGTTGTCCGACGTGGCGCGCCGATTTGCGCCGTCGTTCTTGCGCTCGTTGGGCTTTGGCGAAAACGTCTGCGCGATGGTGGAACAACGAGGCGAAACGCTGCGATATCTGGCCGCGCGGGAGGCGACGCGGGGGAGTTTGTCGGCGGAAGATTTGCAGTGGATCGGGGAGCTAGGCGGGCCGATGTCGGAACACGAAGCATCGGTGTTCAGTGATCGTTCGATCAGCTTTACTCTGCTGCGGATGCGCCATTTTGAAGAGCAGGCGCGCCAGGCCTCGCACGCAGCGCCGGGCTTTGCGACGTACCGGCCGGTGCTGGAGGCTCACCTCAACGGCGCGCCTTCCCAGCAGGCGTGAGGCTGTAGTCCCAGTGCCTTGATCACCGTGGGCGCCATGTCGATGTTGCGCGTGCGGGTGGTGATCTCTCCCGGGGTGATGCCGGGGCTGGCGAAGATCAGCGGCACTTCCAGTTCATTCGTCGTGTCGCTTCCGTGTTTGGTTCCGGTGCCGCCGTGGTCGGCGACCAGGACGATCAGCGTCTCGTTCGCGGGTACGGTGGCGACGAGTTGGCCGATCAGGCCGTCGATGGTTGTCACGGCCGCCTTGTATTCCGGTCCTTCCCACGTTTTGCCGTGGCCGGCGTGATCGACGTCGTCCAGGTGGACCCACAGCAGCAGCGGCTTGTTCTGCTTCCAGTAGGCGATGGCGGCGGCGGTCGCTTCCGGTGAACCTTTGACGTGTTGGACATGGTTGGCCGCGGTCTTTTCGACGAGGCGTCCGAAGCCCTGCCAGTCATGGATGGCGGCGAGATTGGCTTGGGGGCGCTGTTGGTGAATCACACCAAAAATCCCCGGGAAAATGCCCTCCGGCCCTTTGCAGGCTGGGGCGATTTTGAAGTTGAACCGCTCCCATTCGTTCGAGTGCACACCGTGCATTTCGGGCCCGGCGCCAGCGAGCAACGACATCCAGTTCGGGGAGCTCACTGTGGGCATGACACCGCGCGATTTGAGCGTCCAGGCGCCGCGGTCCATGAGCTTGTGGATGTTCGGTGTATCGGCGTTGCGGACACCGTCGGAAGAGAGGCCGTCGACACCGATGATGAGGACGTGGCTGAGCGCGGCGGCGAGCAGGAAGGTCATACGAGTTCGTTGTAAATAGCGGTTTCGAAGGAGCGTAAGAGGCCCATGGCGGCGGCGTCGCAGAAGGGTTGGAACTGCATCAGCAACACGGCGGCGATGCCGCGGGCAGGGTCGATCCAATAGAACGTGTTGCGGATGCCGCCCCAGGCCAGACTGCCGGCGGAGCGGCCGTTGGCGTAGGGCGCGGGGTTGATCAGGAAGCCCAGGCCGAACTGGTCGTGTGCGCCGGGATGGAAATCGACATTGCGGGAGCGCGTGGGCATGGTGGTGTAGATGCGCCCGGCGTCGAGCGAACCGGTCTGGTTCTTCGCCATTTCGCTGATGGAGGCCTCGCTGAGGATTCGTTCGCCGTTGGCGGCGAGCCCGCGTCGGAGGATCATCTGCGTGAAGCGCAGATAGTCCGGCGCGGTGGAGAACAGCCCACCACCGCCGTTGAAAAATGGGGGGACCGGTGGTTGCACGCGCGGTTGGAGTTGGAGCGTGCCATCGTCGTCGCGTTGATAGTTGCGGGCCAGGCGCGGGAGCTTCTCCGGGGGCAGTAGAAACGAGGTTTCGCGCATGCCAAGCGGTTGCAGGATGTGCTCCCGGAGATAGGCCTCCAGCGTCTGTCCGCTGACCGATTCGACGAACCGGCCCACCCAATCGATGTTGATGCCGTAGTACCAGCGCGTGCCGGGCTCGTGAATCAGAAAGGGCCGATCAATCGTGCCATATTGCTTCAGCAACGCGTGGTTCCAGGGATAGGCGAACCCTGCCGTGTGGGCCAACAGCTGGCGCAACGTCGGGCTGTATCGGGCCGCGCTGAACCGCGGAGCACCGGTTGCATCGAAGCCTTCGAGCACCGGCATATCGGTCAGTTCGCCGCCGATGGGCGCATCGAGCGAAAGCTTGCCCCGTTCCACCAACTGCATGGCGGCGGTAGTCGTGATGGCCTTGGTCATGGAGGCGATGGCGAAGATCGTATCCGCTTCCGCTTCGCCATGCGTGTCGCGAAAGAGTTCCTCATCCGCACGCGCCACCATGGCAACCGCATCGGGGATCTTATGTTCTGTGGCCCATTTTCCGAGATCCATCTCCATTCAGAATCGCATGCCGTCCCGCCGCGCGCGTTTCGTATAAGATGATTCTGCGATGCGTGGCTTGTTCTTGTATCTCGGCCTGCCGTTGCTGGCTATTGCGCAGACGTTTCCCCTGGAAACGATGGAGGGGCTGCGCGCCAACAAAGTGGTGGCTGAGGCGGTGACGCACAAAGGCAAGAAGGGCATTCGGCTGGTGGAACCAGCCGGCGCCGCCGATGGCAACGAAGACCGCCTGCTCCTACTGCCGGTATCCGGGTTTGAGAACGGCACGATTGAAGCCGAGATCAGCGGCGAACCCGGCGGCGGCGCCGTGCAGGGCGCGCGAGGCTTTGTGGGCGTTGCGTTTCGAGTTGGCGAAGATACGGCCAAATTCGATGCATTTTACCTGCGGCCCACCAACGGCCGTGCCGATGACCAGGTGCGCCGCAATCATTCCGTGCAGTACATCTCCCACCCGGCGTGGACCTGGAGCCGGTTGCGAAAAGAAGAACCCGAAAAGTACGAAAGCTACGTGGATCTGGTGCCCGGCGAATGGACCCGCGTACGCATCGAAGTAGACGGCGTGAAGGCCCGGTTGTTCGTGCATGGCAATGCGCAGCCGACGCTGATTGTGAACGATTTAAAGCAGGGCGCGTGGAAGGGCCGGGTTGGACTGTGGATCGGGCCTGGAACCGTTGGACATTTCCGAAACGTAAAGGTGACCAAGAAATGAAACGTCGCGATTTTCTCACTCTGGCGGCAGCCCCGGCGCTGCCCGCGCTCGCCTGGGCGCAGGAGAAGAGCAAGCTCAAGATTACCGATATCAAGATCGTCAAGACGCGGCCCCGCAAGCCGTATCCCACCTATAAACCGGCCGATGGCGCCTGGTCCACGCAGTTCGTGGAAGTGGCGAATCCGATGTCGATCTACCCGGAATTCAAGCCGCGCCGCGATCTGTTCGCCGCGACCAATGTGCCCAGTTTCACGGTGGAAGTCACCACCGATAAGGGCATCAAGGGCTATGGCAACGGCGGTCCGGGCGGCGGCCAGGTCGTCACCGGCCACCTGGCCAAACTGATGATGGGCCGCGACCCGTTCGACATCGAGCGCAACTGGGATATCTGCTGGCGTTCCACCATGTCCTACGGCCGCATGGGCGTGACCATGAACGCCATCAGCGGCTTCGACATGGCGCTGTGGGACATCGTCGGCAAGGCGCTGAACCAGCCTGTTTACCGCCTGTTGGGCGGCGAAACCAAGGATCGCGTGCCGGCCTATTGTACGGGCAACGACATTGAGCAGCACGTCGAGTTCGGCTACAAGATGCTGAAACTCGCTATTCCGCACGGGCCGGCCAGCGGCCGCGCCGGCATGAAGGAGAACGTCGAGCTCGTCAAGCGTGCCCGCGCGGCGCTGGGCCCGGACGGTGAAATCATGCTGGATTGCTGGATGGCGTGGACGGAGCGCTACACCATCGAGATGGCTGAAATGCTGGCGCCCTACCGGATTTACTGGATGGAAGAGGTGCTGCAGCCGCACGATTACGCCGGCTTCGGCCGCCTGAACACCGGCCTGAAATCCACGCGAATCGCCACCGGCGAACACGAATACGGCCGCTACGGTTTCCGCTATCTGCTGGAAGCCAACGGCGCCGCCATCTGGCAGCCCGATATCCAATGGTGCGGCGGGTTAACCGAGTTGCGCCGCATCGCCGCCATGGCGTCGGCTTACGATATCCCCGTTATTCCGCACGGCGGCGGGCTGAACGGGTCGATTCACTTCAGCATCTCCCACGTCAACGCGCCGTGGTCGGAACTCTTCCTGCCGCCCCCTGGCGGGCCGAAGGAAGTCACCCAGATCTTCGAAGAAAACTACCAGATCTCCCGCGGTTCGGACGGCATCTACATGCGTCCGCACGACCGTCCGGGCTGGGGCTGGGACATCGAGGTCGTCGGTTGATCCTGGCGGCCGCACTCGTCGTCATCTCGCTCGCGCCGTGGCCGGACCCGTTCGATCCCGCGTTCCTTTCCAAGTTGAAAGTGGCCGCTGGAGAAGAGATCGAGTTTCGGCCCGCGCCCGCGCGGGAGTGGGTGCGCGCCGTTCGCCAATGGCCGGAGGAAGCGCCGGCCAAACAGCAATACGTGCAGTTCCTGAAAGACCTGTACGGCTACAACATCACGCGGCTCAACGAAGCCTACGGCCTGGAAGCCGGTTCCTTCACCGAGTTGCTGACCTATGACTATCGCCGCCTCGACCCGCAACGCCCCGCCGTTCGCCGCGACGACGATGCGTTCCTGAAAATTCTCGTCAACGCCGCCCTCGACGCGGCTCGCCAAAAGCGATAACCTCTCGGAGTCCCATCTATGAAATTCGCACTCGCCGCAGTCGCCTCGTTCGCTCTGCTGTCCTCCTGCTCCTCCGGTCCCGACAAGGTCCCCGAAGAAAAGAAGGCAACGGCGCGGGCTAAGCCGGAAGCACAGCCCGCCGGCGCGGGCGGCATCCTGCGTGTCGATCCCGCGCTCGACGCCCTGGTCCCCGCCGCCGCCAAAATCGAAAAGGTCGCCGGTGGCTTCCAGTTCACTGAAGGCCCGCTCTGGTTCAAGGATTCCGGGAACCTCTGGTTCAGCGACGTACAGGGCAACGTGACCCGCCAATTGGCGCCCGATGGGACCGTCACCGAAATCCTGAAACCCGCCGGGTACGACGGTAAGGACGCCCCCGAAGGCGCCTTCATCGGCCCCAACGGCATGACGTTCGATAAAGACGGCAACGTCCTCATCTGTCAGCACGGCAACCGCCGCATCGCCCGCCGCAACAAGGCCGGCGTCATCACCACGCTGGTCGACCGCTTCGAAGGCAAGAAGCTCAACAGCCCCAACGATCTCGTCTTCAAATCCGACGGCGCGCTGTACTTTACCGACCCTCCCTATGGCCTCACCAAAGGCGACGAAGATCCCAAGAAAGAACTCGCCTTTAACGGCATCTATCGCCTGCAGGGTGGCAAACTCACGCTCCTGAACAAGGAAATGACCCGCCCCAACGGCATCGCCTTTTCGCCCGACGAAAAGTGGCTCTACGTCGCCAATTCCGACGCAGCCCGCAAGACCTGGATGAAGTTCCCGGTGCTGGAAGACGGCACGCTCGGACCGGGCCGCGTCTTCGCCGATGTGACCGCCGAACAGAGCGAAGGATTGCCCGACGGATTGAAGGTCGATAGCAAGGGCAACGTCTGGGCCACCGGCCCCGGCGGCGTCTGGATTTTCAATGCCGAGGGCAAGCACCTGGGCTCCATTAAACCCACCGAAGTGCCCGCCAATGTGGGCTGGGCCGAAGACGGCACCGTGCTGTGGATGACCGCCCGCACCTCCGTCTACCGCATCAAACTCAAGTAGGAAGGACTATCAATTATGAACCGCCGCAAAGCCGTTACCGCCGCACTGGCATCGCTCACCGCCCTCAACGCGCAGTCGAAGAAACCCGCCGACGAAACCATCCAGTTGCACGTCGACATGATGGTTGACCCGGCCAAGGAAAAAGAGCTGAAGAAGAACTTCAAAGACATCTTCAAGCCCGCCATGGCCAAGCAGCCCGGCTACATTCACGTCTACCTGCTGAAGCTTCGCGAAGCCAAAGCCGGCAAGGCCCCCGAGGGCTCCAACTACCGCCTGGTGATCAACTTCCGCTCCGAACAGGACCGCCTGAACTGGGTGAAGTCCGACGACCACCAGCGCGCGTGGCCCACCATCGAAGGCACCTTCAAGGTGAAGGGCTTCACCGCCGTGCTCTACGATCAGATCTAATCCCGCACCAGCCACTTCGCCGCATTCCGCATCAGGCGCTGCATCATCGGATGATTCAGCGCCTGTGGCGTATGGCCCGGCGATAAATACACGAACCGCCCCTTGCCCATCTCTCGCCACCAGCCGCCGGCCGCGGCCAGGTTATCCGGCGCAATGGTCCGCAGCAGCATGTGTTCTTTGTCCAGGTAATACTTCACGGTGTGCTGCTCATCAAACGCTATATAGTCGTTCACCCCCGCCGTCACCGGGTGCGATTTGTCCTCCACGCGCACCGTGAAATCGTACGGCTTCGGGTGCCCGCCGTAGTCCCCGCCGAACAGCTTGTAGTAGAGCCCGCCCTCGGGATAAATCCCCTGCGAATTGTGCAACGCCAGGAACCCGCCGCCGCCGTGGACAAAGTCCCAAATGGCCTGCTGCTGCGCATCGGTCATCCACTTCACCGGCGGCTTGTCGTAGCCATTGGGCCAGTTCATTCCGTCGCGCAGAATGATCAACAGCTGATGTTCCTTCAAACTCTCCGCGCTCAACATGGCGACGTTCTCAATAAACGTCACCGGAATGTTCTCCTCCATCAACGCCTTCGACAGCCCTTCGCGGATATACACCGGGCTGTGATACCGGTCGCCCACGAGCGCCAGCGCCCGCGGCCTCTTCCACGTCTGAAACACCGCCCCGGTGTTCTGTCCCCACAAACTCCCCAGCACGAAAACCCAAAGAAATAGGCGCATGGCAATTGGGACGTTATCATAACGAAGGTGAGCGTGGGGAAGCCCGTCCTTCAACTCGAAACCTATTTCCTCTTTCCATTCGTCATCGATAAGGAAGTGGTCGCCACCGCGCACCCCGATTTCTGGCCGCCCCTGCGCAGCTGGATCGATGGCCTCGACGACTGGTTGCGTTCCGAAAACTGCGCCACCGAATCCCCTGTCCGCAGCCGCCTCGGCGGTTGGCGCCGCGCCTCCTATTCCGAATTCGATCTCGATTCGCGCGCCTACCAGGACATGGTCTTCTTCCATCCCTTCGTCCGCCGCGTCTTCTTCGACACCAAGTCCAGCGATCAAGCCACCCTCCTCCGCGTCTACGAAATGATGCTCCCGCAGACGCTCCCCCTGCTGTGGCAAGCCGCCGACGTCCGCAACCGCTCCTGCGCCGTCCCCATCACAGACCTCCGTCTCTTCCTGTTCGCCAACGGCGTCGGCATCCTCTCCATCGGCGTTGAACGCGCTAACTGCTCCGTCCGCGAAGCCCTCTGGATGAACGAGATGATGCGCAAGGTCTACCCCACCTCCGGCCGCCAGCGCCGCGAAGGCCGCGTCCCCGTATCGTCCAAACTTACCGTCGGCGAAGAGACCCTTGCCGAAGAGACGTTTGAACACGGTGCCATCGTCCAGTTCCAGCCGCCGCTCTCGAAAGTCATCCAGTCTCTGCTCTACTTCCTGAATTACGACACGCTCGAATACGAACAGATCTTCGACGAGCGCATGATCCCCTACTCCTACATGGCCGTCGACCCCGGCTTCGGCACGCCCGAAAAAGTGGAGCACCTCTTCAGCCGCTTCCTCTACGTCGACCGCGATGGCGAAGGCTTCCGCTACGATCCCGAGTTCACGCGCCAGCAGATGAAGGAGCACTGCTACCGCCGCTGGGCCCACGAAGGCACCTACTACGGTTTCACGCGCTATTCCAACGTCACCCTCGCCCTCGGCGTCACCGACCGCGGCCTCCACCTCGCCCAGGAAGGCAACCTCATCGAGCGCATGTTCGCCGGCCGCTACTACCTCATGGCCATCGTCGCGCTCTTCTACCGCGCCACGCTGCTCGACTTCGCCGAATCCGTCGCGCTCGTGTCCCGGCGCCTGTATGAAAACCTCGCCGTCGGCCGCCTGGAACGCCAGAACGTCGAAATCGCCACCGACCTCCGCAACGAATTCCTGAACTTCTCCAACTACTGGTACTTCGACGAATTAGCCAATAAAGACGAGGAGATCGAGCACTTCCAGATGCAGTGCCGGGCGTATCGAGTCGAAGAGCTCCGCGTGCAGATCGAAGAGGAGCTGGCGAACATGAACGCCGCGCTGAACGAGTACAACCAGCAGCGCTCCACCGAAGCCGTCAACCGCCTGGCCATGCTCAGCATGATCTTCGGCGCGGGCGCGGTGCTCACCGGCTTCTTCGGCATGAACTTCGGCCATATGTTCGAGCGGTATTTCTTCAAGCCGGAAGCGGACACGATCGGCGTCCATCTCGGCGCCGTCGCCGTGGTGACGCTCATCACCATGAGCATCATCACGCTCGGAATCTATCTCGTCGCCGTCAACTGGCGCGACTACCGCTTCATCCTGCGGGATCGCAACGCGCCGACCAAGCGCCACCGGTGGTTCAGTCTCCGTACCGGCGGCTAACCCCTACTTCTCCCGCCCAAACTGCGGCTCCTTCCGCGTCCCCACAATCTTGATCTTCGTATACAACCCCGCCCCGTTCTTCGCGAAGAACGGATCCACCGGCTTCAACGCCCACCGCTTCCACCCCGTTTGCGTCTGCGACAGTTTCGCCTGCAGTCGCAAGTCGCCGTGAAAATCGATCACCTCATTGTCCAGGTTGTACGTCCCGTTCAGACTCAAATCCGCCCCCGGAATCCCAAACGCCAGCTCCCGTAACGTAATCAACTCATTCGCCAATTCAAACTTCCCACTCATCCCGCTGACAACCTCATCAATCCCCTCATTCTTCGGCTGCCCCTGCGCCTGCCGGCTCATCTTATCGATCCGGTCCTGGATCTGCGTCCGCAAAAACTTCGCGTCCGTTATCACAAAATCCCCACTCAGCCGCAGCTTCTCAATCACCTTCCCGCTCAACGGCGGCAGCAGAATCTTGCTCTTCATCTGCAGTTTCCCCGACATAAACGGCTCCCCGCCCTTCATCGCCAACAACAACACATCCTCCAGCCGCCCAGCCGGCATGTTCACGTCCAGCGCAATCGTCCGCCGCTGGTCGCCGTCATGCTTCACAATCCCCCCGCTCGTCACAAACGACGTTTTGCCAAGCCGCCCATGCACCGGCTTCAACACCGTATTCCCATTCGTCCCATCCACCTGCACCTCGTACTTCACCGCCAGCGGCAACTTGTTCCCGGAGGCCTTCAAATAGAAATCCGGCACCGTCGCCTCGCCCTTCGCCAGAAAATCGTTCAGCTTCCCCGCAAACGTCCCCGTGGACTGCAGAATCCCCCCAATCGCCGAAAATACGCCGAGATTCGCCCGTTCAAACTTGAACTCCCCGTCCAACGCCGTCTCCCCGGCCTCGTCCCACTGCCAGGGCCCGAAGTGCCCGGTCGCCGTCACCTCGCCCGGCGGCTTGGCGTTCCGCATCTGCGCCTCATAGCGCATCGGCGCGTCCAGCCCGGCGTCCATCAGCCGAACCTGGTAAAGCGGGAACTCCAGGGGAATCCGCGTCTTGTCCCGAGGCGAAATAATCAGCTTCGCATTGGTAATCAGGATCTCCCCAATCGTCACATCGCTCCGCGCGCCCGACCCGCCGCCCGCCTTCCCAGCCCCGCCCTCGCCTTTCGGCGGAATCACGATCTCCACGCCGTCCAGCATCACGCGTGTCACGCCCTTGTGCGGCAAGCTCAACTGCCCCAGGTCGATCTCGAACCGCATCGTCTGCATCCGGAACAGCAGATTCGCATTCTTCTTCAGCAGAATGCCCTGCCCCGTTACGCTCGCCATCACGCCCCGCCCCTGGCTCAAATACAACTTCACTGGCGACAGCGCCGGAATGTCGATCCGCAGATCCGCAATCTCCACCTCGGCATGGAACCGGTCGCGCAGATACGCCACCGCTTGGTCCCGAATGTAGGGCTCAATCTTCGACGCGTGCTGCTTGGCCAGGTACAACAGCGTCAATCCGCCAGCCGCGGGCAGTCCTAAAAACGCCGCCGCCAGCAGCCACTTCGTCTTGCGTTGCATGAGGTACCTTCTGAATCTAAGATACTCCCAGTTGCCGAACGTTACCCGAATCCCGTATACTCAAGCTTTGGGCGCACTGCGTCCACGGCTAGGTTTGTCCCTACTGCCGAGAACAGGAAAGAGTAATGCCGAAGCGTACATTTCAGCCGAATAACCGTCACCGCGCCAAGACCCACGGGTTCCGGTCGCGCATGCAGACGAAGAATGGTCGCGCCGTCCTCGCCCGTCGCCGGGCTCGTGGCCGTTGGAAGTTGACGGTCAGTGACGAACGCGCCGTCCGTGCCTCCCACTCCAACGAGTAAAGGCGTTCACCGGTTTACCAAAGACAGCCGGCTGCTGAAGTCCGTAGAATTCCGTAAGGTCTACGACAACGGCAGCCGTTTTTCGTGTCCATACTTTGTGGCTTTTCTGCTCCGGCAAACTTCCGCACCCGGGACAAGCCCGGACACCCCTCGCGAAGCCGGCCCGCGCATTGGCTTCACGATCCCCCGTGCCGTTGGTAAGGCCGTGATACGTAACCGGATCCGCCGTCGCATCCGCGAGCAGTTGCGCACTCGTCTGGCGTTGATCGATCCCGCTCTCGATATCGTTCTCAATCCCCGCCGGGCCGCGGCCGAAGCCCCGCTCGCCGACCTGACCCGTCAACTGGAAAGGCTGATTGAACGATGCCGAGCGTGATCGTTCTCGCCCTTTTGCGTTTTTACAAGGCCGCCATCTCTCCCTGGCTGCCCTCGGCCTGCCGCTTCCGGCCGACCTGTTCGGAGTACATGATGGACGCCGTCACTCAATACGGCGCCATTCGCGGCGTTTGGTTGGGCCTCAAACGGCTCGGCCGCTGCCATCCTTTCCACCAGGGCGGCTACGACCCTGTTCATTGATCTGGATCAATAGAAGATCTGCATCAATAGAAATTCTGCGACCATAAGAGTTCCAACCCATGGCTGAAGGCAAAAAAGATTTTTCGATGGAGCAGCGTCTGCTGCTGGCGTTCGTCCTCATGGGCGCCGTCATTTTCGTCTCGCAGTACCTGCTGCCGAAGTCGCCCACCCCGGCGGCTCAGCAGAAGAAGGCCGCGGAAACGGCCAAGAAGCAGGATGCCGCTCCCGCCGGTACCCCCGCGCCCGCTGCCGCCGCCGCGGCGCCTGCCGATGGCGCCCCCGCCGTCCAGGTCGCCCAGCAGGCCGAATTCCCGGTCTTTGAAAACGATCTCTACCGCGTCAAGTTCTCCAACAAAGGCGCCGTTGTCATGGAATGGGAACTGAAGAAATTCAAGGACGCCACCGGCAAACTGCTCAATCTGGTCAACGACGAAAACGCCACCCAACTCGGCACCCGGCCCTTTACCTATCAGTACAAGGACCAGAAACCCTCCGCGGACCTGAACGAAAAGCTCTTCACCGTCACCCGCGCTGCCGACGGCATCACGTTCAACTACGCAGATGGCGCCACCGTCGCCCACAAGTCCTTCCGCTTCACCCCCGGCCGCTACCTCGCTGAAGTCGATAGCGCGATCTCCGAGAAGAACGTCAACCTTACCCACGCTCTCATCTGGCGCGGCGGTTTTGGCGACCACACGGTGCCCAAAGCCTACGCCGCCCAGTTCGCCGTCTACCTCCCGCCCAGCGATTCGTCCCCTACGACCTTCGAAAGCGCCAAGGCGAAGGACGGTCCCATCACCAACGCCGGCAGCTACGTCTTCGCCGGTTTGCAGGATCAGTACTTCGCCGCCGTCGCCCTGCCCAAGCCCGGCCAAACGATTGAGCTAACCGCCCTCTCCGATTCTCTGCCGTACCCCGCCAAGTCCAAGGACTTCATGCCCTTCGTCGGCGCTGGGCTGAGCATCGCCGGCCGCAACCAGTTCACCATGTTCGTCGGTCCCAAGGATCTCGATCTGCTCGGGGAAACCGATAAGCGCCTGGTGTCGTTAGTCGATTGGGGTTGGTTCGGCTGGATCGGCCGCCCGCTCTTCGCCGCCCTCCGCTGGCTCGATGCCAACGTCGTTCATAACTGGGGTTGGTCCATCATTCTTCTCACCATCGTCATCAACACGGCTCTGATCCCGCTCAGCCTGTCGAGCATGAAGTCGATGAAGAAGATGCAGTCGTTGCAGCCGGAAATTCAGCGGATCAACGATAAGTACAAAGGTGTCGGCTTCAACGATCCGAAGAAGCAGGATCAGAACAAAGAGGTAATGGACCTCTATAACAAGCACGGCGTAAACCCGGCCGGCGGCTGTGTTCCCATGTTGCTGCAGTTCCCATTCTTCATCGGTTTTTATAAGGTGTTGAATGTCGCGATCGAACTGCGCGGGACGCCTTGGTATTGGGTGCATGACCTCAGTCAGCCGGAGACAATTCCTGTCCGCATCCTGCCGCTACTGATGATCGGCAGTCAGTTTTATCTGCAGAAGATGACGCCTGCCAGCGGCATGGATCCGTCGCAGGCGCGCATGATGCTGCTCATGCCGCTCATGATGGGGTTCCTGTTCTATAACGCCTCCGCCGGTCTGGTGTTATACTGGCTTACCGGAAACCTGTTTGGCATCGGAAAGCAGTTATTGTTCAACAAGATCATACCTGCCTCCCCAGCGCCGCAACCCGCGGCTAAGAAAAAGGGTAAATAGCAGGAGTTTGGATTCGGACAACGGTATGAGTGGCCCCCGCAAATACACAGTCGAAGAACACGGACCTCGTATCCGCCAGTTTCTGGAGCCCGTCCTCGCGGCCGCGCACCTGGAAATGAAGTTCGATGTGGTGGCCGGCCGGACCATTCATCCGGAAATTGAGGATCCGCATTTGATGGTGCAGTTCAGCGGGCAGGATGTGGATCTGCTGCTGGCGAACAAAGCCGAGCTCATGCTCGCCTTGGAGCACCTGACCATCGAGATTCTCGACGTTCCCTCCGACGAACACGCCCTGATCTGCTTCGACGCCAATGACTATCGCGTCATGCGCATCGAAGAGCTTCGGATGACAGCCCAAACCGCCGCCGAACGGGTCATTAAGACCGGCGAACATTTCCAGTTCAACCCGATGACCAGCCGCGAACGCCGCATCATCCACCTTGCCCTTCGCGGCGAGGAGCGGGTGAAAAGTGAAAGTTTCGGCGTCGGTCCCATCCGCCAAGTGGTCATCTATCGTGCCGATATGCCGGCTCCGACCAACATCGTGTTGAAGCCCGCGCCGCGCCCCCATCGTCCCGACGATCCGCGCGACCGGGATCGGGACGACCGCCGTGGTGGCGGCCGCGATCGCGACCGTCGCGGTCCCGGTGGTCCCGGCGGCTCCGGCCCGCGCCGTGGCCCGCGTCCGCGCAATACCTAAGAACCCGTGGAAACGATAGTAGCCATTGCCACTCCGCCGGGCCGCGGAGGGATCGGAATCGTGCGCATCTCTGGCGATTCGGCCCGCGATGTCGCCTCCGCTCTCCTGCGCTTTTCGCCGGGAACCGAGTGGGTCCCACGCCATGCCAGCCTGGGCGAGCTGATCGATGATTCGGGTGCAGTGGTCGATCAAGTAGTCGCCACCTGGTTCGCTGCCCCCCGTAGCTACACCGCCGAAGACGTCGTTGAAATCGCCTGCCATGGCGCGCCCGTCGTGCTGCGCTTTTGCGTGGAGCAAGCCTGCCGCCACGGCGCCCGCCTCGCCGAATCGGGCGAGTTCACGTTACGTGCCTTCGTCCACGGCCGCATCGACCTCCCCCAAGCCGAAGCCGTCCGCGACCTCATCGACGCAACGACTCTTTATCAGGCCCGCGTCGCCGCCCGTCAGGTGGAAGGCTCCGTCGCGCGCCTGCTAACCCCCCTCAAAACCCAGCTCTTGGAGCTGATCGCGCTCCTCGAAGCCGGCATCGATTTCGCCGAAGACGATATTTCGGTCGCTCCCCCCGAAGCCATTCTCGCCCGCCTCAACCCGCTCACAGCCTCCGTCGAAAAGCTCGTTCGTAGCTTCAACTACGGCCGTTTGGTGCACAACGGCGTCTCGCTCGCCATCGTCGGCCGCCCCAATGTCGGCAAGAGTTCGTTGTTCAACCGCCTGTTGGAGCAGGATCGCGCCATCGTGACCGACATCCCCGGCACCACCCGCGACCTCGTCAGCGAGACGGTCGCCCTTGGCGGCGTCCCCGTTCGTTTTGTCGACACCGCCGGCATCCGCGCCGGCAGCGATCTGGTGGAATCCCTCGGCATCGAGCGTTCCCTCCAAGCCATGGCCGACGCCGATTTGACGCTGGTCGTCCTCGACTCGTCATCGGAACTCACTACGGGCGACGAAGAAATTCTCAACCGCGCCACCGCCCAAGGCCGCCACATCGTAGTCGCGAACAAATCGGATCTACCCGCCGCCGCCGTTCTCCCCCCGGGAGCCGTCGCCGTCTCCGCCGCCACCGGGACCGGCCTGGAAGAACTCAAAGAAGCGGTGTTAAAAGCAATCGGCCACGCCGCGCAGGCGGAGCACGAGTTCGCCTTCATCACCTCGCTCCGCCAAGAGCAGCTATTGCAGGAGTGCGCGGGCGCCCTCCGATGCGCGCAGTTAGCGGTAGAGGAGCATATCCCCCACGAGATGCTCCTCCTGGATCTCTACGGCGCCCTCCACCCCCTGGACGCCATCACCGGCAAAACCACCGCCGACGACATCCTGAACCGGATCTTCTCCACCTTCTGCATCGGCAAGTAGATTTCCACAGCTTCTCCACAGGGCCGTGCTACCGGAAACGCCTGAGCCTATTCGCTAACCAGCGTCGCTCGCAGCGAAATCGGCACCGCCGCCAGCGCCTTCGAAATCGGACAATTCGCCTTCGCATCGGCCGCAATCGCCTGGAACTGCTCATCGGCAATCCCCGGAACCACGCCCTCGGTCACTAAATCGATCGCCGTAATCGAAAACCCGCCACCCGCTGCCGGTTCCAATTTCACCGCCGCCGTCGTATGCACTCGCGTCGGCGTCAACCCCGCCAACTGCATCGCAAACGAAAACGCCATCGAAAAGCAGCCCGCATGCGCCGCCGCAATCAGTTCTTCCGGATTCGTCCCGGTGCCGCTCTCAAAACGCGACTGAAACGAGTACGGCCCCGTATAGGCGCCGCTGCCAAACGCGATATTCCCCGCGCCGGTCTTCAAGTCGCCCTTCCACTCCGCCTGCGATTTACGCACAATCATGGTTCATTTCTCCTGACCGTTCGATGAACCCGCCCCGCCCCCCGGTGCAACTTTCTCGCTACGCCCCGCCGCCCCACGCCGACACCTTCCAAGCCCCGCCCCGCTTCTCAAAAAACACCCGCGGCGCACCCAAACTCCGCACATCCGCCGCCGCCACAACTCCCTTCGGCCCATCCAGCCGCTCCGCCGCCAACCATGCCGCCCCCGCCTTAAACTCCCGAACCCGCAAAATGTCAAAATCCAGGGGACAAACCACGGCCCCCCCGGCCGATGCCCGCAACACCGCCCCTGCCCGCACCGTCACCACATGCTCGGTCGATTCCAAATCCTCCGGAAATTTCGCAAACAAATACGGCATCGCAAAGCCCTTCTCATACCGCGCCGCGCCCATCCCCAGAGTCACCGCCAACTCCACCCAACCCCCCGCCCGCATCCGCTTCACCAACTCCTCCGGCCCCGGTGCCATATCCACCCCGGTTATCACATCCGCCGCGCACAACCGCCGCAACCCAGCCTCATCTTTCCCGGCCACAACTCGCCGCAACTCCCCCAAAAACCGCACAAACGCAGCATCCCCAGCCGATTCATCCCCCGGACGCAGATACCGCCGCCTCCCCGCTGCCAACAGCCGGCCGCCCGCCAACAACCCGATAAACTGCCTAACTGATAAAGCCATTTCGAATCGCAAATCGCACCAGATCGCCCGTCGAATGCAGGTTCAACTTCTCCATCAGCCGGCTCCGGTGCGCCTCCACTGTATAAACGCTCAAGCTCAACTGGTTCGCAATGTCCTTGTTCGTCTTCCCCTCGGCGATCAACTGCAGCACCTCCCGCTCGCGCGCCGTCAGCAGGTCCACCGGGTTCGTCACATGCTTCCGGTAATCGGTCAACACCGCATCGGCCACCGACGGGCTCAAATACGCCTCCCCCCGCGCCACCGCCCGCACTGCGTCCAACAACGCATCGTCGTCGGCATCTTTCACCAGATACCCCTTCGCCCCGGCCCGCAGCATCTCCCGCACATACACCGCATCCCGGTGCATACTCAGAGCCAGTACCCGCGTCCGCGGACAAATCTCTCCAATCCGCCGCGCCCCTTCAATCCCGTTCAGGCCTTCCATGTTGACGTCCATAATGACGACATCCGGCTGCGTCCTCTCCGCCTCCGTCACCGCCTCCAGCCCGTTCTTCGCCTCCGCTACAACCTCCAGGTCCGGCTGCGCGGAGAGGATCATTCGAATGCCCTTTCGAACCACGGTATGATCGTCCACCAACAGAATTCGCGTCTTCTTATTCTGAGGCAACATCGCCGTCTCCCGGCTCCGCAAATTTCGCTGGCGCTTTAACTTCCACCCGTAATCCCCCTTGTTTTTTATTCGCCGTGCTGAATTCTCCGCCGACGTGCCGTGCCCGTGCCCGCATCCCAACCAATCCCAGACTCGGCTTCTTCTGGACTTCCTCTGGCATACCCCGCCCATTATCCTCAATCCGCAGCAACACACGGTCCCCGCTGGTATCCAATCGGATGATGACCTCAGTCGCACCCGAATGCCGCGCTACGTTTGTCAGCGCTTCCTGCGCAATCCGGAACAGCTGCGTCTCCTGTTCATCCGCCAACCGCCGCGGACAGTAGGACCAATACTCCGTCCCAATCTGCGTCCGTTCCGAAAACCGTTCCGTTAGCCAGCGCAGCCCGGCGTCCAGCCCGAAATCGTCCAAAATCACCGGCCGCAACAGCTGGCTTAACTCCCGCACACCGGTCAAAGCCCCTTCCAGAATTTCCACACATTCGCCCCGGTGCTCCACAAAATCGGCGCCGTCCATCCGCTTCAACATACTCCGCAGTCCGGTCAGCGACTGGCCCAGTTCGTCATGCATCTCGTGCGAAAACCGACGCGCCACCACCTCCTGGTCCTGCAGCATCTGCCACGATACTTTGTCCAGCTCCTCGGCCTGCCATTCCAGCCTCCGAAAGGCCCGCCGCGTCGTATACACCGTGATCCCGGCGCAGGCGAACGCCAGCACGAGGCAGATGCCAAGTACACCCTCCAACTCATCCAGCAGCTCCTGCGACTGCTTTTCAATCTGCCCTTCCAACTCCGCCCCGCGCCCCGAACTCACAAAATGGCCGCGAACCAACTCCTGGGCGTTTTCATGAATCGACTTCGACCCCTGATACCCCACATACGCCGCCGCAATCACCAGCGCCACCACCATCGCAAACCCCAAAGCCAGAATGCGCAGAACATTCTGTTCGAACAGTGGGACCAGCCGGTACATCCCTCCAGTCTACAGGGGATGCCCTATATGCGTACCAGCATTCGTGGGCCCGGAGAAATTGAAGGACCCTCCTGTAAGTGATTGAAAACAAGAGATCGACGATTCACCGCCCCGAAAAACTCGCCCATCCGGGCCGCCGTCGCGTGCTTCAGCCCCCCCTGAGAATCGGGGGTTCTCCTGCCATCCGGACGGGATGGGTTAATCTCGTCAATCCCGCCATCCTGGTTATCACGGAGAGTGTAAATGTTGTCCAGCACCTTGAAATCGGATATCGGCTCGGGCTTTCTCGTCTTTTTGATTGCCTTGCCGCTGTGCCTCGGCATATCGATGGCGAGCGGCTTCCCGCCGACTGCCGGCGTTCTCACGGCGGTCATCGGTGGTCTACTCGTTTCCTTCATGGGCAGCGCCCGGCTGACCATCAAAGGTCCGGCCGCGGGCTTGATCGTGATCGCCCTTGGCGCTGTCACGGAATTGGGCGCCGGCGACAATATCCTGGGTTATAAACGGGCACTCGCCGTGGGCTTGATCGCTGGTGTCATCCAGATCGTGTTCGCGCTCATGAAAGCCGGAGCGGTCGGCGATCTCATGCCCTCCGCCGTGGTCCACGGCATGTTGGCCGCCATTGGCGTCATCATCATCTCCAAGCAAACACACGTGGCGCTGGGCGTTACCCCGGAAGGGAAGGAACCGCTCCACCTTTTGGCCGAAATTCCGCACAGCATCCTCAACCTCAACCCGGAGGTTTGCTTCATAGGATTACTATCACTGCTCATCCTATTCGGCCTGCCGCTCCTGAAAGCGAAATGGATTCGCCAGATTCCCGGGCCAATGGTGGTATTGCTGGTCGCCGTGCCGATTGGCCTGCTCTTCGACCTGGAACATGAGCACAACTACTACCTCTCCAACCACCTGTTCCATATCGGACCGAAATTCCTCATCCGCCTTCCCGGGTCCCTTGCCAGCACGATCGCCTTCCCGGACTTTTCGGTCGTCTTCAGCGCCGCCTCCATCAAGTACATCGTCATGTTCGCTCTGGTCGGCAGCATCGAATCTCTGCTCAGCGTCTCCGCCGTCGATTCGCTCGACCCGGAAAAACGCACCAGCGACATGAACAAAGACCTGCTGGCCACCGGCATCGGCAATACGGTCGCCTCCGCACTCGGCGGCCTGCCGATGATTTCGGAGATCGTCCGTTCCAAGGCCAATATCGACAACGGCGCCAAGAGCCACCTGTCCAATTTCTTCCACGGCCTGTTCCTGCTCGCCTCGCTCGCCCTCATCCCCGGCCTGTTGCAGAAGATCCCGCTCGCCGCGCTGGCTGGTATGCTCATCTATACGGGCTTCCGATTGGCGTCGCCCAAGGAATTTGTGCACGTGTACAAGATCGGCGCCGAACAACTCCTGCTCTTTGTCACCACCATGCTCATTACTCTTGCCACGGATTTGTTGATCGGCGTTGGCATCGGCCTAATCCTGAAGATGGCATTGCACCTGAAGAATGGTGCGCGGTTCAGCACGATGTTTAAAGCGATCGTGAAGGAAGAGCGCAACGGAAGTGAGCTTACTCTCTACGTCCATGAAGCCGCCATCTTTACGAACTATCTCGGCCTGAAAACCCGCCTGTTGGCCATCGACGACAGCGTGAAGACCGTAGTCATCGATTTTGATAACGCGTGGGTTGTGGACCACACGGTTCTCGAAAAACTTCATGGAATGGAACGGAGTTGGACGGACCGCAAGCTGATCCTGGTTGGGTTGGACGACCACGAAGCGTTGTCGGAACATCAACTGGCCGTGCGCCGGAAGGCGCGCCCCGTGGTGGCTGCTTGAGCGAACATTCCAACCCGCAAGAACATCTGCGCCACGTGCTTCATCACGTGGCGCATTTCCTGCCTGCGCAGGGTCCGATTGGCGTCTTCATTCACCACAACACCCTGCACGCCTTCCAGCATCTGCCCTTTGAAAAAGCGGTGTTGGAGGCGTCGAATATTTTTCATACCGAACCCTACATGGCCGAGGCGCAGTACCGGGATGCCATGGCACAGGGCCGGATTCGGGAAGAGGATATCGACGCGGTTTTGGCAAGGGAAGTGGATGCCGAAATCGTTCCCGGTCTCCAACGCCGCCAGCTTTGGCGGGCGATGTTGACGCCGGGTGTCCGGAGCTTCGATGCCGTCGGAACGCCGTGGCGCATTGAGGAAGGCGATCTCGCCGAAGATTTCCGTTCGCCGGCGTTGCGGGCGCTGTTCCAGTCCTGCCTGGCCAGGACCGAAGAGCCGCAAGTCGTCCGTACACCGGCGGGCCGCGCCGTCGATGAGATCGTCCATCCGTGGCTCATCCGGCTCTGTTCGGTATTCCTTGATCAGGGAATGTCGTACTGGCCGATGCCCGGTCGCGAAGAAGGCTTCTATCTCGCTGTCCGGAAGTTGCTCTCGCAGCCGGCGGCGATCTATCCGCAGGGCCTCTCTGGATTGGACGAAGTGTTCCGTCGCCAAATCGTCAGCGGCGTAAGTGCCGAAGATCTTGTCATCGGATTTCTAGGCCCCGACCAGAACAGCTGGGAACCGCGTTTGCGCGACGAATTACTGGCCATGCCCGGCTGGCCCGGTCTCTTCGCCCAACTCGAAAATGACCCGGCTTTGTTCCCCCACGATCCCGTTCCCTGCTCCCTGGCAGATTACTTGGCTGTTCGCCTCACGTTGGGGAGCGTGGCTTCGGAAAATCTGAAAGCCGCGCCCCCCGCGCCTCCCGCGGATCCCGAAGCGGAGCGCATGGCGCGCGCCGCGAGTCTGTACGACGCGGCCCGCTTGGCGAAGTTCTCCGCCTCGACCATCGAAGGCTGGACGCCACAGCGGTGGACGCGATTCGTGGTTGAAGCCGAGTCGTTCGATCATCTGGAACGCCGTCGCGTGTTTCATCTGGCGTATGAACGCTGGCATGAACAGGAAATTCTGCTCGGCCTCGCCAGCCACCGCCGGGAGTATGTGCCAACAAAGCGCCGCATGCGCCCGGTGGCGCAGGTGTTCTTCTGCATCGACGAACGGGAAGAGTCCATTCGCCGTGCGTTGGAGGAAGTGGACCCGTTGGCGGAGACCTTCGCCGCCGCCGGCTTCTTCGGTGTCGCGGTTGACTACAAGGGAATTGACGATGCCCATGGCGTGGCGCTCTGCCCCGTGGTCGTCAAGCCGCAACACGCCGTCATGGAGCGTCCCATGGAAGAGGACGCCGGGCTGCATGAGCAGCGCGTCTTCCGCCGCCGGATTTGGGCCAAGATCAGCAGAGGCTTGTTCGTCTCCTCCCGCTCCCTGGTGCGTGGTGCATTGAGTACCGCGGTGCTGGGAACGTTAACCTCCGTCCCGCTCATCGCCCGCGTGCTGGCGCCCCGGCGCTACGGACTTCTTCGTGAAGCATTGAACCGCGCCTTCTTCCCGGAGCCGCGTACCGAAGTCACGCTCATGCGCGACAGCGTGGAATCGCAACAGGCGGTGCACGGGTTGCTGCAAGGCTTCGCGATCGCCGAGAAGGCCGATCGTGTCGCCAGCGTACTGGGCCCGGCCGGTTTGATCAAGGACTTTTCCCGTTTGGTCGTCATCCTGGGTCATGGGTCAACCAGTCTGAATAATCCCCACGAATCGGCGCACGATTGCGGCGCTTGCGGCGGCCGCCGCGGCGGTCCCAATGCCCGGTTGTTCGCCGCCATGGCGAACCATCCGGACGTGCGTAAAGAGCTTGTCTCGCGCGGCATCAACGTGCCGCAGGACACCTGGTTCGTCGGCGGGTATCACGATACCTGCAGCGACGATGTCGTTCTTTTCGATACCGAACAGGTTCCGCCCTCCCACGCGCCGGACCTCAACGCCATCCGCCACTCGCTCGATCTGGCCCGCGCCCGCAGCGCCCATGAGCGCGCCCGGCGCTTTGAATCCTGTTCCGACGATGCTGACCCGGCCGCCGCTCTCTGGCACGTCGAGGAGCGCTCCGAGCATCTCGCCCAGCCCCGCCCGGAATACGGCCACTGCACGAACGCCGTCTGTATCGTCGGCCGTCGCGATGTTACCCGTACTCTCTTTTTCGATCGCCGCGCGTTCCTCGTTTCCTATGATCCCGACATCGATCCGGCAAACGAAAGCCTCGGCCGCCTGTTAGGCGCCGTGGTTCCGGTTTGCGGCGGGATCAGCCTGGAATACTACTTCTCCTTCGTCGACAACGAACGCTATGGTTGTGGCACCAAGCTGCCCCATAACGTCACCGGCCTGATCGGCGTCATGAACGGCCAGGCCAGCGATCTTCGCACCGGTCTGCCGCTCCAAATGGTGGAGATCCATGAACCCGTCCGCATCCTGTTCGTCATCGAAACCACGCCGGAACGGCTGGAAAAAGTCATCATGGCCAATCCGACGGTGAAAGAGTTCGTCGTCAACCGGTGGATCCGCGTCGCTACGATGGACCCGGCTACCGGCCGCATCCAAATCCGCCGCGACGAGGGGTACGACGATCTCGAAGGAGAAGTGAAGCCGCTGCCTACCGCTCCCTCCTCCATCGACTGGTACCAAGGAAAGCTGGAACATCTGCCCATGGCTCGCATTCAGCCCGCCGCCGCAAACGGGGGCAGCCGGTGACGCAACTGCAACTCATTCTGCTCGGAGTCGTGCTCACGCCCGGCGTGGTGTTCGCACTGTTTTCCATTCTCTGGCTGTTGGGCTGGGACGCACCGGAACGATCGCTGACCCGCATCACAGCGGTCGTCTACTCCGCCGCCACCGCCGCAGTGGCCTGGATGGCGTGGTCCATGCACATGGCCGGGGTCGAATCCGTCGCCGTGCCGTTGGGCGACTGGTTCACCGTTCACGACTACCACTTTCCGCTCGTTCTCCTCGGAGACCGGCTGGCGCTTCCGTTCCTGGCCTTGACCGTCATTCTGGTCGGCCTCATCGGACAGTTTTCGGCCACCTACCTGCACCGTGATCCGGGCTTCGCCCGCTTCTACATTCTGCTGCACCTGTTTGCCTTCGGCGCTCTATTGATCTTCTCGGCCGGTTCGTTTGACCTGATTATCGGCGGCTGGGAAATGGTCGGCATCACCTCGGTGCTGCTCATCTCGTTCTTCCACTACCGGCTAGGCCCCGTCGATGGCGCCATGCGCGTCTTCACCGTCTACCGGGCTTGCGATATCGGCCTCATCACCGCCGCGTTCGCCATGCATCATTACGCCCACACGTCCTCGTTCGCCGATGGCATGCCCCACCTTTCCAACAGTGACGCCACCGTCATCGGGCTCCTGCTGTTGCTCTCCGCCGCGGGCAAATCGGCCCAGGTCCCCTTCTCCGGCTGGCTACCCCGCGCCATGGAAGGCCCCACGCCGTCGAGCGCCATTTTCTACGGCGCCATCTCCGTCCACGCCGGCGCCTACCTGCTGCTGCGGGCCCAACCGATTCTGATCGAATCCCCCATCGCCTCCGGCGCCGTTGTTCTTATCGGTTTGATGACGGCGGTGCACGGCACCATCGTCGGCCGTACCTGTGCCGACGCCAAGACCTCACTCGCCTATGCCGCCCTCGCCCAGGTTGGCGTCGTGTTTATGGAGATCGGCTTCGGCTGGACCTGGGTACCCATCATGCACATCCTCGGCCATGCCATGGTCCGGACGCTGCAGTTCCTGCGCGCCCCGTCCATGTTGCACGACTATCACCAGGTGCACGCCGCCGCCGGCGGCCACTTGGAGAAGACCGGCAAACACCTGGAATCCATGTTCCCGCAATCCATGCAGCTTTGGATCTACCGGCTGGCCATGGATCGCGGCCATCTCGACACGATCCTGGAACGCGGCTTCGTGGAGCCCCTGCTGGCGCTCTCCCGCCTGCTCGCCAAGCTGGACCGGATGGGTCTTGGCACCGCTGAGCCCGCTGAGAAACAGGCTGTATTGCTCCGTGGCGTGAAGGAAGAAGGAGCCATCGATGGCTGATCTCTCGTTTCCGCTGATCACCGCCGCCATCGGCATCCCGGCTGTTGCCGCGGTGGCTGCGTTCACCAACAACGCCCGGGCGCGAATGGCCGGCGTGGCCGGCGCCGTCGGCGCATCGCTCTGCTCTCTGGAAATCCTTCGGGAAGTCAGCGCGGCGGGTAACGCCAAACTGGCCGAACCCTGGTCGCTGGGCCTGTTCACCGCCGACAACCTGAACGCAACGTTCCTGGTGCTCTATTCGCTGCTGACGCTCGGCATCCTGATCCTCGCCCCGCGCCGGGACACAAGCGCCAAGATCACCGGTACCACGCTGCTGGTCCTGGCCGCCACACTCAGCGCCTACGGAGCCGACAATCTGATCGTTCTGGCCGCCGCCTGGATCCTCTCCGCTCTGCCCTTCATCGCCGGTCCCTTCACGGGAAGTTGGCGCCCGCGCGCCGGCCTGGCCGCCTCCTGCATCGCGTTGGTGGGCGCGATTTCGATCATCGTCAGCGCGGCGCAGGCCGGTGGCGACACGCAGCCGTTTTCCATCGCCTCGCTCGCCGGCCACAACTACGGTGGCCAGGCCGCCTTCGCCCTGCTGATCGTGGCCATCGTCTGCCGCAAGGGCATATTTCCCGCCCACGCCTGGATTGAAGACGCCGCTGAAGCCGGACCCGTGCTGCCCGTCTGCCTGTTCATCAACGGCCATTTCGGTGCCTTTCTTCTGGCCCGTGTGGTCATTCCGGACTTCCCGCTTTCCGCGCAGGGTACGTTCCCCATCCTTTCCGATCTGGCGCTGTTCACGGCCGTCTACGCCGCCATCCGCGCCGTGGCCGAAACTCGCGCCCGCCGCATTCTGGCGCTGCTGGTTTTGAGCCAGTCGGCTTGCATTCTGGCGGGGCTGGAAAGCGCCACGCAGGAAGGCGTCACCGGTGCTCTGGTCCATTGCGTCGTCGTCGCCGTCGCCACCACCGGCTTGTTCGGTGTCCTGCGATTGATGGAGGTTCGCTTCAACCGTTCCTTCACCACGGAACACTACCTCGGTTTTTCGGAATACACGCCCCGGCTCGCCGTCTTCTTCGTCGTGTGTGGTCTGGCTCTCGTGGGTCTGCCTGGCACTCTCGGCTTCTGCTCGGAGGATCTCCTCATTCATGGCACTTTGATCAGCCATCCGCAGGTGGGGCTGCTGCTGCCGATGGCGACGGCGATGAACGCTGTCAGTCTGTTCCGCTTGTTCTCCCGCATGTTTACTGGTACCCAGCGCACAGGTATTCAGGGCATCGCCGACGCGGTTCCCCGGGAGCGGTGGGTACTGGCCGCCATCGTCTTCTTCATCGTCGCGGCCGGTATGATGCCGAACGTCGCCGTTGCTTTGCGTGCCAACGCCGCGCATGAAATCAGCCAGGCGCTTGGCCATCCGGTTGCATTTCTGACTGGTCACTAAGATGGCCGCCGCGTTATATCTTAAAGGAACTCCGTCCGTCGATCGATGTCATTCCTGAAAGTTCGCTTTCCCCAACAAGCAGCCCTATCACTGCTGCTCCCCGCTCTACTCTGCGCCCAGTCAGGCGCACGCACTCTCACAATTGCACAGGCCGTTTCCGAGGCCGTGGACAACAACCTCTCCGTGCTGGCCGAACGGGCCAATATCCCGGTTGCCGAAGCCACTCTGATCACCGCACGCCTGAAGCCCAATCCCGTGCTGAGCCTCGGCGCTGATCACCTCGACGTACTCGGTACCCGCTACAACAGCATCAATAACGCCGGCCCGAACGAAATCAACGCGCGCATCGACTTCCTCATCGAACGCGCTCACAAACGCGAGTACCGCGTGGAGACCGCGCAGTTCAATCGCCAACTCGCCGAAGCGCGCCTGGCCGAGGCGATTCGCAACCTGCGCATCACGGTCATCTCCGCGTGCGTCGACCTGATCCAGGCTAAGGCCAACCTGACACTGGCCGAAGAAATCCTGAAGAACTATCAGGAGCTGTTTCAGATCAATGAAGCGCGTGTGAACGCGGGCTCCGTGTCTCCGTTGGAACTGGTTCGTTCGCGCGTGGCGATGCTGCAGTTCAAGAATCAGGTGCAGCGCGCGCAGTTAGGCGTCACGCGGGCCCGGACACGCGTGCAGTCGCTCCTGGGGCCGCAGGTGTTGGGCCAGAAGATCGATATCGCCGGTGAGTTGAAGGTGCCTCTGGCGCCCGCCACGCTGCCTGTCGAAAAACTGGAGCAGCTGGCCATCGAGTCCCGGCCCGAGTTGCAGACCGTCCGGTTGAACCAGATGCGCTCGGTCGCCGAGTTGAAACTGCAACTGGCCAACGCCAAGACCGACTACACCTACGGCACCGAATATCGCCGCCAGCAGGGAATTAACGGCACATCGAATTCCATGGGCGTCTTCCTCAGCGTGCCGCTGGCCGTCAACAACAAAAACCAGGGCGAGATTGCCCGGGTGGAGGCCGAACAAAAACTCTACGCCCGGCAGATGGAAGCACTCGCGATCAACGCGCGGAACGAAGTACGCGCCGCCTACGACTCGTTTGTCGCCTCGCGGGAGCTGGTCGAGAGCATTGAAAAAGATCTGTTGGACAACGCCCGAAAGGCGCGCGATACGGCCGGCTACGTGTACCGCGCCGGCGCTTCGTCGTTGCTGGAGTTTCTGGACGCGCAGCGGGCGCTGAATGATTCGATGCAGAGCTATCAGGAGGCGCTGGGGGACTATCGCCGCGCCGTGGTCAATCTGAATGCCAGCGTCAACAAGGAGATCATCGAGTGAAAAGGCAGATGGGATGGCTCGGCGCCGGGGTGTTGGCCTTGGGTCTGTGTGGCTGCCAGAAGGAAAGCCCGCAGCAGAAGGTGGAAGAGACAAAGCCCGCCGCGACGGAAGAAAAAACCTCCGCTGGCGGGATGGCCGTGTTGAAGGTCGACGGGGAGATGTTGCACAACCTCAAGATCGAACAGGTCCATGAGGAGAATCGCCAGGTGGTGCTTTCGGCCACCGGCAAGCTGCAGTTCAACGAAGACGAAGTGGCCCGCATCATCGCCCCCGTCAATGGACAGGTGCAGCAGTTGGCGGTCAAAGTGGGCAGCGAAGTTCGCAAGGGCGACCGGCTGTTTTTCCTCAACAGCCGAGATGCCGCCGCCGCGATGACGGATTATCTGGAAGAATCCAAGGACCTGGAGCTGGCGTTGAAATCGCAGCGCATGGCCAAGGATCTGTTCGACCATCAGGCCGGTTCGCGCATGGCCGTCGACCAGGCGCAGCGCGACGTGGAAAAAGCAAAGGTCCGCGTGGCCCGTACCGAAGAGGCGTTGCATATTCTAGGCGTGAATCCGATGACCGAGGGCAAGCTGGATCCGCGGATTCCGATCCTCTCCCCGCGTTTGGGAACGGTCATCGAACGCAGCGTAACCGAAGGCCAATTCGTACAGCCGGAGCATGATCCGCTGGTGGTCATATCCGACCTTTCCACGCTCTGGGCGCTGGCCGATGTTTTCGAACACGAAATGCGCCACGTGCGCGTGGGCCAGCGGGCGCAGTTGACCACGTCGGCCTATCCGGACCGCGTGTTTAACGCGCAGGTTTCCTATATCGCCCAGGTCATCGATAGCGACACGCGTACGGTAAAGGTGCGTTTCACTGTGGCCAACCCGACGCGCAATTTGAAGCCGGAGATGTTTGCTTCGGTGAAGCTGTTTTTGAACGAGTCGGAAAAGTGCGTGCTGGTGCCGGCAACCTCCATTTTCGCGATCGGGGAAAAGAGCTACGTGTTCAAGAAGGCGGGCGCCAGTGAGTTTGTCCGCGCCGAGGTGAAGGCGGAAGGCGCCGACGGCGGCCGGATGCGTGTGCTGAGCGGCGTCGGGCCCGGGGAAGAAATTGTCAGTTCCGGGGCGCTCCTCCTGCGCCAGATGGAAGCCAGGAAGCAGCAGTAAAGACCGGACCCGCCATGATCAGAAAACTTGTTTCGTTCGCCATCAACCAGAAGATGTTCTTCGCGTTGTTGATGATCCACTTCATCGTCTTCGGTGTCGTGGCATTTCGAAACCTTCCCATTGAAGCGTTCCCCGATGTCACCGACGTGCAGGTGATCGTCATTACGCTCTACCCCGGCCACGCTGCCGAGGAAGTGGAGAAGCAGGTAACGATTCCGTTGGAGATCGGGTTGAGCGGGATCCCGCACGCGGTTCGCACGTTCTCGCACACGCAGTTTGGCCTGTCGTTCATTCCGATCACCTTCGACGACAACGTCGACGCCTACTTCGCCCGCCAGCAGGTGCTGGAGCGTTTGCATTCCATCGATCTGCCGGAAGGCGTGAAACCAGAGCTAGCGCCGTTAGCGACGCCGGTCGGCGAGCTCTTCCGCTATGAACTGAAAGGCGGCGGGCTGAGCGCCACCGACTTGCGTTCCATTCAGGATTGGACAGTCGCCCGCGCGCTGAAAGTTATCCCCGGCGTGGCCGAAGTGGTCAGCCGCGGCGGCTTCATCAAGCAGTACGAAGTGAGTCTTGATCTCGCCAAAACCAAGGCCTACGACATCCCGATCAACCAGGTCATCACGGCGCTCAAACGCGGCAACGCCAACGCCGGCGGCAGCTATGTGGACCAGGGCGAACAGCAATTCCTGATCCGTGGTCTGGGCCTGTTGCGCTCCGCCGAGGACATGGGCAACGTCGTGGTGGCCGAGCGGAAAGGCACGCCGATTCTGGTCCACGAAATCGCCACGATCAATCAGAGTTTCGTGCCGCGGCAGGGCATCGTCGGCCGCGATGATTCCGACGAAGTGGTCACCGGCATTGTGCTGATGCGCAAAGGCGAAAACCCGTCGGAAGTGCTGAAGGGCGTGCGGGACCGGATTGACGAACTGAACGGCACTGGGCTACCAAAGGGCGTCAAGATCGACGCGTTTTATGACCGCACGTGGCTGATCAACACCACGCTCACCACCGTGTTCAAGAACCTGGTGGAAGGCGCCGTGCTAGTGGCCGTGGTGTTGTTCGTCTTTCTCGGCAACTTCCGCGCGGCGGCCATCGTGGCGCTCATCATTCCGCTCTCGTTGCTGGCCACCTTCATCGGCCTGTCCATCAAAGGCATCCCCGCCAACCTGCTGTCGCTCGGCGCGATGGACTTCGGCATCATCGTCGATGGCGCCGTGATCGTCATTGAAAACATCTTCCGCAATCTATCGGAGGATCACTCCGAACGAACGCCGGAATCGTTCAAGGAAAAGATCATCGACGCCGCGGCGCAGGTGGGCCGGCCCACGCTGTTCGCCATGTTGATCGTCATCACCGCGCATCTGCCGATCTTCGCCCTGCAGCGCCACGAAGGCCGCATCTTCGCGCCGATGGCTTACACGGTCGTCTCCGCTCTCATCGGCTCGCTCATCTTCTCGCTGACGCTGGTGCCGCTGCTGGCCTACTTCCTCCTGCGCAAGCCGCTGCCGCATGAAGACAACTTCGTCGTTCGTTTCGCGAAGAAAATCTACAAGCCCATTCTGCTGGCCGCCATAGGCCGGCCCTATACGGTGCTCGCCGCCGCGGTTGCGTCGCTTATCTTCAGCCTCACGCTGGTGCCGCGACTGGGCTCGGAGTTCCTGCCCGAATTGAACGAGGGCACGATGTGGGTCAACATGACCATGTCGCCCGGCACCTCGATTGTCGAGACCACCAAGTTCGCTCGCAAAGTGCGGGGCATGATCCGCAAGTTTCCCGAAGTGGAAACCGTCATCAGCCAGGCGGGCCGTCCAGAAGACGGTACTGACCCCAAAACGCTCAACATGGTGGAGATGTTCGTCGGTGTGAAACCGCCGGAACAATGGACGCGCAACATCACCCGCGAACAGCTTGTGGAACAGATCAGCGACGAGCTGGACTCGATCCCCGGCGTGTTCCCCAGCGTCTCCATGCCCATCCGCGACAGCGTGCTCGAGAGCATCTCGCAGATCGATGGCCAGATCGTCATCAAGGTCTTCGGCGACGATCCCAATATCCTTCGCACTAACGTGCAGAAGATCCTGAAAACCATCACCGCCGTCCGCGGCGTGGGCCGCGCCTTCATCGATCGCTTCGGCGAAGTGCCGCAGTTACAGATCACCGTCGACCGCCAGAAAGCCGCTCGCTACGGGCTCAATGTCGCCGATATCGAGGACATCATCGAGGTCACCCTCGGCGGCAAAGAAGCCACCGAAATATGGGAAGGCGAGAAGAAGTTTGGCGCCGTGGTCCGCTTGAAAGAGGACGAGCGCCGGGACATCAATTCGATCAAGAAGATCCTCGTCGATACTCCCAACGGGCAACGTATTCCGCTCGAAGAAGTCACCGACGTTTCCATCCGCAGCGGCAGCCTGAATATCTCCCGCGAGTCCGGAAAATCGGTGTCGGCCATCGGCGTCTTCATCAAGGATCGCGACATGGGCAGCCTGGTGGCGGAGATGAAGGAGAAGGTGGGCAAGAACGTCCAGCTTCCTCCGGGCTACTACTCCACCTGGGGCGGCGAATTTGAAAACCAGGAGCGCGCCATGGCGCGGTTGCTGATCATTCTCCCGGCCAGCGTGTTCCTGATTTTCGTCATCCTCTTCGAAGCGTTCAAGTCGTTCAAGAACGCCGCGCTCATCCTGCTCAACGTGCCGTTCGCCATGATCGGCGGTATCGTCGCGTTGCTCTTCACCGGGCTCCATCTCAGCGTGTCCGCCGCCATCGGTTTCATCGCGCTGTTCGGACAGGCGGTGCTCAACGGCGTCGTCATGGTCAGTTACTTTAACGAACTGCGGGAGAAGGGCGCCACGGTCGTCGAAGCCGCCACCGAAGGCGCCATGGTGCGCTTGCGAACGGTGCTGATGACGTCGTGCCTGGCCATGCTCGGCTTGCTGCCGATGGCGCTCTCCAAGGGCATCGGCTCGGAAGTGCAGAAGCCGCTGGCGGTGGTTATCATCGGCGGCCTGGTGTCGGCCACGATCCTTACATTGATCGTGTTGCCGACACTCTACCTCGTTATGGAAAAGGCCACCGGCCGCGGAAAAGCGGAAGACGGCGAAGGGATCTAAAGCGTAATCTTCGTGCCCAGAACCTGCAGGAACGCGGCCAGCCACGCTGGATGCGCGGGCCATGCGGGAGCGGTCACCAGCTTGCCGTCCGTCACCGCCTGGTCCACCGGAATGTCCACGTAATCGGCCCCGGCCAACCGGCACTCCGGCCCGCACGCCGGGTAGGCCGTACACCGCTTGCCGCGCAGTACGTCGGCCGCCGCCAGGATCTGCAGCCCGTGGCAGATGGCGGCGATGGGCTTATCGGCCTCCGCGAAATGGCGCACCATGGCGATGACGTCCGCGTTCAACCGGAGATACTCCGGCGCCCGCCCGCCGGACACCACCAACGCGTCGTACGCCGCCGCATCTACATCCGCGAACGTCGCGTTCAAGCTGAAATTATGACCCGGCTTCTCGCTATACGTCTGGTCGCCTTCGAAATCGTGAATCGCCGTGCGCACCGATTGCCCCGCCGTCTTCCCCGGGCAAACCGCGTGCACCGTGTGGCCCACCATCGTCAGGGCCTGAAACGGAACCATCACTTCGTAATCTTCCACGAAATCGCCAACCAGCTGCAGGATCTTCATGTCCTACTGAGTAGCACACCCCGGCGGCGCTGCAACTTTGGCAAGGGCGGCATACAGCTCATCGGCATGAAACGGCTTTGCCAGATACCCATCGACTCCCCCGTCCAGGAATCGCTCCCGATCCCCCAGCATCGCACTCGCCGTCAGCATAACGGCCGGCGTCCGCCGCCGGTTCTCTCTCTCCTCCCGCGCGCGGATCTCCCGTACCGCGTCCAGGCCGCCCATCTCCGGCATCTGATTGTCCATCAACAGGGCGTCGAACTCGTCGCGTTCCCACGCCGCGATCGCCGCCACGCCGTTCTCCACTACCGTCACGTGATGCCCTCGCTTCGCCAACAGGGCGACAGCCACCCGCTGGCTCACCGCGTTATCCTCGGCCAACAGCAGGCGCAGCCCGGGGCGCTCCTGCGCGGCCGCCTGCTCTGACGTCGCCACCGGCTCCGCGGTGCTCTCCGGCAGGCCAACCGCGAACGAAAACTCGCTCCCTTGCCCTACTTCGCTACTCACCGTCAACTGCCCGCCCATCAACGCCACCAGCTTGGCCGAAATCGCAAGCCCCAGGCCCGTTCCGCCGAACCGTCGCGATACCGTTCCATCGGCCTGTGCGAAGGCTTCGAAGATCAGCTGTTGCTTGTCCGCGGGAATGCCGATGCCGCTATCGGTCACCGTGAGTCGCAGTGCGTCGCCGGGCTCCCTCGCCACACGCAACCCCACCGCGCCCGCCGTCGTAAACTTCACCGCGTTTCCCAACAGGTTCATCAGAATCTGCCGCAGCCGTACACCGTCCCCGATGGCGCGTTCCGGAACGGCGTCATCCACGGTCCAATCCAAACGAAACCCCTTCATCGTCGCCAGTGGCCGCACCGTCAGCCGCAGCTCTTCCAGCATCCGGCGCAGGGCAAACGGCACCCGCTCCAGCTCCACCTTCCCCGCTTCCACCTTGGAAAAATCCAAGATCTCATTCAACACCCGCAGCAGTGTTTCGCTGGCACCGTGAATCGCCTCCACGTTCTCCCGGCTCTCGGCCGGCAACTCCCCGGCCAGCACCACCTGCGCCATGCCCATCACGCCATGCATCGGCGTGCGAATCTCGTGGCTCATGTTGGCCAGGAATAAACTCTTCGCCACATTCGCCGCTTCCGCCGCCGCCTTGGCCAGTTCCAACTCCCGCAGCCGCGCCTCCTCCGTTGCCCGGTCCTCCAGTTGCTTCATGTAGGCCCGGTTCAACCACACTCCCTGCGTCAACAAAAACACCAGCAGCACCATCGTCCCAATAGCGAACGTGGTCCCCTTCGTGCCCCCTTGCCACAGGCCGAGTCCCAGCGCCGGCACCAGCAACAACGTCACGTGCAGAACCAACAGACGCAGCGTCGGCGCGAACGAAACCATGGAGCCCGACGCTCCCCCCACCGTCCAGATCATCAGCACCGTGAACGTCCAATCCTCAAACCCGTAATAAAGCAACGAGCACAAATACAACAACCCGCTCGGCGCCGAAGTCAAACCCACCGCCGTCAGCAGCATCGTCTCCAGGAACGCCCCATTCCACCGCTCCCCGAAAAACCGCAGCGCCACACGCACCGCCATCCCGCCAGCCATGCACGCAGCGCATCCCCAATACACGCGCGGGTGATCCACCGCGAACGGCGTCGTCCACACCAGCACCACCAGGATGCTCGCGTAAACATAGACGCCGTGGACCAGACGCGAGATCTGCTCCGTCATGGCCTGTCGCGCTACTTGCTGTGCGGTTGTCAAACCCATGCTAATCATCTCATCGGCAGTTAATCCCGCTACAATCAGGGCGTGAGCAACCAAGAGCGCAAAGTCCACCCCTCCACCGCCGTCCTGACCGCCGGCTTCGACCCCGCCCTCTCCGTTGGCTCCGCCCGTCCCGCCGTCTTCCGCTCCAGCACCTACGTCTTCGACTCGCCCGAAGCCGCCGAACGCGCCTTCGCCATCCTCGGCGGCCGCATCGAGCCCGAACCCGGCGAAACGGCCGACCTCGTCTACTCCCGCTTCAATCACCCCAACGCCGAAATCGTCGAAGCCCACATGCTTCCGCTCGAATCCCACGCCCGCGCCGCCGCCGTCTTCAACTCCGGCATGGCCGCTATCATGACCGCCATCATGGCCCACACCCGCCCCGGCGACGCCATCGTCTACACCGTGCCCATCTACGGCGGCACGCAGTCGCTCATCCAGAAGTTCCTTGAACCCTGGGGCCTCCTCGGCGTCCCCGTCCCCGGCGGCGATTCCGCCGCGCTCGACAGCGCCATCCAGCACACCCCCCACTGCCGCATCGTGCTGCTCGAATCCCCCGCCAACCCCACCCTCAAAATGACCGACATCGCCCGCGCCGTCGCCTCCGCCGCCGCCCGCGAACCCCGCCCGCTCGTCATGGTCGATAACACCTTCCTCGGCCCCGCCTTCCAACACCCCCTCCAACTCGGCGCCGACATCGCTATCTACTCCGCCACCAAATACCTCGGCGGTTTCTCCGACATCCTCGCCGGCGTCGCCCTCGCCCGCGACCCGGAGATCATGAAGCCCATCCGCGCTCGCCGCAGCCTGTTCGGCAACATCCTCGCGCCCGACGAATGTTGGATTCTCGACTCCCGCCTCCCCACCGTCCACCTGCGCATGAACCGCCAATCCAAAAATGCGCAGCGTATCGCCGAACGTCTTGCCACCCACCCGGCCGTGAAGAAGATCTACTACCCCTCCCTCTTCACCGATCCCGAACAAATCCGCATCCGCGATGCCCAGTGCGACTATCCCGGCGGCATCTTCTCCCTCATCCTCAACGGCGGCAAACCGGCGGCCTTTGAATTCCTCCGCCATCTCAAAATCGCCCGCAACGCCGTCAGCCTCGGCGGCGTGGAAACCCTCGTCTGCCACCCCCGTTCCACCACCCATTCCGCCGTCAGTGACGAGGAACTCCAGCTCTCCGGCGTCGTCGATGGCCTCGTCCGCGTCAGCATCGGCATCGAAGATTGGCGCGACATCCTGGCCGACTTTGAAAGCGCTCTCAGCCACGCCGAAGCGGTATAATTTGTGGGTCCTCGTGACGACCCAAAATGACCTTCCCGTATCGTGGTCTTCTTCTTTCTTCCCTCCTTGCCGCAACCCTCGCGGCTCAAGGACAACGCGGCGGCCCGCCCCGCCCCACCCCTCGCGCGCTGCCTGACGGCCCGGGAAAGGAGATCGTTCAGCGCGTCTGCGGCGCCACCTGCCACGGTGTTGAAATCGTCACCGGCAAGGGCTACTCCCGCGACAATTGGTCCAACGTCGTCAACGGCATGGTCGCCCGCGGCGCCAAAGCCAGCTCCGCCGAATTCGGCGAAATTGTTGAGTATCTGGGCAAAAATCTTCCGCCCCGCTCCGGTACCGCCGGCGCCGGTGGCGCTGGCTTCATCGGAGCCGGCCCCGACGATGCCCACATCGTCGACCCCGAAGCCGCCGAACGCGGCAAGGCCATCTACAACGCCGAATGCATGAGCTGCCACGGCGTCGCCGCCCGCGGCGGCAAGCAGGGGGGCACCGATATCGTCCGCTCCCTCGTCGTCCTCAAGGACCGCTACGGCGCCACCATCGGCAACTTCCTCAAGCTCAAGAAACACCCCACCACCACCGGCCGCCCCTCGGCTTCCATCGAAGGCGTGCAGGTCATGGAGCTCTCCCACTTCCTCCATCTCAAAGTGACCGACACCCTTCGCAGCGGACCGTACTCCCAGCCCATCAACGTCCTCACCGGCGACGCTAAGGCCGGCCAGGAGTTCTTCAACGGCGCCGGCGGCTGCGCCAAGTGCCACTCCGTCACCGGCGATCTTGCCGGCGTCGGCCGCAAGTATGAACCCGTCATGCTCCAGCAGAAGTTCCTCTTCCCCAAAACCTTCGGCTTCGGCCGTGGCGCGCGCAATGTCGCCCCGCCCAAACCGGTGACGCTCGCCGTCACCCCGGCCAATGGGAAGACCGTCTCCGGCGTCCTCGTCCACCTGGATGACTTCTCCGTCGCCCTCCGCGACGCCGCTGGTGAATACCACACCTGGACCCGCTCGGCCTCTCTCAAAGTCGTAAAGAACGATCCCTACCAGGGCCACATCGAACTGCTCAACAAATACACCGACAAGAACATGCACGACATCGTTGCCTACCTGGAGTCGATCAAGTGAAGACCGCCATTCTCCTCCTCCTCGCCACTGCGG
>CANIVU010000043.1 GCA_947470805.1 Acidobacteriota bacterium | reverse complement strand
GTGCATAGGGTCTTCGACTACGCGGGATCGCGCGACGGACTAGCTTTGCGTCCGCGTTCGTTTCGCCTTCCCTTTCTGACAACAAGGTCGGCATCCCGTACTGGTTTTACGAAGCTCAATACCCAGCCCGCTGATACCTCTATTTACGCTTCGACTGCCGCCTCGCGACGACACCCGCAAAACTCGAGGCCAAGATGGTTTGCTACTCCTTTCCTGTAGGACTCTTTCATTCCCTACTACATGCCGGTTTATCCCGGCGCACTGTCAGACACCTCATTTTTTTCCGTAAGACGTACTACCCCGCCGATCCCTCCACCGCCCCCAACGGCACCCGCAACAAAACAATATCCTCCATGTTCTCCGCATGGATTACATACAAATACCCGCCCTGCTCCAGCAGCTGCGGGTAGTGATACCCGGCATACCCCGGGTCCTTCCCGCCATACCGGTACACCGTCGGCGCGTCCCGCAGAACCGCCTGCCCCGTAAAAATCCGCCCATCCCGCGACACCGATAGGCTCAATGGAATCCGCACCCCCGACGGGTTCGGGTTCGACGCCATCACATACAACCCGCTCCGCAACCGCAGCACGTTGCACTTGGCCATCGCGTCCGGAAAATCCGTCTTCACCGGTGTCGACCACGTCTTCCCGCCATCTCGGCTGAACGCCCGAAACAGCCGCCGCGACCGGTTCCCATCCCGGAAAACCGCCGTCAATACCCCGTCCGGCAGCGCATACCAAATCGGCTCGTCCAACCCCGCTCCCCCCACCTCCACCGTCCGCCAACGCCCCAAATCCCCAATCAACATCGAGATCCGCATCTTGTGATCCCGTCGCGACATCATCCACTCCCCGCCCGCCAACCGCTCCGGCGCAAAGTTATTAATCGCGTCCTGGGCAATCAACACGGGCCCCTCCCACCGCCCCCCGGCCCACTTATACCCCCGCAACTCCAACCCCGGCCCGAACAACGGCCGCACCGCCTCATCCCGCGCCGCCAGCGCCCACAACTCCCCATTCCGCACCCACAACCCCCGCGCAAAATACCGGAAATTCCCCGCCTCCTCGCTCGGCGTCACCACCCCGGCTGCGGACCAATGCACCCCGTCCCCGCTAGTCGCGTAGCGAACATACTGCCCCGCCTGCAAATCCCGCACCCGGTTCGAACTCCAAATCGCCCAAAACTTGCCCCCATAAAACGTCAGATACGGGTGCATGTTGAACCCCGCCACCCCCTCCCGCGCCCGAAATACCGAAAACGCCTCCACCGGCAACCGCCCCACCCCCACAGCGGCAAACATGTGCCGCTCCTCCATCCGCCCCACGAACCCCGCCGTCGCCCGCGCCACCGCCTCCGGACACTCCTCGAGCAACGAATGCGACGCCCCCGCCATCCATTCCAACTCAATCGATTCCCGCTCCGGAATCCGCATCACCGCCCGCGAAGGCCGCGCCCGCCCCCGGTCCCCCCAAACTTCCAACACCGGCACCGGCGTCCGCTCCAAAATGCCCCAACCATCCCAAGTCCGCCAAACCGCCCCAAACGCCGCCCGCTCCGCCTCCGTCATTCGCACCGTCGCCCGCCCAGCCGATGGCCTCCCCGGCGGAAATGCCGCCGCCGCCACCGAATAGTGCGTCCACCCCTCCATCGCAATCGCCCCCGCCACCTGCCCCGGCCGCCGCCCGGCGATCTCGATCGTCAACATCCCGCCAATCGAATGCCCGCCCACGTAGAACCGCGTCCCCCGCGGAACGGCCTTGTCCACCGCCGCCAGAACATCCTCCGCCAGGCTCTCCATCGTCGGCGCCGCCGCTGCCGGCCGGCTCTCGCCATGCCCGCGCAACTCCACAACCACCACCCGCAAATCCCCCGGCAACGCCGCCACAAACCGGTCAAAAACCGCCCGCGTCCCCCAGCTCCCCGGGATCAGCACCAGGTTCGGCCCCGTCCCCTCCCGCACCGAAAACGCAATCCGCCCCCCGTCCGGCCGGAACGCGAACCCGCTGATCAGAAAACTCCGCCGTGTCATTGATCCACCAAACCCCATTTTTGCGAATTCCAAATATACCGCCATGAAGCCCACCCTGCTCGCCCTCTGCGCCCTCTCCGCCCTCGCGCAAACCGTCCCGCCCATCAAAGAAGCCCTCTCCTGCCCCCAAACCCCCGACGGCCGCCAACCCTACGCCGTCAAAAACGTCCCCTCCGGCGACCTCCGCAAAATCACCATCAACTCCCCCAACGCCGTCTGCAACGACGGCACCCCCGCCGTCATCTACGTCCGCCCCGCCCGCCCCGGCGCCGCCGAACCCGACGGCCCCTCCGCCAACCGCTGGCTCATCCACTTCCTCGGCGGCAGCAACTGCAAGGATTATGAGGAATGCGCCACCCGCTGGTGCGGCATCGGCCAGTGGCAAGGTACCCTCATGACCTCCGCCTTCGAAGCGGATTTCAAAAACCAGTTCGGCCTCTTCAATCGCAACGGCAACAACCGCATCGCCGACCGAAATCTGGTGCTCATGAAATACTGCAGCTCCGACAACTGGCAGGGCCGCAAGTCCAACGTCGTCCTCCGCAGCGAAACCGACCCCGCCAAGGCCTTCAGCCTCCACTTCCAAGGCGCCACCATCGTCAGCGCCATCTTCGATACCCTCGAACGCGGCGTCCCCGGCCTCCCCAAACTCACCGACGCCACCGACGTCCTCCTCAGCGGCGACTCCGCCGGCGCCGCCGGCGCCCGCGCCCATACCGATCGCCTCGCCGCCCGCCTCCGCGCCGCCAATCCCAACGTCCGCGTCCGCGCCAACTACGAGGCCACCTTCGACCCCGATTTCAACGGCAAACAAGGCTTCCCCGCCGGCGATCCCCGCGACCCCGTCTACGCCGGCAAAACCGAAACCTACAACGCCCTCCACGTCGGCCTGCGCAACTCCCAGCTTGACGATTCCTGCCTCGCCGCCCGTCCCACCGCTCCCTACCTCTGCGCTGAAAATGGCTATCTGGAACTCAACCACATCACCACGCCCTTCTTCCAGGCCATGGATATCCAGGACCAACTCCTCATCAACGGCTTCCAGGAAGGCGGGTCCACCTTGAACGACGCTCAGTTCGGCCAAGTCCTCGCCGATCAGTTGAACCTCCTTCCCAATCTCCGCAATACCGCCGCCGAACGCGCCAACATCACCACCGTCCCCGGCGCCGCCGGTCGCAACTGCGGCATTCACGTCACCTGGTCCGATGACGATGGCTTCTTCGGCAAGTGGTACCGCACCGGCCCCACTGCCCCCCTTTACAGCTACTACGAACTGCTCTGGAACTGGCTCACCGGCGCCACGCCCTCCGCCGTCGTCGCCCCCCGGCCGCCCCTCACCCCGGCCATCCCCGTCCACGACACCGCCTGCAACAACAAGGCCTCCACCACGCCCCCGCTGCCCAGCGTCGTCACAATCTCCAGCGCCAGCTACGCCATCGGCGGCCCCGTCGCGCCGGATTCCATCGTTGCCACCTTCGGTGCCAACCTCGCCGTCGCCACCGCCGTCGCCACCACCACTCCCTGGCCCACCACCCTCGGCGGCCTCCAGGTCACCGTTACCGATTCCAAAAACGTCACCCGCTCCGCCCCACTCTATTACGTCTCCCCCACCCAGCTGAGCTTCCTCATCCCCACCGGCACCGCCACCGGCATGGCCCAAATCACCATCGGCAGCCAAAAATCCACCGTGGAAATCGCCGCCACCGCCCCGGCCATCTATAGCGCCAATCAAACCGGCAAAGGCGTCGCCGCCGCTACGTACCTCAAGATCTCCCGCACCGGCGCCCGCACCGAAGGCCTTCTCTTCGATGCCACCACCAACGCCGCCGCCCCCATCCCCGTCGCCCCCGGCGATCAGGTCTATCTCATCCTCTACGGCACCGGCCTCCGCGGCGGCCCCGCCACCGCCACCGTCGGCGATATCAGCGTCCCCGTCGCCGGCCCCGTCGCGCAAGGCCAGTATCACGGCCTCGATCAGATCAACCTGGGCCCCCTCCCCACCCGCATCGGCTACGGCACCAAGGAAATCGTCATCCGCCAGGGTGAAGAAGTTTCCAATTTCACCACCGTCACTTTCCGTCAACCCTAGCTATAGTGGAGAACAATGGGTCACGACCTCGTTGTTCTCTATGAGCACCCCGAGTGGCAAAAGCCGCTCTTCTCCGTTCTCGATCGCCGCGGCGTCAACTACGCCAAATTCGATCTCAAACGCGCCGCCTTCAATCCGGACAGCACCCCGGAAGCGCCGCTCTATTTCAACCAGGCCAGCCCCAGTGCCTACGTCCGCGGCAACACCCGCGCCGTCCCGCTCTGCCTCTCCTTCATGCGAACGTTAGAACTCGGCGGCGCCCGCGTCCTGAACGGCTCCGCCCCCTTCGCCCTGGAATTAAGCAAGTCCGCCCAGGCCGCGCTCAAACACAAGCTCGGCGTCCCCCACCCGCGCACCCTCGCCTTCAACGACATCGAAGCCGCCCTCGAACAATGGGGCGACCAATGGCCCGCCCTCATCAAGCCCGAACAAGGCGGCAGCGGCGCCCGCATGTATCTGCTCAACAACGCCGACGAAGCCCGCCGCCTCCTCCGCGACAACCCCGATCTCTGGCTCCCCGATAACCTCCTCCTCCTCCAGGAATACTTCCCCGTCGACCCCGCCAAAGGCATCGTCCGCATGGAGTTCCTCGGCGGCCAGCTCCTCTACGCCATGCGCGTCGTCTCCCACGGCGCCTTCAACCTTTGCCCCTCGGAAGTCTGCAACCCCGTCGATGGCGAAGGCCACTGCGAGATTCCCGCCGCCAAGCCGGTCAAACCGGTCGAGTTCTACCCCTATCTCGAAGTCCCCGCCCAGGCCGTCGCCTACGGCAAACAAATCGTCGACGCCGGCCAGCTCGACGTCGGCGGCATCGAATATCTGGAGGCCGCCGACGGCCGCCTGATCTTCTACGACGTCAACGCCAACTCCAACCTCCGCGCCCCCATCGCGCAAGCCTACGGCGGTTTCGATCCCTTCGAACGCGTCGCCGATTTCCTGGCCGCCCAATGAGTCCGCAACTCTGGCTCGGCCTGCTCGCATTCCTGGATTGGCCCCAGTTCCTCGGTCCTACGCGCAACGGCATCTACCCCGGCGCCGACGTTAAGTGGCCGACCCAAATCGCCTGGACCCGCGAAGTCGGCCACGGTTTCGCCGGCCCCGTCATCGCCGGTGGGAAGGTCATCCTCTTCCACCGCAAAGGCCTCCGCGAAATCGTCGAAGCCTTCGACGCGCAAACCGGCAAACCCATCTGGGACTTCCAATACCCCACAACCTACGAAGACGAATTCGGCTTCGATGACGGCCCCCGTTCCGCGCCCACCGTCGTCGATGGCGTCGTCTACACCTACGGCGCCCAAGGCATGCTCCACGCCATCGATCTCGCCACCGGCAAGAAGCTCTGGCATGCCGATCTGCAGGAGTGGTACGGCGCCAAAAAAGGCTTCTTCGGCACCGGCTGCTCTCCGCTCGTCGCCAATGGCCGCGTGCACGTCATCGTGGGCGGCAAGTCCTTCGGCATCGGCTCCTTCGACGCCAAGACAGGCAAGCTGAAATGGGGCGCCACCCGCCACGAAGCCAGCTACTCCTCGCCGGTCGAAGCCGCCTTTGGCCTGGTCTTCTTCACCCGCCGCGGCCTGGTCGTCACGGACAAAGAAACCGGCAAGGTAACGTATGAAATGCCCTGGCGCTCCCGAGGCGCCACATCGGTCAACGCGGCCTCCCCGGTCATCGATGGCAACCTCGTCTTCGTCAGCGCCAGCTACGGCGTAGGCGCCGCCGTGCTGGACTTTTCCACCCAACCACCCGTGAAACTCTGGGCCAACGACGATACCCTCTCCGCCCACTACGCCACACCGGTGTTGAAGGACGGCTGGCTCTACGGCCTCCACGGCATGGCGCAAACCGGTCAGGAGCTCCGCGCCGTGGAAATGAAAACGGGCAAGGTAGCCTGGGGCATGAAGACCATGGGCGCTGGCACGGTAACGCTGATTGGCAACGACCTCCTCTTCCTCCGCGACGATGGCCAGATGTTCCGTGTCCGCCCGACCCCCGAAAAGCTGGACGTCCTCAGCAACTCAAAAATCGCCGAAGGCAAAGTCCGCGCCTACCCGGCGATAGGCAATGGCCTTATCTGCATGCGCGACACAAAATCGCTAACCTGCGTGAAATAGCGAATGAAAGAAGCCGCCCTGCGCATGATTGACCATTTCCTAACCCGCGTCCGCCCGGGATCGCTGGAAAGAATGAAAGCCCTGCATGCCCTGGTAGTGGCCTACCCGGACATCCCCGCCGGCACCCCGGACTTCCACGTATCGATGAACTTCGAATGGAGCGAATCCGACGATGGTGGCAGCAGCTGGCGCCTCCGCGGCGTCCAACTCCGCAACGGAAAACTGGAAATCACCACCGGCCACGGCAACTCCGACGGCATGTGCGGCAGCGACCAATACGAATCCCCGACGGAAGACCTCGAAGCCTACCTCTCCGCCCTCGAAACCAACCCCGCCCAAATGCTAGGCCCCTTCCTCTAACCCGGATTCCCCTGGGAGCCGTGCTACCGGAAAACCCCTTAATTTAAGAAATCCCCGCCCTGCCAATCCGCCCCAGATTTCCCTGGGAGCCGTGCTACCGGAAATCCCCGTAATTTAGGAATTACCTGCCCAACCCCGCCAACACCGCCCGCGCCTTCCCCACGCTCACATGCCCCTCCCCCAATAACCGCACCCGCACATCCACACACTCCCGCACCGCCCGCTCCGCCCCCGCCCGATCGCCCCCCGCAAACGCCAACAACCCCTCCTGCATCAACAAATCCGCCACATCCGCCCCGTCCATCCCCATCTCCCGCACCCGCCCCAACAACGCCCGCGCCCCGGCCAAATCCCCGCGCTTCCGCAAAACTTCCCCCAATGTAATCAACGTCCGCCCCACATCCCGCTGCCGAGGCCCAAACAACTTCTCCCGAATCGCCAGACTTTCCCGTAAAACACCCTCCGCCTCCCCCAACTTCTCCGCCTCACTCAGCACCACCCCCAACCGCGCCAACGCCAACGCCAACCGCGGATGCCCCGCCCCCAACCGCTCCCGCCGGATCGCCACGCACTCCCGCAAATACCGCTCCGCCGCCTCCAACTCCCCCAACTCCCCATAAACCGCCCCCAAATTACTCAGCACCGCCGTCTCCAAATGGTTGTGCCCCCGCAGCGTATCCCGCTGCTCCAAAACCTTCAAAAACAAATCCACCGCCTCCCGCTTCCGCCCCATCCCCTGCAGCACCAGCGCCAGCGTATTCTCCGATTCCAGCGTCAATCCATTCTTCGGCCCCAACAACCGCATCCTAATCCGCACCGATTCGTTAGACAGCGCCTCCGCCTCCCCAAAATCCAACTGCCGCCGGCACAGCTCCGACAAATTCTTCGCCGCATCCGCAATCTCCAGGCTCTCCCCCGGATACAGCTTCCGCTTCAACGCCATGCTCCGCCGCAACAACGCCCGCGACTCATCCCACGCCCCTAAGCTCTCATACGCCTGCCCAAACGTATCCAGCAACGACGCCTGCACCTCCGGCTGCCCCGCCAACTTGTCCAGGTCTTTCACCCCCTGCGCCAGCAAATCCCGCGTCGTCGGCTCCCGCTTCCCCATCCGGTCCGGATTCGCCGCGTCGAACAGGTTCACCAAAAACGCCGACACCTGCTCCGCCCGCCCCCTCTCCCGGTCCGCCCGCCGTGCCAACACCCCCATCGCCACCCCAAACCCAATCAACAATCCCCCCACCACCACCGCCACCCCAACCCCCGTCCGGTGCCGCCGCACGAACTTCCGCGCCCTGTACCCCACGCTGTCCGCCTGCGCCGAAACCGGAAACCCCGTCAAATACCGCCGAATGTCCTCCGCCAACTCCGCCGCCGTCGCATACCGCCGCCCCGGCTCCTTGTGCATCGCCTTCTGCACAATATTGTCGATGTCCCCATCCACCGCCGCCAGCGTGCTCAACCGCGGCGGATCCGTCTGGCACACCAGCCGCTCCCACTCCCCGGCCGACTGCGTTTTCGCCTCGTACGGCCGCCGCCCGCTCAGCAGTTCAAACAGCAGCACCCCCAGCCCATAAACATCGGTCGCCGTCGTCACCGGCTGGCCCAGAATCTGTTCCGGACTCGCATACTCCGGCGTCATCACGCGCGTCATCGGCGCCGCATCCACCTGCCCGGCGTCCAGCAACTTCGCCACGCCGAAATCCAACAGCTTCGGCGTCCCCGCCCCATCCACCAGAATGTTCCCCGGCTTAATATCCCGGTGCACCACCAGGTTCTGATGCGCGCACTGCACCCCCGCGCACACCGCCCGGAACAGTTCCAACACCCCGCACACCGGCAACGCGCGCGCCCGGCAGTAGGCGTCCAGCGCCTCCCCCTCCACGTACTCCATCACCAAATACGGCTGCCCCTGTGGCGTCACCCCGCCGTCCAATAGCCGCGCAATATTCGGATGCACCAGGTTCGCCAGAATCTGCCGCTCCGTCCGGAACCGCGCCATCGCATCCCGCTGCGAATACGCCGGCCGGATCACCTTGATCGCCACCAACTGCTCATACGCCTCATCCGCCCGCCGCGCCAGGTACACAACCCCCATCCCGCCCTCGCCCAGCGTCCGGATCACCGCATACGGCCCCACCCTTTGCAGCGTATACATCGGGTCCGCCGCCAATATCTGCTCCGCCGCCGCGCTCACCGAATCTTCAATCCGACCCGGGTCCGCCGCCGCCGTCGCCAGCAGGCTCTCCACCTCCCGCCGCAGCTCCGCGTCCCCGCCACACGCCCCGTCCAAAAACGCCGCCCGCTCCCCCGCCGGCAGCACATCGGCCCGGTAAAACAACTCTTCAATCCGGCCCCACCGCTCCGCGTTCATGCGCCCGTAGTCGAAGGAGTGGCCAACTCCCGTTCCAGCCAAGCCTTCGCCAATCGCAACTCGCGGTGAATTGTCACTACGCTCACCTGCAACGAATTCGCCGTCTCCTCCTGGGTCAACCCGCCGAAGTAGATATACTCCACAATCCGTGCCTTCCGCGCGTCAAACGTCTCCAACCGCTGCAACGCCTCGTCCAGGTCCACCAAATGCGCCAGGCTGTCCGCCGCCAGCTCCTGCACGTCGTCCAATGACAGCTTCGCCGCTCCCGCCCCCCGCTTATCCCGGTTCCGCGTCCGCGCATGGTCCACCAACACCCGCCGCATCACGCTCGACGCCACCATCAGGAAATGCGTCCGGTCCTCCCACGTCATCTCCGCCCCGGCCAGCCGCAGATACGCCTCATGCACCACGCCCGTCGGCGTCAACGTGTGCCCCGGCCGCTCCTCTTTCAGGTACCGTGCCGCAATCCGCCGCAACTGGTCGTACATCACCGGCAACAGCTCTTCCAAAGCCGCCGTGTCCCCGGCCCGGTTCCGCCGGACAAGTTCTTGTACTGTTACCACCACTACCAGCGTAACTCTATAACGACTTTAAATACTCAACAATCGCCCACCGGCACTCCGGACACAGAAACGGCCCAATCACGCCATTCCCGCGCGGCCCATCGGCAAACTCGTGCCCCGCGTTGCTATTCCCCACCAGCGTCGTATCGTACAAAAACCCGCCCGCAAACGGTTCGCTCTTATATCCCACCACCTTCGGGTCAAACTCTTTATTCCCCGCCCAGAACCGCGCCGGCCGCTCCCCCTTCGGAGACAACAGCTGGTACAAATTCGGCACCGACCCGTTATGCAAATACGGCGCCACCGCCCAAACCCCATTCAACGGCCGGGCCTTGTAAATCAACTTGTCCCGAACCACCCACTCTCCGCGCGCCGGCGGCGCCAGCTTCTGCAGCTTAAAGAACCGGTCCGCAATCGCCCCCGTCACCGTGTCCAACCCTTCCGCCGCGGTCAACAACCCCTTCCCCAACGGCCCGCTATCCGCCGTCCGGTTCCGGTAGTCCAACGCCGCCCGCGGGTCCGTCCCAATCTCCTGAATGTTGATATCGGTCACCTTCAACCGCCCGTCTTCCCAATACCGCGCCCCCTTGTCCGCCAACAGCTCCTTCACCGGCGGCATATGGCACCCCTGGCAATGCTCGCGATACAGTGCCTCGCCCTTCTTCACTTTCTCCGCGTCCAGCGCCGGAAACACCCCCGGCCACTTCGGCGATTGCAACCCCTGAAAAGGCCCTGGCCCCGCCAGCAGCGTCTCCAATTGCAACAACGCCCCCACGTCCACCGAATTGTCCAGATCCGTCGGGTTCAACATCGCCCGCACGCCCAGCGCCTCACCAATGTTCCGAACCAGCGGATCGGCAATCGATGAGTTGTACTGCACCCAGTCAAACCACGGCGCATCCCAGATCTGCGGAAACCGCACGGGCGCATTGGAAACTGCGAAATTCCGGAACAAATCCAGATCCACCGCGAACACCTGGTTCCCAATCCGCGTCAACGCATCGGTCCGCCCGAACCCCGCCTGGTTGTCATAAATTCCATGCTTCTGCGTGTACTCGCGCTCGCGCATCGCCTGCGCCATAAATGCGTCCAGGTCCTTCCGCAGCTCAGTCTTCTTCTCCGCCGTCGCCCCCGCCCCCAGCACCCGCGCCTCAAACCGCTTGTACCGCCCCGGAATCTTATCGTTCAATACCAGCGCCAGCCCCATCGCCTTCTGAAACGCACCCAAATCCGCCATCCCCACTCCGCCCTCAATCCGGATCGCGTACTCGCCATAGAACATCTCGCCCGTATGGCAAGCCGCGCAGGTGAACCCCACCACCGCGTAATTCCGCTTCAAAATCGGATCGTGAAAGTTGTCCTGCCGCGCAAACCCCACCGGCAGCCTGTCCTTGGTTTCATCCGAAGGAATAAACCCAAACCGCGTCAAATACGCCGGATCGGCCAAATCCCCACAACCCAGCAACGACAAGCACGGCTGCTCCAACGCCTTGAACCACGCCCACGGCAACAACTTTGTCCCCTGCGCCGTATGGTGAAACGCCGCCTGCTGCCCGGCGTCCCAGTTCTGCTTGAGCGACATCGATTTCGCCGGCCGCTTCGGCTCCGGCAGCTCGATCCGAAACGGCTCCAGCGCAAAATGAATCCCCACGCCGGCCGCGGCCAGCGCACCTAGTGCCAGAACCAGTTTCTTCGACATGTGCGCTTATTCTAGCGATTTTCCTCCCCCAAACTGCTCACCGCCCCCCGCTATCTTTCTGGACTCAAGTCCCGGCATTGGGTATAGTCCAAAGAGCTTTCACTTTTAGGAGAAACACTACAATGGCAGACACCCCTGTTACCGGTGCTGAGTTCAAACAGCAGCTGCGCGAAGGCCAGCCCAAGATCGGCCTATTCGTCAATTCGCACAGCCCCACTGTGGTCGAGCAGCTCGCCCACACCGGTTACGACTGGCTGTTGATCGACACCCAGCACGGCCCCATGAACTATGAAAAGCTCTCGGCGATGATCGCCGGCGTCTCCAACGGCGGAGCCAAGTCCTTCGTCCGCGTCGGTGGTTATGACGATCGCCCCGGCATCCAGCAGTCGCTCGACCTCGGTGCCGACGGCATCCTCGTCCCCTACATCAACACCGCCGAAGAAGCCCGCGCCGCCGTCAGCTGCGCCCTCTACCCCACCGCCGGCACCCGCTCGGTGTACTTCCCCCAGCGCAGCATGAACAAGGCCGGCCTGCTCGGCTACGCCGGCAACTGGAACAAGAACGCCATCGTCGCCCTCCAGGTGGAAACCGCCAGCTGCATTGAAAACATCGAAGAAATCGCCGCCGTCCCCGGTGTCGACATGCTCTTCCTCGGCCAGAACGATCTCTGCATGTCCATGGGCCTGTACGAAAAGTACGAGTTCCCCCACATGTACACATCGCCTGAACTCGCCGAAGCGACGAACAAGCTGATCGCCGCCGCCAAGAAGAACAACGTCGCTCTCGGCGTCTTCCTCTTCGGCACCGCCCGCGTCCAGGAATTCCTCGACAAAGGTTTCCCCTTCATCAGCCTGGGCAACGACCTGCACCACATCCTCACCCAAGCCGGCGCCCACATCAGCGCTGTCGAAGGCATGGGCTGGAAGCGCCGCCCCACCGCCCTCCTCTAAGACTTTTCCTAGGTGACTGTCACCAAGGAATTGTCTGACCCTTCCGAGCCAAAGGGCGAGCGTGATTCGGTCACCCGCCCTTCAGATTTCCCTGGGAGCCGTGCTACCAGGGAAATCCGTAATTACCGTTTCTTCCGAGCCAAGTGGAGTGCGACGATCCCAAAGGTCAACAACTCGTACTCCACTTCGGCGTACCCCGCCTCTTTAAACTCCTCCGCCAAAACCCCCGCCACCGGGAACTTCTTCACGCTCTCCGGCAAGTACGTATACGCGTCTTTCGACCCGCTAATCAACGCTCCCACCCGCGACAATACCCGCGACGAATAAAACTGATACGCCGCCCGGAACGCCGCATTCGGCGGTGTCGACAACTCCAAAATCGCCGCCGTCCCCCCCGGCTTCAGCACCCGCAAAATCTCCACCATCCCCCGCCGGTAGTTCACAAAATTCCGGAACCCAAACGCACAAGTCACCAAATCAACGGACTCCGAAGCCACCGGCAACGACAACGCATCGGCCTCAAACAACAGCCGCGCATTCTTAGCCGAAGCCCCCGTCAGCATCGGATGGCAAAAGTCACTCCCAATCACCCGCGCCCGCCCCGCCCTGGTCAACGCGAGAGTCAAATCCCCGGTCCCGCACGCCAAATCCAGCACCGTCGCATCCGCCCGGTCCAGAATATGCTGCACCTTCCCCACCGTCCGCCGCCGCCAGTATTTATCCACCTGGAAGCTCAGAATGTGGTTCAGCATGTCGTACCGCGGCGCCACCTGGTCGAACATGCCGCGCACATAACGCGCCGCCTGCTCCTCGGTGGCCGCCCCCGGCGGCGTCGTGCCCTTGCCTACTTGCAGTGCCATAAACTACAGCGCCGCCGCCGCGGCCGCCACAACATCGGCCGCCGCAATCCCGCTCACCACCCGCACCGTGCCAACCCCCTCGGCCAGCACAAAATGCGTCGTCCCTTGAATGGTTTTCTTGTCCTTCAGCGTATGCCCCGCCAGCACCTCCGGGCTCAAATCGCCCACCGCCGGCCACGGCCCGTACAGGTTCGTCACCCGCCGCATCTCGTCCGCGTCGGCCTTGGCCAATAGCCCCAGCCGTTCCGCCAAATACGCTGCCGCGTTCATCCCATACCCAACGGCCTCGCCATGCAGCAGCCGCTCGTACCGCGTCTCTGCCTCCAACGCATGCCCCAGCGTATGCCCGTAGTTCAGGATCCGCCGCAGCCCGCCCTCTTTCTCATCGGCGGAAACCACCTCGGCCTTAATCCGCACCGAATCGCTGACAATGAAATCCACCGCCTCCGGCTCCAGCGCCAGCACGCGGTCGGAATGATCGGCCAACAACCGGAACAACGCCGGACTGCTGATAATCCCGTACTTCACCACCTCAAACAGCCCCGACCGGTACTCCCGCACCGGCAGCGTCTCCAGCACCGACGGGTCAATCAACACCGCCAGCGGCTGATGAAACGCCCCAATCAGGTTCTTCCCGCCAACCAAATTCACGCCTGTCTTGCCGCCAATGGAAGCGTCCACCTGCGCCAACAGCGTCGTCGGAACCTGAATCACCGGAATCCCGCGCATGAAAATCGCGGCCAGAAACCCGCCCACGTCGCCCACAATCCCGCCGCCAAAAGCCACGATCACCGACGACCGGTCCGCGCCCTTCGCCAGCATCTGCGCCGCCATCGCCTCCAAAACGTGCAGCCGTTTATTCGGCTCCCCGCCCGGAAAAAACACCAGTTCGTGCGGGAATTGCATGTGCTTCCCGTGCAGCTTCCAGACGTCTTCCGTGGTGATAACAAAGACCTTGCCGGCCTTAGCGGGCAGGTATTCAGCAACGCGCGAAAGGATCCCGCGTTCAATGTGGCACTCGTAACGTTGCGTGCCTGTGGTGACTACGTGTGAGGGCATGTCCTTTTTCGTTTGTACCATGGGGTATATGCGTGCTACGTCGGACAGCATCGTTTGTGACTATCTGGTGATCGGGGCAGGCGTCGCCGGCCTCCGCGCCGCCATCTCGCTTTCCACCTCCGGGAAGGTCCTCGTCCTCGCCAAGGACACCCTCCACGAATCGGCCTCGGAGTACGCCCAGGGCGGCATCGCCGCCGCGCTCTCCGATGACGACGAAGTCACCCTCCATGAACAGGACACCCTCGCCGCCGGCGATGGCCTCTGCGATGCCGACGCCGTCAAAACCCTCGTCAACGAAGGCCCCCACGTCATCGAAGAGCTCCTCGAATGGGGCGCCGAATTCGACCGCGAAGGCGGCGAACTCGTCTTCGGCCGCGAAGGCGCCCACTCCCGCAACCGCATCCTCCACGCCCACGGCGATTCCACCGGCCGCGAAATCTCCCGCGCCCTCTACCGCAAAGCCGCCTCCCTCGCCAACGTCCAGTTCCTCAGCTTCGCCGCCGTAACGGATCTCCTCATGCAGGACGGCGAAGTCCGCGGCGCCGTCGCCTACGACGCCCGCTACAAACAGCACCACAAAATCTTCGCCCGCGCCGTCCTCCTCGCCACCGGCGGCCTCGGCCGCGTCTACAAGGAAACAACCAATCCCAACGTCGCCACCGGCGATGGCGTCGCCATGGCCTGGCGCGCCGGCGCCGTCATCCGCGACATCGAATTCGTCCAGTTCCACCCCACGGCGCTCCACTTGGACGACGCCCCCCGCTTCCTCCTCTCCGAAGCCCTCCGCGGCGACGGTGCCTTTCTCCGCAACGCCCAAGGCGAACGCTTTACGGACGAATTAGCCAGCCGCGACGTCGTCAGCCGCGCCATCGTCCGCGAAATGGGCCGCACCGGCGCCCCCCACATGTTTTTGGACATGACCCACTTCGGCCCCGGCGTCATGGAGCACCATTTCCCCCGCATCTACCAAACCTGCCTCCGCTACGGCCTCGATCTCACCAAGCAGCCCGCCCCCATCCACCCCGCGGCCCACTACGCCATGGGCGGCGTCCACACAGATCTCAACGGCCTCACCACCGTCCCCCGCCTCTACGCCGCCGGCGAAGTGGCCTGCACCGGTGTCCACGGCGCCAACCGTCTCGCCAGCAACTCCCTCCTCGAAGGCGTAGTCTTCGGAGCCCGCGCCGCCGTCGCCATGGCCAGCGCGTCCGCCATTGAAGCCAGAGGCGAAATCCCCCAAGCCGAAGTCTTCCCGGCCCTCACCGAATCGCACCTCCGCTCCATCACCTGGGAGCACTGCGGCATCACAAGAAACGAAGAAGGCCTGCAAAAGGCGGTAAGCATCTTACGCAGCGTCCCCATGGAGCGCCGAGCCGAAGCCAGTCGGTTAGACTACGAACTCCGCAGCATGCGCCGAGTGGGCCTGTTAATCGCCCAAGCCGCCCTGGAACGCCGCGAAAGCCGCGGCGGCCACTACCGCTCCGACTTCCCCGAAAAAGCCGCCGAAGCCCTCCACTCCCGCCTCGTCCGCTCAGCCTAGCTTAGCTTTCCGCCCCATCAACCCCGCGGGGACACCCGCGGGCCGCAGGCCGGGTGTTCCCAGACGCCGCATCGAACTAAACCCGCCTCATCACCTGTGGAATTGCGCAACCCAGTGACTCCTCCGAGTGGCCGAGCTCAATCACGAGCTGCGCAAATCCGGCGGGCCACCCGTATCGCAGGTCATTCAGGTCCGCGCGCCATCCGCCATAGGGCACCAGCACCGTTCGCCGCATCCCTCCACGCCGCCTGCGGTTCCCTCACATCTGAACGGCAATGCGGACACCCTACTTGCTCAAAGTTCTCACCAGGATCAATGAACGCAATGTCCGCGCTTTGCTGGTGGGAAGCGTCCATATCCGGACACCATTCCCGGATCATTCGAAGCCCCAAAGAAGTCCGGTCCTCAGCTGGAAGACGGCCAGCATCCTGTGCAATCAGCCGCAAGTAACTGCCCGACTTCCGTCCAGTGATCGTAGCGCAGAATAGAAAGGCACACCCAAGCCCAAGAAGAAATCCGCATCATCTCCGCAAGAAAAGCGAATCCCCGCGAGCGTTTTATTTACCGCACCGCTCACCGCCAAACAGCGCCGCTCGCTCAAGAAGCTCGCCGCCAAACCCGACGCCGAAATCAACTATTCCGACGCCCCGGAAGTCATCCCGTCGCAGCCGACATTGAAGTCGGCCGCTTCTACCGCCCCCGCTAATCACCCCACCCCATTCCCCCACAAAACCCCCTTCCCCTCCCGCGCCGCCAACTGGCAAACCGTCCGCACATACGACAAACTCAACCGCTCAAATGAGTACTCCGGATGCTCATAAGCCGGCCACAAAAACTCCCGTCCCGTCCCCTCCGCCAAATCCCGCACCTGCCGAAACCCCTGCATCGCCGCAAAACTACACTCATAATCCGGCAAGTCCAACGCAAACAACCGCTCCCCCAACTCCCGCGTCTCCTCCGGCCCCAGCCACCCGTGAATACCCTCCTCCAGGTCCTCTGTCCGCCGCCGTCCCAGCCGCTCCAGCAGCTCCCGGATCGGATCCGCCGGGGAGACGCCCAGCTCGTCCAGCGTCTCCCAGTAGAAATAGCAATCCACGGACCGCCCCAGAAACTGCCGCGGACCCAGATTCCGCGACAGTTCCCCCTCCCCCGCGCATTCCAACGCGTCAAACACAAACAAACAAGCGTCCGCGCCCATCCAAACTACTCCCCCTGCACCGTCGCCGGGTCCATCCAGAAAATTTCCCAATGATGCCCGTCCAAATCGTAAAAACTCCGCTGATACATAAACCCCATATCCTGCCCCTCCGCCGCCTCCACACCACCAGCCCCCAGCGCCCTCCCCAACAACTCATCCACCTCCGCCCGGCTCGAACACGAAAGCGCCACCAAACACTCCGTAACAACCGAAGTATCCGCAATCGCCCGCCGCGTAAACCGCCCAAAAAACGTATGAGTCAGCAGCATCACGTAGCCATCCTCGCTCAGCACCATGCAAGCGCCATGCTCATTCGTGAACTGCGCATTAAACGCGAACCCCAGCGCCGCAAAAAACGCCTTCGTCCGCCCCAAATCCCGCACCGGCAAATTGACAAAAATCTTCCTGGAAATAGCCATATGCCGTTATAGACGGCACACACCACCCAAACTCATCGCCCGAAAATCAAAATAATCGCGCCGGCAGCCCAAACAGCGGAAACAACCACTCCGTATCCAAAAACGAGTTCCACCCCGCAATCCGCTCCCCGTCCAGTTCCAACACCACCAGCGCCCAAGGCATCCACCCGCCGTCCGGGTCCACCCGGTACTGCCCCCAAGCCGGCCCGCCGCAACCAGCCGTCGCCACCAGCCGAGACCCCTGGCACCCCAACCCAATCCCCAACAACCACTCCCGCACCGCCGCCGGCCCCTGCAGCCACAGCGAATACGGAGGCATCGAAAACGCCGCGTCCTCCCGCAACAACGACGTCAGCGTCTCCACGTCATACCGTTCAAACGCCGCCACATATTTCTCCAACATCGCCGTCTGCCCCGCCGTCAATTCCCCAGCCGAAACCGACGAATCCCCCACCACCGCCCGCGCCCGCTGCAACGCCGAATTCACCGCCGCCACCGTCGTCTCCAACGTCTCGGCCACCTCCGCCGCGCTCATCCCCAACACATCCACCAGCAACAACGCCGCCCGCTGCCGAGGCGCCAAATTCTGTAACGCCGCCACAAACGCCAATCGAATACTCTGCCGCATCCGTGCCTGTTCAAACGGGTCCAACCCATCCGCCATCGCCCGCGCATCGGCCACCGGCTCAATCCAAACTTCCCTTTCCCGCTTCGGCAACTCGCCACCCCGATACCCCGGTGCGCACCCCTCCATCGGCCGAATCCGCCGCCCCCGCTTGTCCAACTCGTCCAGACAAACATTCGTCGCAATCCGATACAGCCACGTCTGCAACGACGCCCGCCCATCGAACGTGCTCATCCCACGCCATGCGCGAATCAGCGACTCCTGCGCCGCGTCCTCCGCATCCACCGCCGACCCCAACATCCGGTAACAATGCCCAACGAGGGGCTTTCGATACAACTCCAACTCGCCAATCATAAAATCCGAATGCCCAACAATAGCGCGAACTGCATCGCCTGCGCCGCGTCCACCGTCGCCCCCCGCAACCCCTCCGCCCCCACATGCAACCCCTCCACCCGCGACCCCCGCAAATCCGCATCCATGAGCCGCGCCTTTCCCATCTCCACATTCCGCAAATTACACCCGCGAAACACCGACCCCGTCAAATCCGTCCCCCCAAAATCCGCGTCCTCCAAATGGCACGAATCAAACTCCACGCCCTTGTTCATCTTCGAAAACCGGAACTGCGCATACCGCCCGTCGCATTCCGAAAACAGAACATCCTGCGCCACCACATCCCCGCCCGTAAACCCCGTCATCCGGCAATCAATAAACTCCACCCGAATCAGCGACAACGCCCGAGTCGAGACGTTCGCCAAATCACACCCCACCAGCCTTACATCCCGCAACGAGATCGAATGAAACGACCGTTCCGCCAGCCTAACCCGCCGGAGCAGCGCCCCCTCCAACCCCAATGAACTCTCGGGATCCACCTCCGAAACCGAATCAAGACCGGGCGGCACCTCCGCCGCCCGTCTCGCAAAGACAAACTCTTTCTTCTTCACCCCTCCATTCTCCCCAGATTTCCCTGGGAGCCGTGCTACCGGAAAACCCCTTAATTTGGGAGAACCCCTACTTCGGCGCCGTCCAGCTACTCAACTCCGGCCGGAACCGCAGCAAATTCACCTCACTTGAAGTAATCACCGCATCCCGCTTCGCCACCCAGGCGTTGTACTTCGCCTCGCCCATCACCTTCCGCGGTGCCAATTCGTCCAACTCCGCCAGCGCGTTCACTCCGGTTACCGATACAAGCTCCGTCGCAGGTCCGCCCATCCGCGTCTGCGTCAGCGTATACACCTTGATCCCCCCGGGCTTGATTCCCCCGTCCACCCACTCCCGGATCAGCGCCTTCACCTCCGCCACCTTTCCTTGCTTCACCTGCGTCTTGATCACCCGGATATACGGCGAAATTACCGCCGGCCGCGGCAGGCTCAACTCCGCGTCCCGCTCCGCCACCCGCGTCTCCCGCGCCGCCACCGTATCCATCAGCCGCATATTCAGCGCCCGATACTCCGCCTCATGCGGGCCCTTAAACGCGTCACCCCGATTCGCCAGCGCCTGCAAAATCTTCTCGTAATACCGCGTCACAAACACCTGCTCCGGCCCCGTCACCGACTGAAAAACCAACGTCGCCGACGGCACCCCGGCCTTCTTATACAGCGCATTCAAGTCTTTGATAATCGTTTCAAACTCCGCCATCCGCCCGCCCTTAATCGTGTACCGCCGCGTATGCTGAATGTTCTGCCCCGCCAGCGACATCACCATCAGGGCCAAAAGTAGTAGCTGTTTCATGTTCGTTTCCTCTGTCCGAAAAGTGTTCGGTCCGCCTCTAAGCGCACGAAGAAACCGAACGGGGCCATGGAAACGCACCGGCGCCTACGCTACTCTAACCAGAGTGATGACCCGCCGCTCCTGCCTCGCCCTCGCCGCCGCTCCCCTCCTCCTCGCCCAAACCGAGGACGCCGCCCGCAAGGCCGCCGAAAAATGGCTCGCCCTCCTCGACGAAGCCAAGTACCCCGACGCCCGGAAGCAAGCCAGCAAACACAGCCGCCCCCAAATCTCCGCCGACGAATGGCACGCCCAGCTAAAGGCCATGCGCGAAGCCGCCGGCTCTCTCAAGTCCCGCAACTTCACCTCGGCCAAGGCGTCCAAAACCCACCCCGGCGCCCCCGATGGCGACTACATGATCCTCGAATACGCGACGGCCTTCGACAAGAAATCAAAGGCCGCCGAGGTTGTCGTCCTCAGCCGCGAAGGCGGCTGGAAAATCGCCGGCTACTCCATCCACTAACTCGGATACGCGCCAGCAATATAACTGTGCAAGTGGTCAATCGTGTCCTCCTGCTCGGCGATCACCTGTTTCACCAAATCGCCAATCGAAAGCACGCCAACCACAAAACCATCCGCCACCACCGGTAAATGCCGCACCCGGTTCTCGGTCATAAGCCGCAAGCAATGGTTCACCCCATCGGTCGGTGCCACCGTCACCAAATCGGTCGACATAATCTCGCCCACCTCTGTCTCCCGTGAAGACCGGCCGGCCAGAATCACTTTACGTGTATAGTCGCGCTCGGAAAAAACCCCGGCCAAACGGCCGTCCTGGAGAACGACAAGAGCGCCGATCCCCCTATCCGCCATCTGCTCAATCGCAGAATAAACGGACGCTTCCGGAGCGATAGAAAAGACCCGGCGGCCTTTCCTGTCGAGCAACGTTCCAACGGAAACCGATGAACCCTTCATGGCGGTATCCTCCTTGGTGCGCCAACTCTATCCCTTCCGCCCACCCCCCCGCAACATTAAACCGTGTCACACACAATTTAATCCAATCGTCCCCTTTCCCAATTCCGCCGTCTTCCTAACCCCTTCAATCCAAACACCCACCCCCCAAGGCCGTAAAACACCCGTCCGCCAAATCATTAAATTGGTGCCAGGCACCAATTTAATCTTTCCCCGCCCATCCCCCCTTTGTCAGCGCTTACAAACCCGTGGGATACTGAGGCCATGCGGCTTCCTGTCATCATCCAAGGCGGTATGGGCGTCGGCGTCTCCAGTTGGCGGCTCGCCCGCGCCGTCGCCGAACAAGGCCAACTCGGCGTCGTCTCCGGCACCGCGCTCGACCAGGTCCTCGTCCGCCGCCTCCAGGACGGCGACCAGGGCGGCCACATCCGCCGCGCCCTCGATCACTTCCCCTTCCCCGCCATGGCCGCCCGCGTCTGGGACCGCTTCCACATCCCCGGTGGCCGCCCCGAAAACCAGTCCTACGTCCGCCTCGGCCTCCACGTCAAAGACAACCCCCGCGAAATGCAGGAACTCTGCATCGTCGGCAACTTCGTCGAAGTCTTCCTCGCCAAGGAAGGCCATCAAAACCAAATCGCCATCAACTACCTCGAAAAAATCCAGGTCCCCCACCTCCCGTCCATCTACGGCGCACTCCTCGCCAGTGTCGACGCCGTCATCATGGGCGCCGGCATCCCCCTCCGCCTCCCCGGCTCCCTCGACCTCCTCGCCGCCAACCAGCCCGCCACTTACCCCCTCTACGTCATCGGCGCCGGCCCCGACGACGATACCCTCATGCACTTCAACCCGGCCGACTACATCGAAGGCAACGCCCCCGAACTCAAGCGTCCCTACTGCCTCCCCATCATCGCCTCCAATACCCTCGCCCTAACCCTAGTAAAGAAGGCGAACGGCCGCGTCGACGGCTTCGTCATCGAAGGCCCCACCGCCGGCGGCCACAACGCCCCGCCCCGCGGCAAAATGCAGCTCGACGCCAACGGCGAACCCATCTACGGCGAACGCGACGTCGTCGACCTCGCCAAAATGCGTGAACTCGGCCTCCCCTTCTGGCTCGCCGGCGGCTTCGGTTCCGCCGAAAAGCTGAAAGAAGCGTTGGCAGAAGGCGCCGCCGGCATCCAGGTCGGCACGCCATTCGCCTTCTGCGAGGAGTCCGGCCTCCAGCCCGAATTCAAGCAGGCCCTCCTAGCCTCCGACCCAAAACTGAAAACGGACCCCCTCGCCTCCCCCACCGGCTTCCCCTTCAAAGTCGTGCAAATGGCCGGCACCGTCGCCGCCGGGGAAACCTACGACAGCCGCCCCCGCATCTGCGATCTCGGCTACCTCCGCGAAGCCTACAAAACCCCCGAAGGCGCCATCGATTACCGCTGCGCCGGCGAACCCGTCTCGGTCTACGAATCCAAAGGCGGCAAGCCCGAAGACGCCGCCGGCCGCATGTGCCTCTGCAACGGCCTCATGGCGAATATCGGCCTGGGCCAAGTCCGCGGCGGTGGCCGCCACCACGAACCCGGCCTCATCACCGCCGGTGACGACGTCGCCACCGTCAAGCGCTTCTTGAAGCCCGGCCAAACCACCTACACCGCCGCCGACGTCATCCAAAACCTCCTCGGCAACTAACCAATGAGCCACTGGGTCAACGTCCCCCTGGCCGATTACGAAGGCCACATGTCCGCAAGCGGCGTCGAACAACTGGCGCCCTTAGCCGACCTCTTCCGCCAAGCCCTGGTCCAAACCAACCCCGAATCCGTAGCCATCCTCGGCATCGCCGGCGGCAACGGCCTCGAACACATCAACCCCGCCACCACCACCCGCACCGTCGGCATCGACATCAACGCCGAGTACCTCGAAGTCGTTGCCCAACGCCATCCCAGCCTGCAAGCCCTGGAACTCCACCACCACGACCTGGCCGAAAAACCCATCGAAATCCCGCCCGTCGATCTGGTCCACGCGGCGCTAGTCTTCGAGCACGCCGGCACCGGCCAGTGCCTCGAAAACGCAATAAAACTGCTAAGCCCAACCGCCCATCTCTCCGTAGTCCTCCAACTCCCCAGCGACCAACAAACCGGCGTCGCCCCCACCCCCTACCCATCCATCCAATCGCTGAAGGAAACCTTCCAACACATCGACCCCGCCTGGCTCGTCGCCACCCTGACCCCCCGCGGCCTGCATCTCAAACACGAAACCCGCCACCCTCTCCCCTCCGGCAAAGCCTTCTGGCACGGCATCTTCAAGCAGTAGCGCTACACTGCAAAAAAGTAACTCGCCCATGGACAACACCAGAGTCTTCAAAATGGCCTTCGCCAGCGTCTACCCCCACTACGTCGCCAAGGCCGAAAAGAAGGGCCGCACCAAAGCGGAACTGCACACCATCATCCACTGGCTAACGGGCTACGACGAACAGTCGCTCAAACAGCAAATCGAAAACCGCGTCGACTTCCAGACTTTCTTCGCCAACGCCCCGCGCATGAACCCCAACGTGTCCAAGATCACCGGCGTCATCTGCGGCTACCGCGTCGAAGAGATCGAGGACCCGCTCATGCAGCAGATCCGCTACCTGGACAAGCTGGTCGACGAACTCGCCAAGGGCAAGAAGATGGAGACGATCCTCCGGAAGTGAGGCGATAGGATGCAGAAATGACCAACGCCAGCGACCTCCGAACCCTCTACGGCTACAACTACTGGGCCAACGAAGAACTCCTGGCAGTCGTCTCCAAACTCACCCCCGAAGAATTCACCCAACCCGTCTCCGGCAGCTACGGCTCCGTCCGCAACACCCTCGTGCACATCCTCAGCGCCGAATGGGGCTGGCTGGACCGTTGCGGCGGCCACCCCCGCGGCCACGCCCTGCAAGCCGCCGATTACCCCACCCTAGCCTCCCTCCTCGCCCGTTGGAACGAAGTCGAATCGCACATGAGAGCCTTCCTAACCAACCTGAACGACGAAGACCTCCTCCGCCCCATCCACTTCTCCCTCGCCAACGGCCCCACCCAAACCATGAAACTCGGCGAACTCCTGCACCACGCCGCCATCCACGCCGTCCACCACCGCGGCCAAATCGCCCTGCTCCTCCGCGCCCTCGGAAAAACGCCCGGCAACTTCGACATTCTCTTCTACTACGCCCAGTAACCCAACTACGCCCCAGCCACCCAATCCGCCTTCCGCAAATCCGCCAACTTCCCCGCATCCGGATCATTCGTCTTCCGTAGCTTCTCAATGTGATCCCGCAGGCCAATGAAATCGGCCCTGTGCCGTTCCCGCACCGGGCTCGCGATCGACGCCAGCCCCACCGCGATGACAGCCGTATCTTTCAAAAGCCAGCCCGACGGCTCTTTCGTAGAACGCGCGCTCCTCTCAAACCCCGCAACCTGTTCCCGAAGCACCGTCCAACACCGCTCCTGCACGTCCTCCGGCAAAGCCTCCGGTTGCATGCTCAACACCAGCGCCACCTGGCCGCGCATCGTCGTGTTGCCGTCCTCGAAAAACGCATCAACCCGGCGAACCCACTGCGGCTGCTGCGCCAACAGCGCCACCGCGGCCCGCGTCTCCTCCAACCGATCGAAACTCGTCTCGCGCAGTATCTTCAGAATGCCAATCTCGCCCCCCGGCGGAATCACGAGTGGCTTCCCCTTCAATCCCGCCATCACCGTCAACATCGTCTCCGGAACCGGTATTCCGTACTCGCCTCGCCGCAGAATCTCCCACTCCAGCAACTCGGCAACGGACCCCCCGCGCAACTGCTCCTGCTTCCACTCCGCTCCCCGTTCCAAAAACAGACAAGCGTCGAACCAATGCCGGTTCGTCACCGCGACCCCCACCGGCCCCCGCCCATCCGGCGCCCGCAACCGCAGGTCAGCTCCGTGGTCCAACATCATCCGCAGCAGTTCTGTAGACGCCTCATCCTCGCCCGGCCCCATCGTTCCCCACCAAACCGGCCGCCCGTCGTGGTCCAGCACATTCGGGCTCACTCCCGCCTCCAGCAAATATTTCGTCAGCCCCGGCCCCCTCGCAATCGCGTGTTGCAGCGTATCGGCGGAGCCATCGCGCTTCGGGTCAGCCCCGGCCGCCACCAGCACCCGCAACATCTCCATCGAGGCATCGGTATCGTATGTCTGCAAGACGCCAAACTGCCAAAGCGTCGCTTTGCCCCCATGCGGCTGGTTCAAATCCCCCGCCGCCGGAATCAACTGCTTCGCCAGCTCGACGTCACCCTTCACCATCGCCTGCGCCAGCGCCAGCGCCGGCCCCTGGAAATAGGCGCTCCCGCTAAACTGCCGCTCAGTCCGAATCCGATTCACAACGGATGCCCCCGACGAAAACACCATCGGCACCGACGGAATCAGCAGAACGACGAATGCCGCCATCCGCCAACCATCGGTGCGAAGTAGAGGGAACACACAAGCCGTAAGGACAATCGCACCCAGCACCACCAGAAAGAACGCCACCAGCAGCCCATCAAACTGCCCGTGCGAACCGCTATCGAAAACCAGCTTCAAAACAACCGCCGCGATCACATCCAGCGCGACCACAGCCCAAAAAATGTTTGTAAGCGTCAACTCTCTACTCCTGCAACACTAATGCGCAAAACCCCGCGCCTTCTTGTCGCTAAGCAATCCGGACTAGACTGAAATCGATCCTATGAGAATCCATGTGATCGTTCACAAAGCCGAAGAGGGAGGGTTCTGGGCCGAGGTACCCTCAATACCCGGCTGCGCAACCCAAGGCGAGACCATGGAGGAGATCGAAGCCAACGTCCGTGAGGCCATCGAAGGATGTCATTCCCGCCTCCGGAAACTGGGCGATCAGCGGATCGAAGTCAACCTCCAATCCCACCCCATCAGGCCCAGTGGGGATTGATGGGAAGGCGAAGCCAGCCTGCTTCCTTGTCATTGCGACCGATTCGCCCCATCATTCCCGCGGGAGCGCAACGCTGCGCCGGACTCGTGCAGTACCCTCGTAAAAGGTCTTAGCCAAGCCGGAAGGACAGACTTGGCCAGGCGATAAGCTAGGGCTGCTTCGGCAGCAGAGGGGTTTCTTCCGCCCTCCTAGCACCATTCCCACAAAGCCGCGGCAGTCTGTCGACCCCTATCTCCACGTTGTCGATGCACCGCGCACAGGACCTGTTTTCATGTGTCCCGCCGACATCTATACCCCTGCAGCCGCGCCCCCGGATACACGGTGAGCACAAAGCGCAACCCCAACCCGCGACACCGCCACAACAACTCCCGCCGCCCCCAGGCCCTGAAACACTAAAACCGGTTCACGACGGACGCCGCCGACCACAACACCAGCGAAGCCGACGGGAACAGCAGAACGACGAACGCCGCCACCCGCCAACCGCCGGCGGGGAGCAACAGAAACAGCCCGCTCATCACGGCAATCGCGGCCAGCATCAGCATGTAGAACAGCTTCACAAGCCCGTCAAACTGTCCGTGCGGCCCGCCCGCGAACCCCACCTGCAATGTCACCGCCGCCACCACGTTCAGCGCCACCACCGTCCAGAAAATCTTCGTCAGTCCCAACTCTGTTCTCCCAAATGTAAGCTCTACAAGTAATGCGCAACGCCTGGCGAATTCTTCTCGCCTTGCGCCAAACTCGTCACCCATAACTTCCTGATAAACTACCCACCCATGAGACCCCTCCTCTTCCTCGCAATCACCCTCGCCCTCCCCGCCCAAAACTGGACCCCCCTCTTCGACGGCAAATCCCTCACCGGCTGGACCCCCCGCGCTACCTTCTCCGCCCCCGGCACCGGCGACTGGAAAATCGAAAACGGCGCCATCGCCTGCGGCGGCACCCAATCCGGCTGGCTTTCCACCAACACTTCCTACAAGGACTTCCAACTCCAGCTCGAATTCAAAGGCCCCGCCGACATCAACAGCGGCGTCTTCCTCCGCTCCCAAAAACAAGGCCAACCCCACGAAACCGGCTACGAACTCCAAATCTGGGACATGCAACCCGCCGGCTACCTAACCGGATCCCTCGTCGGCTCCATCAAAGCCCCGCCCGCTCCCAAAATCAAGGCCAACGACTGGAACCACTTCGACATCACCGCCAAAGGCGATCACTTCCTGGTCAAACTCAACGGCAAAACCATCCTCGACGCCCACGATTCGAAACACGCCGAAGGCCTCATCGGCCTCCAGTGCCAACCCAAACAACTCATCTCCTTCCGCAACATCCGCATCAAGGCCCTGAAATAGCATGACCCGCCGCGCCGCCATTCTTCTAACCGCAGCCGCCACCGCCGCCGCCCAACCCCGCAAACTAACCGCCGGCGAAATCATCGCCCGCATCCAGAAGCAGGTGGCCGTCCCCTGGCGCGCCGAAACCGTCGACACCCTCAAATCCGGAACCATGGAAACCCCGGTCACCGGCATCGCCACGACGTTCATGTCCACCCTCGAAGTGCTGCAAAAAGCCGTAGCCGAAGGCAAGAACATGGTCATCACCCACGAACCGACGTTCTACCAAGGCGACGACAACACCCGCGACACCGCCACCGACCCCACCGTCCTCGCCAAGAAAGCCTTCATCCAAAAGCACAACGTCGCCATCTTCCGTTTCCACGACCACTGGCACATGCGCCGCCCCGACGGCATCCGCGAAGGCATGATGAAAGAGCTAGGCTGGCAACCCGGCCAAACCCACAACACAACCCTAAAAGCCCTAGCCGCCGAAGTAAAAGCCAAACTACAAATCCGCGCCATCCGCGTCATCGGCGACCCGAACCAACCCATAGCGAAGGTGGCGCTGAACCCCGGCTATGCGAATCTGTCCGGCGCCATCCGCGCCCTGGCAACGGCGGACGTATTGGTCCTGGGCGAAGCCCGCGAATGGGAAGTTTACGAGTACGTGCAGGACCAAATCGCCAGCGGCGCCAAGAAGTCGCTAATCGTCCTCGGCCACGCCGTCAGCGAAGAAGGCGGCATGAAGGAATGCGCCGCGTGGCTGAAAACGTTCATCCCCGAACTCCCCATCGCCCACGTCCCCGCCGGCGAACCGTTCTGGACGTTGTAATGGAAATGCAAGTAGAAGAGTTGCCCGAAGGCCTGTTTCTAGTCACTTCTTACGAATCGCCCGGCCTTGTGGCGCAGGGCCGAACCGTGGCCGAAGCGCTGGAGATCGCCCGCGACGTCGCCCGGAAACTGCTCGAAGCCAAGCGCGAACGCGCCGGCCTTCCTGACCTGACACTCTAGTTCCAGCCCCACTCGCAGCGACACCTCCGACGGGGACACCCGCGGGCCGCAGGCCGGGTGTCCCCAGACGCCGGACCCGCCCGCTCCCATGCGCTGGCAGCAAAGGTGCCTAACGCAAAAAGATCCCTGAACCCCTCACCAAATCGTCTTCACATCGGAAGTGCGGATCTTCCCATCACGGCTCAAAAGTGGAACCCCGTGCAAACAAGCGGTAGCCGCGATCGCACGGTCTGGCAGATCGGGAATGTCCTGCCGGGAGATCTCTGCCATCTTCATCGCAACAGCCTCGTCAAACGGCAGGTGCTGCAACACAGATTTCGGATCGCTGATCGCCGCATGAAGATCCCGCAGCGAATTCGCTGGAATTCGTGATTTCTCGACCAGGTAAACCATCTCCGCAAGGCTGATGGCGGATACACCGATGTGGTCCCCTGCGGCGATGGTCTCCTCGATAAAATCAGAAGCTCGCTTTCCAAGTCGAGGATCGGAAAAGAGATACCAGATCGCGGTATGCGTATCAGCTACGGCGACAATCATCAGAAATCAGAACGCGGAAAATTCGCGAACATCTCAGCCCGATTCTGATCGATCTCCCCCGCCGAAGGCGCCGGACCATACTTCGCCAGAAGCCCCCGCAACGAACGCGTTGGCTCTTTCCCTGAAGTTGCCTCGCCAGAAGTCTTATCCAGAATCCCCTCAAGCGCTTCACGCACCAGCTCCGCGGCGGAAAGGCCCCGCGCCTGAGCGGCCGCTATCAGCTTGGCTTCCTCTTGCGGTTCCAGCGGCAAAGTAATCGTCACGGCGAGAGCCCCCTTCTCCTTCCACGTTACATCATCAAGAACCCCACCCAACCGCCCCCCGCTCCCAATCACGATAGAATAATAGTTTGAGTAGAATGTCTCCCCGTATCCGTTCCACCACGGTGCTTGCCGTCCGCCGGAACGGCAAAGTTGTCATGGCCGCCGATGGGCAAGTCACCCTCGGCAGCGAAGTTCTCAAGGCCAACGCCCGGAAGCTCCGCCGTCTCTATAACGGCAAGATCCTCTCCGGTTTCGCTGGCTCCACCGCCGACGCCTTCTCCCTCTTCGCCCGCTTCGAAACGAAGCTCGAACAGCACAACGGCAAGCTCGACCGCGCCGTTGTCGAACTCGCCAAAGACTGGCGAACCGACAAAATCCTCCGCCACCTGGAAGCCCTCCTCCTCGTCGCCGACCTCGACAAGACCTACATCCTCTCCGGCAACGGCGACGTCATCGAGCCCGACGAGGCCTTCGCCTCCATCGGCTCCGGCGGCCCCTTCGCCAAAGCCGCCGCCCTTGCCCTCTACGAAAACACGGAACTCTCGGCCCGCGAAATCGCCGAAAAGTCCATGACCATCGCCGGCAATATCTGCATCTACACCAACCTCAATGTGATTTACGAGGAACTCGGCTAATGGTCATCTACCTGCCCTCCCAGCATGGCAACGGCGCCGAAGAGACGCCCCTGCTGGATGAATTGACCCCCCGCGAAATCGTTCGCGAACTCGATAAATACGTCATCGGCCAGGCCGACGCCAAGAAGGCCGTCGCCGTCGCGCTCCGCAATCGCATGCGCCGCCAACGGCTCGATCCCGACATGGCCGAAGACGTCATGCCGAAAAACATTCTCATGATCGGCTCCACCGGCGTCGGCAAAACCGAAATCGCCCGCCGCCTCGCCAAACTCGCGAATTCCCCCTTCCTCAAGGTCGAAGCCAGCAAGTTCACCGAGGTCGGCTACGTCGGCCGGGACGTCGAATCCATGATTCGCGACCTCGTCGAAATCGCCATCGACATGATCCGCGACGAAAAGATGGAAGAGGTCGAAGAGCGCGCCGAACGCAACGCCGAAGAACGCCTCATCGATCTGCTCCTCCCGCCCCAGACCGAGCCCAGCGACGTCGATTCCAAAGCCCGCGAAAAGCTCCGCGACAAACTCCACGCCGGCAAGCTCGACGAACAGACCGTCGAAATCGACGTCAAAGACCGCATGCCGGCCTTCGAGTTCATGGCCTCCCCCGGCCCCGGCAACGGCCCCGACGACATGGACATGTCCAACTTCAAGGACATGCTCCCCGCCCTCTTCGGCCCCCGCACACGCAAGCGCAAAATGCCCGTCGCCGAAGCGCTCGACTACCTCATCCAGGAAGAAGAGCAGAAGCTCGTCGACATGGATCTGGTCACCCGCACGGCCATCGAACGCGTCGAAAAAAGCGGCATCATTTTCCTCGACGAAATCGATAAAATCGCCGGCCGCGAAGGCGGCCAAGGCCCCGACGTCAGCCGCGAAGGCGTCCAACGCGACATCCTCCCCATCGTCGAAGGCACCACCGTCAACACCCGCTACGGCTTCGTCCGCACGGATCACATCCTCTTCATCGCCGCCGGCGCGTTCCACGTCTCCAAACCGGCCGACCTCATCCCCGAACTCCAGGGCCGCTTCCCCATCCGCGTCGAGCTCAAATCGCTCACGCAGGAAGACTTCATCCGCATCCTCCGCGAGCCGAAAAACGCGCTCATCAAACAGTGCATGGCGCTGCTCGAAACCGAAGGCATCAAGCTGACGTTCACCGACGACGCCATCAAGGAAATCGCCCTCTTCGCCGCCCAGGTGAACGAGGTGATGGAAAACATCGGCGCCCGCCGCCTGCACACCATCATGGAAAAGGTGCTCGAAGAGATCAGCTTCGAAGGCCCGGACCTCAAGAAGAAAAACGTCAAAATCGACGCCAAATACGTGCAGCAGCAGCTCTCGAGCATCGTCAAAGATCAGGACCTGAGCAAGTACATTTTGTGAGGCTATCGGCACTGGTTGCGGGCGTGGCGCTGTTGGCCGCTTCGTGCGGCTACGTGGGAGATCCCTTACCTCCCGCGCTCAACATTCCCCAACCCGTCCAGGACCTCCGCGCCCAGCAAATCGAATCGGCGCTCCGCGTCGATTTCACCCTGCCGCAGAAGACCACCGAAAATCTCGACATCGCCGACATCGCCAAGGTCGAACTCCGCGTCGGCCCCCAGCCCGCGGCCGGTTGGAATATCGATGCCTGGGCCGCCGCCGCGAAGCCCGTGGCCGTCGAAGCAACCAAGCCCGGCCCGGCCGATACCTCGGTCGACGTCCGCGAATTCGCCGGTCGCGAAGTCGTCCTCGCCCTGCGCACCGCCAACGTCAAAGGCCGCGCCTCCGGCTGGTCGAACTTCGTCACCGTCCGCGTCGAACCGCCCGTCATCACGCCCGCAACCTTCGTCGCCGATAGCGCCGTCAATGGCGCCATCCTCACCTGGGAAGGCTACCCCGGACCCGTCATCGTCTACCGCGACGGCGCCGTCATCGGCGAAGGCAAGGCCGGCCAGTTCGCCGACCCCCGCGCCCTCCTCGGCAAAGAATACAAATACGAAATCCAGGCCCGCGGCGACAAGGCCCAAGGCAAACGCGTCGGCCCGCAAGCGCTCACGATCGTCGATCGCTTCCCGCCATCCGCGCCCACTGGCCTCAACGCCGTGGCCGGCGCCGGCACAGTGGAAGTATCCTGGAATCCGAACCCCGAAGGCGACGTGCTCGGCTACATCGTTCGCCGCGCCGTCGGCGCCGGAGCCTTCGCCGAAGTGGCCAACTATCTCGATGCCCCGGCCTACACAGACCGGGATGTGCAGCGCGGCGTTCGATATCGTTACCAGGTATCGGCGCTCGATCTGCGGAAAAATCAAAGCGCAACATCGCAAGAAGTGGAGATCACCGTCCCTTGACCCAATACGTACGTTTCACCCTCGACCCCGCCGCCCCGCCGACGTTGACCGACGCTAACGGCGCCCGCTACGGCATTCTGGAAGACGGAGCCATCCGCCCCGTCCGCTCCCTTTTCGCCCCCGAACCCGACGGCGCCGTCATCCCCGTCGAGCAGGTCAAACTCCTGCCCGCCGCCAGCCCCAGCAAGATCGTCTGCGTCGGCCGCAACTACGCCGAACACGCGAAAGAGCTCGGCAACGATATCCCCACCGAGCCGTTGATCTTCTTGAAGCCGCCTTCGTCCCTGGTGGCCGATGGCGATGACGTCGTCTATCCCAAGCTTTCTTCGAACCTGCACTACGAAGGCGAACTCGGCCTCATCATCAGCAAGCGCGCCCGCAACGTGAAAGCCGAAGACTGGCGCGACTACGTCTGGGGCTACACCTGCGTCAACGACGTCACCGCCCGCGACCTCCAACGCAAAGACGGACAGTGGACCCGCGGCAAAGGCTTCGATACCTTCTGCCCCACCGGCCGCTGGGCCGTTCCCATCAAGGAAGTGGATTTCGATTCGCTTCGCGTCCAAACCTGGCTCGATGACAAGTGCGTCCAGGACGCGCCCGTCACGAACATGATCTTTTCCCCGGGTGCTATTCTGGCCTACGTCACCCAATTCCTGACCCTGGAGCCCGGCGATCTCATCGCCACCGGCACCCCTGAGGGCGTCGGCCCCATGCAAGTGGGCAGCAAAGTCCGCGTGGTTGTTCCCGGCGTAGGCCAGGTTGAGAACACCATCGTCGCGGAATAAAACAAGATTCCAATAGGAGACAAGCATGAAAATTTTTCTGGATACAGCCAACCTCGAAGAAATCAAAAAGGGAGCCTCGTGGGGCATCGTTGACGGTGTCACCACCAACCCCTCGCTGATCGCCAAGGAAGGCAAGCCGATCGAAGAACAGGTCCGCGCCATCTGCGACATCGTCGACGGCGACATCAGCGCCGAAGTCGTCGCCACCGAATTCAGCGCCATGCTGGAAGAAGGCCGCAAGCTGGCCAAGATCCACAAGAACATCATCGTCAAGCTGCCGCTCATCCGCGACGGCGTCCAGGCCTGCAAGGCGCTGGAAAGCGAAGGCATCCGCACCAACGTCACGCTTTGCTTCCAGGCCGGCCAAGGCCTGCTGGTCGCCAAGGCCGGCGCCTACATCATCAGCCCCTTCGTCGGCCGCATCGACGACATGGGCGCCGATGGCATGATCCTCATCCACGACCTGGTGAAGATCTACAAGAACTACGGCTTCAAAACGCAGATCCTGGCCGCCAGCTTGCGCACGCCGAATCACGTCATCGAGGCCGCCAAGGCCGGCGCGCACATCGGCACGCTGCCGTTCAAGACACTCGATTCTCTCTTCAACCACCCGCTGACCGACAAAGGCCTGGACGCGTTCCTCAAGGACTACGCCAAGGTCTTCGGTACCAAGTAGTCGTTGCCCAATATCCCCATCGCCGCGCCCGCCTCCGTCGGCATTGCCGCTACGGGGGCGTTGGTTTGGCTGGTGGCTCGTTATATCCGGCGCACGCGCACTCCCGCAGAACGGGAGCGCCGGCGCCGGATTCATTTACATGTGAATGGCCGCTTGACCGAAGTGACCATTTACCAGGCGGACGAGCAGACGCTCCAGTACGGGTACGAGATCGCCGGTGTGGCCTACGACACCACGCAGGACATCTCCACCCTGACCGAGTTTCTGCCCAGGCCCGCGGAGCAACTCGTGGGCACCGCAACCGCCAAGTACGACCCCAACAACCCCGCCAACTCCATTCTCCTATGCGAGCACTGGCAGGGCTTTAAAGAAAGGCAGATACAAAACCAATGAAAACCCTCCTGTTAACCGTTGTGGCCGCCCTCGCTCTCACCCTGAGCCCCGTTGAGGCCGCCGTCAAGAAGCCGACCTCGGTCGTTCACGTTGTGACGATCAAGTGGAAGGCCGGCACCACGCCCGAGCAGATCGCCGCCGCCCTCAAAGGCGCCGAGACTGTTGCCAACAGCTACAAAGGCATCGAGCGCATCTGGACCAAAGCGTTGAAGGTGCAGGGCACCGGCTACACCCACGCCATCGTGATGGAATTCAAGGACGAGAAGTCGCTGAAGGATTACACCGACAGCCCGGCGCAGAAGGAATGGTACAAGATCTACCTCCCGCTGCGTGAACAGTCCACCACCCACGACATCACCAACTAAGCGTCACCGTCGCGCTGACAACGGGCCCACCCGTTGTCAGCGCGCTCCCACCAGAACCCCCCCCTCCGCCGTCCAGTTCCGTCCCCCGCCCCACCATCGCGCCGAGTCCGTTGTCGGCCTCCGCCAGAAACCACCTCCGCTGCCGAACCGCCTTCCTCCTTCCTGTACCGTCCTCTTACGCACAATCGTTCACAGCCCGCTGTCAGCCCCCCGCCCGAACCGACTCCTCCACCGGACCGACATCCGCTCCGACCCCGCCGCACCATCGCGCCCAGCCCACTGTCAGCCCCGCCCCGCGGCCGTCAGCGCACTCCGGCCAGGAACCACTTCTTGGCCCGCGCTTGGGGACGCGTCCACCCGCCGTACGCCACCTCCGCGGGTGGACCGTCGTCCCGGTTCTGATACGCCCGCCCGTTCCGGTTGCACTTCAAATATTCTTCGTGCAGCGCCAGCACGCCGTCCATATCGACGTCGATGCCCAGCCCCGGCTCCTCCGGCACACGGCACACCCCGCCGCGTTCCAGCGACATGTTCCGCCGCACCGTCCGATCGTAGTCGGCCTGCCACGGCCAGTAGTGGGAATCGAACGGCCATTCGTGTACCGCCGCCGCCGCGCCCATGTGCACGGTATGGGCGTTCGAAATCGCCAGATGCGTGTTCGAATGCTGCCCGAACCCCATCCCGTTCGCCGCGCACCACGCCGATAGGCGGACCGCCTCGTCGCTGCCGCCGATGTAGTGGCAATCGCCGCCGAGGGTGATCTGGATCGCGTTCTTCCGCGCCGCCTCTTCATGCGCCTCGAAGTTCGGCGCCCACATGTTCGTCGCCAGCGGCACCCCGGTTGCGCGATGCACTTCGGCCATCGCGTCCAGGCCCGCCACCGGGTCTTCAAAGTACGGCAACTGGTCGCCGATCGCTTCCTTCAGCCGCTGGATCACGCCGATCGCCGTCGGCACGTCCCACGCCGCGTTCGGGTCCGGCACCACCTGGATCTCCGGCCCCAACGCGCGCGCCAGCGCGATCATGCATTCGAGTTCCGCTTCCGGGTCCAGCACGCCCAGCTTCCACTTCACCAGCCCCACGCCGGGCATCCGCTCCGCCAGCGCGGCCTGCGCAAACCGGACCACCGCGTCCGCGTCCAGCACCGGCACCGTGCGCATCTTCGCAAAGTCCCCTTGCGGCTCGCGCGGCTTCAGGTACGAGTAGTCCAGCCCCGATCCCTCCGTCGCGGCCAGGTAGAACAGGTAGGTGTTGAACTTCACTTCGCTGCGCTTGCGCCCGTTCTCCCCGCCCAGAAAATCGCACAGCGGCAGGCCTTTGTGCATCGAAAAGGCCGAAGCCAGCGCCATCTGGATCCCGGCGCGGGTGTGGTTGGTCACGCCGCGGTCGAAGCTGGCGCTGCCGCGCTCGTCGGTCAACGCGAACTCCGCCGCCAGCCGCTTGCTCTCGGCCACCACCCAGTCCAGCCGGCCCAGCGCCTCTTCGACGCCAAGCCCAACCAGCTGCGGCAGCAGCGTTCCCATCACGCGGATGATTCCGGTGTTGCAGGGGATCTCGCCGTAGCCCTCGGCGCCGCCGGCCAGCGTGCATTTGGTGATGATGCGGGGCGTCATCGGGGCATGCAGGCCGCTCATGTTCAGCAGCGCGAAATCGGGGATCAGGATCGGCCAGAACTCAAACTTGTCAATTTTTGTAGGCATCGGGGGCACGAGCTTCCCATTACATCATGGGTTTGCGGTAGTGTCAGAATATGGACAAACGACTAGCCAAACGTCACAAACGTCAGGTAGAACGCGCCAAGACAAAGGCGAAAGAGACGGAGCCCGACCTCCGCACTCCGGAACAGATTGAAGCCGACCGGCTGGCCAGCCAGTCGAACGCCGGATTCGGCAGCGGCGGCAAGGTTGCCGCGCCCGGGGCGGCGCGCCACACGGGCGCCGGATCGAATCCCGGAACCGTCTCCAGCCCCCGCACCGGCGGCGCATAGCTCTTGGCCCGCCGCACCGATCGCGCCGAAGTATTGAAAGAAGCCTGGGTCGGCGATGCCGTTCTCAGCCTCTACGCGCGCCTGAAAATCCTGCGGGAGGACGGCGGAATCGATGGGGCGAAATCGGTAAGGCTGACGTCCAATCAGTTCCTCTCCTGCTTCGGCGAGCCGAGCGAAGTGGAGGCCGAAATCGGCCAAGTCTACACCAGCCAGGGGCTCGATGCGGCGTTCTCCTACATTGAATCGCGCCTCGTGCCGCTCTTCGAGCGGCACGAGGCCAAGCGCCGCAAGTAGCGCTTAGAACACGAAGCGCGCGCCCAGCTGGATGCGCCGGCCGGCGCCGGCGCCGGAGACGATGCCGAAGCCGGGCCCGTTCAACGTCGCGCCCGGGTTGCCGAAGTTCGGGTGGTTGGTGATGTTGAAAAACTCGCCGCGGAACTGGAACTTGATCGTCTCCGTGATCGGGAAATTGCGGAGGATCGACGTGTCGAGGTTGATAGTGCCATTACCGCGCACGATGTTGACGCCCTGATTGCCGAAGCGGAACTGGGCGGGCTGGGTGAACGCCGCGGTGTTGAACCAGCGGTTCAGCGTCTTCTCGCTGTTGGGCAGGTTCGGGTTGCCATTGATGTCGGCGCGCTGCGCGCCGGCGCTGTTGACGAAGGTGTTGTTCACCTGCGTGTTCACGGTGAACGGCTCGCCGCTCTGGAGCGTGAGGATGCCGCCGAGCGACCAGTTGCCGACCACCGCGCCCAGCCAGTTGTGGGCCAGGTACTTCTTGCCCTTGCCAACGGGGATGTCGTAGACGCTGGTCATGGTGAAGCGGTTGCGGATGTCGTTGCCGGTCGGGCCCCAGTCGTTGCGGCGGTTGTAGTAATCGCTGAAGCCGATGTCGCCGCCGAGCGAGCCGCCGTCGTTGTAGTTGTTGAACGCGCGGGCCCAGGTGTAGGTGCCGAGGATGGAGTAGCCGTTGGCGAAGCGCCGCTCGACGCGGGCGACGGCGGCGTAGTAGCGGGCGTCGCCGAAGGCCGGGCCTTGGATGTTGACGTTCGAGAACTGCGGGAAGGGCCGGTCGGACTGGGTGGGCGTGCGGTTCTGGGAGATGGCCACGGCCAGCTGCTGCGGCGTGACCTGGTTCATCGAGAGGTTGCCGCTGGGCAGCTTGTGGCTGAGGTTACCGATGAAGCTGACTTCGGCGAGGATGCGGTTCTTCAGTTCGCGCTGGACGCCGAGATTGAACATTTCCGAATAGCCGGTGCGGCGGCGGGTTTCAAAAAACGTGACGGCGGTGGTGGGCTGCGCGCCGACGCGGACGGCGCCGAAGCTGTCGTTCAACGCGGCGCCTTGGAGGGAGGCGTTCACGCCGTCGCGCAGGTAGAAGGGCGCGGTGATGCCGTTATCGGGCGAGTTGAGGGTGGCGGAGAGTTCGTAGCCGAGCGAGGCGGCGTTGGGCACGCCGGCATCGAACGGGTGGGCGAAGAAGATGCCCAGCGCGCCGCGGACGACGGTTTTCTGGTTGCCACCAGGCTTCCAGGCGAAGCCGAAGCGGGGGCCGAAGTTGTTCCAATCGGTGTCGTAGATGGAGTTGCGCCAGCCGTTGACGCCGAGGAACTTCACGACGCCGGGCGTGCCGCTGACGGGGTTGATCTGCGTGGTGTCGAAGGCGTTGGCGCGGTTGGCGGTATCGCGCATGGCGGTGTCGGTTTCCCAGCGGACGCCGAGGTTGAGCGTGAGGTTGCGGGTGATGTTCCAATCGTCCTGGGCGAAGCCGGCGAGGTAGGTGGAGCGGCGGTTGAGCGGCTGGGTTTCGCGGGCGGAGAAGCCGGTGGTGAAGCCGAGCAGCATGGACGCGAGACCGTTGCCGGAGGTGGCGGTGCCGGGCTGGCCGGTGGCGAGCAGGCTGAAGGCGAAGGAGCCGGCGGGGGTGGGGCGATTGATTTCGTCGTTCAACGAGGGCCGCCATTCGCCGCCGAATTTGAAGCTGTGCTTGCCGCGGATCCAGCTGATGTTATTGACGATTTGATACTGCTGAATGGGGAACTGGCGGCGTTCCTGGGCGGTGGAGCCGAGGGCCTGGAAGCCGGCGGGGGCGAAGTTGGGGAAGTCGCCGTCGGGGATGCCTTTCAGGCCCAGTTGGGTGGCCCAGGGCTTGCCGCGGCCGAGGGCGATGGCGTGGTTGATGCGGTTGGAGTAGGTCATCCGGAAATCGTTGACGACGGAGGCGGAGACGGTGCGGGTCCAGTTGCCGTAGAAGTAGTTCTGATGGCGGAGAGCGATGGCGTCGGGATCGGCGCCGGGGTCGAGATAGACGCTGGTTTTGTCGGTGTCGTCGGAGTTGTAGAGATAGCGGCCGGAGAGGCGGTCCTTGGCGCCGAAGTTGTGATCGATTTTGGCGGTGTAGTTGTCGCGGGTGAGGCCGTTGACGAAGTTGGCGCGGAAGTTATTGGCTCCGGCCGCGCCGTCGGGGGCGCGGTTGGGGAGCGGGTAGAAGGGGATGATCTTGAGGCCGACCGGATCGAGGCGGGAGGCGGGGATGCGGTTGCCGGGGAACAGGGTGCGCGTCAAGCGGCCGGCGACGTTCTGGGTGGAGGCGGGGTCGTAGACGGGGATCAGCACGTTGTTGTTGCCGACGGATTGAGAGAAGTCCCCGGCGCGCTGGAGGGCGGTGGGAACGGTGAGGGTGGAGATGGCGCCATCGCGGCGGCGGGAGCCTTCGTAGGCGAAGAAAAAGAAGGTTTTGTCCTTGATGACCGGGCCGCCGAGGGTACCGCCGTAGACGTTGTAGCGGAGCGGGGCTTTGGACTTTTCGCCGTTGACGATGGGGGCGAAGAAGTTGGCCGCGTCGAACTTTTCGTTGCGGACGTATTCGAACAGGGAGCCGTGGAGCGAGTTGGTACCGCTCTTGGTGGTGGCGACGATGACGCCGCCGTTGGAGCCGCCGTATTCGGCGGAGTAGCCGTTGGCCATGATCTTCACTTCGGCTACCGTCTCGACCGGGGGATCGAGATCGACCTGGCCGACGCCGAGGCGCATGTTTTGGCCGGTGCCGCCATCGATCCAGAACATCTGCGACTGCTGGCGGGAGCCGGCGAGGGAGAAGTTGGGTTTTTGGCCGGAGTCGTAGCCGATGAAGACGGCGGCGCCGGTCATCTGGATGAGGTTGAGGGAGCGGCGGTCGCCGAGCGGGAGGTCCTCGACGGCCTTGGCTTCGACGAGCTGGGCGATGTCGGAGGTGCGAGTTTCGAGCATGGTGGCGGAGCCGGAGACGGTGACCGATTCGCTGACGGCGCCGATCTCCATTTGTATATCGAGTTCGAGGTTCTGGCCGGTGGTGAGGACGAGGCCGCGGCGGACGAAGCGGCGGAAGCCGGTCTTTTCGGCTTCGACGACGTAGGCGCCGATGGGGAGCTGGCGGAGGGAGAAGAGGCCGTCGATGTTAGTCGTGTATGTGACCTTCTGCTGGGTGGCGGCGGAGGTGGAGGTGATGACGACGCCGGGGACGGCGGCGCCTTGCGGATCGCGGACGATGCCGGTGATGGTGGCTGTGGGCGACTGGGCGAAAGACGCGCCTACGGCGAGGAGAATAAGGACCCCGTTACGAGACATGCCGGGGATTATATCGATGTTAGGGGGCACTTTTGGACACACTTCGGGTGTGGTCAGGGCTTTTTGGGGTTACATTACGGGCTTCCCTTCGCCCTGTGGGCTCCGGGGAGCGAGCCGGTTGACCGGCGGCGGTGCTGGATTTTCCGGTTGTTGTTGCTGCGTTTCCTGCGGCGGTTCCGGGACTTCGTTTGTTTTCAATGACTCTTGGGAGGGTCCTTGAATAGCCGCGAATTTCTTCAGGCGCATGATGTCGCGTTCTAACCGGGATATGGTCGATTGGTGGCGGTTGATGCGGACTTCCAGGCGGTAGACCAGGGAGCCGGGCTTGCAGGCTTCGAGTTCGGCTTGGAGGACTCCGCCGGCGTTTACGTGAAGTTCGGCTAGTTCAGATCTTCTGACTAGCATGAGTCTCGCTAGTTCCCAGTGGGCGAAGGTGAGTTCGTCGACACGGGTGGCGATGTATTCGTCTTCTGGTTTCCAGTATTTGTAGAAACTCTCGCGGAGCTTCAGGAAGCCTTCCTGGCTGACCGAGGCTTTCAGGGTTTCTTCGTTGGCGAAGAGACCGTGGGTAAGTGTTGCTGTTCTGGCTTTGAGTAGGCCTTCGGGCGTTTTCGGGCCCTGGCTTTTGGCGCCGTTGATCCGGGCGGATTCGGCGCGGCGATTGGAATGGTTTTGGAGTGCCATAGTTTTAGGCTATGGGGTGGTTGTATAGTAATCGTCGGCTACCGGTTTTTGGATTTGGCTGTAGGTGGTTGGTTTCGTTGGGGTTAGCGGTTGGAAAATAAAGTCATTTCCCTTGTGACTGAGTTTTCCACAGGGACGTTTTACGGGGAACGGGGGCAGGGAATATTTGGTGTTTGCGGTGACTGTCCCCAGTTTGTTTACGTTGTCTTTGACGGAATTGCCGACGCATACGCACCAGTTGAACGCGACGAACGCGGGGGGCATCGACGCCGGCGCCGTTGACGAAGGTGCTGGCGGGGGCCAGGCGCACACGAATAGGCAGCCGTATCTGGTGATTAATTTTTGCATCGCCCTACAAGGAATTTCCCGTCGCAGACCTAGGAATTGAGGAGGGACTGTGGGACAGCCTTACGTAGGAGAAATTCGGATATTCGCGGGGAACTTCGCGCCGATGGGCTGGCTGATGTGCGATGGGTCGTTACAGCCGATTTCGGAGTACGACGCACTGTTTAACCTGATCGGGACGACGTTCACGCTGCCGGATTTGCGGGGGCGAGTGCCTTTGCATTGCGGGGCGGAGTTCATCTTTAGGGTGGTCTTCTGTTGCCAGGTGAAAACTTGCCGTAGTACTTTTTGACCTGCATGAAAATATCGTTGCCGATACTCTTTGGCGCCACCCTGCTGGCGTGGAACACACAAGCGAATGCCGCTATCATTAGTAACCTGCCGGATAATGTGGGTGGGAATGGTATTACAAGTGCTCGCTTGGCAGACCCGTTTACCCTGGGAGCCCCGGCGACGGTTGGGTCGATCCGGTTTTGGTGGTCGATGAATACTGCCAGACCTCTCTCCGACTTTAGCGGTACGATCACGTATGCCTTCTACCAGGATTCGGGCGGTGCCGTGGGGTCGGGGTTGGGTAGTGGAACGGTAGCCGGATTGATATCTACTCCGACGGGCAATTTTGCGAGTCAGGGTACGTGCGGCGCACCAAACTGCCCGGTGCAGCAAGTGGACTTTACTCTCACGTCGCCGATTTCGTTGGCTGCCGGTAACTTCTGGCTGGAGTTGCACGAAGGAGCGACGGTAACTGCCAATGATGCTACCACTACGTTCTGGATGACATCGGCGCAGACAGGCGGCGCTCTCACTTGCACGCTGCCCTGTGCTTCGGGGTTCACTTTGGCCCTGTCCAAACAATACGCCTATGAACTGAACGCAGCTGAGACCGGTGTGCCGGAGCCAGCGACGCTGGCGTTGGTGGGGGCGGGGTTGGCGTGCGTGTTGCTGCGCCGGCGGCGCTAGTTCCCCTTGAGCGGCTTGGGCATCGCGAGCCGCGGCAACATCTCCGGCCGCATGGCGGAGTGATACGCGAAGCTGGCCCTCATGACCGACATCCGCATCACGTTGCCCTGCTGAACGCGGCCGTAGACGTCCATATTGGAGTGATGCGTGCGGGTGCTGTATTCGATGGGGTCCTGCAGGAAGCCGAAGCTCTGCAGGCCAATCCAACGGAAGGACGTGTGGTCCACGCCGCCGGGTTGGCGCGTGGGCGGGGAACTGGGACGGGGCGGCTGGTATCGATGCACGTGGAGAAGTTCAACCCGGCGTTGCAGCTGTATGAGCGGCTGGGGTTTCAGATCGCCGGTGACCGGGATGCGCACTGGTTATTGCACCGGGCGCCGGTCAGTTAAAGATCGCCTGGTACTCGAAGGCGGCTCCGGTGGGCCGAGGGGGCCGAGGAAGAGGTGGATCTGGCCGAGGGTGGGGTTGTGCAGGGTGTGGATCTGCTGGGGGAGCGGGGCGGAGACGGGGCCCTGGAAGGTGAGGGAGAAGGATTGGCGCGGGGCGTCGGCGGGCCGATTCCTAAGCGGGTTGGATGTCGATGGTGCCCATCATGCCAAGGTTTTCGTGGTCGAGGATGTGGCAGTGGTACATGGCGGTGCCGGTGAAATCGGTGAACTGGTGGCGGATGTGGAGGGAGCGCCCGGCGGGGATTAGCGCCACGTCGTACCAGCCGGGACTGGCGTTGACGATTTGGAAGGGGTTGGTGTGGATGTGGAAGGGGTGGTCCATCATGGATTGGTTGGTGAGGATCCAGTCTTCGATGGCGTTGAGTTTGACGGCGGTGTCGATGCGGTTGGGGTTGAAGGAGCGGCCGTTGATGGTGAAGGGGTTGGACATTCCCATTGCCATGGCGCCGAAACGGAATTGGCGGGTGATGGAGGGGGCGGGTAGGGGGTCGACGGTGGCGAGTTTGGTGGGGAGGGACCAGGTGGATTCGACGGCGTTGGTGTATTCGAAGGTGGCGAGTTGGGTGGTTGGGTTGGGGGATTGCATGCCGCCGAGGCGGTTGTAGGGGAGGTTGAGGAGGCGGTAGGTGCCTGGGGGGCGATTCCCTTTTACGAAGGCGTCGATGCGTTGGCCGGGGAGGAGGAGGATTTCGGCGGTTTCGGTGGGGGAGGGGAGGAGGCCGCCGTCGGTGGCGACGATTTGGAAGGTGTGTTGTTGGAGTTGGAGGCGGTAGAAACGGGAGACGGAGGCGTTGAGGAGGCGGAGGCGGATCCAGCCGTTTGCGGTCAATGGGAATTGGGGGTTGAGGGCGCCGTTGACCAGGATTTCGGGGCCTTCGCGGCCTTGGTTGATTTGGGCGGGGGTGGGAGTGAGGTTGGGGTCCTGGAAGATGAGGAGGAATTCGGGGGTTTGTTGGATTTCGGGTTGGTCGTCGAATTGGCCGCGGATTATGATGGCGCCGGCGAGGCCGCCGGAGACCTGGCTGGCGACCATGCCGTGCATGTGTGGGTGGTACCAGAAGAGGCCGCTGGGGTGATTGGTGGGGAGGTTGAGTTCGTAGGTTTGGGATTCGTTGGGCGGGACTTCGAGGAAGCTGTTGTCGGCGATGCCGGTGGGGGGGACGTGGAGGCCGTGGAAATGGAGGTTGGAGGATTCGGCGAGGGCGTTGTGGAACTGGATGCGGAGGGTGTCGCCGGCGCGGGCTTCGAGGACGGGGCCGGGGATTTGCTGGTTGAAGGCGTAGCGGTTGGCGGAGGGGGCGGCTTCCAGTTGGATGTCTGAGGAGGCGTGGAGGAGGAGAGACGCTGCGGCGGACTGGGTAAGGAACTGCCGGCGGTTCATGGCTATTGATGGAGATGCAGACGGGGCGGGGGTGGTGACATTTGGCCGGATGACGGTGGTTGGGCAGAAGAAGTTTATTTTCAAAGAGCTAGGGATGGGTGTTGGCGTGTAGGCGGAATGGGCATGAACACCATACTCGTGGCGGTGATGCGGGCGGCGTTTGTTTTTGGGGCGGAGCCGGAGGGGTTGGTGAAGTCCGCCAAGACGGCGGGGCATGAGGGAATGGCGAAGAGGTAACGTGACGTGGGGCTTTTGCCCCTTGTGTATGGCCGGGTGCCCCACATGGGCGGGGTAGTGCTCGGTTAAGCTGTTGTGTCTATTGAGTTGTTTGATTGGTGGTCGACATGCAGGTAAGATGTGCGTATGAGGGCCGCAGTAAAATTCGTGTTCGCCGCTGTGCTGGCGGTCCTTCTATTCTGCACGCCAATTGGGGCGTGTGCGGATTCGATGAAGACGGAAGGGGCGCCTTCGCACCCTTGTTGCCCGAAGAAGCCGGCATCTTTACCGGACGATTGTGCGCGACCTGGATGCATTTACATGGACACGCATGTGGTGTCTGATGTGGCGGCGCCGGTGGCCGATGGCGGGCCGGTGGCTGAGTTGGTTCCGGTTGCGATGGATGTTCGGCCGGCGGGTGTTTTGGTTCCCGTGGCGACGTTGACGCCGCTTGCGCTGCGACAACGGGTGGTATTGTTCCACCAGTTTTTGATCTGACAGGACATCTCCCTACTGTTGGGCTGCTTTGTTTGGTGTGGGCTGTTTGGGCCCCACTGCAGTGATTTGATTCGGGAGATGACCTATGAAAACCGTAATGGTTTTGATGGCTGGGGCGATGATTCTGGCTGCTGGTAATGGGCCGGGGATGGATGAGCGGGCGCGGGTGAAGTATGGGCGGACGGCGATTGCCGTAAACGCGGCGGCGCACTGCGCGGGATGTGCTGTTCGGGCGGTGGCGGTTCCAGAGCGCGTGTTGCAGGCGCATGTGAAGTATGGCCTGGCGTTGCCGGTGCAGCGTGTTACGCACACCTGCTGTGCGCAGGGTGAGTAGGGAAGACCGATAGGGACGCTTTCCATGAGGACACGATTCCCCATAGCGGTGGTGGCGCTGGCCTGTTGCGCGTTGGCGCAGCAGGCGGCGCCTGGGTTTGAGGGCCGGTGGACGGGTGGGTTTGCGGCTGGTGACTCCTTGGCGCAGCAGACTGCGCCGGTACCGCCGGTTTCGGCGGACGATCCGTTTGCAGGAGTTGTTGAGAAGACCACGGCGGAACCGCAGGCTGAGCCGCGGTCTTGGGTGAAACGGTTCTTTACTGAGAACTTCGGGTTCCGGAAAGAGGTGATGTCGCAGTTTTCTTCTGACTTTGAGGGTGGGTATTCGAGCCGGCAGTCGGTGGGTTTTGAGGTGTTGAAGAAGTTTTCGACGGGGACTTCTACTTTCGCAAGTTTTAACTTTCAGGGGCGGATGGTTCGGCGGGATGGGTTCATCCCGGTGCAGAACGATATGGAAGGGGAAAACCGGGCGGGGTGGACGTTTGAGTACCACAACTTGTATTTGGACTTTTATAACTTGGGGGGGAAGGTGGGGCGGGTGAATTTGAGGGCTGGACGGTTCTATGTGCCGTTTGGGTTGAACTTACAAACTGATACGCATGGGCCGGTGATGCAGTTATCGAACGACCGGAACTTCGGGTTTGAACGGGATTGGTATACGGGGCTGTGGGGTTCGGTGAACCGGCATGTGAATTATGACCTCTACTATCTGGTTGGGTCCGGGTATGACCTGGCTTACCGGGGGCAGAAGGGGCTGGGGGCGGGGCGGGTTAGTTTAGCCAATCGGTATAGCTCGCGGTTTGGGTTGGAGGGTGGGGCTTCGGTGATGGCGGGGGAGCGGTTGGGGATGATGGGGCAAGTCATTGACACCAGGCGGTTTGGAGGGGATGGGCGGTGGAGGAGGGCGGTGCCGACGGGGTCGGTTGCGGTGACGGGGGAGTTTAGCGGGGGGCGGGATGGGCGGTCCGATGTGTTTATGCAGTTGGAACAGGTGGAGTATTTGCGGGCTTCGCGGCGGTGGGGGGTGGCGGGGCAGTATCGACGGTTCCGGGATTCTTCGGGAGTGGATGATGCGGTGATTGGGGAATTTAGTTGGTACTTCCGGAATGACGTGGGGAATTCGAATTTGCATTGGGTGAAGGCGTATTTGGCCTATTCGCGGGCGCGGACGGTTTTGACGTTGCAGTATTACTTTTACCGGTGAAGAAGGGATTCTATGAGTAAGTGGATCGTTTTGATTAGTTTGATTTCGAGGGCATTGTTTGGGGCGATTGGCTGTACGCTGAGTAACCCGGCGGAGGACTTGAAGTATTTGTATCCGGGGATGACTTCCTACAAGGAAGAGCTGCGGGAGTTTCCGCGGTTGAAGGACGGGGCGACGTTGTTTAAGGGGTTGCAGGCGCGGCTGGGGAGTGATCTCGACCCGATTTATGAGACCTATGAGACGCCGTACACGGTTTACAGCGTGTTTCAGGGGACGACGCGGATTGGGATTGTGCACGGGGTGAACGTGCCGGGGAAGGGTGGGGTGATTCAGGTGTTCCTGTCGGTGGATCCGGGGACGGCGGTGGTGCAGAAGTTCTTCTTTCAGCGGCTGGAGAGTCCGGCGGCGAAGGCGCTGCGGGCGAAGGAATTTCGGGATCAGTTTACGGGGTTGACGCTGGCTGATTTTTACAAGCACGACTACTATGCGGTGGCCGAGCCGGGGGCGAAGGCGGACAAGGTGGGCGGGTTGAAGGCGCCGGTGGTGGATGCGGCGGGGAAGCCGGATTATCTGGCGACGCTGCGGGGGATTCGGAAGAACCTGATTCTGCTGGACAGTTTTGTGTTTGGACAACGATTTGAGCCGTTCTTTGAGCGGGCTAGAAAGGCGAAAAAGCAATGAAAACGATATTTGGGATGTGCGCGGTGATATTGGCCGTTGGCGGGTATTTCCTATGGAAGTCGATGCAGTTGCCGACGGTATCGGGGACGTTTATCGGGGCGCGGCGGACGGAGGTGGCGTTGCTGGTGGAGAAGCCGAAGGAGTATCTGGACAAGACCGTTTTGATTGAGGGTCAGGTGCTGCAACAGTGCAAGGCGATGGGGTGTTTTTTCTTCTTCCAGGTGGGGGATAAGCAGCTGCGGGTGGACCTGGAGCAGATTGCGATGAACGCGCCGATGCGCGAGGGGCACGTGGCGAAAGTGGAAGGGCACATGGTGCCGTTTGGCAATGGCTATCAGCTGTTGGCGACCGCGGTGGAGTTTCAGTGAGGACCCTATGACTACAGACCCGTTTGTGTTGCCGCGCTACTTTGCGCTGGCGGTGAAGAACCTGCGGCGGCGGATGGTGCGCACCGTGTTGACGGTGGCCGGTGTGGCGCTGGCGGTGACGGTGGCCGTGTCGCTCGGCGGCTTCATGCTGGGCTACCGGGGCGCCATTGATAAGAGCATCGACATGCTGGGCTTCCAGATCATGATCATGGCGAAGGGGTGTCCGTACGAGGCTGCCACCATGATGCTGAAGGGCGGGACGGGGCTGCTGTACCTGCCGGCGGACATTTATGACAAAGTCCGGAATGACACCGATATTGAGAGTATTACGCCGATTTTTGTGGGTGTGGCGGCGAAACAGGGGAGCGGGATCCGGGATGACGCGGGGGAGAAGAATTTCCTGATCATCAGCGGGATTGAGGTGCCGAGTTACAAGGTGATGAAGCCTTGGATGCAGTTTAAGAAGGGTGCTGGGTATGACGGTGGGCGGTGGTTTGGGGATAGTTCGCGGGGGGAGGTGGTGCTGGGGTTTGAGGCGGCGGAGTATGAGCAGAGGAAGGTGGGGGATACGTTTTATGCGTCGATTACGCCGGCGGGAAAGACGGAGGCGGTGATGCATACCTTCAAGGTGGTGGGCGTGTTGGACCGGACGGGGACGCAGGACGATGGCACCGTTTTCCTGCCGATTGACGAGGCGCGCGGGTACTTTGGGCGGATGGGGGAGTTGACCATTTTGGGGATCAAGTTGAAGGAGTTCAACGCGTTCAAGATGGGGGCGTTTGAATCGCGGTGGTTGAAGCTGCCGGAGGTGCAGGTGGTGGGGTTGCAGCAGGTGAAGAGCACGCTGGTGGGGCTGGTGGCGACGGCGCAGACGATGATTGCGGCGGTGGCGGTGATTGCGATTATTGTGGCTTTTATTGGGGTTATCAACACGATTTTGATGAGCGTGTATGAGCGGACTTCGGAGATTGGGATTATGAAGGCGCTGGGGGCGCGGCGGGATTCGATCTTTCAGCTGATCTGGCTGGAGACGGTGATGATTTGTCTGGCGGGGGCGGTGGTGGGGAGTGCGCTGGCGGTGGTGGGGTCGGCGGTGGTGGAGCGGGCGATTAAGAGCGTGGTGAATATGGGGGTGTCGGGGTCGATTGTTTTGATCACGCCGGCGGTGGTGGGGTGGGCGGTTTTAGGGGCTGTGGTGCTGGGCTTTTTTGCCGGGTTGTATCCGGCGTGGCGGGCGGCTGGGATGCGTCCGGTGGAAGCGATTCATAAGGGGAATTGACATGCTTATCGAAGGCTTTGGATTGAAACGGTATTACCAGCGCGGGAGCGAGACGGTGAAGGCGTTGGATGGCGTGGATATCGCCATTGACGCGGGGGAGATTGTGGCGATTTTGGGGCCGTCGGGGTCGGGGAAGACGACGCTGATTAATTTGCTGTCGTGTTTGGACGCGCCGACGGAGGGGACGCTTACGGTGGCGGGGAAATCGGTGGCGGGGTTGAGTGAAGATGAGCTGGTGGAGGTGCGGCGGGGGGTGTTGGGGTTTGTGTTTCAGGACTTTTCGTTGCTGCCGACGTTGACGGTGACGGAGAACGTGGAGTTGCCGTTGTTGTTTTTGGGGTTGAAGGCGGAGGCTTCGCGGACGGCGGCGATTTTGGAGGCGGTGGGGTTGACGGACCGGGCGGGGCATTTGCCGCGGGAGCTTTCGGGCGGGCAGATGCAGCGGGTGGCGATTGCGCGGGCGTTGATTTCGGGGCCGAAGATTTTGGTGGCTGATGAGCCGACGGGGAATTTGGATAAGAAGACGGGGGAGGCGATTATTGCGTTGTTTAAGAAGCTGGCCCGGGAGGAGGGGTTGGCGATTTTATTGACGACGCATAATACGGTGTTTGGGGAGCAGGCGGATAGGACGATTGTGTTGGAGGATGGGCGGGTGGTTTGGGAGTCGTGAGGTTATTGGACGAGACGGAGGTCTGTTTGGAGAAAGTCGTTTCCCTTGAATAGCAGCGGTTCGCCGGTGGACTTTGCCAGGCTGTAGGTGAAGCAGTCTCCAAAATTGAGGCTGGCGGGGTGGATGCCCTTGCCGAAACGCCAGAAGGCTAGGAGGGCGGTTCGGCCTTGTTCGACGGTGACCGGTTGGATGGCGAGCTTGAGTTTGGCGATGGTGTTTTCTAGTTCGCGAGAGCCCGCGACACCGAACTGCTTTTCGAGCACAATGCCGGCTTCCACGATGGACACGATGGAAATCAGGCGCACGGGGTCGAGTTTTAGCTGCTTTAGGAATTGCGGCGCTTCCGGTTCCTGCCGGATGATCGAGATGATGACGGATGTGTCGATGACCACGTTAGCTGGGCAGTCCGTCCGGGCCGTAGCCGAGGATCTCGTCATCGGGACGGGGGTCTCGATTGGGAATGAGCTTGAGTCGTGCCCAGATTTCCTGCATGGCGGATTCTGGGTCGTCTCCGTTGGCGTGGATTTTGAGGCGTTCGCGTTCGAGGCGTTCCGCGAGAGACTTGCGAACGGTTTCTGTCAGGTTTTCGCCGGTGAGCTCCTGGAGTTCGCGCAATAGGCTTTCGGCTTCTGCATTGCGGATGTGGAAGGGCATCTCAATAGAAGTATACACGGATAGTGTATCTATCTACACCGCTGCGGGATGTTAGGAAGTGCGGCGGTAGAGGGTGAGGGTGTAGTCTTCTTCGCGGAGTTCGGCGATGAGGCGTTTGAGGCACCCGGGGGAGGGGGCGGGGGGAAGTCTGGCTCCGGTGGGTTGCCAGGCGCCGCCGAGGGAGGACTGGATGGCGGGGGCGTCGGACTCCTTGATGATCAGCGCGGTGACGGCGGATTGCTCCTCGGGGCGGATGGCGGGGAGGTAGGTGGGGAGGAGGGGACGGTTGCCGTTGGCGCGGAGGGCGTAGTAGGTCTTGAAGTCGGCGAGGACGGTTTCGCCTTGGGTGATGTTGGCCTTTAGGAACTTGTCGATGTGTTGGGGGTCGCGGGGGGACCAGGCGGTGGCGACGCCGGCTAGACGGAGCGGGAGGCCGACGAGGGCGGCCAGAGTTAGGGCGGCGGTGATGGCGTATTTTGTGGGTATTGTGGATTCGCTGGCGATTTGGGCTACCGCCAGGAGGACCGGGAGGAAGATCATCCAGCTGTAGTAGATGGGGAACTTGCCGGCCAAATGGAGGGCGGCGGGGAGGAGGGTGGCGATTAGGGCTGTTAGGACGATGGGTTTGGTGGGTTTTTTCGTGGCCAGGATTGCCAGGGCCAGGGCTAGGATGACGAAGCTCTTGTCGTGCGTATAGATGGCCGGGAGTGCCTTCAGTTTTTCCGGGATGGAGTGGCCGATCAGGCCGATGGCGCTGGTGGAGGCGCGGAAGCCTTGCCAGACGTTGAGGGAGCTATAGAAGGCCCAGAGGCCGATGGCGCCGGTGGCGGTGCCGGTGACCAGAGTGACCGCGCGGGTTAGGGCGGGGCGGCCGTAGATGAGCGTGGCCAGGGTGCAGAGGACGAGGGTGGAGGGGATGAGTTGGAGGCCGGCGGCGGGGATTAGCAGGCCGATGGCGAACAGGGGGAGGTCGCCTTTCTCCCAGAGGTTGAGGGCGGCGGCGGCGAGGAGCATGCCGGTGACGTCGTAACGGCCGCTGCGGTAGGAGAAGACCATGGCGTGGCCGGTGCAGAGGAGGGCGACGACGGCGAGGCGCCAGGGGGCGGTGATGGCGGTGCGGCGGGTCCAGTTCCAGATCAGGAGGGTGAATAGGGTGAAGAGAACGAGGTTGAGGCTGCGTTCGGCGAATAGGGTGGGGCCCCAGAGTTTGAGCCAGGCGGCGAGGAGCATGGGGTAGAGGGGGACGTTGCCGGCCCAGAATTGAGTGGAGTCTTGCGCGAACCAGGCGGTGGAGGTGAAGCCGAGGCCGGAGGCGTAGTTGATGGCGGGGTCGGCGAATTGGATTTCGTCGACCCAGACGGAGGGGTAGCGGGAGAGGGTGAGGCCGTTGATTGCCAGGAAGGCCAGGAGGAGGAGGGCGAGGGCGCGGCGTTCGCGGGTCATTACGAGGCGACTCCGGGGATGGCGATGCCGCCGCGGGAGGCGAGGGCGAGGACGAGGGCGGCGAAGATGGCGGAGGCCCAGGTGGTGCGGTCGAGCGCGGCGAAGAGGATGGGGTCCTCATTCATGGCGCCGCGGTGGGAGAGGATCCAGGCGCGGCTCATCCAGTACAGGTGCATGGGGACGATGAGCCAGAGCCAGACGGGCTGGGTGTAGAGGAGTTTGACTTTGTCGCTGGCGATGTAGAGGGCCAGGACGAGGCTGGACATGTAGGCGGCGACGACACCGAAGACGTTGACCTGGACGAGGTCCCAGGTGAAGTAGTTGCGGCCGGACGCTTCTTCGCGGCTGGTGCGGAGGAGGTTGGAGAGTTCGGCGGAACGTTTGAGGAAGGCGAGGGAGAGGAATTGGAAGACGGAGAAAGCCAGGAGCCAGACGGAGCAGAGGATGCCGGTGGCGGCGCCGCCTTCGACGATTCTTAGCGTGTAGAGGATGGCCAGGGAGAAGACGTCGACCAGGAGTTTGCGTTTCAGGTAGAAGGTGTAGAGGAACGTGAGGCCCAGGTAGAAGGCCAGGACGCCGAGGGAGGCGGGGCCGAGGAGGGCGGCGATGGCGAAGCCGGCGAGGGCGAGGACGGGGGCGGCGAGGAGGCCGAAGTGGATGGGGAGATCGCCGGCGGCGAAGGGGCGGCGATCGGCGGCGAGGTCCATCAGATCGTTGATGAGATAGACGGAGGAGGCGATCAAGCTGAAGGCGGCGAAGGCGAGGGAGGCCTTTAGGAGGGCCGTTGTATCGGTGAGGCCATGGCCGGTGATGACGGGGACGAAGACGAGGAGGTTTTTGACCCAGTGTTTGGGGCGGAGGGCGCGGATGAGGGTGCGGCCTTGCTCGTGTTCGCGTTCGAGGCGGGCGAGGAGGTCCTGGCGGTAGGGGAGGGAGGAGGGGTCGAGACGGGCGCGGGCGGAGAGGTTGCGTTTGAGGCTGGCGCGGCCTTGGAGGAGCCAAAAGGGGAGGAGGAAGGCGATCCACCACTGGCGCTTGCAGGCGGAGAGGAGGGATTCGGAGAGGAGATCGGTGTGGATGAGGGTGCCGTCGAGATCGACGCAGAGGGGGACCTGTTGGGCGGTGAGGAGTTTTTGCATGTTAGGCGGCCAGGGGGAGAGTTTCGATGCCGGTTTCGATTTCGACAGAGCGGGGGACGCGGAAGAGTTCGAGGAAGGCGGCGGCGGTGGCGGTGATGCCGGTGAGTTTGAGGCTGCCACCGGAGAGGCGGAGGCGGTTGGAGACTTCAACGATGAGCTGGGCGGCGACGGAGGAGAGGGAATGGACGGCGGAGAGATCGAGGATGAGGCGGCGGCCGGCGGTGGCGAGGGTGCGGAGTTCGCGGCGGAGGACATCGAGCGCTTTCCCTTGGAGGCTGGAGGAGCGGAGGACGAAGACGACGTCGGCGTTGTTGGCGGAGGGGAAGTGCATGAGTTTCATCGAGCTTGTTAGGGCACGTGAGACGCCAAACGGGGATGTTGTTTGTTTTTATGAGGTTGGGTGTTTTTGGGGTGTTGGGTGTTGCGGCTTGGTTTGAAACAGGTTGGGGGGGGTGTATCACGAAACGGAACGGTCGCGGCGGAGGAGGGAGAACAGGACGGGGGTGATGACGAGGGAGAGGAGCATGGAGACGGTGACGCCGCCGATGACGGCGATGGCGAGGGGTTGGAGGAGTTGGGCGCCGGAGCCGACGGCGAGGGCCAATGGGGCCATGCCGAAGATGGTGGCGAGCGCGGTCATCAGGATGGGGCGGAGACGACGGCGGCCAGCTTGGAAGACGGCGTCTTTGAGGTCCAGGCCCTGGGCGGTGAAGTGCTGTTCGGAATCGAGCATGAGGATGCCGTTTTTGTGGACGATGCCGATGACCATGATGATGCCCATGAAGCTGGAGATGTTGAGGGTTTGTCCGGTGATTGTCAGGGCCAGGAGGGAGCCGGAGGTGCAGAGTATGGTGGCGATCAGGATGGCGAAGGGGTGGGCGAAGGAGCGGAATTCGAAGACGAGGATGATGAAGATGAGGACGATCGACATCAGCAGGACTTGGGTGAGGCTTTGGAAGGATTCCTTCTGGATTTGATAGAGGCCGCCGTATTCGACTTCGGTGCCTTCGGGGAGTTTTAGTTCCTTGGGCAGGCGTGTTTGGATTTCCTGCATGGCGGAGCCGAGGTCACGCTTTTCCAGGTGGGCGGTGACGGCGGAGAGGGGGCGGAGGTTTTCTCTTCTGATTTCGGTTTGGCCTTCGAGCATTTCGATTTTGGCGATGGAGGAGAGGGGCACTGTGGCTCCGGTGGGGGAGGTGAGGAGGAGGTTTTCGAGTTGGGTGGAGGTTTTGCGTTCTGGGGCGGGGTAGCGGACGCGGATGCCGATGCGGCGGTCGCCGATGATCATGGTGGAGGCGAGTTGGCCGTCGAGGATGGCGGCTTCGATGTTGGCGACGTCGGTGACGGTGAAGCCGGCGCGGTTGGCTTTTTCGGGGTCGATGCGGAAGTTGATGGCGGGGCCGATGACGATGGTTTGGTTGACGATGTCGACGACGCCGGGGACTTTTGGGAGCCACTTTTCGACTTGTTCGGCCGCCTTTTTGAAGGTGGCTTCGTCTTTGTGGGAGAGCTTGATTTCGATGGGTTGGGGGGACCAGGCGAGGTCTCCGATTAAGTCCTCCAGGATGTGGGGGAATTCGACTTCGATGGCGGCTTCGGAAGACGTGATTTTTTCGCGGAGTTCGGAGGTGACTTCTTCGAGGGAGCGGTGGCGGTCCTTCTTCAGTTTGATGAGGAAGTCGCCGGTGTTGGGTTCGGCGATGGCTAATGCCAGGCGGGCTCCGGTGCGGCGGGAATAGCTTTCGATTTCGGGGGTATCGGCGAGGTGTTTCTCGATTTTCTTTAAGAGGCGATCGGTTTCTTGCAGGGAGGTTCCGGAGGGGGTGCGGTAGTCGAGGACGAAGGCGCCTTCGTCCATTTCGGGGAGGAAGCCGGAGCCGAGGTTCCAGTAGAGGGCGCCGGAGGCGGCGAGGATTGTGACGGAAAGGACGGTGATGAGGACGGGTTTGGCGAGGCACCAGGCGAGGAGGGATTCATAGCGTTCGGTGAGGCCGTGCATCCAGCGGCCTTCGCGGGATTTGCCGTCGGCGGGTTTCAGGAGCCAGGCGGCGAGGACGGGGGTGAAGAGGAGGGCGAGGACTAGGGAGGCCAGGAGGGAGGCGACTAGCGTGAGGGCTAACGCCCGGAAGAAGACGGCGGTGATGCCGCCGAGGAAGACTAGCGGGACGAAGACGACGATGGGGGTTAGGGTGGAGCCGATTAGCGCGGGGGTTAATTCGACGATGGCGCTGCGGGCGGCTTCGTTGGGGGATTGGCCGAGGTTGAGATGGACGGCGATGTTTTCGACGACGACGATGGCGTCATCGATGACGACGCCGATGCAGGCGGCGATGCCGCCGAGGGTCATGAGGTTGAAGCTCATGTTCCAGAAGCGCATGCAGACGACGGCGGTGAGGACGGCGATGGGGATGACGGCGGCGGCGATGATGGTGGTCCGCCAGTTTTTGAGGAAGGCGAGGAGGACGGCGATGGAGAGGAGGAGGCCGATGAGGATGGATTCTACGACGCCGGAGATGGAGTCGCGGACGAGGATTGACTGGTCGTAGTAGGTGGAGAGTTCGATGTCTTTGGGGAGGGTTTTGCGGATTTCGGCGAGTTCGGCATTGACGGCGGCGGCGACGGTGACGGCGTTGCCATCGGGCTGTTGGAGGACATTGACGAGGACGGCGGGGCGGCCGTTGGCGGTGACGATGTTGTAGGCGGGTTTTTCGCCGGGGGAGACTTGGGCGATGTCTTTGACGAAGACGGGGGTGCCTTTGACGACGTCGACGACGGTGTTTTCGATTTGCTCGGGCTTGTCCATGAGGCCGGTGACGGTGGTCAAGTACAGGTGGTAGTTTTCCTGGAGCATGCCGGCGGGGGTGATGGAGTTGGCGTTGCGAATGGCGTCGACGACCTTGGTGAGCGGCATGTTGTAGGCGTTGAGCCGTTTGGGGTCTATGAGGACGTGGTATTCGGGGAGGCGGCCGCCGACGATGCGGGTTTCGGCGACGCCGGAGAGGCGGTAGAGGCGGGGGGAGATCTGGTAGTAGGCGAGTTCCCAGAGTTCGGTGGTGGGGCGGGTGGGGGAGGTGATGGAGAAGCCGACCATGGGGAAGACGGCGAAGGTGAGGCGGTTGATGTAGAATCGGCACTCTGGCGGGAGAGACGGGGTGATTTGCGAGATGCGGCCCTGGACCAAGTGGAGGGCGTTCAAGATATCGACATCCCAGCGGAAGAAGATGCTGATTTCGGTGGAGCCGCGGGCGGTGGTGGAGCGGACTGTCGTCACGCCGGGGACGAGGCGGATGGCCTCTTCGATGGGGCGGGTGACGGCGGACATCTGAATGTTGGGCGGGGCGATGCCGTTATCGACGAGGATGACGATGCGGGGGAAGTCCGTCTGGGGAAAGATGGAGATGGGGATTTGGGGGATGAGGAGGAGGCCGGCGAGGGCGAAGCTGGCGGCGACGAGGACGAGAGCGCGGCCGTGGCGGAGGGAGAATTCGGCAAGGCCGCCGGTCATTTTTTAGCGTCCTTTTCGGGGGTGACTTTGGTGCCGTCGGGGAGTTCGTAGGCGCCTTCGGTGATGACGGTTTCGCCGGGTTTTAAGCCGGTTAAGATGACGCGTTTTTCGCCGATTTGATCACCGACTTCGACTTCGCGTTTGTGGGCGGTGTTGGTCGAGTCAATCGTTAGGACCGTTCCTTTGCGGGTGCCTTCTTCGAGTTGGAGGGCGGTGGTGGGGATGAGGACGGCTTGGTCGATTCTGCCGGTTTGGAAGGATGCGGTGCCGAAGGCGTTGGCGCGCAGTTCTTTGGCGCGTTTGGCGATTTCGCACCAGATTTCGACGGTACGGCGGAGAGGGTCGACGGCGCGGTTGATGACGGTGACGCGGCCTTTGGCGGTGGCTTCGCCGTTGGAGAATTCGCAGGGCTGGTTGGGTTGGAGGCGGGCGGCTTCGGCTTCGGGGACCTGGGCGCGGGCGGAGACGATGGCCAGATCGACGAGGGTGAAGATGGGCTGGGACGGCTGGCCGAGGTCGCCGGCGTATTGGAATTGTTCCGTGATGGTGCCGGAGAAGGGGGCGCGGAGGTCGGCGAATTGGAGTTGGGTGGTTAGGTTGTTGAGGCGGCTTTTGGCTTGTTCGACGCGGGCTTCGGCGATGCGGATGTCCTGGGTTTGGGATTCGCTGGCGAGGAGTTTGAGGGAGCGGGTGGCGACGTTGAAATGTGTTTTGGCGGTGGCGAGTTCGGTTTCGCTGATGAGCAGGTCGCGTTGGGGGATGGCGCCTTGATCGAAGAGGGCCTTGCGGCGGTCGTAGATTTTCTGGGCTTGGTTGAGGAGGGCTTGGGTGGTTTCGACTTGGCCGCGGGCGCGTTCGGTATCGGTAGGGTTGGTGCCGCGGCGGGTCTTTTCGAGGGTGGCCTGGGCGTCGTTGAGTTGGGCCTGGGCTTCGTCGCGGAGGGCGGTGAGGTCGCGATTTTCCTGGGTGGCGAGGAGGGCACCGGCGGCGACGGTGTCGCCTTTGCGGGCTTTGAGTTGGCGGATGGCGCCGGTGATGCGGGGGGTGATGTTGGCTTGTTCGCGGGGGAAGATTGTGGCGGGGGCGCGGAGGGTGAGTTCGACTGTCGAAGCTTCGGCGACGGCGGTTTTGACGGCGACGGTGGGCTTCTTGTGCTCCTCTTCCTTGGGGGCGGAGGCGCAGGCGGTGAGGAGTAGCAGAGGTGTGATTGCGAGGTAGTTTTTCATCGACCGGCGGCGACCTCCAGATCGGCTCGGGCAGTTACGAATTGGAAGAGAGTGTTGAAGTGGTTGGCGCGGGCTTGCTGGAGTTGGGCTTGGGCGAGGACGACGTCCAGGGCGGGGCCTTCGCCGCCTTCGTATCTGAGGCGGGCGAGTTTGTAGTTTTTTTCCGACAGGTCGACTTGGGATTGGGCGAGGGTGAGTTGTTCGTTGATGGAGGCGAGGCGGGACTTGGCGGATTCGAGTTCGCGGGAGAAGGCGCGTTCGGTGATTTTGCGGGTGGCTTCGATTTGCTGGGCTTTTTCGGTGAATTGTTGGGCGGTGGAGCGGGCGCGGAACCAATCGAAGATGGGGACGTGGACGGTGGCGACGAGGGCGGCACCGCGTTCGCGCCAGCGGAATTGGTTGGCGTCGAGGCCGTATTGGTAGCCGAGGTTGACTTGGGGGAGGAGGGCGGCGCGTTCGCGTTTGGCGTCGAGGGTGAAGCCGAGTTTTTGGAGATCGAAGAGGCGAAATTCGGCGCGGCGGAGGTAGGCGGTTGGGGGTTCGGTGGGTGGGGGTTCGGTTTTGTCGAGGTCGTCGGCGAGGTTCAGCGGCGTGTCGACATCGGCGGTCCAGAAGCTGGCGAGTTCCTGGTTGGCGAGGCGGGCGTCGAGGGTGGCGGCGCGGTGGAATTGATCGAAGGCGGCGACTTGGGATTGGGCTTTGATGAGGTCGGCTTGGGCGGCTTCGCCTCCTTTGACGAGGGCGGTGACGCGGGTTTCGAAGCTTTGGGATTCGGCGAGGCTGGCGTGGGCGGCGTCGGCGAGTTTGCGGGTGAGGAGGGCGCGGTAGAAGGCCTGGGTGACGGCGCGGCGGAGGTCGCGTTCGTTGAGGGCGATGGCGGTGGTGGCGGAGTCGCGATCGGTTTTGGCGCGGGCGTAGGCGGCGCGGAGGCGGCCGGAGGTGTCGAGTTCGAGGGCGACGCCGAGTTGGGCGATGTATTCGCGGGCGCCGTTGAAGGAGACGAAGGCCTGGCGATCGGCGCGGGGGGTGTTGTAGATCATGCCGCCGGAGAAGGCGGATTGGGGGAGGAAGTTGGCGCGGGCGGCGGTGACGGAGAGGGCGGCGATGCGGGCTTCCTGGCGGGCGATGGAGACGGGGGAGGGGACGGAGGCGGCGAGGCGGAGGCAGTCCGATAGGGTGAGCGGTTGGGCCGGGGCGGCGAGGGTTAGGAAGAGCAGCAGGGATGAGGCGGGGAGCTTCAAGGCCTTATTAGATCATGGAGCGTGTGGGCGAGGGGTTCGTCGACTTCGCGGCAGAGGGCTTCGGTTGTGGCACGGAAGGCGCGGGTGAGTTCGGGTGTTGTGAGGGCGGTGGGGAGGGTTGGTTCCAGGGAAGTTTTGATTTTGGTTGGGAGTTGGTCGATGCCTTTGCCGTGGGCTGTTGTGAGGCCGTGGCGGAGGCAGAGGAGGGAGAGGAGTTGGTTGCGCATGCCGGTGAGCATGTGTTCGCCTAGCCAGGGTTTGTTGCGGGCGATGGCGCCGCGGACGTGGAGGGCGTAGAGCCAGGCCATTCCGATTAGGGGTTCTGGTTGGGGTTCGGGTTGTGGGGCGGGTTGGTTGGCTTGGCCGAATTGGAGTTTGAACGTTGGGGAGAGGGCGCGGAATTCGTCGGCGGGGACGAAGGCGAGATCTACTTGGAGGGTGTTTTTCAGGAGAAAGACGCGGTAGAGCCAGGGGCCGAATTGGAGGTCGGTGTGGCGGATGGCGTTGTGGACCTTGTACATCTTGTCGGTCCAGTTGGTGAGGAGGGGGTCGAGGGGACCGGTGTGGGCGAAGGCGAGATCGATGTCGGACCATTGGTCTTCGGCGTTGGCGGCGGCGGATCCGGTGATGGCGGCGGCGGTGATACGGGGATCGGATTTAGCGTGTTCGAGGAGTTGGGCGCGGAGAGTGGCGCGGTCATTGGGAGTGAACATGGCTGGGTATTATTTTATGGGTATGCTTGGGGGATGATTCGGTTGCTCCTTTTTGGATTGGCGTCTGTGGCGATGTTGGCGCAGGGGTATGCGGGGTCGGGCGCTTGCAAGACTTGTCATGCGGGGATTTATGCGCGGTGGGCGAAGACGCGGATGGCGAATGTCGTCGTTGATCCGAAGGTTCGGCCGGAGGCGGTGATTCCGGATTTTTCGAAGGCCGATCCGTTGTTGACGTTTGGTTTGAACGAGGTTGCTTTTACGTACGGGGGTAAGTGGAAGCAGCGGTATTTCAAGAAGGTTGGGGATGACTATTTTCCGCTGCCGGCGCAGTGGGATGTGGAGAACAAAGTTTGGCGGGCGTATAACGTGAAGGCCGGGACGGATTGGTGGACGAAGCATTATCCGGCGGGCAATATGGAGCGGCCGACGGGGCCGTTATGCGATGGGTGCCATTCGGTGAATTATGACGTGAAGACGAAGAAAGTGACGGAGTGGAACGTGGGTTGCGAGAAGTGCCATGGGCCGGGTGCGGGGCACGTGGCGAAGGCCGAGAGGGCGAATATTGTGAACCCGGCGCGGCTGACTTCGCACAAGGCGAACGATGTTTGCATACAGTGCCACTCGCAGGGAAAGCCGCTGGTGAACCCGGTGGCGGGCCGCTATTTTGACTGGCCGGTGGGGTATGACGTGACGAAGAATCTGGGCGATTTCTGGGAGCTGGAAGAGCACAAGTTGGGCGAGACTACGTTCACGCATTTTGGCGATGGGACGGGGCACAAGAACCGGATGCAGGGGAACGATTTTGTGCAGAGCGCGATGTACACGCATGGGGTGACTTGTTCAAGTTGTCACGATGCGCATGGGACGGCGAATAACGCCGACCTGGTGAAGCCGGCGAGCACGGTTTGTTTGACTTGCCATGGGCCGAGTTCGGCGAACGGGCCGCGTGGGGCGACGTTGGAACAGCATACGCATCATAAGGCTGGGTCCGCGGGGAGCGAGTGTGTGAGTTGCCACATGCCGAAGATTGAGCAGACGATTGCGAATGTGAATGTGCGGAGCCATACGTTTAAGTTCATTCCGCCTTCGACGACCGATTCGTTGCAGGTGCCGAATGCTTGTACTTCTTGCCATAAGGACAAGAGCACAGCTTGGGCGGCGGGGGAGTTGAAGAAGTGGCCGGAGGTTTCTCACTGGCGGGTGGCGGGGAAATAGGGATGCGGATTTTATTGGTGTTTGCTTTGGGATTGGCCGGGTTCGGCCAGGAGTGGACGGTTTTGGTGAGCGGGGTTTCGGCGCGGCTGCGCGGGGTGAGCGCGGTGAACGAGCGCGTGGCGTGGGCGAGCGGGGCGGAGGGGACCGTGCTGCGTACTTCGGATGGGGGGACGACTTGGAAGCGGCTGATTGTGCCGGGGGCGGAGAAGCTGGACTTCCGGGATGTGGACGCGGTGGATGAGAAGACGGCGTATTTGTTGAGCATTGGGCCGGGGAGAGCGTCGCGGATTTACAAGACGCGGGATGCCGGGATGTCGTGGGCGTTGCAGTTTCAGAACACGGATGAGAAGGCGTTTTATGACGCGATGACGTTTTGGGATGCGCGGCATGGGATGGCGGTGGGGGATTCGATTGAAGGGAAGTTTGTGTTTTTGTTTACGGCGGATGGCGGGGCGCATTGGGAGCGGCGGGAGGTGCCGGGGGCGCTGGCGGGGGAGGGGGCGTTTGCGGCTAGTGGGACGAATATTGCCAGTTGGGGCCGGAAGTTACTTTGGGTGGGGACTACGGCGGGACGGGTGTTGCGGTCGGTGGATGGGGGGCGGACTTGGGCGATCTCTTCGGCCGGGTTGGAGACGGGGGCGAGCGCGGGGATTTTTTCGGTGGCGTTCCGGGATGGGCGGCATGGGGTTGTTGTTGGGGGGGACTACAAGTTAGAGGACAGGGCGGTGCGGAATGTGGCGGTGACGGAGGATGGGGGTGTGACTTGGAAAGTGGGGACAGGGGTGGGTGGGTTGCGATCGGTGGTGTCCGTGATGGGGAAGGGGTTGGTGGCGGTGGGGCCGACGGGGACGGATGTGTCGGTGGATGGGGGATTAGGCTGGCGGGCGGTGGCGGGGTTCGGGCTGCATACGTTTTCGGTGGGGAAGGGTGGGGTTGTGGGGTTTGGGGCTGGGGAGAAGGGGTTGATCGGGCGACTGCGCTGGTAGGGTAGGGCGGTTCGATATGACAAATGGGATCGGCGTGCGCTGAGTCTATGAAATATGGAAGACATGGGACAGGGGTGGTTGGCACTGTATAAGCGGGGGTGATGGTTGGGGATTGAGAGAGAAGGGGTTGAGCGGGTGGCTGCGTTGGTAGGGTAGGGCGGCTGGGTATGGAAAATGGGAGTGATGTGCGCCGATTCTATGAAAACTGGAATATCGGGGACAGGGGTGGTTGGTACTGTATAAGCGGGGGTGATGGTTGGGGTTGGGGAGAAGGAGTTGAGCGGGCGGCTCAGTTGGTAGGATGGCGGGATGGGCTATTGGCGATTGGCGGCGTTGTTGGTTTTGGCGGGTGCGGTGCTGGCGCAGATCGAGGTGGATCCGGCGCCGCGGTGGTTTAAGGGGAATCTGCATACCCACACGCTTTGGAGCGATGGGGATGACTTTCCGGAGATGATCGCGGAATGGTACCGGGATCATGGGTATCAGTTTTTGGCGCTTTCGGACCATAACGTTTTGAGTAATTCCGATCGCTGGATGGCGGGGGCGGCTGTTAACCGGCGGGCTGGGGTGGATGGCGTTGGGAAGTATCGGAAACGGTTTGGCGATTCCTGGGTACAGCGGCGGGGGGACGAGGTTCGGTTGAAGACCTTCGATGAGTATCGCGGGTTGGTGGAGGAGCGGGGGCGGTTTTTGATGATCCAGTCCGAGGAGCTGACGGGCGGGTCTGGCGATGGGCGGACGCTGCATATGAACGCGACCAATTTGGCGGAGCAGTTGACGTTTCAGATGGGGTCGACGATTCGCGAGAGCATGACGCGGAATTTGCAGATGGTGGAGGAGAGCGGGAAGCGGACGGGGCGGGAGGTGTTGCTGCATGTGAACCACCCGAACTACAAGTGGGGTGTGACGGCGGAGGACCTGGCGGCGGTGGTGGGGGAACGATTCTTTGAAGTGTGGAATGGCGTGGACGGGGACAACGATCCGGGGGACGCGACACGGCCGGGGACGGATGCGATTTGGGACATTGCGAACACTCTGCGGATTACGCAGTATTCGGCGCCGCCGTTGTATGGGCTGGCTACCGATGATTCGCACAACCACCATGGGAACAAGACGCATTCGCCGCCGGGGCGGGCTTGGGTGATGGTTCGGGCGCGGCATTTGACGCCGGAATCGATTGTTCGGGCGCTAAGGGCGGGGGAGTTTTATTCGTCGACGGGGGTGGAGTTGGAAGACGTTTCGTTTGTGGGGAAGCGGTTGGCTTTGAAAATTGTTGGTAAGGGGAATGAGAAGTTTTTGACGCGGTTTATTGGGGGGAAAGGACGGGTGCTGGCGGAGGTGGCGGGGTTGACGCCTTCGTATGAGATGAAGGGCGGGGAGATGTATGTGCGGGCGGTGGTGACGTCGACGGGGGCGCCGGAGGTGGCGAGCGATGAGTTTGGGTTTAAGCGGGCGTGGACGCAGCCTGTGGGCTGGTAGCGCGGATGGTGTTGAGGATGTGGGTTACGTCGGCGTCGGAGAGGCGGGGGTGGATGGGGATGCTGAGCGCTTGTTCGTTGAGCTGATCGGAGATGGGTAGGACGGATTTTGAATTGTAGATGGGGTTTTGGTGGAGGGGGTGGTAGCGGAGGGTGGTGTAGATGCCGTTGTCGTAGAGGGCTTTGGCGAAGCGGTCGCGGGCGCCGGGGTGGGGGAGGCGGAGGCAGTAGGTGAAGTAGGAATGGCGTTCGTTGGAGGCTGGGTTGGCGGGGGTGACGAGCCAATCGAGGGGGGCGAGTTCTTGTTGGTAGCGCTGCCAGATTTCGCGCCGGCGGTGTTGGAGGGCGTCCAGTTTGTGGAGCTGGGCGAGGGCGACGGCGGCGCAGAGATCGTTGGATAAGAGCTTGGGGGCGACGTCGCGGATGGTGTATTCCCACCAGCGTCCGGCGGCGGTGGATGCGGCGGCGAAACCGCTCTTTTCGATGCCGCAGTAGCGAAGGGAGCGGGCGCGGGCGAAGCGGGCGGGATCGCGGACGGTGAGGCCGCCGGCTTCGGGGGAGGCGAGGTTTTTGACGGCGTCGAAGCTGAAGATGCCGACGTCGGCGAGGGAGCCGCAGGCGTGGCCGTTCCAGGTGCTATCGACGGCGTGGGCGGCGTCTTCGATGACGGGGAAGCCGAGGGCGAGGATGGGCTCCAGGTCGACCGGTTTGCCGGCGTAGTGGACGACCATGATAGCGGCGGTGCGGGGGGTGATGTGGGGGCGGATGGCGCCGGCGGTGATGTTGTGGGTGTGGAGATCGACGTCGGCAAAGACGGGGACGCAGCCGTTGAGGAGGATGGCCTGGGCGCAGGCGATCCAGGTGAAGGAGGGGAGGATGACTTCGGAGCCGGGGGGGAGGTCGAGAATTTTGATGGCGAGGTAGAGGGCGTTGGAGCCGCTGTTGACCATGGCGAAGTTGGGGAGTTGGAGACGGGCGGCGAAGGCGTGTTCGAACTCTTCGACGATGGGACCGGCGCCCATCCATTGGGATTTGAGGCAGGCGGTAGCGGCGGCGATTTCCTCTTCGCCGATGGCGGAGCCGAAAACGGAGATCATAGAGAGACCGTATGTTGCGTTGTGAGTTTCATATCCCCATTAGCCCGACGCCGGATTTTCTGTGCCGGGTGCATTATCTGGCGGCGTCGATCGCGCGGAATTCTGGATTGCAAGAGGGCGAGTACCGGATTGTGGTGACGGTGGGGGACGCTAAGCGCGTGGACCTGGAGGCGCTGTGTCCGTGGGCGGCGGAGTATCCGTTGGAGTGGCGATGGGTCTCCGACGAGGATTTTGCGCGGTGGTGGTACGCGGCGACGGCGTACCGGCGGTATTGCTACGATTTCGACGCCGAGACGGTGGTGATGCTGGACGGGGATGTGCTGGTGACGGGGCGGTTGGACGAGGCGATTGAGGCGGTGCGCGGGACGCGGAAGCTGGCGGCGGTGCCGGCGTATTATTCGCCGTTCTATTTGTATCCGAAGCATTTGGACGAGGCGTCGCCAAGGGCGTGGTGGGAGCGGATATTCGGGCTGGCGGGATTGGAGCTGCCGGCGTTCACGATGGAGCATCCGGGATGGCGATGGATGCGGGAGAACCAGCCGAAACATGTGGACGAGCTGCAGTTCAGCCCGCCATACGGGAATATGGGTGTGGTGATGGCGAGCGGGGCGGTGATGCGGGAGATCGGGCAGAACCTGTTGGCCGATTATGGGTTGGTGGAGACGGTATCGAAGACGGCGCTGAGCGGGCAGATTGCGTTGACGATGGCGATGGTGCGGCTGGGGCTGGAGTGGACGCCGTTGCCGCTGCGGTACAACTTCCAGAACATCCCGGCGATTTATGACGCCAATCCCGAGGAGGCGGCGGAGATCCGCGTGCTGCATTTTCTGCAGGAGTTGGAGTTGAGCCGGGTGCGGGATTTCCAGAGCTACGAGACGGTGGAGGGGCTGTTTACGCGGCCGGGGCTGCATGCGGTGAACCGGTTCTTTGTGGAGCAGTTGGCGGCGGTGCATGGGCAGGTTATTGGGCGACGGGGTGTTGGGCGCGGTTGATGGCTTCCTGGAGCAGGGCGAGCTGGGATACGTAGTTGCAGGAGTCGCCGTAGAAGGGTGTGAGGACGGTGTGGGAGAGGAAGTCGGCGGGGGCGGCGTCGGGGGCGCCGAGGGAGGCGGAGAGGGTGTCGGAGTTGTAGCCGAGACGGGCAATGCGATGGGCGCCGAGGGTTTGGAGGTAGGAGTGGGCGAGGCGGTGCCAGCCTGGGTTGGCGGGCAGGACGCGTTGCCAGCGTTCGGCGCGGGAGGGGATGGGGTTTTGTTCGGTGTAGACGGTGCCTTGGTCGCCGAAGGTCCATCGTTGGTTTTTGGGGTTTTGCCCGTATTCGATTATTTCGGGGTGGAAGGGGAGGCGGAGTTGCCGGCAGAGATTGGCGACGGCGGCGGGTGATTGGACGAGATTTTCGTAGTGAATGACGGCGGTATTGGGGGCGGGGTTGGCGATGGCGTGGGCAAGGAGTTCGGGGGCGGTGAAGAGGTCGTGCATGAGGTCGTAGCGGAAGGCGTACTGGTGGCCGAAGTGGGGTTTATGAATCCAGGCTTCGAGGATGGAGGAGAAGACGGCGAGGGGGTTACGGATGAGGAAGACGAAGCGGGCGTCGGGGAAGACGCGGCGGAGTTCATCGATGATGAAGTAGTAACGGGGTGTTTTGTCGAGGAAGACGGATTTGCCGGAGGGGGCGAGGGCGGCGTTGTAGAGGTGATTGAGGAGGAGGCGGACGCCTTCGTAATAGGTATTTTCACCGCCGGGGACGTGGGAGAGGAAGTCTGTGGTGGCGGCTTGTGCGAGGGCGTGGGAGTAGTTGGCGGAGGCACCCTGTTGGCGGAGGGCGAAGAGGGGGTGGAGGGCGATCCAGGGTTCGGAGAGGGTGTGGATTTCGGGATGGGCGCCGAGGATCTTCTGTAGCAGGGTGGAGCCGGCGCGGGGTTGGGAGATGAGGAAAATGAGATTTTGGCCGGTGCTCATAGAGGGTTTTGGTTAGCGCAATCGGAGGTCCATTTTACGGTGACGGGGTAGGCGGCGCGGCGGAGCGGATCCTGTTCGAGAAAGTGGAATTCGAGGCCGGCTTCGTGGCCGCGGCCGATGGGTTGAAAGCCGTGGAGGCGCGCCCAGCGGGCGGCGGGATTATCGGCGAGAACGCGGGCGCGGATGGGAAGTTGGTGGGTCGCGGCGATGTGGTTGGTTAGGATGTTGAGGGCGTGGGAGTGGGCGCGGGAGCGGGAGGGGACATTTTCGGCGCGGAGCACGTTGTAGATGTCGATTTCTTTATCGAGAACGCGATAGCCGAGGCAGCCGGCGGGGTGTTTTGTGGCGGGGTCGTGGATGAGGAAGATCCAATCGCCGGGGCGGGTGGAGTAGGCGTCGAACCACTCGCGCTGCTGGGTGGCGGTAATTTTTTCCTGGTGAAAGAAGCGATGGCTATGGTTGTTCTTCCAGAGGCGGAGGAGTTCGAGGTGCTCAGACGTGATCGATTCGAGGGTGATGCCGGGAGCGGCGGTGGAGGAGAGAATGAGGGCTGGTTTCACGCGGCGGGTGTGACCAGACAGTTGGAATGGACGGGCATGGCGCGAGAGAGCTTATCTGGAGGTTAACACAGGGCCAGTTGACGGAGCGCGTCGGGGCCGACGGGTTCCTGGGCGAGCCAGGGGAGGACGGCGAGGCGGGTGGCGTGTTTCGTTTTTACCTCGTCGATGTAGGTCTGTTCGCGGGTTGCGCGGGCGAGGAGAGTGGGGTCCTGGGTGGCGGTGAGTAGGAAGCTTTGGTTGATGACCCAGGCGAAGGGTTCGATGCCGGCGCGGCGGAGGTCGGACTGGAGGCGGGCGGCTTCGTGGACGGGGGTGGCTTCGGGGAGGGCGATCAGCAGGACCTTGGTGATGTTGGGGTCGCGGAGGGTGGGGAGGAGGTCGCGGACGGATTGGGGCATGTCGCTTGCGGTGCGGGAGATTTCGCGATGGTAGGATTCGGCGGCGTCGAGGAGGAGGAGCGTGTGGCCGGTGGGGGCGGTGTCGAGAATGACGAAGCCGTTGCGGCCTTTGGCGACCTCTTCGGCGAAGGCGCGGAAGACGGCGATTTCTTCGGTGCAGGGGGAGCGGAGATCCTCTTCGAGGAGGGCCTGGCCTTTGGCGTCGAGGTGGGACTGGCTGACGATTTCTTCG
>CANIVU010000042.1 GCA_947470805.1 Acidobacteriota bacterium | reverse complement strand
GTGGGGCGATTGAAGGCGAGGAGGGCGGGGCGGGCGCTGAAGCCGGTGCGGCGGAAGATGTAGGCGCCGGAGCCGTGGAGTTCATTGGACCCGGATTTGGTGATGGTGTTGAAGACGGTGCCGACGGTGTTGCCGAATTCGGGGGCGAAGCCGTTGGAGACGGTTTGGACTTCGTCGACCCATTCGTTGGAGACGGGGAGGAGGCGGATGCCGGCGCGGTCGGACTGGGTGTTGTTGGAGCCGTCGAGCTGGTAGTTGATGCGGCCGTTGAAGCCGTTGGCGTTGACCTTGCGGGGGACGCCGAATTCGGTGTTGCCGCGGCCGCTGACGTTGGGCTGTTGGAGGATGAAGTTGAAGGGGTTGCGGGAGACTAGGGGCAGGTTGGTGAGGACGTAGCTGGTGAGGCTGCGGCCGGTGTCGGTACGGGAGGGGTCGATGACGGAGGAGTTGGCGGAGACGACGACTTCGGTGGAGACGCCTTTGACGGAGAGACGGATGTCCTGGGTGACGGTGGCGCCGGCGTTGAGGGCGATGCCGGTTTGTTTGACGGGGGCGAAGCCGGCGGCTTCGACACGGAGGTTGTAGGATCCCAAGGGGAGGATGGTGAAACGGAAGAGGCCGGAGCCTTCGGTTTCGGCGGTTTGGGTGAGGCCGGTGTTGGTGTTGGTGGCGGTGACTTTGGCGCTAGCGATGGCGGCGCCGGAATCGTCGGTGACGGTGCCGAGGATCTGGCCGTTGATGGAGGAGGCCTGGGGGAAGGCGGGGAGCGCGAGAAGGACGGCGAGGAGAGGTAGCGTTCTAATCATAAAAACTAATCCTTAGTCGCGCGATGCGCGAGCTTATGTGATGAGTCAGGTTCCCTGGTCGCTTCATCGGAGTGGCCCGTCGGGGAAGCATATCCGTCGCGCCGTCTACTGGGGCGCGTCCGCAACTACAATTAGAACGCGAAAAGAAAAAAGCCGCCGTATCAGGGATACGACGGCTTTCAACTATGGTGCGGAGAGCGGGACTTGAACCCGCACGGTGTTACCCGCTAGCACCTCAAGCTAGTGCGTCTGCCAATTCCGCCACCTCCGCAAACTCGTGGCACAACATTACTTCTTCTGCTCCTGCTTCTGCTGACCAGCCGCCGGGGGCGGAGGCAATTCGAGGGGCTGCTTAGAAACAACCTTACCCGTTGTCGGATCCAACAATTCGATCGAGGGCTGCTGACCGGCCGGCTGCGTAGGCATCGGCGGAGGAATCGAGCCAGGAGCAGTGGGCGTAGGGGCCGCACCCGCATCCTTTACGTTTTCCAACACCGACTTGGCGCCACCGCCAGCGCTACCGGATTGCCGGGTCGCGATGACCGACAAACCCAGCGACGTGACCATGAACAGCACCGCCGAAGCCGTGGTAGCGCGGCTGAGAGCCGTCGCCGCACCGCGCGGGCCGAACACCGTCTGGGAACCCATTCCGCCGAACGCGCCCGCCAGATCGGCCGCCTTGCCACTTTGCAGCAGCACGACAACCACCAGGAACAAGCAGACGACGACGTGAACGATCGTCAAGATGACTGACAGAATCATAGAAGCAAATGCCTTCTGTCAGTATAGGACACCTTACCGGTACGCCGCAATTCCTGTGACATGTTCTCCGATTACCAGGCAGTGCACGTGGTCGGTTCCTTCGTAGGTTTTCACCGTTTCCAGGTTGCACATGTGGCGCATGATCGGGTATTCGTCCATGATGCCGTTGGCACCGAGCAGGTCCCGGCTGAGGCGGGCGCAGTCGAGCGCCATGCCCACGTTGTTCCGCTTCAGCATAGAGATGTGATGAGGGGCGAGCTTGCCCGCGTCCTTTAGCCGGCCGGAGTGGAGGGCGAGCATCTGCCCCTTCGTAATCTCGGTGATCATCGTCGCCAGCTTTTCCTGCACCAGTTGGTGGGAGGCGAGCGGGCGGTTGTCGAACTGTTTTCGTTCGATGACGTATTGGCGGGCGGTTTCGTAGCAATCCATGGCGGCGCCCAAGACGCCCCAGCCGATGCCGAAGCGGGCCTGGGAGAGGCAGGCGAGGGCGCCCTTCAGACCGCGGGCGCCGGGGAGCATGGCCGAATCGGGCAGTCGGACATCGACGAGCGAGAGGCTGGAGGTGACCGAGGCGCGCATGGACATTTTGCCGTGAATGTCGGAGGCGGTGAAGCCGGGCGTTCCCTTTTCGACGACGAAGCCGCGGATGCCTTCGTCGGTACGGGCCCAGACGATGGCGACGTCGGCGAGTGATCCGTTGGTGATCCAGGTTTTTTCGCCATTGAGGACCCAACCGTTGCCGTCGCGGACGGCGCGCGTCAACATGCCGCTGGGGTTGGAGCCGAACTGCGGTTCGGTGAGGCCGAAGCAGCCGATGGCCTTGCCGGACTGGAGCAGCGGCAGCCAACGATTTTTCTGTTCGTCGGAGCCGAAGGCGTGGATGGGATACATGACCAGCGCGCCTTGGACGCTGACGAAACTGCGGAGGCCGGAGTCGCCGCGTTCGAGCTCCTGCATGATTAAGCCGTATTCGGTGTTGGTCATGCCGGCGCAGCCGTAGCCTTCTAGATTGGCGCCGAAGAAGCCCATTTCGCCCATCTCCGGGATCAGATCCATGGGGAAGCGGCCGTCGCGGAAGCAGTCGCGGATGACGGGGACGACACGATCTTCGACGAACTGCCGGGTGGTCCGCCGCACGAGCAGTTCCTGTTCGCTGAGCGAGGCGTCCAGGAGGAAGTAATCGACACCGGTAAAGGCCATGACTCTCATTATCATCAGATTTTCCTGAGAAAACTGGCGGGCTGCGCCCACTACATATCCAGAGCCATGTTTTCGCGACTTTTCCTTTTCGTGGCGTTGGTGTCGGTGCACGTGAGCGCGCAGGCGGTGTTGGACCGCGCATATGCGGCGTTGAAAGAGAAAGACTACGACCAGGCGATCCGGCTGTTCCAGCAGGGATTGGCGGCCGAACCGGGGCGGATCCCGGTGCGCAAGGACCTGGCGTACACGCTTTTGAAGGTGGGCGAGACGGAGGCGGCGCGCGACCAGTTTGCCGAAGCGATGCGGCGTGACCCCGCCGATCAGCATGTGGCGCTGGAGTTTGCGTTTCTGGCCTATGAAACGAAGCAGCCAATCCAGGCGCGGCGGGTGTTTGACCGGTTGCGGCGGCTGGGAAATGCGACGGCGGAGCAGGCGTTCCGGAACATTGATACGCCGCTGGCGGAGGGGATTGGGCGGTGGGAGAAGGCGCTGGCGGAGATACCGGACAACTTTTCGGGGCATGAGGAGTTGGCGAAGTTGGCGGAGCTGCGGGATGAGTCGGCATTGGCGGCGAAGCACTATGAGCGGGCGTGGCAGTTGAAGCCGGGGTACCGGGTATTGCTGTTGGATCTGGGCCGGGTTTACACGAATCTGGGACGGGCGGCGGACGCGCATGCGGCGTTGTTGGCGGCGTCGCGCGGGGCTGAGCCGCGGGTGGCCGAGCAGGCGCGGGAGCTGTTGAACCCGCGCTATCCGTACGTGTATGAGTTTGAGGCGGCGCTGGCGTTGGATCCGGGGAATACGGATTTGCGGCGGGAGTTGGCGTACCTGCTGCTAGAGATGCAGAAGAAGCCGGAGGCGGAAAAGCAGTTTGCGGCGATTGTGAAGACCGCGCCGGAGGATCTGCTTTCGACGGCGCAGTTGGGCTTTTTGAAGCTGACGCGGCAGGACACGGCCGGGGCGTTGCCGCTGTTGGAGAAGGTTCTGAAGGGGGACGACGATGAGTTGTCCGACCGCGTGCGCACGGCGTTGAAGATGCCTAAGGCGCTGCGCCGGCGGCCGGAAACCAGCCGCGCCGAGGTGAAGGTGGAGGCCAAGGTGCTGGCTGCCGCGTCCTACGAGAAGGGCTTCATGAAAGACGCGTTGAAGTACCTGACGATCGCCAACGAGAGTGATCCGCTGGACTTCGAGGTGATGCTGAAACTTGGCTGGGCGCACAACATTTTGAAGAACGATAACGAAGCGGTGCGCTGGTTTGACCTGGCGCGGCGGGCGCCGAACGCGAAGATTGCCGAGGAGGCGGGGAAGGCGTATCGGAATCTGGCGTCGGGCCATGCGCTGCTGCGGACGACGTTTTGGGCGTTGCCGATGCTAAGTACGCGGTGGCAGGACGTGTTCGCCTATAGCCAGGTGAAGACGGAGATTTCGCTGGCGAAATTGCCGATCAAACCGTACTTCACGGCGCGGTTGCTGGCCGATGCGCGGGGTGTGGAGCGGTCGCGTACGGCGGCGGCCAATCCGCAGTATCTGTCGGAGAGCGCGGTGATTCTGGGTGTCGGTTTTTCGACGCCCGTGAAGCACGGCGTGAGCGCATGGGCCGAGGCGGGGACGGCGTTACGCTTCCGCGGGCCCAGCGATCAGCCACGGGCGATGCCCGATTACCGGGGCGGGCTGGTGGTGACGAAGTTGATCGGCACGCCGATGGGCGGGGAGAATCGCGGATGGTTCGCCGAGACGGCGAACGATGTGGTGTTCGTGAGCCGGTTCGATAACGACGTGATCTTCGTGAATCAAAACAAGATCGGCTGGACCTTGGCGCAGAACCTGCAGGCGTTCACGAGCGTCAACGCCAATGCCGATGCCAAACGGCAGTATTGGGCGAGCTTTGTGGAGTTTGGCGCGGGCATCCGGACGCGCTGGGCTGCGCTGCCGCCCAACGTACATTTCACGGTGCAGGCGCTTCGCGGCGTCTACACGCGCAACGCCGGCAACCCGCGGCGGCCCAACTATTTCGACCTCCGCGCAGGATTCTGGTATGCCATCACGCGTTAGTTTCGCCTTCTTCGTTTCGCTCGTCGCCTGTGCCGCCGAACCCGCTTTTCACTTCCATGTGGCCGGGGATGACGCTGGTCCCTGGCCCGCCATTTTCCAGTCCATTGGGATGACCTCCGGAACGAGTGGAGTGGCGAACGTTATCGTGCTGCCCGCTGGGACGCCGGTGGCGACGGCGACGTGGCGGCCGCGCGTGGAGCAGGGAGCGATTCTGGTTCTGGAAGGGAACTCCGAGTTTGCCGGTGCGCTGGGCATCGTGCCGACGGACAATCGTGTGCAAACGCGACAGATTCGCGACAGCCACGACGAGGCGCTGTCCATCATTTGGGAGCGGACGTTGGACTTGCCGGTGTACACGGTGCCGCCCGCGGCGAAGGTGTTTAGCCGGGAGCGGTGGACGAACGCGCCGCTGACGGCGGGGCTGCGGCTGGGGCGTGGAGCCGTGTTCTGGTGCAACGTCACGCCGGGGCAGAAGGGGCATGAGCGGTTTCCGTATATCCTGCAGGCGCTGGTCTCGCTGGGGTTGGAGCTACCGTTCAAGTCTGGCCGGCTATGGGCGTTTTTCGATTCCTCCTACCGGCTCCGCGCCGATCCGGATTACCTGGCGGAACGCTGGCGCGCGGCCGGGATCGGGGCGCTGCACGTGGCCGCGTGGCACTACTACGACGCCGACCCGCAGCGTGACGAATACCTGAAAAAGCTGATCGAGGCCGCGCACCGGCGGGCGATTCTGGTTTACGCCTGGGTGGAGTTGCCTCACGTCAGCGAGAAGTTCTGGAACGACCATCCGGAGTGGCGGGAGAAGACGGCGTTACTACAGGACGCGCAGCTGGATTGGCGGAAGCTGATGAACCTGAACAACCCGGCTTGTGCGCGGGCGGTGAAGGAAGGGATTGCGCAGTTGAGCCGGCGGTTCGATTGGGACGGATTGAACCTGGCCGAGTTGTATTTTGAATCGCTGGAGGGGATCGATAATCCCTCGCGCTTCACGCCGTTCAACGACGATGTGCGGGCGGAGTTTTTGGCTCAGCACAACGTGGACCCGGTGGCGGTGGTGCGGGACAAGTCCCACCCGGCGCGGGGCAAGTTGCTCGAGTTTCGGGCGATGCTGGCCCAGCGGATGCAGGAAGACTGGCTGAACGAAATCGCGAGGATCAAACGAACCCAGCCCCATCTGGACATTGTGCTCACGCACGTCGACGACAAATTTGACACGCGGATGCGCGACGCGATCGGCGCCGAAAGCGACCGGCTGCTGCCCCTATTGGCCCGGCACGACTTCACGTTTCTGATCGAAGACCCGGCCACCATCTGGCATCTCGGCCCGCAGCGCTACCCGCAGATCGCCGAGAAATACGTGACGCCGCACCAGGACAAGCTCGCTATCGATATCAACATCAGGACGTTTATCCGACCAAACAGCAGACCGGGACCGAGCTGTTCCAATTGGTCCATCTATCCGCGCGGGCATTTCCCCGCGTGGCGCTGTACTTTGAGAACTCGATCCGGCGCGTGGATTTGCCGCTGCTGGCGTCGTCGGCCGCGCGGGTGGACCGGATTGATCACGTGGCCGGACGCCTTGTGATCGACTCCAAGTTTGGCGCCGGGATTCCCTGGAATGGTCCGGCAAAGGTGAATGGCCGGCTCTGGCCGGTGGCCAATCCCGACACGCTCTGGCTGCCGCCGGGGCCTGTAGCCGTGGAACCATCGACGGCGGTTCCACCGATGCGGATTCTGGATTTCAACGGCGATCTAAAGACCGCCTCCGCGCAGGCCAATTCCGTGGAGGTGAGTTACAACTCCGCTCACCGGGCGATCGCTATTCTCGATCGGCAGCCCGGGGCGGTGGAAATCGATGGCGCGCCGGTGCAGGCGGATTGGTTAACCGTCAACGGCCGTCACACGATCCTGCTACCCAAGGGGCAACACGTCGTCACGTTCCTGCTTACTGCGGCACCCCTGCCGAAAGAAGTCCCGAGTTCCGCGACATCGGCGGCTGCCATGCCCCGGTCGACTCTGCGTAATCCACGCCCTTTGCCGTGATCGAGTGCTGTCCGCCATCGCTGCGGAGTACCCAGCCTTGTTCCTTCATGAACCAGAGCGGGAATTCCAGATGTTCACGAGGGACGGCCAGCAGGTCTTCCAGCTCCGGGATGCCAATTCCGCATTTTTCGGGCTGGCGCATGCGCTTGTGGTAGAGCACCGCGAGGATTGCCCGGCGTTTTCGCTGTTCCTGTTCCAGGCCCGGGGCCGCCGATTCCGGGTCGAAGATCCGCCACTGTTTGGTGGTGACCCGTGAACGCTCGACATCGAACGCCGCTCGCTGCTCCGGATCGGAGAGCACACGGTAAGCCCGGACCAGTTTCTTGAACTGCTCTTCACTGCCGCTTTCCAGGTTGTCCGGATGCATGCGGTGGGCCAGTACCCGATAGATTTTGTGGATCGTATCCGCCGTCGCGACGGGATTCACTTCCAGCGTCTCGTAGAAGTCTTCAAACTCGGCCGTGCCAGAACCGCGTTCTTCCCGTCCGTCTTCCATTGAAATCCCGGCCCGGAAAACCCCGGGTGAGACCGCTGTGCACCACGCCACCCGGCCACGTGGGCGCCCACCGTCCGGCGCCGCTAACCCCGCGCCTTCCAGCATCACTGCCGACCCGTCGCGAATCTTCTCCCCCATGAGAAGTCCGACGCCGTACTCCCCGGTATCCTGTACCTGAACCGCCAGCTTCTGCCAGGTTCCGTCGTGCCGCTCCAGCCACAGCTGCGCCGATTGTGTTGGCTGCTTCTCGCCGCGCGTCTTTTTTCGTCGTTCTGGAGCCTTTGCGGTATTCACTGATGGCTCCATCGGCATGGGACCGCCGAAACTTTAGTAGGCCGGCTCCAATTGGAGATGCTCGGTTGGCTGCGGCGCCCAGACCTGCAACTTTTCCGCCTGCTCGACGCCCTTCACGGTGATGGAGTACCGTCCGCTATCGGTCCGGACGACCCATCCTTGCTCCTTCAGGAACCACATGGTGAAGTCCAGGTGCTCCCGCGGCGTCCCCAGCAGCGCCTCCATTTCGATCATGTTCATCCCCGGGTTTTCCGCTTCGCGCAGCCGTTTCAAGTAAAGCGCCTTCAGCACGCCGCGCCGTTTCATCTGTTCCTGTTCAACGCTCGGGGTTGCCGAGTTCTGGTCGAACACGCGCCAATGGACCTGCTGTTTGACGCCGCGCGTGGAGTCGAACGACGCCCGCTGCTCCGGGTCCGAAAGAATCTTGTAGGCGCTCACCAATTGCTTGAACGCCTCGTTGCTGCCGGTCTCGCTATTATCCGGGTGCAGGCGTTGCGCCAGAATGCGGTAGATGCGGTGAATCGTTTCGAGGCTGGCGCTGGGGCTGAGTTCCATCACCTCGTAGTAGTCCACGAAGTTCTCGTCCACCTTGACTCCGCCGTTTGCCGCCATGGACAGATCGATCCCCGCGCGGAAGCGCCCGTCGACCGTGGGACGGCACCAGCAGATCTTGCCCTTCTGCCGTCCACCGGAGCCACCGGAGAACCCGTCCCCCTCCACCATGACGTTCTGGCCGGCTTCTACTTCTTTAGCCAATAGCAGCCCGACGCCGGTGTCCGACCGGTCGCCAATTTCGGCGTCCTGCCGCGTCCACGAACCGTCCTTATCCTCGATCCAGAAGGTGATCTTGTGGCCGCCCGGCACTCTCTGCCTTGGCGACTCCCTCCGCTCGGTCCCAGTTCGTCTTTCCACGATTCCCTCATCGGCGAGACGACCGGGAACTTGAATCTATCGTCCGACCCAGCCTTCGACGCGTCGCCCGTGGACCTCCATCTCCCGCACGGCTAATACCTGTTGCCCATCGGAATAGATGGTCTGCCGTACTCGCAGGTGTTCGCCCTCTGCCCAGATCTCTTCGGCCGCGTGTACCGCCGCCTCGCCCAGGAATTCCAGCAACGGCCGCGTGCCGAGTACCCCTTCCTCTGTCAACGTGACCCGCTCCACGACGACGAGGACCTTGCCCGCCCGCCACTCCCGCGCGCCATCGATGGGCGTGCAATGCGGTGCATGAAACTCCTCATGCGGATCCCGCAGCCGCCGGATACCGCTCCCCGCCGGCGCCACGAACGACCCCGCCCCGATCCGCCGCGTCACCAATCCCATCCGCTCCAACTCCACCATCGCCCGGCGGGCCGTCATCAGGCTGACGCCATGCCGGCTGGCCAGCGCGCGTTCCGACGCCAACCGCGCGCCCGGCGCCATGCGTCCGTCGGCGATGGTCTTTCGGAGCTTCTCCGCAATCCGTCTGTAAGCTGGTTCCCGCACAGCTGCCATAGTATTGAGTATGAGCATAGGACATGGCGGCGCGGAACTTCCTCTCGCCATGCTTCTTGTCTTTGGCGCGGCGAAGATTCTGGGAGAGATCGCCGAGTCGCTGAAGATGCCCAATATTGTGGGCGAGATTGTCGCCGGCGTGCTGCTGGGGCCAAGCGTGCTGGCGCTGGTGCAGCCGGGGCAGATTCGCGAACTGGCTGAGCTGGGCGTGCTGTTCCTGCTGTTCCGCGTGGGGCTGGAGGTGAAGGCGTCGGACCTGGCGAAAGTTGGCAAGACGGCCACGCTGGTGGCGGTGCTGGGCGTGGTGGTGCCGTTGGCAATGGGGTACGCGATCTATCGCTGGAGCGGAGCGTCGAATATTGAATCGCTCTTCGTGGGCGCGGCGATGGTGGCGACGTCGGTGGGGATCACGGCACAGGTGCTGGCGGGGATGGGTTTATTGAACGTGTTGGCGAGCCGCATTATTCTGGCCGCGGCGGTGATCGATGACATTCTTGGGCTGGTGGTGCTGGCGATCGTCAGCAGCGTTGCCAAGGGCGATGTGAACGTGTTGGAACTCGCCACGACGGCGGCGATTTCGATTGGCTTTACGATCTTTATTTTGAGCTTTGGCAGCAAGACGATGATGCGGGTTTTGCCGAAGCTCGACGCGATGATGAAGGGTGTTGAATCGCAGTTCAGCCTGGCGCTAATACTGCTTTTCGCGCTGGCGCTTTTTGCTCACTATGCCGGGGTGGCGGCGATCATCGGCGCCTTCCTGGCCGGGGTCGCGCTGGCGGAGACGGTTAATCATCGCGTGCATGTTCTGACGCAGGGGGTGACGGAACTGCTGGTGCCGTTCTTCCTGGCGGGGATCGGATTTGCGCTCGATGTGACGGTGCTGCGGGATCCGAAGGTGCTGGCGCTGGCTGGGGCGATTACGGTGGCCGCTGTTGTGTCGAAGTTGCTCGGGTGCGGGTTGGGGGCGTGGTCGCTGGGGTTTGCGGACGCGAAGAGGGTTGGGGCCGGGATGGTGCCGCGGGGCGAAGTGGGGATGGTGGTGGCGCAGATCGGCGCGACGATGGGGACCATCTCGCAGCAGGCGTATAGCGTGGTGGTGGTGATGGCCGTGTTGACCACCGTCATTGCGCCGGTTCTCTTAAACTGGACGTTCGGCTCCATGGCCGGCGAGCCGGAGGAAGCTCGGCTTACCATCGAGTAATATGCTTCTCCTTGCCGCCGCGCTGACGATTCTGGAAACGCTCACTCTGCAGGGCCCGCTGCATCATGTGCAGGGGATCGATATCGAAGGCGACACGTTGTGGGTCTCATCCGTCGACAAGGAGACGAAGAAGGGCTTTCTGTATAAGCTGAATGCGCGGACGGGGCAGATTTTGCTGCAGACCGAAGTTCAGGACGGCGTGAAGTTTCATCCCGGTGGATTGATGCTCGATGGGGATTCCATTTGGCTTCCCGTGGCTGAGTATCGTCGAACGAGCACGGCGCAGATTCAACGGCGCGACAAGAAGACGCTACGGCTGTTGAGCAGCTTTGAGGTGCCCGATCATATCGGCTGCGTGGCGGCGTCGAAGGATCGTCTGTATGGCGGAAACTGGGATAGCAAAGAGATCTACGAGTGGACCAAGGACGGCCGGTTGCTGGGGAAACGGCCCAATGAAACGGGCACGCGGTATCAGGACATGAAGTACCTGAACGGAAGTCTCTACGCGGGTGGTTTGCGGGAGAAGGGCCGGGGCGCGATTGATCGTCTGGATCCGAAGACGCTCGGGCTGCAGGGGCGCCAGGAGGTGGAAACTACAGACCGCGGTGTCGTCTTCACGAACGAGGGGATGACGCTGCGCGGAGGGTACCTCTATGTGCTGCCGGAGGACGCTCCCTCGCGCCTTATGAAGCTGGCGCCGGCCGCGGAGCTAACGAAGTAACCGGCCGGATAGGTGTACACTGGGCGGGCCATGACCCGCCGCGCCTTTCTCGCCTCCGCCGCGGCCGTCGCACAGACGACGGCTCCGGCCCGGCCCAATGTCATCCTCATCATCAGTGATGACCAGGGTTACGGCGACCTCTCCATTCACGGAAACACGCACCTCCAGACGCCGAACATCGATTCGATTGCCAAGGATGGCGCGCAGTTCACGCAGTTCCAGGTGTGCCCAGTCTGCTCGCCCACGCGGGCGTCCCTGCTCACTGGCCGCTACAACTACCGGACGGGCATTGTCGATACCTTCAAGGGCCGCTCCATGATGGACCCGCGTGAGCAGACCGCCGCCGAGCTCTTCTCCGCCGCCGGGTACAAGACCGGCATCTTCGGCAAATGGCATCTCGGGGACAACTACCCCATGCGCGCTCACGACCAGGGCTTCGGCGAATCGCTGGTTCATGGGGGCGGGGGACTCAGTCAACCCTCCGATCCGCCTCCCGGCAATCACTACTTCAACCCTACTCTCCTCCGGAATGGCAAGTTTGAGAAGGTAGAGGGCTACTGCACCGATATCTTCTTCCGGGAAGGCAGTCGGTTTATCCAAGAGAACCAGGCGAAACCTTTTTTCCTGTACATCCCTACGAACGCTCCGCACACGCCGCTCGAGGTGGACGATGCCTATGTTGCGCCGTTTAAGAATAAGGGTCTCGACGACACCACGGAGAAGGTCTACGCCATGGTGAAGAACCTGGACGACAATGTGGGGCGGCTGCTGGCGACGCTGAAACGAACCAACCTGGACGCGAAGACGATCCTGATTTTCATGACCGACAACGGGCCGCAACAGCCGCGCTATGTGGCGGGGATGCGCGGGTTGAAGGGGTCGGTGTATCAGGGTGGGATCCGCGTGCCGTTCTTCCTCCGCTGGCCGGGGAAGGTGGCCGCCGGCGCCAAGGTGGACCGTATCGCCGCGCACATCGACGTACTGCCGACGCTGCTCGACGCCTGCGCCATTCGCCCGTCGCCGCCGCCGCGTTTTGACGGGCGCAATCTGATGCCGCTGTTGAACACGCCCACGGCGCCGTGGCCTGACCGTGTCATTCACACGCAGTGGCACCGGGGCGATCAGCCGCAGATCTTCCGCAATCACGCCGCCCGTTCGCAGCGTTGGAAATTGACCAATGGCACCGAGCTCTACGACATGCAGAACGATCCGGGCGAAACGCGGGATCTCGCGATAGCCCGGCCCGACGAAGTGGCTCGGCTCCGCGCAGCGACTGAGACGTGGTTCGGCGATGTCAGTTCCACGCGCGGCGGCTATGCGCCGCCCCGGATTTACATTGGGGTTCCCGAAGAGAATCCGACGCTGCTCACGCTGCAGGATCGACGCGACGAGCCCGAGGGCTGGGAGGTGGATGTGCGCGCCGCGGCCCGTTACCAGATCACGCTGTTGTTCAAGTCCACCGGGGGTGGAGGCGAGGCGCGCCTCGCGGTGGGTAGAGTAGAAGAGGCCCGCCCGGTGCCGGCCGGTGCCGAACGCTGTGTGTTTGATTCGATTGCGGTGGCAGCCGGCGAGGCGCGATTGGCTGCGCGAGTGGTCGTGGGCGGCAAGCCTGTTGAAGTGCGATACGTGGAAGTGAGGAAGCTGAATGGTTGATGGAAAAGTTGTGATCGTGACCGGCGCGAGCGGCGGCCTTGGTGCCGTTGTGACGAAGGCGTTTCTGGATAATGGCGCGCGCGTCATTGGTGTCGATCGCAGCGCGCGATCGAAGAATGCCGATCACCCCTCGCTCACCCACTTCGCCGTCGCGCTCGATAGCGCCGAGGGCGTCGACATGCTGGTCTCCGATGTGATGGAGATGTACGGGCGTATTGATGCCGTGGTCCATCTGGTGGGCGGTTTTGCCGGTGGCCAGCGCGTTGATGAAACCTCCGACGATACGTGGGAGCAGATGATTGCCGTGAACCTGCGCCCGGCGTGGGTGTTGACGCGCGCCGTGTTGCCCGTGATGCGGAAGGCGCGGCAGGGTTCGATCATCGCCATCGGGACCTCCGCCGCACTGGCGCCGGTGGCGACGCTGGGCGCCTATGGAGCGTCGAAGGCGGCGCTCATTTCGCTGGTGCGTACGATTGCGGAAGAGAATCGCGAGTGCAACATCCGGGCCAACGTCGTCAGCCCGAACACCATGGATACGCCCGCCAACCGCGCCAGTATGCCCGATGCGGATCCCGCCAAGTGGGTGCAGCCTGCGAATGTGGCGAGCCTGCTGGTGTGGCTGGTGAGCGATGCCGGTGCGGAAGTGAACGGCGCTGTGATTCCGCTGCCTGGGCGCGGGTAATTCATTTTCTGTGTCACTCTTTTCCGCCGGCTTCCGCTGACTGAGAAGAGGCACACAGAATGGAACAGTTGGTTCAATCCCCACGGAGTTCGCGCCATGAGCGGTATGCGCGGGCCGATCTTCACCGCGCTATCGTCCGCCGCGCTGTGAGCGACGCCGATTGGGACTTGGTGGCGCAGTTGCGCAGGGACGGTTTTAGCCGCGTCCCCGGCGTTGACGACAGCGGGCCGTGGCTGGATGAGTTGGACCGTAGCCCGGCGGCGTTCTCGCTACTGGGCTTTTCGCTCGACGGTACGCCGCTGGCCACCATGCGTGTTCAGAATGGACGGCACGGCCCGTTGGAGTTGAACCGCTTTATCGACGTGGATACGGTGCTGAATCCGGATGAGCGGCCCGCCGCACAGTTCGGCCGGCTGAGTGTTCTGCGCTCCCCGGAGAATACGCACGTTATGTTCGCGGTCTTCAAAACAGCATGGCAGTGGTGCTTCCAGGAAGGACTGCAGACCATCATCATTGCGTCGCCGAGCTGGTCGAAGTCGATCTACGACTTTATACTTTTCGACTCTGCCGGCGAGGCGGGCCGATTCGAACATCACTACGCCGGAGGCGCCGTCCACGAAACCATGAAGCTCCCGATTCAATCTCTGGAGCCGCTTTGGCGCAGCTGCGACATGCCGCTCGCGGATCAGTTTTTTGCCATGCAACACCCCATGCTCAAATCCTAAAGGAACCCGGAAAAAATGCAACTCGAATCACTCCAACAGAACATCTCCTCGCAGGTCATGGCCCACCCGATTGTTGCCGCCATTACGGCGAAACAGATGAACCGTATCCAGTACCGGACGTACATGGAGGATGTCTACGCCTACGCGCAACACAGCGCGCAGGTCATCGGCCTGGCTGGTGTGCGCCTCATCAACACGCAACCCGATCTGGCCCGGTATCTGTTCCACCATGCCGATGAAGAACTGGGCCACGACAAGTGGGCCGCCTCCGATCTCCGCGACTTGGGCATGGCGGACTCTGCCATCGCGGTGTCGACGCCCTCCTCGGCGTGCCTCCGCATGATCGGGCTGGAATACTACTATGCGCAGATGGCGAACCCCATCGGCCTGTTAGGCTGGATGTTTGTGCTCGAGTCGCTTGGCGGCAATATCGGCGGCCAGATTGCCCGCGGGATCGATACGGCATTGAACCTGAACGGCAAGGGGACGTACTTCCTGGCCGGACACGGCGAGGCCGACGCCCACCACAGCGAGGACCTCTTCCGCGTTATCAGCAACAACGTCAAGGATCCGGCGGATGTGGAGGTATTTCTCCGCATGGCGCGCGAAGGCCGGGAGCTGTACTGCGGGATCTTGGACCACGCCTACGCCAGTGCGCCGCTGGTGCGGTAGCAATCAGCTACGCTAGCCAGAGTGGCCGAGCAGACGAACCCCCTCATTGACGAGCTGTGCGCGGTGATCCGCACAGCTCATCCGAGTATCACCGAAGGCGAAAAATGGAATGCGCCGAGCTTCCGGACTACTGAGTGGTTTGCCACGGTGAATCTGCGGGCGAAGAAGGGCACGGCTGTCATTCTGCACTTCGGGGCGAAGAAGAACGCGATCTCGGAGGCCTGCGTCGCCATCGACGATCCGGAGGGGTTGTTGCACTGGCTGGGTAAGGATCGGGCCCAGGTGAGCTTTGCCGACGCGGCTGAGTTGGCCTTGCGCCGGGAGGCATTCGCCGCCGTCATTCGCCAGTGGATTACCCACCTCTAACCGCCGAACGAGAAGCTCCAGAAGACGCGCGTGTTGGCGCGGACCAGGCCTTGCATCAGGGGCGACCTTTCGTACATCTGGCTTAGGTCTCGCGGTAGATTCACGGTTATTGTGCGCGGGAGCGCGGGGACCGGCGTTTCGCGGAACCACGCCAAAAGGTCCGTCGCGGCGGGCAGGCCGAAGGAGATGGCGATGGCTTCAGCGATGGCTGCGTCATCGCGTAGCGTGCCCGCTTCCACGGTGTGCACAGGGAGATTGCCGCGCTCCTGGCTGCCATCGGCGCGGAGGTAATTCGCCAGCGACGCGGCCGTGTGCCCGGTGGCCATCCAGGCGCGGTAGTCGCCATCGATCAGGTCCCATGCAAGTTCGTGCTGCAGGAGGGAGCCGAGCAGCCCGGCGTCCACCCACTGCACCGCGGCGGAGGGTGTGTGGTAGCCGCGCATGAATTGTACGCTACCCGGTCGAAGCGTTATCCAGCTGTCTCCCCACTTGTAGATGCCTGTTTCGGTGTCTCGCGTGTAGCCATGCGGGGCCAGGGCGGCCAGCCACTGTTCCCACTCCGCCAGCGTACGCTTGAGGTAGATGTTCAGCATCACCGGACCATAGGTCGGCGTCCAGGCCCATGACCAGTCGCGCGGCCGGTAGTTGCAGGAGAGGTGCGGGCGCAGCGTGTAGCCGCCCTCCCACTCCCAGCCGCGGCCCGCCATGCGCGCCTCCGTGATTCCTTCGATGTGCGCTTTGTAGAACCGGGCGCCGAGCACGGGCTCGGTGATCAGCAACCGGTCCTCGTTGGGGCCTTGGAGGCGCATCACCGGGCCTTCGACGCGGAGCGTCAGGCCGTCGTCATCGCGGAGTTGCCCGTGTCGCCGGAGGGCGTCCGCTTCTACGAAGCGCACCGCTCTACCTCCAGCGCCAACTCCGCCAACTGCCCCATTCGCCGGAGCCGCAGATCCCGCATGCGCACCAGGGCGCCACCGTAGGTGTTCAGGTAGCCGTAGACGCCGCCATTCGCGTCCATGGGCTCCGGCCGCGCAAAGGCCAGTAGTTCTGGGGTGAGCGCCTCTTCGAGTTGCCCGGCGTGGCGCACGGCGGCTTCGAACTCCGTTTGGATGTTCAGCATGAAGGACTGGCTGTGGAGGTACTCGTTGATGGAGGCGCCGAGGTCGCCGAGGACGGCGAGATCGAGCGCTAATTGCGTGGTCGGCTCGTCGGCTGCTTCCATGGCGCGGAGGCCGTTGTAGTGCTCTTCGAACAGCGTCTGGCGTGCCGCCGGAAGGCGGGTGCGACGCGCCCACGCGGCGACAAGGCGTTGGCGCACAGGCAGCACGGCATCGTGAAAGGCCGCCACGCGGGCCCAGTATTCGCGCTCCCGGGTGAACATGCGCTCGCGGGCGGTCTCCACGTTGCAGGGCTCCAGTTCGACTCGCATCCAATCGACGGGGAGACCGGCGTCCAGGCGGCGGAGGACGACCGTGGCGACGACCAGTTTGCCGTAGCCGCTGACGATCTCGTGGAAGGCGGGTAGCGTGGCCGCGCGGGCGTCGTCACCGGCGCGGATGATGCCTGGCCATTCGGCGTCGGACACGGGTTCGAGGTGGTCGATGCGCAGCCAGACGGGCCCGTCGTAGACGGCGCCAAAGAAGTCGATGCGCGCGCCGTCCTGCGCGTCGCGACGCTGGTCTTCATCGATGAGTATGGCGACGGGCACGATCTCCCTCGCCTCCACCTCGAAAAAGCGGCGCGTCTCGGTTCGGCAGAGCTCGGGGAAGTTGGTGAACAGGTCGCGGGCCTCGCCGGCCTCGTGGAGGACGCCGGGGTCGTGCTCACGGTCGGAGCGTTCGAGGCGGTCGGTATCGTCGGGATGGGAGTCGTAGCCGAGGCCGATGGTGTAGCGGCTTTGGCGGGCCAGCTCTTTTTTATCGGCCTCCGGGATGCGGTGGAAGTAGGCGGCGGTGAGGGCGGCGAGGTCATCCGGGTAGCGGCCATCGGCGGAGATGCGGTGGCAGATCTGCATGGCCTTTTGGATGGCGGCGTTGCCGCCGGCGAAGGTCACCACCGATTCGGCGAAGGCGTCGGAGCCGGCGACGCGGATGGCGTAGAGATCGGCGTGGAACTCCATTTCGCGGCTCATGCGGGCGTTGATCAACAGGGTGCCTCTGAGCAGCAGGGCCAGCACGCGGCGGCTGAGCCAGATGCCCATGGCGGCGGCCCAGGCGAAGAGGCGGACGATGTAGGCGGTGCCGTCGGATTGGGACGCGAGCCATACGTCCCATTTATCGCGGCCGTCGACGAGTTGGCTTAAGTAGTACTGGCCCCAATGGATGAGTTGACGGACGCGCATGGCGCCGCCTTGCGAGAAGTGCCCGACCTCGTGGGCGATGAGATGGGCCATGTGCTGCTGGTCGCTGATGGCGACGAGTGGCAGGCCGAGGACGAGGCAGTACTGATTGGTGAACAGGCCGCGGATGGGGTGGATGAGCGAGGCGGCGCCGTTCAACGACATATCGACGGCGACGGCGGCGGGTTCCGGGGCGCCGGTTTCGGCGCAGACGCGGGCGATGAGACGGGCGAGGGCGGGGTGATCAGCGAGCGCGATGGGCTTGTAGTTGCCCTCCATTTTGGGCCAGGAGAAGAACGCCTTGCCGAGGAAGAGCAGCACGGTGAGCCCGGCGGCGAGGACGGCCAGATAGATCATCAGGCCCAGCATGTGGCCGGCGAAGGCGAGACCGAGGAAACCCCAGAGCAGCACGGCCGCTGCGACGGCGGCGACGAAGCCCGCGTACAGCAGCGGCGCGGCCAGCATGGCGAGCGCGGCGAAGGCGACGCTGGAGCGATAGGAGGCCGTGACTGGGACCGGGCGAATCATCGGGAGAGTCGATACCATCGTAGCGAGACTATGTTTCGACTCGCCTTGTTTGCCCTGTTTGCGCTGCCGAGTTTTGCGGCTGATTTGCGCGTGATGACCTTCAATGTCCGCTATCCGAACCCGAATGACGGGGCGGATTTGTGGGACAAGCGGAAGGACTTTTTTGTGGAGACGGTGCGCAAGTACAAACCCGATTTGATGGGCACGCAGGAGCTGTTCTACACGCAGGGTGAGTACATTGCGCAGCAGATGCCGGAGTTCGCTTGGTTCGGGCTGAGCCGGCGCGGGAACAAGGAGGACGAGCATATGGGCGTCTTCTACCGGAAGGATCGGCTGCGGCCGGTGGAGAGCGGGAACTTCTGGCTGTCGGAGACGCCGGAGGTGGCCGCGTCGTCGTCGTGGGGAATGAGCCTGCCGCGGATGGTGACGTGGGCGGTGTTTGAGGACCTTCGGACGAAGAAGCGGTTCACGTATTTCAATACCCACTTTGCGCATCGCGGGAAGGTGGACGATGAAGCTCGGCGGCAGGCGGCGTTGATCATCGCCAAGCGCATGCCGAAGGACGGGGCGTTCGTGTTGACGGGGGATTTCAACGCGGCGGCGGGGGACTCATCGGCCTATTCGGCGCTGGTACCGCCGTTGGCCGATACGTGGATGGTGGCGAAGAAGAAGGCCGGGCCGGAGGGCACGTTCCACGGGTTCAAGGGCACGCCGGGGAAGGCGCGGATTGACTGGATTCTGTTCCGCGGGCCGTGGAAGGTGAAGAGCGCCGAGACGCTTACCGATGCGCGGGAGGGGCGTTTTCCGAGCGACCACTTTCCGGTGCTGGCGGTGTTTGCGCTGTAGCCAGATAGCGGGCCGGGACGGGGACGAGCGGGGGGCGGACGCTTGACGGCGTCCAGCCGAAGAGGCGCTGGGTGATGGGGCCGCAGAGGCGGCCCTGGCAGGCGCCCATGCCGCAGCGGGTTTGCAGTTTGGCGTCGCGCCATTCGCGATAGGGCTGGCATTCGGCTTTGGTCACGGTTTCGCAGCGGCAGATGAGCGTGGCGGGTTCGGCGAGATCGTAGAGGGCCGGGTTGAGGGCGAAGGCCTGGGCGAGGTCGCGGACGAAGGCGCCGTTGTAGGGCTGGCCGGCGCCTTCGGCGAGGGCTTTATCGAGCCCGCCGATGCCGGTGGGTTCGCCGGCGCAGTAGACGCCGGGGACCGTGGTTTGCCCGTGGCTGTCGACGACGACGAAGCCGTCATCGAGGCGGCAGCCGAGGAGCTGGGCGATTTCGGTGTTGGGGACGAGGCCGAAGCCGGTGGCAAGGTGGTCTATGTTTAGCGTGCGGCCGTTGTTGAGGGTGGCTGTGCCGTTCGAGAAGCGGGTGACCCAGGTGTTGGTCCAGTAGGGTACGCCGAGGAGGGAGGCGCGGAGGGCGATGGCTTGCGGGAGCTTGGCGGGGTAGCGGAGGAGGAACGGGACGATGCGGCCGAGCGGGGCTTGTTCGGCGATGCCTACGATGTTGGCGCCCGCTTTTTTTAGCGTGGCGGCTACGGCGAGCAGGAGCGGGCCGGAGCCGGCGATGAGGACGCGTTGGTTTTGAATGGGCTTGCCGGATTTGACGAGGGCCTGGAGGCCGCCGGCGCCGAAGACGTTGGGTTCCGTCCAGCCGGGGAAGGGGAAGAAGAGTTCGCGGGCGCCGGTGGCGAGGATGAGCTTCGCGGCGCGGATGGGGCCGTGGGGAACGGTTTGGAGGGTGAAGCCGGGCTGGGCGTCAAAGACTTTGGTTTGGGGGAGGAAGTCGACGTGGGCGGGGACGGGGATTTGCGGGGCGCCGCGCCAGATCTGGCCGCCGGGTTGGGGGTTGTCGTCGATGAGGACAACGGTACCCGTCGCGACACGGGCGGCGGCGAGGCCGGCGGGGCCGGCGCCTAGGATAGCGACGTCGTAGTGCTTCACGGCGTTGTGACCTCCATGCCGTCGCGCACCAGCGTTTGGCATGCGAGTTGGTGGGGCCGGCCATCGATGGTGACGCGGCATCCCATGCAGACGCCCATGGCGCAGAGCGGGCCGGGGAGCGGGGGGAGCAGGGCGGCGACGGTGGCGTTGGCCGGGGCGTCTATTTCGCGGCCGTTGCAGCGGATCTTAGGCATGTACGTTTCCCATCAGACAATTCCTCGGTGACAGTCACCCAGGGAGAATCCTAGGCTTGGAGACGTTGCGGGCGATTTGGCCGGGGCGTTTATGTTACGGTCGGTGCAGCGGGTTTTGGGCATGTACGTTTTTCCTCGGATAATTCCTCGGTGACAGTCACCACCCTTCGCCCTTCGGGCTTCGGGTGGCAAGCCTAGGGAGAATCCTAGGTTTGGAAGCGCTCCGGGCGGTAGGGGGCGGGGGGGAGGGGCGAGGGGCGGCGGAGGATTTCGGCGGCGAGGATTTTGGCGGTTCCTAGCGAGGTGGTTACGCCCAGGCCTTCGTGGCCGGTGGCTAGATAGAGATTGCCCCTTAGGTGACCGATGAGCGGGATCTTGTCGGGCGTCGACGCTCGGAAGCCGGTCCAGGTGCGGATGACGTTGCAGTCCCTTAGGACGGGTAGAAGTTCGAAGGCGCGGGTCAACATGCGGTCGAGGATGGGCGGGTCTATTTCGGTGGTTTCGACGTTGTATTGGCGGGAGGAGCCGATCAAGAGTTGGCCGGTGGGGCGGGGTTGGACGTTGAAGGCGACCGATTCGTTGGATTCGCCCTGCGCGCTGGTCATGTAGCCGAGTTCGACCAGTTGGTGCTGGACGAGGCCGGGGTAGCGGTCGGTGATGGCGAGGTGGCCTTTGCGGGGCCGGATGGGGAGTTCGGGGAGGAGCTTGGCGGTCATGGCCCCGGTGGCGCAGATGACGGCGCCGGCTTGGATTTCATCGAGGCTGGTGACGGCGCGGCGGGTGACCTTCGCCTTCGCCTGTTCGAGGAGCCAGCGGGTGGCGACGGGGGCGTAGACGACGGCGTCCCCCTTCGCTACGGCGCCGCCGGCGAGGCCGGGGCGGAGGTGGGGTTCGGCTTCGTATAGCTGTTTGGCGTCGAGGAGTTCGACGCCGGGTTTGCGGCGGGCCTCCTCCATTTCGGCGTCGTTGGCGGCGATCCAGAGTGTGCCGCAGTTCCAGAATTCGGCCTGTTTGGGGAGTTGGGGGGCGAGCTGGTGCCAGAGGTTGACGGAGTAGCGGGAGAGGTCGTCATCGAGATCGACGAGGTGGCCCATGCCGGCGGCGGTGGCGCCGCTGCCGGGGATGTTGGGGTCGAGGAGTTCGACGGTGGCGCCGGCTTGGGCAAGTTCGTAGGCGCAGGCGGCGCCGACGATGCCCGCGCCGACGATGACGACGTCGGTCATTATGCGATCCCGTGGAGGAAGGGGTCGGACGGGTCGAGCAGGAGACGGCCGTGGGCGTTGACCCAGGCGCGGCCTTTGATGGTGGGGCGGATGCGGTCGCCGTCTGGTTGGTAGGTGCCTTCGAAGACGGAGCCGACGATGCTTTCCTGATGCCAGATTTCGCCTTCGGCCAGTTTTTTGTCGGCGGCGAGGCAGGCGAGTTTGGCACTGGTGCCGGTGCCGCAGGGGGAGCGGTCGTAGGCCTTGCCGGGGCAGAGGACGAAGTTGCGATTGCCGCGGCAGAGTTCGATGTGGTCGACTTGCGGGGCGACTTTGTTGACGGCCTGGCGGATGCGCCAAGCGGCGTCGGTGAGGGGTTCGACTTCGCTTAGTTCGATGGGGTGGGCGAAGTCGTGGACGATGTAGAACCAGTTGCCGCCCCAGGCGACATCGCCGGTGATTTTGCCGAGGCCATCGACTTCGACGGTGAGGGCTTTGGTTTCGCGGTAGCTGGGGACGTTGGCGATGCTGACGCTGCCATCGGGGTGGAGCGTGGCGGTGACAGGGCCGACTGGGGTTTCGAGGACGTGATCGCCCGGTTGGATGCGGCCGAGGTAGGCTAGCGTGGCGATGACGCCGATGGCGCCATGGCCACACATGCCGAGGTAGCCGACGTTGTTGAAGAAGATGACGCCGTTGGGTTCGACGAGCAGGGCGCCGACCATGACGTCGGAGCCGCGGGGTTCGTTGACGGTGGCCGAGCGGATCTGGTCGAAGTCGCGGCGGAAGACTTCCAGTTTCTGGGCGAGCGTGCCGGGGCCCAGGTTGGGACCCCCGGCAATGATAGTGCGGGTTGGTTCGCCGCCGGTATGGGAGTCGACGTATTCGATCGAGGTCATAGTTTCGGGCGGTTGGCGATGGCTTTCCGGATGATGCCCAAGACCTTTTCGCGTTCGGCGCCTTCGAGGGCCAGGCGTGGCGGGCGGGTGGTTTCGCTGCAGAGGCCGGTTTCCTGGGCGGCGAGCTTGATGTACTGGACCAGCTTGACGTGGACGTCCAGGTGGAGCAGCGGGGTGTACCAGCGGTAGAGTTCGAGGGCTTCGGTCCACTTCTGCGCGAGGATCAAGTCCCAGAGGGCGCGGTTCTCGGCGGGGAAGGCGTTGACGAGGCCGCTGATCCAGCCGACGGCGCCGAGGAGGGCGGATTCGAGGACGAGATCGTCGACGCCGCTGAAGAGGATGTAGCGGTCGCCGGTGAGGTTGATCAAGTCCGTGATGCGGCGGGTGTCGCCGGAGGACTCTTTGATGGAGACGATGGTGGGCTCGTCGGCGAGTTCGACGAACATCTCGGGGGTGACGTCTGTGGAGTACGCCGGCGGGTTGTTGTAGATCATCACCGGGAGGCCGCTGGCGCGGGCGACGCTGCGGAAGTGGGCGAGGGTTTCGCGGGGATCCGACTTATAGACCATGGCGGGGAGGACCATGAGGCCATCGATGCCGAGCTTTTCGCAGTCCTTGGCGTAGCGGCAGGCGGTGGCGGTGGTGAACTCGGCGACGCCGGAGAGGACCGGGACGCGGCCGGCGATGGCTTCCTTGGCGGCGGCGAGGACGGTCATCTTTTCGTCGTAGTCGTGGGCGGTGTTTTCACCAACCGAGCCCAGGACCACCATGCCGTGGACGCCGGCCTTGATCATCTGATCGAGATGGGTTTGGAAGGCCGGGAGATTGAGGGAGTAGTCGGCGTGGAAGTGGGTGGTGGCGGCAGGGTAGACGCCGTGCCAGTTGGGTTTGGTCATAGTGGTCCGTAGAATTTCCAGGTTGAGGTGAAGCCGGGTTGCAGGGGCTGCTTTATCAGTGTCGCGCGAACCAGTTCGACGGGGATGGAGCCGTTGTGAAGGATGGCGTCGTGGAACTGCTTTTCCGTCATTTTACCGGTCGTTACCAGTTCGGCGTGGAGGGCGCGGAACTGGAGGCCGCCGAGCATGTAGGCGGCCTGGTAGAGCGGCGGGTAGTTTCCTTCGAAGGACCGGCGGACTTCGGCGGCGGCGTTTTCGCGTTCGTGGCCGACGCGGTCGACGAGGAAATCGACGCACTGTTTGGCGGTCCACTTTTCGAGGTGGAAGTTCAAGCTGAAGAGGATTCTGGCGCAGCGGTGCATGCGCCAGAACAACATGCCGATGCGGTTTTCCGGGGTTTGCGGGAAGTTCAGATCCCAGAGGCGCATTTCCCAATAGAGGGCCCAGCCTTCGATCCAGAAGGGCGTGTAAAAAGCCCGGCGGTAGGGGCGGAAGCGCTGCGTCATGTACATCTGCAGGTGGTGCCCGGGGATGACTTCGTGGTGGACGGTGGCGCGGGAGAAGTGGATGTTGTTGCCGCGCATGCTCATCATTTTGGCTTCGTGGGTCATGTCGGCGGTGGGGAAGCTGACGATGATCTGTTCACCGCCGAGGAAGAAGGGGTTGACGCGCTGTTCGGCGGGGGTCATCATGCGCATGCGCCAGATGTCCTTGGTGTATTGGGGGATGGTGACGAGGTCGCGCTGTTCGAGGAAGTTGATGGCTTCGAAGACCTGGTCGCGGATGAGGGTGGGCTGCTGGCCGGGCGGAACGTAGAGCGTCTTGACGTGTTCGAGCGCCTTCTTCCAGTCGTCGCCGAAGCCGAGTTCGCGACTGGCCTTCAGCATTTCGCGGTCGCACCAGGCGAACTCTTTTTCGGCGATTTTGACAAGGTCTTCGGGCGTGTAGGGGACGATTTCGTATTTGAGTTCGTCGCGTAGGGCGGCGTCGCCGATGGGGTCGCCGACGATTGTGTCTTTGTCTTCCTTCGGGACTCCGGCTAGTTTTTCGCGGAGGTCATCGGCGTAGGCGTCGAGGGCTTTGTTGAGCTTGGCGAAGGGGTCGGCGGTCCACCAGGAGAAGTTGGGGTCGTAGCCGTTGTAGAAGGTGTTCCAGTCTTTGAGGGTTTGTTGGAGGTCGCGCGTGAGGCGGGCGGCGCGGTTGGCGGTGGCGGGTTTGGTGGTGCCTTTGCGGGAGGGGATTTCTTTGCGGAGGCCGGCGATTTCCTTTTCGAGGCGGAAGAGGGTGGCGGCGATTTTGGGAGAGTCGGGGGGCTCGACGCGGACGCGGTTGTCCTGGAGGTCGTAGATGGTGGGGGCGAAGGGGAGGAGGGGGAGGACTTCGTTGAGGCGGTCTTCGGTTTGCTGGAGGCGGCGGAGGTCGAGGCGGATGAGGTTATTGAGGAGGACGTGGTCGACTTGGGCGTCGTGGGGTAGTTTGGGGAAGTCGAGTTTGGCCAGGGTTTGGAGCCAGGCGTTGTTGAAGGTGCGGAGGGCTTTGAGGCGTTGGGGGGACTCGTCGCTGGGGTAGTAGCGGGAGAGGGCGGCGCGGTCGGTTTGGTAGCGGTCGATGTAGGCGCGGAGGCCGGTGGCGGTGTCGACCTCGGTGGGGGCGGGGTAGACGATTTCCTTGGCGCGGGGGACGTGGGGGGGCGTTTGGGCGAGGAGGGGGAGGGCGGCTAGGGTGAGGAGGACGCGGCGCATGCTGGTCCTCTATTTTGGCATTGTGTTGGGTATGGTTGGACCTTGGCGGGGTCGAACTGTGTTGGGGGGCCTGCCCGCCATGTCGCCGGTAGGTGTTTGCTGTTTTCTATTCGACGGTAATGCGGACGGTGTTGGCCTCGATGCCGTCGATGAGGACCACAATGGGGACTTCGCCGCGGCCTTTGAGGGCGGCGGGGAGTGGGCCGAGGTTGATCTGGTCGAGGCCGGGGAGGTCCGATTGCGGGCCGGCGTAGAGGACGGGGACGGGGAGGCCGCCGACCGTGGCGGTGACCCCGGCCAGGTCCCGGCGCTTGCGGATGCCGGTGCCGTAGAGGGAGAGATAGACCGGTTCGCCGTCCGTCATGGGGACGGCGGCGGTGAGCGGGGTGGCGGGGTTGGCGTCGCTCGACGTGAGCCGGAGGGCGGCGCCGGCGGCGAGGCCGCGGCCGGTGCCATCGGCGGAGAAAAGGCCGGGAGTGGTGGCTTGGATGTTCGACAGGCCGCTGGCGACAGCGAGGCCCTGGCGGAGCACGTTGATGAGGACGGGGCCAGCGGCGATGGTTTCCGGTAGCAGGAAGTTGACCTGGCCGGGGGCGACGACGAGGAGCGGGGCGAGGCGGGCGGTGCCGGTCGCATCGATTAACTGGACCTGGATGCCGTTGAGCGTGGTGGGCCAGGGGTAGGACGCGGCTACGGTGGTGGCGGTGAGGCTTGTTGTGAAGCCGGCGGCGAAGGAGCCGGGGGCGACCGAGACGCCGGTGAAGCTGGCGGCGGAGGTGAACGACGCCGGGGCGGTTTGGAGCGAGTTGGTGAGCGTGAAGGCGGCGATGGGGCGCGCAGGGATCTGGAAGCGGGGGATGTGGTTGAGGGTGGTGCTGGCCGTGGTGGCTTCGAGGAACGGGGCGATGCTGCCGCGGAGAGTGGCCGCGCCGGTGCCGGCCGAGCCTTGGGAGGTGAGGGCGATTTGGAAGGCGATGCGGTCGAGCGCGGAGGGGTCCGCCGAGACGATCTCCCAGACGGCTTGCGCTTTGCCGCTATCCGAGTAGAGCTGGGCCCAGCCGGGGAGGTAGGGCGAGACAGGGCTGAAGGGGCCATCGCCGTTGGGGTTCGAGTAGGTGAGCAGGGCTTTCGGCGAGTCCTTGTCGAAGTTGCGGGTGCCGGTGGCGACGTCGCGAATGGAGACCCAGACGAGGATGTTCTTCGGGAGATTTTCGATGGTGAGGCGGAGGCGGGTGCCGGAGTCGGCGGCGCCGGCGAGGCTGAGGGCGCTTGCCAGCGGGATGCGCGTATCGAAGAAACCGGTCTCGGTGTTGTAGGTGAGGCCGGGGAGATTCTGGCTCTGAACGCTGCCAGGGAAGGCGGGCGTGGTGGCGATGTTGCGGCGGCGGAAGGCGGCGGGCTGCTCCTCTTCAAAGGCGGCGAAGAAGGAGACGGCGTCGGCGGGGGCGTTGAGCGGGACGATGGAGGGCGAGGCGAGGAGTGCCGGGGTGAGGTCGCTCGTTGGGTTGCCGCGTGCGTCGAGCAGGTGGAGTTTATAGGAGGGCTGGGCGGTGGCGGAGATGGCCTCGCGGCCGGTGAGAGGGATGAGGGCGCCGCGCGGGTCGAGCAGTTGGACGGTTGTCGAGATGGCGCCGCCCTTGGCGGCGGACAGCGGGGCGTTGACGCGCAGGTTGGTGATGCGGAGGCGGCGCGTGCGTGTGTCGCCGGGGGTGGGGAAGGGCACGTCGGTGAAGCTGACGAGATTGTTCTCCAGTCGCCGGGCAGGGAAGACGTTGGCCGTGGCCGCTGGGGCGCAGCTGGTGAAGCCTGTGACCGGGAGGCAGAGCGATTGCGCGGTGGGCGCGGGATCGTCGATGACCAGGAGCGCTTCGTTCCAGATGGGCGTGGGCGCGGGGGGCGTTGTTGCGCCGGGGATGGCCGGGGGCTTGAAGGCCGGGCGCGTGGCCCAGGTGCCCTGGACGGTGAGCAGGACGGAGTAGGAGGCGACCGCGCCGGGTTGCCCGCCGCGGCATTCGACGACGATGTCGGGCAGCAGTTCGGCGAGGCCCTCGGCCCGGACGACGGTTGGGGCGTCGACGCGGGTGCAGGTGAGCGGGGATTGGGCCCGGGCGGCGCCGCAGACCAGAGCCAGCAGGAGGAGAGTTCGCATGGGGAGTTCCTCCTACGGCAGGAACGGTTGCGCGCCCTTCCAATCGGGGACCGACGGCGGACCGGGTTCGGTGCCGATGGGCCGCGGGCGGAAGCCGTACTTCAAGGTGAAGCCGGCCGACTGGGCGGTGAAGTTGCGGGCGTTGTTCAGGTTGAAGTAGCTTTCCAGGAACCACTGCTCGGAGAGCTGGTAGATGCCGCGGAAATCGACCGAGTACGAGGCGCCGGTTTGCGATTGGCCGGGGTAGTAAAGCGCGACGGCGTTTTGCAGTGCGGCCATGGTGGGGAAGTAGGGTGAGCGATCCTCGCGGAAGTGCTGCGTACCGAGACCGCCGCTGACCACATAGCGGAAGCGAGGGCCGTAGGTGCCGCGCCACGTGAGCGGGACGTTGAACATGTAGAAGCGCTGCGGGCTGAAGTAGCCGCCCTGGCCGGCGGTGTAGTAGCGCAGATTCTTTTCATAGGCCATGCCGGTGAGGTTGAGTCCGACGGTGAGGGCGCCGGAGGCGTTGTGCAGCACGCGCCAGTAGTTGCCGCCGTTGCCGTTGAAGGCGCGGTTGGTCTGGACGTTTTTGCCGGTGACGATAGCGTAGCCGCCGGAGAGGTAGAAGCCCGCCTGTTCGTCGCCCCAGTTGCCGGTGACCTGGGCGAGGTTCGACACAACGCCGCCCCAGGTTTGCTTGGTGATCGGGTCCTGGCGGCCGGCGAAGGAGGGCAAGCTGTCCTTGACGTTGTCGCGGTTGAGCAGCAGGGTGATGTGGCCGCCGGCGGGACGGAAGCGCAGGCCGCCGATGTAGTTCTTCACGAGGAACCCTTGGGGGCTCGCGCCGACGCGGAGGCCGAAATCGTTGCTCGAAAGCTGGAACTCGGCGGCCATGCCGGAGACGCTCTGCGCGTCGAAGGTGGAGCCCACCGGGAGCAGGCCGAGACGGAATGTCTCGCTGGTCCCATCGGCGGCTTCGGTGCGGATGGAGGTGGGCCGGACGATGAGGCTGGCGCGGACGGCGTTGCCGAGTACTTTGCTGACGCCAATTTCCGTCTCCTGCAACGTACGCCGGTCGAAGCCGGGGGTGCCGCTGCGGGAGTTGATGGTGGTGGCGACATCGAAGGAGGGCGTGTTGCGCGCCGTGATGGCTTGTAGGCGATCGGCGATGCGGTCGCTTTCGCTCTTTTGATTGACGAGCGAGTTGGCGAAGGGGCCGGAAGCGGGCAGCGTGTCGGCATTGGCGTCGCCGCTCAGGACGCGGCCCAGACGGTCGGCGCCGGGTTCGGGGGCGGTGGCGGTTTCGGTTTGTTCGCCGACGATGAGCCGGCCGAGGGCGTTGCCGGGTTGGCGGCCGGCGAAGAGCGGCGCGGTATCGGCCTTGGGCTTGCGGCCGGCCACGGCGAGCGCGCTGCGATAGTACATTTCCGCCCGCGCGAAATCGCCCTTCTGCGCGTAAATGTCGGCGGCAAGACCAAGCACCTTGGGTTCGGAGGGGAAGCGCTTCATGGCGTCATCGAGCCACTTGGCCGCCAGATCGCTGCGTTCAGCCATGGCGGTGCCGATGGCGGTGGAGTAGTCGTCGACACTGGCGCCGGTGAGCCCCCACTGTTTGTAGGCGGCGAGCGCCTTCTTCGTGTCGCCGGATTCTTTGAGCGAGGCCGCGTAGGCGCCGCGCAGGCGACCGTCGGCGGGCAGCATGCGGACGGCTTCGGCGAGGATGGCGGTGGCGCGATCGGGCTTGCCGGAGCGGCGGGCCTCATCGGCCTGACGCTGGGCCCAGACCGACCAGAGCTCGTTGTAGCTTGTGCGCTGATCGGCGGAGAGCGTGGTGTCGGTTGATAGCGATTTGAGGACGCTGAAGAGTTCGCGGCCATCGGCGTTGGCATTCAACAGCAGCCACGCCTGTTGGAGGCGCATCTGGGCGGGTGGGCGTTCGCCCTTCTGCTCGAAGCGGGCGAGGGTTTCGTGGACCAGCCGCAGCGCTTCGCCCTGGTTGCCGGCTTCGCTGTTGATGGCGGCGATGAGCGAGAGATAGTCGTTGTCCTGTTGGAGTTGGGCCTGCACGATGGGGGAGATGCGGCGGGACTCAAGCAGCGCTTCAGCCGAGCGGCGCTGGGCCTGGAGGGCGGCGAGGAGTTGGCGGGTGGCCTCGGGGCGGAAGCCGTCGCTTGCCGCCGTGTCCCGGGCGAGCAGTTCACGCAGCAGCTTTTCGGCTTCCGGGGCCTTGCCCTGCTTCAGCCAGATGCTGGCCAGTTGGGTCTGCACATCGGCCGGTACGTTACCCGCGCCGGCGCGGGCGATCCATTTGAGCAGGAGTGATTCGACGACGTCGTAGCGGCCCAGGTGCATCTGCAACAGCGCCGCCGAACGGAGGAAGCCGGGCCGGTCGGCCGCTTCGGCGTAGACCTTGGCGGGCATCGACGAGAGGGCCTCATAGGCGCGCGTCTCTTCCTTGGCCGCCATGAGGGCGGCGAGAAGTCCTTCCCAGGCGACAACGTTCGAGCCGTCGGCCGAGACAGCCGCCTGATAGAGCGCGACCGCGTCTTTGTCGCGGCCTTCGTTCAGATAGGAGCCGGCGAGCAGGAGCCCGAGTTCGGTGTCGGCGCGGAGGCCTTCGCGGACCGTGGCCGGGGCCTTGGCCCAGAGGGCGAGGGCTTCTTTTTGCCCCCCGGCTTTTGCCCGGGCGGCGATCAGGTTGCGCCAATCGGCGGGATTGTTTTCGGTGACCGTGAGCTGCTGGAAGAGCGCCGCGGCCTGCGTGTTTTCCCCGGCCGCCATCCAGGCGCCGGCGAGGCCACGCTGGGCGTCGGGGCTGGCCGGACGGAGGGCGAGCGCGGTCTGGAACTGCGCGGCGGCCGGACCGACGCGGTTCTGCCGGAGCGCGGCCGTGCCTTCGCCCATGGCGAGGAAGAAGCGGGATTCGGCCTGCGCTTCGGCGTACTGCTTATTGCCCGGTACGGCACGGGCTGCCTGTTCCCAGGCCTTGACGGCTTCGACCCAGTTCTTCTGTTTCATCTGTGCGTAGCCGAGGCCCGCCTGGGCGGTGGCGCTGCGCGGGGCTTCGCGGAGGGCCTTTTCAAAGTGCGTGACGGCGGCCGGGGCATCGCCCGCGTTGAGCGCGGTGTAGCCGAGCGCCTCCTGCGGACTCTGCGTGAGCGCGCGGGGCGCTGCGGTAGCGGCGCTGGCGGCGGTGGTGGCGAGCCGGGTGAGTTCGGCGTCCGGGGTCTGCGCCAGATACTCGCGCAACGGCGCGAGCGAGCCGGGCGAGCCATTCTCCCAGATGAGCGCCTGGCGGATGGCGGCGCGGGCCTTTTCGCCGTGCAGGCCGTTTGCGGGGATCGATTGCAGCAGGCGGATGCCGCGGGCGCGGGTCTGCGGCTGGTAGGTGCAGAGGCGGCCGAGTGCGAGAGTGTAGTCGACCTGATTGGGTTCGGCGCGCAAGAGCCGCTCGAGACCGGCGATGGCTTCATTCGTGCGGCCTTTGACGCCGCCAATGGTTTCGTAATAGGCGACGGCGAGCGGGCCGGTGGGCGCCTTGTTGCCTAGCACTTCGCCATAGACGCGCGTGGCCTCTTCGTACTTGCCGGACTGGGCGAGCGACTCAGCCGAGTGCAGGCGCGGGTCGCGCGCGGCGGCCGGACGCGGCGGTTCCGGGATGGCGGCGTTGGGCTCCAGACGGCGCAGCCGGTCCAGATAGGCGCGCGCCTGGGCGTCCTCGCCGGTCTGCTTGTGGAGCCGCGCCAGGGCGCCGAGCGCCTCGGTGCTCTTCGGGTTGCTCCACAGTACCTGCTGCCAGGCCTTGATGGCGAGATCGAGCCGGCCGCGGACCTCGAGCGCGCGGGCCTTGCTGGAAAGCATGGTGAGCGCCGGGTCTGCTGGCTGGGCGATCGCCTGGAGTGCCAAAAACAGCGTCAGTAGGATGGAAATCAGGCCTTGCACGTTCATACAGTCAACTCCTCGTCATAGTCCAGCCGCGCCTTGCGGCGCCGCTCCACAAACGCTTCGATCAGCGGCGCCAGCGGTATGGCGCAGAGCAGAATAAAGAGCGGCATAAAGAGCAGATAGCGGGTCATCCAGTGATCGAACGCCTGGATGGGCCCGAGCCGGCCGGCCGAATAGGCCTCGTCGGCGAGGCGGAAGGATTGATAGCCGCCGGCGCGCTGCACGGCCAGGTTGCCAAAGATGTTGTCTTCGGCGGCGGCGGCTTCGAGTGCCGGGAAGATTTGGCCGGATTCGTCGTCGCCGACGGCGAGCAGTTGCACCAGGCTGCGCTCGCCGAGGCGGGCGCCCTGAAGGACTGCCTGCATGGCGCCCTCGCGGCCGACGAACTCATTGGCGCGGCGGCGCTCCTTGCCGTAGCCGGCCCAGGGAATGGAAAGGTAGCGGTTGAGCAGTTGCCGCGGTTCGACCGTGCGGAAAATGCCGTCGCTATAGGAGAGTGGGAGGGCGGCGGCGCGGACGGGCAGATCCATCTGGTCCTGGGGCGAGCCGATCATGAGAACGTCTTTGCCGCGGGACCGCTCGATTTCAGTCGTGGCGATGAAGCTGACCCAGGTGGCCGCCTGGCCGGTCTGGCTGGCGAGGAAGGCGAGCGCGTTCAGGGCGAGGGCGATCTGCGCCGGGGAGGCGTTGGCCGAGAGGGCGACGGCGGTCTCTGACAAATCCGCGCGGCGGGTGAACGGGAAGCCCGCTTTGGCGAAGAGATCGAGCCGGGGCATCTCGGTGAAGTGCTCGAAGTCGCGCAGGTCGAGCGAGGAGTCCATGTCGATCTCAAACTCCGGCCGCACGCTGGCCGGGAGTTCGGGGTATTCGAGTTCGAAGGTCAGAGTGTTGCGCGGATAGAGCGCCGAGACCGGAACCTGCAACGTCTCCTGGATCGTCTCGCCCGCCTTCGGGCCGCGGTAGGAGCGGCGGGCGACGAGCGCGCCGTTCAAGGTGACCCGCAGGCGCGCCGGCGTGGAGCCCGGGATGCGGCGCCAGCGGAAGGAGGTGCGCAGGGGGACCATGCTACGGGTGGCGAAGTGGAGGTCCGGGGCGAGGCGGAAGTAGAGCTTCGTGCTGCCGGCGCCGGCGAGCCGGGACTGGCCCGCGTTCGAAAACTTACGGAATGGGACGCTTTCGCCGGTCGGTAGCCAGCGCGGGGCGGCGTAGACGGCCAATTGCGTGGGCGGGGTGGCCGGTAGCGAGAGGCCTTCGCCCTTCAGTCCCTTCGCGGAGACAAAGGCGCGCGCGGATTGGAGGGTCTGCTCGGCGGTGTCGCCGGCGATGACGAGGATCTTGGCGGCCAGATCGGCCGGATGCGGGCAGAGGGCGACGGCGCTGCCCGGCGGCAACGCGCAGTTGAGGGCCGCCAAATCGCCCTTCGAGCGATCGGCGATCCAGACGAGGTTGCCCGGCGGCAACTCGCCGATGGAGACGCGGAAGTCGGCCGCCATGCGCTCCGGCTGCGTGCCGAACCAGGAAGCGGCGACGCCGGCGGCGGTCAGCAGGTCCCGGCTGGGTGGCGAGGAGAAGTGAACCCCGACGCGGGTGACGCCGTGGGCGGCCGGGTCGATGAAAAGTTGCGGTAGCAGCTCCAAACGGCTGGGTACAGGGAGAATCGCGCCCGAGTAGATGACCGCCGAGGCGGCCTCCAACTGGGTGGTGATCCGGCGCTCGTCCTTCGTCGAGCAGTCCTCGCACTGGGCGATGAGATGCAAGCCGATGCGGTTGTTGGCCGTGAGCAACTCGGCAGGCAAGGGGAGCGAAGCGACACCGGTGTCGCCGCCCTCGGCGGGCTTGAGCAGCAGGGAGCCGGCCGGCGAGCCGTTCAGCTCGACCTCCAGGCGGCTGGCGTCAGGACTCAGTGCCGGGGCGAGACGGTATCGAATTTCCAGGCGCGCTTCGGTGGCGAGCTGGGCGACGGGAATGGAGAAGTCAAAATTCGCCGTGGCTTCGCGCCCCTGGAGGGCGATGCCCGCCGGGCGTCCCGCCTGGCGGAGGGTGATGGCCGACTGGAAGCCCATTTGAGGCTCGTCGCCGATGGGCGCCGGCTGGGCGGGAGCGCGGAGGGCGAGCAGTGTGAACAGGACCACGAACAGCAGCACCGCCGAATAGACCGGGCGGCGACTGGAGGCCGGGCCCTTTACCCCGTTTTTGCTGGCTTCGGCGATGGAGCCGAACAGCGAGGCGGGGATGGCGATGAGGCCCTTGGTGGCGATTTCGACGATGCGCAGGAAGGAGTAGAGCGGACGGTCGACGTCGGTCTTGCGCCAGCGGTTCCAGAAGTCGGCGCCGGAGAAGACCAGCAGGGCGACTTTTTCTTCCTGCTCGAGCGTCAACTGGTGAAAGACGACGCGGAGCATGCCTTCTTCGGATTTGACGACGAAGGCGGGCAGTTCGATGTCCTCGCCGCGGAGCTGGAAGCGCAGCGTGAAGGTGTCGGCCGGGCGGAGATCGGGCGCCTCGCGGAGTTCGATGGCGAGACCTGTGGTGGAGATGTCGCTGGTGACCGTTTGGTAGCGGCGGCCATCGTCGAGTAGACATTCGACGGCGATCGCGGCCGGGACGCGGATGGAGGTGCGGAGCTGGCGTTTTTCGGTGGCCGCGGCGACCGAGGCGCCGAGTACGACCACGTTCAGCAGGGACCAGAAGATGTTGATGGCCATGGTTGGCCAGGTTTCGTGATCTTCGAGAACCTTGCCGACGCCGACGACGATGCCGGCGAGATTGAGCGCGAGCAGAACGGCGAAGGGCCAGACGACATGCCAGTCGAGATAGGTTCGATCGCTGGTGACGTTCTTCGAGGTGACGTTGAACTTGCCCCACTTCGGGTTGATGAGCGCGGCCATGGTGGGCAGCAGGATGAAGGGGGCGAGGACGGTTTCATACACCTCGTTCCAGAACGAGTGGCGATGGGTGCCCTGGATGCGGGAGTTGGTGAGAGTCGCCAGCGCCAGATGCGGCAGGGCGTAGGAGAGAATCGTCGCCACCGAGCCGTACATGTTGCTGTAGCCGAGCAACAAATAAACGAGCGGGGCGGTGAGGAAGATGAGCCGGGGCAGCGAGTAGAGATAGTGGACGACGCTGTTGAAGTAGCAGAGCCGTTGCGCGAGCGTGAGGCCACTGCCGAACAGCGGCGTGTCGACGCGGAGAATCTGCACCATGCCGCGCGCCCAGCGGATGCGCTGGCCGATGTGGTCGGCCATGCTGGCGGTGGCAAGGCCCGCGGCCTGTGGAATATTGATGTAGGCCGTGCCCCAGCCGCGGCGTTGCATGCGGAGCGAGGTGTGGGCATCTTCGGTGACGGTTTCGACGGCGACGCCGCCGATCTCCTCCAGCGCCGGGCGGCGGATGACGGCGCAGGAGCCGCAGAAGAAGGTGGCGTTCCAGAAGTCGTTGCCGTCCTGGACGATGCCGTAGAAGAGTGAGCTTTCGTTAGGAACCTCTTTGAAGATATCGAGGTTCTTTTCAAACGGGTCGGGTGAATAGAAGTGGTGCGGCGTTTGCACCATGCCGAGCTTCTGATTGGTGAGAAACCAGCCGACTGTCAATTGCAGGAAGCTGCGCGTGGGGACGTGATCGCAGTCGAAAATGGCGACCAGATCGGCGCTTGTGTTTTTGAGGGCGGCGTTGATGTTGCCGGCCTTGGCGTGCTTGTTGTCGGCACGGGTGATGTGAGCGACGCCGTAGTCGGCGGCGAACTGGCGGAACTCGTCGCGGCGGCCGTCGTCGAGGATGTAGACGTTGAAACGGTCGGGCGGATAGTCCATGTTGAGCGCGGCCATGACGGTGGGTTTGACGACGTCGAGCGGCTCATTGTAGGTGGGGATGAAGACGTCGATGGTCGGCCATTTGGTGGTGTCCTCCGGCAGCGGAATCGGTTTCCGGCCGAGCGGCTTGAGGCCCTGGAAGTAGCCCAGGGCGAGGATCAGCGCGGCGTAGGTCTCCGCGCCCAGCAGAAGAGTGACGAAGATAAGATCGACCGAGATGGCCGATGAGCCCTGCACGCCGAAGAACCGCCAGCTTTCCAGGTAGCGCCAGATGGTGTAGCGGGCCGTGCAGAAGACCGAGAGCACGATGAGAATCAACGTGACGCGGTAGCTCTTTGAGGTGCTGTTCAGATAGACGCAGAAGGCATAGAGCGCGACGCCGACGATGAGTTGATCGCTCCAGGTGAGCGGGAGCGTGGCTAGCAGGGCGAGGCCCGCGAGGATGGGGAGGACGAGGAGCGTCCGGAGGGTGAATTTCTGATTCGATTTGGGCACGAGGTTACTCCTGCGGTCCGGTGGGAGGAAGTTGTTTGATCCAGGCGGCGAGCATGCGATAGTCGAGCGCGATGCCGGAAGAAGGGGCGTAATCGATGACCGTGCCGCCGTCGGCGAGGGCCTCGGAAATCTCGTCGCCCCGGCGCAAGGTGAGCGGAAGGACGAGCGAGCGGAAGGACTCCTGCAACCACTCGCCGATTTCGCAGTGGAGCCGGACGTGGGGGTCGAATTGTGAGAGCAGGAAGTAGATGGGGAGCGGCGAGTCGCACTCCTCGCGGAGCGCGATGAGCCGCTTCAACATCGGTTCCAGGCGGCAGGCGGTGCGGAGATCGGGCAGCAGCGGGACGATGGCGACGGCGTCCCGCAGCACCTTCTTCAAATACTCCTGCGGGAACATGGGCGACATGTCGAGGATCATGCGGTCGAACTCGCCATCGAGATGTTCGCAGGCCGAGGCGACCCAGTCGTCGCCGACGGCGCGGGGGCGGTTGACGATATGGACCGAGGAGCGTTCGGCGAAGTCCGGGGGGGTGATCGTGCGGACACCGCCGCCGAAGCTGCGGAGGCCGAAGTAGGCCCCGAGCAGCGATTGCGGGGTGTCGTCGATGAGGGCGATCGATTCGTTCGAATCGCTCAGCAGCCGGGCGAGCGTGGCGGCGATGGTGGTGACGCCGCAGCCGCCGGCGGAGGCAAACAGCGCAACGGTCGTCTTGCGGCCGGTCCGGCGGGTGGCAGGCTTGTCGTTGCGCAGGGCATCGAGCGCGCGGTAGGCGCGGCCGTCGTCCTGGGTCTGGTAGCCGACAGCACCCTGGTGGTTCAAGATCAGATCGGCGATTCCAGGCGGGGCCGCCGCGCCTTCACTCTGCCGGATGGCGCGCCGGATGGCATGAATCTGCGCTCCCGCATCCGTTTGCGATGGCTTCAGACGGCCCGGGCGTTCGAAGGTCCGATAGGTCTTGAGCGCGAATTCAGCGTCGCTGGAGAGTTGCGCAATATCTTGCGGTAATAACGTTGTCATCGGCTTGGCTGTCCTGCAATTCCGGAGCGGCTTCTGTGGCCGAGGGGTTTCCCTTTCTGCAAAGACTTAGCTGGGTCCATAGGGATCCAGCGTAGTTCCGCTCCTGAAGAGCTAATCGACCGCCAACCGAAACTTATTAAAAATCCCCCCATTTTTCGCCGATGAAGTAAAAAGACGTCGACACGTCGAAGGGATTTATGCGTCAACTTAGTCCGTGGGTCGTATTTCTGTTCGCTGCCGCCGCCGCGGCGCAGACATCGACGCCCCTGCTGCCGCCGGATGCGACGCCACAGTTCCGGTTGCAGGGGCTGGGCGCGGACAACTGGACCGTATTGGATGTTGCGGGCAAGCCGTTTTCGCGGGTGTGGCGGTTGAAGACGCCGTTTGCCGCCGGGACGGGAAATCCGTATGACTTTACATTGACCGGCCGCGCGCTGCAGGGGATCCGGCAGGGCGACTTGCTGCTGGCGACGGTCTGGGTGCGTAGTGTTTCGGCGGTGTATGGCCAGGCGCATACGCGGTTTGTGGTGCAGGAGGATCAGCCGCCGTACCAGAAGTCAGCCGAGTGGTTTCTCTCGGCGGGCGAGGAGTGGAAACGTTTCCAGATTCCGTTCCGGGCGGTGAAGACGAATGCCGCCGATGGCTTCTCGATTCAGTTCTGGGTCGGGTTCGGGCCGCAGGAGATTGAGCTGGCGGGGCTGGAGTTGGTGAACTATGGTCCGGGTGGGCGGATCAGCGAGCTGGGGCTCACTGACTATCCGTATGCCGGCTATGCCGACAAGTCGTGGCGGGCGGAGGCCGAACGCCGGATTGAAGCGTTGCGAAAGGGCGATGCGGTGATCGTTCTGCGCGACGACAATGGCAAGCCACTCGCCGATGCGGCGATGGAAATCCGGATGAAGGCGCATCAGTTCGGGTTCGGTACGGCGGTGCAATCGGAGCTATTGCTGGCCTCCGGGGCGGCGGCCGACAGCTACCGGCGGACGTTTTTGGAGAACTTCAACCGCGCGACGCCCGAGAACGATTTGAAGTGGACGGAGTGGAGCGTCAATCCTGACCGGGCGCTGCGGGGGTTGGACTGGTTGCGGGTCAACGGGATCAAACAGGTACGGGGACACAATCTGGTGTGGCCCGACTGGCAATACCTGCCGGCGTCGCTGCGCGGATTTGCGGCGAGCCCGAGCGGGCTGCAGGCCGAGATCGACCGGCATATTGCGGCCACCACGGCGGCCACTGCCGGGCGGGTTTCCGAGTGGGATGTGTTGAACGAACCGGTGACGAACACGACGCTGCAGAAGATCATCGGCGCCACTGCGATGCCGGCTTGGTTTGCCACGGCCCGGGCCGGCGATGGGGCGGCCCGGTTATATGTGAACGACTACAACCTGATTGAAGGCGGCGGCTATGACACGCCGCATCAGGCCGGTTTGGACGCGGTGTTGCAGTCGTTGCAGGGTGCGCCCGTCGATGGCATCGGCCTGCAGGCGCATATGCAGGGCCAGTTGACCGACCCGGCGCGCGTGTATGAGATCCTTTCCCGCTACGGCGCCTACAAGCGCGACCTGCAGATTACCGAGCTCGACATCGACGTTGAGGACGAGGCGCTGCAGGCCGAGTATTTGAGCGATCTGTTGACCATGGCCTTCAGCCATCCGGCGCTGAGCGGGGTGACGTTGTGGGGTTTTTGGGAAGGCGCGCACTTCCGGCCGAACGCCGCGTTGTGGCGCTCCGACTGGACGCCGAAGCCTTCGGGGGCGGTTTGGCGCGAACTGGTATCTGGGAAATGGCGGACCGACCTGCGTGCGCGCACCGATGCCGATGGCGCCGTCCGGTTTCGCGGCTTTGGCGGCAATTACGAGACGGTGGTGACCGTGGATGGTGTTCAGCGAGTGATTCCATTTACTCTGCGAGCCGGGCAGAGTAACTACGTTTTGCTTGGCAAACCGACGGCGCCGCGCGTAGCGGCGGCGGCCGTCGTCAACGGCGCCAGTTTCGCGACCGGGCCGGTTTCTCCCGGACAGGTCGTCGCGCTGTTCGGCAGTGATTTTGGTGCGTCGCGAATCGCTACGGCGGAGTTGGACGCCGCCGGTGCGCTTCCGACGAATGTGGGGGACGTCTCACTCCTGGTTGATGGCAAACCGGCTGAAATGCTCTACGCCGTGCAGGGGCAGGCCGGGGCGGTGCTGCCGGCCGGGATTCGCGGGATCGCCAAGCTCCAATTGGGTTTTCTGGGGCAGTCTAGCAACGAGGTCTATCTACCGGTGGCCGACGCCAGTCCGGGCGTTTTCACGGTGTCCGGCGGCACCGGCCAGGCGGTGGCGTTTAACGCCGAAACCGGCGACAGCAATCGGGCCGCGACGCCGGCGGCGCGTGGCGCGGTGGTCACGTTTTTCGCAACCGGGATGGGGAATACCGATGCCGCCGGGGCGCCTTTGGCGCGAGCACGCGTGTTGTTCGGAGAGCGCGAGGGAGAGTTGTTGTTCGCGGGCCGGATCCTGCCGGGGATCTATCAGTTCAATGCCCGTATCCCGGCTACAGCGCCGGTTGGCGGGGCGGTGCCGGTGACTGTTTCGGCGGGCGGATTCCAGTCGCAGGCGGGCGTGACGATGGCAATTCGCTAGAAAAGTACCACGCCGTACGGGTAAAGATTTCCTATTCCCTGTCGAAAAGAAAGGCTACCTCCATAGGGAGTAGTCCTCTATGTTGTTGATTCCTGTAACGGCCAAACTTTGGGCCTATACCTGCTTTGGGTTTGATACTACCTCCCACAGGTAGCGACTCGAAATGGGAGACCGTGAATGACGTTGAAATCGCTGCTGGCCGCCTTGGCCGGCGCCACCGTACTGCTCGCTGCTGACTCGGAGTATTGGCATACCTTGGGGAGCCAGATTGTGGACTCCGGGAATCAGCCGGTGAAGATCGCCGGGGTGAACTGGTTTGGCATGGAGACGGGGAACTATGCGCCGCACGGGCTTTGGACGCGCGGGTACAAGAGCATGATGGACCAGATGAAGACGCTGGGGTATAACGCCATCCGGTTGCCGTATTCGAATCAGCTGTTCGACGCCGGGAGCCAGCCGAACAGTATTGATCTGAGCAAGAACCCGGACCTGGCGAATCTGAACGGTTTGCAGATTATGGACAAGGTCGTGGCCTATGCCGGGCAGATTGGCTTGCGTGTGATCCTGGACAGGCACCGGCCGGATTCGGGTGGGCAGTCGGAACTTTGGTATACGGCGGCGTATCCGGAGACCCGTTGGATCGCCGATTGGCAGATGTTGGCGACACGGTATAAGGGCAATGCCACGGTAGTGGGGATGGACCTGCACAACGAACCGCACGGAGCGGCTTGCTGGGGCTGTGGCTTCAATACCACCGATTGGCGGTTGGCGGCGCAGCGGGCCGGCAATGCGATTCTGGCGTTGAACCCGGAGTTGTTGATTATCGTCGAGGGTGTGGAGTCCCATAACGGAAGCTTCTACTGGTGGGGTGGAAATCTGATGGGCGCCGGAGCGGCGCCGGTGCAGTTGAATGTCGCCAACCGGGTGGTTTACTCCGCGCATGATTATCCGTCGACGGTCTATCCGCAATCCTACTTCTCGGCGTCCGACTATCCGGCGAATTTGCCGGGGATCTGGGATCGGCATTGGGGTTATTTGAAGAAGAATAATATTGCCCCGGTGCTGGTGGGTGAGTTTGGGACCAAGTTGCAGACGGCCTCCGACCAGCAGTGGCTGGATTCGCTGATCGCCTATTTAGGTGCCGGGACGGGTGGGTTCAACTGGACCTACTGGAGCTGGAATCCGAACTCGGGCGATACGGGCGGAATTCTGGCCGACGACTGGAACACGGTGATTCAGGCGAAGCAGACGCGGTTGGCGACGATTCAGGCGTCGAGCGTGCCGGCGCCGACGCCGACTCCTACCCCCACTCCCACTCCCACTCCCACACCTGCGGTTAGTTGCGCGGTGACCTACCTCAACCGCAACGACTGGGGTTCTGGATTCACGGCGGATTTGACGATCACAAACGGCTCCGGGGCGGCGATCAATGGATGGCAGCTGGTTTGGGCGTTCGGGGGGAATCAGATGCTGACGCAATCGTGGAACTCGAGCTACACGCAGATCGGGCAGGCCGTGACGATGCGGGACGCCGGAAACGCGCAGATCGCCAATGGAGCGACGATTACGCTGGGCTTTAACGCCACCTACTCTGGGACGAATGCCAAGCCGGCCTCTTTCAGCCTGAACGGCGTCGCGTGCTCTGGCGGGACGGCGCCTACGCCGACGCCTACACCCACTCCGACGCCAACGCCAACGCCTACACCGGTTGCTGGTTGCCGGGTTGGCTATACGGTCGCCAGCGATTGGGGCAGCGGGTTTGTCACCAACCTCACGATCACCAACACGGGTACGGCTGCCTGGACTACCTGGACGATGACGTTCAACTTCGCTGGCAACCAGCGGGTGACGAATCTGTGGAATGGCACGGTGAGCCAGGCGGGCGCGGCAGTAACAGTTCGCAGCGCGCCGTACAACGGACAGGTTCCGGCCGGAGCCGCGGTGCAGATTGGTTTCCAGGGTACTTATAGCGGAACTAACACCGTTCCTGGGGTATTTGTCGTAAATGGAATCCCCTGTAACTAGGTGTAACTAAGGGGTTTTTGTCGGATTGATCTGAGGGTGCGAAACGGCGATTCTAGCGGACAATGAAGGAGCATGATTCCGAAAGCTCGAAAGGCAGTGTTTCCCGCTGCCGGACTAGGAACGCGGTTCCTTCCTGCCACGAAGGCGCAGCCCAAAGAGATGTTGCCGCTTGTTGATAAGCCGCTGATTCAGTACGGAGTGGAGGAAGCGATCCACTCCGGACTGCAGAACATCATCATCGTGACCGGTCGAGGGAAGAGCTCGATCGAAGACCATTTCGACGTCAGTTTCGAGATGGAACACCTGTTGGAGACGCGCGGCAAGAAGGACCTGCTGGCGCTGGTGCGCGGCATCTCCGACATGATCGATGTTTCCTATGTGCGGCAGAAGGAGGCGCTGGGCTTGGGCCACGCCGTGCTGCGCGCAAAAGAACTGGTGGGCCAGGAGCCGTTCTGCGTGGTGCTGTCGGATGACGTGATCGATTCTGAAGTTCCGTGTTTGCGGCAACTGCAGGACGTGTATGAGTTTTACGGCGCTTCGGTGGTGGCGCTGATGGAAGTGCCAAAGGATATGATCTCCGCGTACGGCGTGGTGGATGCCGAGCCGGTGGACCACATGGGACAGAGTGGCCGGCTGTTCCGGATACGCAACATGGTGGAGAAACCCAAGGCGGAGGATGCGCCGAGCAACTTGGCTATCATCGGGCGCTATGTTTTGACGCCGGAGATTTTCCCGTCGATTGAGGCGGTTGAACCGGGCCGGGGTGGGGAGATCCAGTTGACCGATGGATTGAAGCATCTGCTGCGCAGCCGGCCGGTTTACGGATACAAGTTCGAGGGCAAGCGGTATGACGCCGGCGACAAGCAGGGGTTCCTGCAGGCGACGGTGGAGTTCGCGCTGAAGCGGCATGATTTGGGCGGCGCGTTCCGGGAGTATTTGAAGGGGCTGACGCTGTAGCGCGGCTGGCTTCTGTCTTCGGGCGTTCCGGCCTTGCGTGGTATGTATGTTTCGTTTTACGACCCCGCCGTTGCCCAGTTTCTTGACGAGCCGGTGCCGCTATGTGTCCCCTTCGGGGGGCGCGGTTGAATCTGCGGTAGGCTCGGAAGGAAGATGCTACGCCGTGCGTTTTTGGCTGGAGCGCCGGTGGCGGCGCAGATTGCGGGTACTGGAGAACCGTTCCGGTTTGGGCCTAGCGTGCAGTTTCCTGGGTCGCCCATTCTGTTTTCGTTTGCGGAGAAGACGCCGGCGGGCAGTTGGATGGGTCGGACGGTGACGTTTGGGTTGGACCCGGTCTCCAAACGCTGGGTGGGGTTGGCGGCGGTGGGTTTGGACACGAAACCGGGCGTGCATGTGCTGGATTTGGGCGAGGGGCGAGCCTACAAAGTGCGGGTGGCGCCGCATCTGTACCGCACGGGGCGTTTGACCGTGCCCCCCAAGTTTGTGACGCCGCCGAAGAGCGTTTCCGAGCGGATTGCGCGGGAGCAGGCGATCAAGAAAAAAGTGTTTGCGGCGCGGTCCGAACGGATGTGGGCGGGGGCGTTTGGCGCGCCGACGGATACGGCGCAGAGTTCGCCGTTTGGGACGCGGCGGACTTACAACGGCAAGACACAGAGCACGCATCAGGGGTTGGATTTCCGGGCCGTCATTGGGACCCCAGTGCGGGCGGCGGCGCGGGGCCGCGTGCTGATTGCCGAGGAGATGTATTACGAAGGCGGGTTTGTCGTTTTAGATCACGGGGAGGGGCTATTTACTTTGTACATGCACCTTTCGAAGTTCCTGGTTCCGGTGGGGGAGGTTGTGGAGAAGGGAACGGTGCTGGCCGAAAGCGGGAGTTCGGGACGGGTGACGGGGCCCCACCTGCATTTCGGTGCGCAGTGGCAGGGGTTGTATATGGAGCCGGGGACGCTGTTGGCGCTCAAGATCGCATAGGGCTTGGGCGATGATGGTCTGTCGCGTTTTGGTAGGCTTCACCGATTTGCAGCAGCCGGGCATCGGCGCCGCGCGGGGCGCAGAACTGAACGCCCAGGGGGAGCGTTGGTTTGCTGGTGGTGAAGCCGCAAGGGATGACGAGCGACGGCATACCGGTGATGTTGGCGAGGTTGACGACATCGGGACGCGCCGGGGGTGGCGGGACGGGAGGAATGTCGGTCGTGACGATTTCGTCGGTGAGGAGCGGGGCTGCGTTGCCGGCGGGGAGAAGAATGGCATCGCAGGTTTGGAAGACGGCGTCGGTTTCGGCGGTGAGGATGGTTTTCAGACGCAGGGCCTGGATGTAGTCGACGGCGGAGTAGCAGGAGTTGGCTTCGAGGCGTTCGCGGACGAGGGGATCCAGTAGATCGGCTTGGGTTTGGAGGCGTTTTTGGTGGTACGTCGCTGATTCGGAGCCGAGGATGATGGCGGAGACGGCGCCACATATTTTGGCGTTGGGGATGGAGAACTCGGTGAGGGTGGCGCCGAGTTGGGTGAGTTGGGTCATCACTTGGCGGAGGGCCGCGTCGGTTTCCGGGTGGACGTTGGTGAAGAAGTAGTCCTTGGGGCTGCCGATGCGGAGTCCTTTGATGCTGGGTTTGTGGGGGAACGTCTGGCCGGTGATGGCTTCGAGAAGTTTGGCGACATCGGCGACGGAGCGGGCCATGGGGCCGACGTGATTGAGGCTCCAGCTGAGGGTTGTAACGCCATCGACGGGGACGAGGCCGTAGGTGGGTTTCATGCCGGCGACGCCGCAGCTTTTGGCGGGGCCTCGGATGGAGCCACCGGTATCGGTGCCGAGGGTGAGCGGGGTCATGCGGGCGGCGAGGGCGGCGCCGGAGCCGCTGGAGGAGCCCGACGGAGAGTGGATGAGCGACCAGGGGTTGCGGGCGGGGCCGTTGAGCCCGCGCTGGCCACTGCCCACGGCGAATTCGAGCAGATTCAGTTTACCGAGGAGGATGGCGCCGGATTGTTCGAGGCGGGTGACGACGGCGGCGTCGGCGGTGGGGACGTTGTTGGCTGTGGCGCGCGAGCCGTTGGTGGTACGGATGCCTTTGGTGGCGATGATGTCTTTGACGGCGTAGGGGATGCCGTGGAGGGGGCCTTTGTAGCGGCCTTTGGCGATTTCGGCTTCGGCCTGTTTGGCATGGGCGCGAGCGCGTTCCGCGGTGACGGTGAGGAAGGCGTTGATTTGTTTGTCGTGGGCGGCGATTTGGGCGAGACAGGCGTCGGTGAGTTCGACGGGGGAGAGCTTGCGGGACTTGAGGAGTGGCCCGAGTTCGGCGGCTGTTTTTTCGGTTAGCTCTTGTGGGGCCATGGGGGTGTCCTGTCGTCGATGGGGAAGGCGCGGAGGGCGTCGACCTGCTCCTGGCGGCGGAGGAGGATGGGGGCCAGGAGTTTGAGGCGGTCTGGCGGGAGGCGGTCCTGCTGCGCGTGGGCGGATTGGGAGGCGAGGAGGACGGACCAAAAGGCGCTGCGGCGGGTCATGGGGATTTCTGATGCTACCGGATTTGGCGGGCGGGTTACCAGATGGCGCGGGGGTAGTGCTGGCGGATGAGGGTGTCGGCGGTGATCAGACACGAATTGGGGCTGCATTGGGACTGCGCGACGATGATTCGGTCGAACGGGTCATTGGTCCAGAGCAGCTCGGTGGCCGCGGCGGCAATTGGAGGGAAGTTCTGGTTGCAGAGGGTAACGCCGAAGCTGATGTGCAAGTTGGTGTAGAGCTGCTGCGCAGGGAGCCGGATTCTCCCGCGCTGGTGGAGATAGGAGAATTCCAGATAGACCATTGGGGAGATGAGAAGTATGCTGGCCTCAATTGCGTCTTTTGCAGACAGCGTTAGCTTTTCCACCAACCCATCGTGCAACCAAACCGCGACGTGGGTGTCGAGGTAGGCGATGCTCAAAGCTTCGCGTCCTCGACGGCCCACTTCGCGTCCAGCTCACTGAGCAACTCCTGATCCGGCCCGATCAAGGCATCCGGATCGCCGACGATCGCGTTGCGGCGAATGGCTCCCGCCAGTTTCGAATTGCGGCCCGTGGCCTCCAGGCGCAGGCTAACTCCTTTGTACTCAATCATCACTGGATCCCCCTGGGAGGCTTTCTCCAGCGTCTGGAACAGGTTTTTGCGGAGTTCCGTGGCTAACATGTCTATAGTGTACGGTTATTTGCGTACGGTGTCAAGATATTAGTGTACGTGTTGGGGCGTGAAGACTGGTTCCCCGACGTGGCGGTAGTGGTGGCCGGGGCCGGGGAAGACGGGTTTGTTCATCCAGTTTGTGGGGTCGGTGGAGTAGATACGGGTGGGACCGATTAACGTCCTCAGGTCGGCGAGGTCCCAGTGTCGGGCGAAGCCGGGGATGAGGGCTTCGAAGAGGTTATTGGTCAGCGGGGTTTCGAGGGCGGATTGGAAGCTGATGGGGGTGCGGTCGAGCCAGATCCGCTTGAGCCGAGGGTCGACGGCGGCGGCGAGCATCAGCCAGAAACCCTTGGCTCCGCGGGCGTAGGCGGTGATCTGGGCTGGGTCGACGTCGGGGTGGTTTTCGAGGAGACTGACGGCGGCGAGGATGTCGTGGGCGCGCATGGCGGGGAGATTGCCGCCGATGATCTCGACGCGTTCATTTGTGAGCCAGTTGCCCAGGAATGGCCGGCCATCGACGACGGCTGGGGAGTCTCGCGGTTGGAGTTCGAGGACGATGTAGCCTTGGCTTTTGTAGCCTTCGACGATGGCTTCGCTGGACTGGCTGCGCTGGACGTAGAGCGGGACGGGGAGGCGTTTTTCTTCGACGACGATGACGGCGGGGCGGCGGCCGGCTTGGGCGGGCCGGTGGAGTTTGGCGTTGACGGTGATGCCGGGTTCGGATTCGAATTGGTTGTTTAACAGGGTGGGCGCGGGGGTGGGGTAGGCGATGTGTAGCGAACTGAGTTTGGCCTTGAGTTCCGCGGGGGATTCGGGCTGGCGGGTGACTTTGTATTCTTCGTGGATGACCTGATGGAGCTTGCGGCTTTGGGGTTCGTCGTCGACGTTGCCGGAGGCGGTGACTTGGAGTTCGTGGTTCGTATAGAGATGGACCTCTTCGTCGGTCGTGCCGGCGGACTCGTTATTCAGCCAGCGATTCATCCAGCGGTAGATCTCTTCGCGGGACTCGCGCGGGGTGCCGTGGGGGCCGGGGCCAACGGCGAAGCGGACCTTTTCTTCGGCGTTGTAGATCTTGTAGAAGTTGCGGACTTCGTCGTAGACGGGTTTGGCGCCGGCGGGGGTGAAGTAGTCTTCAGTGGTAGCGAGGAGCAGCCAGGGGAGGGGAGCGGGAAGTTCGAAGACGTCGGCCCAGTCGAGGCCGTTGACGAGGAAGCGGGGAAGGGTCATTTCGGAATCGGCGGTGGGACCGGTGTAGAGTGTGCGGAAGGAGTTGATGAAGCAGGCGGAGGCGGCGACTTTGAGACGCGGGTCGAAGGCGCCAGCGTAGGTAGCGATGGCGCCGCCGCCGGAACAGCCGGTGACACCGAGGCGGTTAGGATCGACGTCGGGACGGGAGAGGAGGTAATCGACGGACCGCTTGGCATCGTGGATGAAGTAGCGGGCGACGCTTTGACCGATCAAGAGGCTTCGGCCGCCGAGTTCGATGTGTTCGTTGCCGCCGCCGCCGGAAAGGGCGCGGCCGAGTTGAGGCAGATAGGTCTGTTCGCGCTCGCCTTGGCCAATGGGGTCATAGGTGAGGGCGATGTAGCCTTTGCGGGCGAGATTGGCGGCGAGGTGTTGGGCTTCGGGTTTTCCTTCTTGTGTGTGGCCGGCGGGGACGAGGATGGCGGGGTAGCGGCCGGGGGTGGCGGGGCGGTACAAATTGGCGGTGATGTAGAAGCCGGGGAGGGATTCGAAAATTACCTTTTCGATGGCGTAGCCGGTGGCCTTGATGGTGCCGGTGACGCGGGAGCGGAGGGGGCCTTTGTAGGTGACGAGGCCGCCGATGCTATCGAGAATTTTCTTGCGGACTTCGGCGCGGCGGGCGTCGGCCTGGGGCCGGGTGGTGATCTGGGCCACGGTGCGTTCGCGTTGGTCGAGCTGCTGTTGGGCCTTCTGGTTGAGCCAGTGGAGGAAGGGGTCCGGTTGGGCGGCGCAGGCGAGGGGGAGGAGGAGAGACAGGAAAGCGCGCATACCGGACATCATATTTGTTTCGGCGTTGGCGGCGGGGATGGCCGCGCCACGAGCGCTCAGCGGGGGAGGCGGCCGGTGCGTTCGAGCCAGTTGCGAAGCATGAGGGCGAAATCGGCGACGTGGCTATCGCCTTCGAGTTGTTCGATGGTGTAGCGCATCTTGCGGCGCCAATTGGGGTACTCCCAGGTGGAGCCGGGGAGGTTTTGCTGTTCGGTTTCCTTGGTGAGGTCCTCTTGGTTCAGAACGAAGAGACGGGAGGTGGCGGAGGCGAGGAAGCCGATGACGGCGTTGTGGAGTTCGCCGGTGAGTTCGGTGGACATGGCGGCGTCGCGCGGGTAGCCGTCGGGGAGCAGGTGGAGATCGTGGAGGACCTCGATCAGCTTGTGTTTGTCCTCGAGCCGGGCGCGCATCTGGTCGCGGAAGGAATCTTCGTTGGGGAGCAGGCCGGCGGATTTGCGGGATTCGATATCGCGGCCGAGCCAGTAGCCGGCGAGGGTGGGGAGGTCGTGCGTGGTGGAGCTGACGACGGCGTTGACGGGATATTCGTCGGGCCGTTTGAACTTGCCCTCCTCCTTCTTTTCGAAGTAGAGCAGGCGGTAGGAGAGGACGCCGAATTCGGCGAGGCCCTGGCGGACGTAGTCCTCGACGGTGCCGAGATCTTCGCCGATCACCATGACCTGGTTGCGGTGGCTTTCCAGGGCGACTATCCGGAGAAGGTCGCGCCAGGGCTCACGGACGTAGGTTCCCTGGGTGGCGTCTTTGCCTTCGGGGATCCAGTAGAGGCGGAAGAAGCGCATGACGTGATCGATGCGCAAGGCGCCGCCGTGGCGGGAGTTGTTGCGGATGGCGGCGGCGAAGAGGCGGAAGCCGTCGGCACGGTGGCGGTCGGCGGCGGGGGGAGGGAAGGACCAGTCCTGTCCCTTGGGAGAGAAGTCGTCGGGCGGGGCGCCAACGCGGCAGCCGTTTGCGAAGTATGGACGGTGGGCCCAGAGGTCGGAGCCGCAGCGATCGGTGGCGAGGGCGAGATCGTGATAGAGGCCGATCGGCATGCCGGCGGCGGTGGCGTGTTTCTGGGCTTCGGCGGTTTGCTGGTCGACGAGCCAGTAGACGAACTGCCAGAATTCGACGCGGCTCCAGTTTTTGGCGGCGAATTGGGCGACGGCGCCGGAGTCCGGGTTCTGAAATTCGGTGGGCCAGTCGGGCCAGATCCACAGATTCCCGTCGCGGCGGTGGAGGTATTCGTCGAGGGCGCTGTAGACGGCGAACCGTTCGAGGAGGCGGCCCTCTTTGCGGCGGAAGGTGTCGAATTCAGTGCGGCGGGCGGGGCCGCCACGGAGGAACTGGCGGTATAGAACTTGGAGGAAGAAGCGCTTGAGGCGGGCGACACCTTCGTAATTGACGAACTCTTCGGTGCGCAGGGCTTCGATGCGGGCTTCGGCACGGGGGCGGAGCGATTGGGCGAGGGGAGAGTCGGCGTATTCGGGGATCGACTCGATGTCGAGGTAGATGAAGTTGCGGTAGAAGGTGGAGGCGGGGAGGTAGGGGCTGGTGTTGTAGGGCGAGCGATTGGCGAGAGCGTGGAGCGGGTTGAGGGCGACGAAGGCGGCTCCGGCGTGGCGGGCGGCCCAGGTGGAGAATTTGTGGAGGTCGGCGAAGTCGCCGCAGCCCCAGTTGCGGGAGGAGCGGAGGCCGTAGAGGCTAATGGCGATGCCGGCCATGCGCTGATCGGGCTGGATGGTGGTGGGCTGGTAGACGCGGTCGGGACAGTGGATGAGTTGGCAGGTGGCGGTTGTTTGGTTAGCGGCGAGGGTGGCCTGATGGTAGCCGTGGGGGAGGTTGGCGGGGAGTGGGAATTGGGCGCGTGTCCAACGGGCGTCGTTGATTTCGATGATTTCGGTGAGATTTAGGTTGGAGAGTTGGGCGGTGGTGGTTAGGATGGCACCGGCTTCGGTGGTGATGGTGAGGGTTGCGATTCCGGTTGCGCCTTCGGGGAAGGCGACGGGGAGGAAGGGTTCGTTGGAGGAGGAGACTACGCAGGAGGGCAGGAGGGCGAGGCGTTCGCGCTGGAGCCAGGAGAGGAGGGATTGATCGACGGTTTGGAGGGAGGAGGCGTCGACGCCGATGGAGCTGAGAACGGCGCGTTTGATGTCGTCATCGGGGTGGTGTTCGCGGCCCCAGATGTCCCAGTAGACGTCCTGAACACCGTGGGCGGCGGCGACGCGCCGGAGGGCGGTGGGGAGGTCCGGGCTGGGAAACTCGTAGCGCGTGACGACGGGTTCGTTGGACATGTAAGGTACCAGTGTCCTCAACGCGCGGAGGGAAGGGCAACTGGGGCGCGCTTTTGAGGGGCGGCGCGTGGCATACTGATATAGAAATCCATGGAACAACGCGTTCTTCCCGCAGCCCCCGAAGAGTTGTTTGATCGTGTCGATGACACGCTTTTGGACGATTTGTCGGAAAGCGTCGTGCTCACGACGATCGACAAGGCGATCAACTGGGGTCGTAAAAACTCCATCTGGCCGATGACCTTTGGCTTGGCGTGTTGCGCCATCGAGATGATGGCGATGAGCGCGTCGCGGTTCGACATTTCGCGTTTCGGTGCGGAAGTGTTCCGTGGCACGCCGCGGCAGTCGGATCTGATGATCATTGCCGGGCGCGTATCGAACAAGATGGCCCCGGTGATTCGCCAGCTCTATCAACAGATGCCGGAGCCGAAGTGGGTGATCTCCATGGGAGCTTGCGCGACCTCGACGGGCGTTTTCAGCAACTATGCGCTGGTGCCGGTGAATCAGGTGATTCCGGTGGATGTGTACGTGCCGGGTTGCCCGCCGCGGCCGGAGCAGTTGATTTACGGGATTATGCTGCTGCAGCAGAAGATTGAAAAGGAACGTGGGACTACGCTGAAGGTATTGAACCTCGCCTAGGCCATTGGCTTAGTACAATTTCCTTCAAGCTTTATCGGATCTTTCCGATATGACATACCAGAACCCCTATTACGGAGGCGGTCGGTATGGATACCAAAACAATCGAAAAGACAGCGTTGCCGACGCCGTTGCCTGATACGAAACTGGATCAGCAACAGGCGACGGAGCGGCGCGAACTCGTCAAAGCGATTAAAGCGATTAACGCTACGGAGTTTTTTGGAGAAAACTACGAACTGACTTTTGTGCTGGATCGGGAGACACACCGTCCCCTAATGCGCATCATTGACCGTCAGACGAGAGAGGTAATCCGGCAATTACCGCCGGAGTACACCCTCCGTTTGGCGGAAGAGATGCGGGCGCGATAACGACGCCAATCATTCTCTCAAGCTCCTTCTTGTTTCTCCGAAGAGTCTAGTAAGTGGCAACGAAAGCAGAGTGAATGTCGATCCAAGCCTATAAAAATCAACAAGATTGGGATATTCTCGGCGCTAGCCCGCTGGAACTGGTCCGAGCGCTCTACCGCGGGGCGATTCAGGCGATCCGGCAGGCGCGAACCTGCTTGGCGAACGGACAGATTCGAGAACGGTCTGCGGCGATTACCAAGGCTTGCACGATTGTGCAGGAGCTGGCGATCAGTTTGGACAAGGAGGTAGGTGGGGATGTGTCTGCTAGCCTGGCAGAACTCTACGTCTACATTCACAAGCGGCTCGGTGATGCCAATATTGAGCAAACCGATGCACCGTTGGCGGAAGCGGAGAAGTTGTTGAGTACGTTGCTGGAGGCGTGGAGCCAGCTAGAGGAAGAGCAAGAGGAAGAACACCACGGAGAGTCTTTGGCCCTTAGCGCTTAAACAGGGCGGTGGCGGCCTTCTTCTGGTCTTTGGCTAGACCGGCCTCGATCGTTTTACCGAGCCCTAGCCCGCCGCCTTCGGCAATGACGCGGGAGAGGTGTTCGCGGCCGAAGTCGAGCATTGTCTGGGCGCCGGAATCCATTTCGCCACCTAGGCCCATTGAGTCGGGCGAGAAGGCGGAGCTCATCATTTGACCGATGAGCATGGCCTCGAACTCCTGGGCAGCTGATTTGGTGTCTTTGACCTTTCCAACTTCGCTGATGTCGGTGCGATGGGCAGACTTCTGAATTGGGTTGAGTTCCATGGAGTTGGCCTAGATAACCTGGATTTCTGCGTCGAGTGCGCCGGCGCCTTGCAGCGATTGCAGGATGGCGATGACTTCGCGGGGTGTGGCGCCGATCTTCTGCAGACCGCGGATCAGTTCGTCCACGGTGGCGCCTTCTTTCAGTTGGACGAGTTTGGCGACGTCTTCTTTCGAGCCGACGCCAACCGAAGGGGTAACGGTGGTGGCGCCGTTGGAAAGGGGCGCTGGTTGTGAGACATCGAGTTGCGTCTGGACTTCGACCGACAAGCTGCCGTGGAGGATCGAAACGGGAGAGATCCGGACGTCCTTCCCCATGATGATTGTTCCGGTTCGTTCGTTAATGACGAGACGCTGCTTTCGGTCAGAGTCCAAGGTGAGGGCTTCAATGGTGGCAATGAATTCGACCGGGCGAGCCTTCCATTCGGCGGGAGTCTCAACTTCGACAATCCCGGCGTTGGAGGCCCTGGCAACCGGGGGGCGGCCGGGGGCGAATTTGGTGTTGATAACCGCGGCCAGGCGCATGGCGGTGGTGAAGTCGGCGCGCTGGAGTTGCCACCGGAGTCGGCCTTCTGTAATTACCGAGGGGGCGGCCTGTTCGACGATGCCTCCACTGGGGACGCGACCGGCCGTTGGGTGATTGACTGTTTGGGAGTTGCCCGCGCGGCCAGCGATGAAGCCAGCGGTCAGGACCCCTCCTTGGGCCACGGCGTAGACTTGGCCATCGGCGCCGCGGAGGCTGGTCAAGAGAAGTTGGCCACCCTGCAGGTTGGAGGCGTCGCCAATCGTCGCTACGGTGGTGTCGATCTTCGTGCCAGGCTGCGCGAATGGCGGCAGCGTGGCTGTGACCATTACCGCCGCAACGTTCTTGGCCTGCATCGCTGTGGGATTGACGGCGACGCCCATGCGATTGAGCATGTTGGCCAGGCTTTGGGCGGCGAAGACCGTCTGGCGCTTGTCGCCGGTGCCGTTGAGTCCGACAACGAGGCCGTAGCCGACCAACTGGTTGTCGCGTACGCCCTCCAGGGCAGCGAGGTCCTTTACGCGGCTGACGGCACCGGAGGCGCCGGTAGCTTCGAGTGCAAGGAAAAACAAAACTCGCGCCAACTGTTTCGACATGAATGTCTCACTTTCAGAAGGGCAGCAGGCCCATGAGGATACGGTAGAGAATGAATGGGCGCCGGATCGAATCTCCGACGACTCCTTTGCCGTTGACCTTGACGTCGAGCATGGCGACCCGGTCACTGGCGATTGTGTTGCCGGCTTGGAGATCCTCCGGGCGAACGACGCCCCGGACCTCGACGACCTGCCGTTCAGAGTTCACCGCGATCGATTTCGAACCGCGGAGGAGCAGGTTCCCATTTGGCAGGACGCGCTCCACGATGGAGGTTACGGTCGTCGACAACTGCATCGAACGGGTGGTTGAGCCGGTTCCTTTGAGCGAGGAGTCAGACTTGGCGCCGGCCAATTGCCCGAGCGGCCCTGTTGCCTTCACCGGACCCAGCGCGGCTTGTACGCCGGCGGTGAGACTGGATGATCGGCTCGAGTTGGTAGTTCCGCTGGCGACCGCGGTGGCCCGATCACTGACGACGACCGTCACTGTATCGCCCGGAAACATCGCCCGAAAGTCACGGCCGAGGTCGGTCATCCGCCCTCCCGGCGTAAAGAGCGATCCGGGGCTGCCACCGGAAGTGAATCTTGGTGTTTCCCCGGCGACGGTGAGCAGATAACGATCCAGAGCCGAGCAGCTTTTCGATTCGGGCGACTCCGCCGTGCACGGCTCTACTTTCCCTTTCGGCCATACGGCTGTTACTGAATCGAGCGGGCAAAGGATCATTCCGATCCAGATCAAATGCTTTGTCATTCCACCCTCGCTTTCTGGACGCCCGTTACGCGCCCAGTTAGTTTCGATCCATTCCACCCGCTGCGGAGGTGCACCGTCTCGCCGACTTCACCATCCTGTTCGGCGACCGCGGGGATGCGAATCCGCGCCGCGCCAGAGGCGGCTTCGAGTTCGACGGCCTGTCCTCTATGGATCGCCGGCGGGTGGCGGAGGTCCTCTTTGAACAATTCAGAGCCTGCGGCGATCGGGCGCTTGGCGACGAGCCCATCGGGATGGGGCAGTTCCTTTTCCGTGGTACAGGGACCGGGCGCCCAGATCTCGTCCTGCTTGTAATCCTCTGGCGTCAGCACCGCCCCGGCGGCCAAGGCGTGTTGGAGGATGGTGGCGCGCCGCCTCGCCTGTAATTCGACTCGAACCCAGACGGGGATGGAACTTTTGTCCGGTAGCATCAGCGATCCTCGCCACAATTGAACCGATCCGCGGCTGGCAACGATCCCGGAACGGTTAAACAGGATCTCACCGATGGGGAATCGGTGTTGAGGGGCTTCAATGACTTTCGCTCGCCAAGGAGTTGTAGCGCAAATCGAAGTCATCGCGGCGTCAATGGCGGACTGCCACATTTCAGGCGGGATCATGTCTCGCTTTCTTTGGACGCAAAGTCGATCGGGGAGATCTACCTGCAGGCCGGGGAGGAGTGCGGCGAGTTGTGCCTTGTAGAAGACGCGCACCATTGTTCCGGCGGGAGCGGGCGCGAGTTCCTTGTCGGGCGGGAGTGTTGCAAAGGCTGGGGCGAGCGTGGCCAGATCGGAGGCTCGGATCTTGGCGCCATCGACGAGCGCGCAGGTGTCCGCTGCGGTCGCCAGTATGCCCAGACTAGCGAGTAATGTTATTGATCTGTTGATACATTTCATCGGCGGCACGAACAACTTTCGAGTTAGCTTCATAGGCGCGCTGGCTTGTGATGAGATTGATGAACTCTTCGACAACGCTGACATTGGACTGTTCGACGTAGCCTTGCATGAGGCTGCCGGCACCCTCCTGTCCTCCGGGGTTGCCGAGTGTCGGCTCACCGGAGGCGTCAGTGGGGAGATAGAGGTTGCGGCCGATCATATTCATGCCGGCCGGATTGACAAAGGTAGCCAGTTGGAGCTGTCCGGCGAGTTGTGCGGCGGCTTGCCCGGACTGAGAGAAGCTCACGGTACCGTCCTGGGCGATGGTGACGGCCTGGGCCTCGGCGGGGATGGTGATTTGCGGTTCGATGGGGTCGCCATCGCCAGTAACGAGAACACCATCGCGATTGAGCTGGAATTGGCCGGCGCGGGTGTAGGCGATTTCGCCGGTGGGGCGGCGCACCTGGAAGAAACCTCGGCCTTCGATGACTAAGTCGAGCGGGTTGTTGGTCTGCAGGAAACTGCCTTGGGTGAATATGATCTCGTTTGACGATGTGCGGGCTCCGAGACCGATCTGGAGCCCGCTCGGTACGACTGTTTGCGTGCCGGCGGCGGCCCCGGGTTGGATCAGATTTTGGTAGAGCAGATCCTGGAATTGGGCTCGGCGCATCTTGAAGCCGACGGTGTTGGCGTTGGCCAGATTATGAGCGATGTTATCTACGTTGGTTTGTTGCGCGGACATGCCGCTACCAGCGCTGAATAGGGCTCGAATCATGTCAATTCTCCTTGTCGGCTCATACTTTGGCTACCTCTTCAACGAGGCGGCGGTTCATCTCATTGCCCAATTGCATTGCTTTCTGGAGCGATTCGAATTGGCGTAAGACATTGACCATGCGAACGGCGCCCTCTGCGGCGCCGGTGTTGGCGGACTCCAGTGTTCCCTGCAGTACACGTGTCGACGAGCTGACGCGGATCTGATCAGGCGGGCCCGGCCAACGGAAGTACGTGTGGCCGGCTTTCTGTAATCCTTGCGGGTCAGGAAATTCTGAAATACGTAGTTGGCCGGTCTGCGCACCAGACTGCCAGATGCTGCCGTCGGCACGGATTTCCAGAGGTTGGGAGGCATCTACGCGCACGGGCTGGCCGTTGGCGCCAAGGATGTCGAGCCCTTCCCCGTTGACCAGATTTCCTCGTGCGCTGACTTGGAGTTCGCCATTCTTTGTGAACAGAGTCTCATCGCCGCGCTTGACCGATAGAAAACCTGGTCCGTTGATTGCGAGATGGGTGGGTACGCCGGTGCGGGTCAACGGACCTTGCGTAAAGTCGATCCAATTGCGTTCGACGACAGGCGATACGCCCGCCCCGCCCCGCCCCGCGTCCAGAGCGGAAGTCGACTCGGCCGCCCAATATGTGGTGTAGCGCTCGCGGTCCGCCTTGAAGCCAGAGGTGCTTGCGTTAGCCAGGTTATTGGCGAGAATCTCCAGGCTTTCCATCCTGGCCCGAAGGCCGCTCGCCGCTGCAATGCCGATAGCGTCCATATTGCTGCTTCGTTCTATGCACGCGGGCTGCCAACGGCTTTTCCCTTCTTTTCTTATGTCTTCGGCCTGTGAGCCGTTTCAAAACGGCAAAATTCCGACAGCGATTTCCGAAACGGCACATTTCTGTCGGGAATCGGGGCCTTGTGCGGAGAGTTTGGCTGCTATTCCCTTTGTTTTCTCCAATTCCGCTTTTGGGCACTTACCTGCATAGCTGACTGCGTGACATCCATTTCCGGTCTCTCCTCTACTCCTACTCCGGTTCACGGGCCACCTCCCTCCGGTCCAGCCGGTATCGTCGGCGCCTCAACTGCGCCAGCCAAAGACGCGGCGCCCGGGGCCCCTCTAGTCGTGAACGGCGAGGCTTCGGCACTGAACTGGCTGATGGCGTGGCTTGGCGAACAGGACCTTGGGGCGGAGGCGCCCGAGACGCTCCCGGAGGAGGCATCGGCGCCGTCTCCCGTGCAGTCGAAGGTCCATTGGCTGAGCTTGTTGCCGACCGTGCCCGCGTTTGAAGCGCCTGTCCCTGAGGACAGTCAGCAGTCCGGGGTGGCGACTGTGCCCGTAGAGACGACCGCACAGGTTGCCGCAGCCGAGGAGAACCCCCTGCCGATTGTGGTCGTTGAAAGTGGCGAGAAAGAAGACTCCGTCGCAGTCAACGATGCCGATCCGGCGGGCGCCACCCCAGCGGCCCCGGCCCCGGTGCTGGCGCCCATCGCGCTCGTTGCGACGCCGAGTGTTGTTGTGGTGCCAGTTCCCGTTGCGACCGACACACCGACGCCGCTGTCTGCCGATGCGTCGAAGGTAGTGGGTGCTAAATCTCCTATTGCCGACGGAACACCTGGCCCTCCCACGCCAGATGGACTTCACGACGTGAACAGCGTGGGCCAGCGGCCCGCGCCGAAGCCGAACGACAAGGGTGAGGTGATTTGGTCGGCGGAGTTCACCGTGCAGGAAAAACAACTCGCGGAAGCTGGCAGCACTGACTCCACTCCTGTGGCCCGGCCGCAACCCGAGGCCGCGTCGAAGCCTTTACACGCGGTAGAGTCCGATGCTCCCGCAAAGCCTGCAATCGCAGGCGTGCGGGCGCGGCAGGCCGAGGACTCGCCTCGCCAGCAGATGGGGCCGGATGATCCGGAACCGAACGCAGAAGAACCCGAACAGAAGCGGCCGGCGATTGACCCCGCTCGCGAGCGCATGTCTGGCAAGAACTCACAGGATTCGAAGCGTGAGGCTTCGTCGACGGGCAGTGAACATTCCGAGCCAAAGCTGACCGAGAGCGGATCGCGCGCTACGGCCTTTGCGGCCGAATTCGCGAGCCGGGCCACGGCTCCGAGCCGTGTGAGCGAAACGGCCCCGGTGGAGAGCGTCGCCCTCGAACCGGCCGCACCATTGAAGCCGGCGCAGATCGCGACGTTACAAGTGGATGTCCCCGCGCCGGTTGGCAGCGATGACATGACGCCGATGCGGTTGGTGGTATCGCAGCGTGGCGATCAAGTGAACGTCCGGTTGCGGTCGTTCGATTCGGCGGTTGCTCCAATTGAGGACACGCGGATGCAGCCGTTGCTTCACTCTCTCGCCGAAAAAGGTTTTGTAGCGGAGTTGAAGCCCGGCGCCCGGCTCGATGAGTCGATGCCGCTAACGGTGGAACGAACTCAGGAAAAACAAATGGTGATGGCCGAATCGTCCGGCAGTCAAAACGACGCGCAGGCGTTTCAGAACGCAAACGAACGGCAGCAACAGAACCAGGAGCGCCAGCAACAGCAGCAGGCGTTCTTCTTACGCAAACAGCTGAAAAATGTGCAGTCCGAAGCGTTTACGCTTCCGGTTGCCGCCGAAGCAAACAAAAGCGCGTTTCAAAAGGGAGCATCGCGATGAATCTCATGTCCATAACTGACTCCAAGGCGGCCGCCGACACGACGTCGCCGAAGCTGCCGACCGCTGGCAACAGTGTTGCCACCAAGGAGAATTTTCTGCAGCTGCTTGTTGCGCAGATCAAAAACCAGAATCCGCTCAACCCGGCGGATGGCACTCAATTCCTGTCCCAATTGTCTCAGTTCACCGAGATGGAACAGATGCTCGGCATGCGGCAAGATCTTGCTGCCATACGGACCTCATTGACCGCGGGGACGTCGTCGACGACCGACTCGAATTCCTAATCCCTTCCTGGAGAACTCATGTTTACCTCATTTTCTACCGCACTCTCCGCGCTCGGCGCTCACTCTACGGCAATCGATGTCGTGGGTAATAATCTGGCCAACTTGAACACTCCTGGCTTCAAGGCCAGTGTTGTCTCTTTTTACGATCTGGTCACCCAGTCTCTGGGCGCCGGGCTTGGTGAAACGCAAGTCGGCTTTGGTGTGGCGCGCCCTCTTACCCTGCGCCAGTTTTCGCAGGGGGCAATTCAGACGAGCAACGGGCCCCTGGATGCCGCCATCCAGGGTGACGGTTTCCTGGTGCTGAAGAATCCGGCGGGGGGCACGATTTACGGCCGAGGCGGGAATCTCCAGGTCAACAAAAATGGGGCGCTTCTGACGGCAACCGGCGAGAAGGTACAAGGTTGGGTTGGCTCTAATGGCGTGGTGGATTCGAATGGGCCGGTCGGTGACATCACAATTCCGGTCGGGACGCTGCGTCCGGCGAGCGCGACCCAGTCAATCTCGTTCGACATGAACCTCAATGCCGCCGCGTCGGCCGGGCCGCCGGCGGATACCTTTGCAGGCTCGATTGAAGTTTACGACAGCTTGGGCGTCTCACACATTGTCTCGGTGAACTTCACGAAGTCGGCGAACCCGGGCGAGTGGAACTACTCGGTGAGCATCCCGAACTCTGATGTCACGGCCCCGGTAACCCCCGTCACCGGCACGATCAATTTTGATACTTCGGGCAAGTTAGTGAATCCGCCCGTCACAGGGCCGTTTCCGGCGCTTGCCATTACAGGGCTGAGCAGCGGCGCGGCCGATATGAACATTACCTGGAACCTGTACAACGGAGCCAATCCCCGGTTGACCCAGTTTGCGCAGACCTCGGCGATTTCGGCAATCGGACAGGATGGGAACCCGGCCGCACAGTTAATCCGTGTCGGACTGGGCGATTCCGGTTCGGTGTTGGCGCAGTATTCGAATGGCGAGCAGGTGCTTGTGGGCCAGTTGGCGATGGCTTCGGTACGCAATCCGGAATCTCTGTTGTCGGTTGGTAACAACGCTTACCAATTGAGCGGCCGATCCGCGCTGCCGGCCATCGGATTGCCTGGGACCGGCGGCCGCGGAACGATTCTAGGCGGCGCGATTGAAAACTCGACCGTCGATATCGCGCGTGAGTTTACGAACCTGATTATTCTGCAGCGTGGCTACCAAGCCAACTCGCGAGTGATCACAACGGTGGATGAGCTCAGCCAGGAAACGATCAATTTGAAACGGTAGTTTTCGATGAAGACCATTGACGAAATCGGACACTTTAGCGACATCTCGCTCGATGTTCTCGTCGAGTTGGATCGCAAGGTGATGACGGTCAGGGACATTCTGGCCCTGGATAAAGGCAGCGTCATCAAGATGAACCGTTCGGCCGGTGAGAACCTCGACATCCTGGTCGGCGGGTCGCTCATCGCATTCGGGGAAATCGTGATTATTGAGTCGTCGATGGGCGTGCGCATTACCGATTTCAACCTGGAGGAATAACGCAACATGGAACAACTTACGCAAATTGCGGCGATTGCCGGCACGCTCTGTTTGCTGTGGCTCACCCTGGAAGGGTTGCGGCGACTGCGCTCCAATAACCCAGGAACGCAGCGCGTGCAGGTGCAGCAGCGTGTCACCCTGGCCAACGGCTGTCAACTCGTCGTCATTCAATGGGATGGACGCGAAATCTTGTTGGCCACGGGGAATCACCCATGCAGCGTCCTGGCCGCCAAGCCGGCGCCGGCGCCAGAAGTTCAGGTGGAAACGGGTGGCGTATGGGCACACTAGTTCTGCGCGTTACGGTGCTATGGCTTTGCGCAACGGCAAGCTGGGGCGCTCCGACGGATCTGCTGACGGCGGCGACTCGGGGGCCTGGGCCCACAGTGAACGCACAGCAGGCAACGCTCGGCGTGCCAATGCAGATCGTGCTGCTCCTGACGGGACTGACGCTTCTCCCTGTCTTGCTGATGTCGGTCACGCCATTCCTTCGTATCACGCTCGTGTTGCATTTCCTCCGGCAGGCGATCGGCACCCAGGCTACGCCATCGAATCCAGTGCTGATCGGATTGGCCATGTTCTTGACGATGATGATCATGCAGCCGACCCTGCAGAAGTCCTACGAGGAAGGGTGGCAGCCGTACGAAGAGGGAACGCTGGCCGGAGATGCGGCCATGAAGAAAGGGATGGAGCCAGTCCGTGGATTCCTGGTGAAGTATGTCCGGGAGAAGGACGTTCAGATGTTGCTTGACGTCTCACACACGGCTCCTCCCGCCAAAGCAGCTGACCTGGAGTTGCGCATACTAATGCCCGCCTACGTGTTGAGCGAGCTAAAGACAGGATTCCAGATCGGCGCGATGCTGTTCCTCCCTTTCCTGATTATTGACTTACTGGTGGCTTCCGTGACTCTCAGCGTTGGGATTGTGCAGTTGCCTCCAGCGATGGTCTCCTCGCCGTTCAAAATCCTGCTGTTCGTGCTTGTTGACGGATGGAACCTGGTGGCCGGTTCTCTGGTGCGGTCCTTCTACTGAAATCTATGACTCCTCAAGCTGTCTCTGAAATCGTTCGGCAGGCGTTGATGCAGACCTTCTGGCTGGCGCTGCCGCTGCTGCTCGTCGGCTTTGTTGCTGGGGCGATTATCAGCCTGATCCAAATTGTCACCTCGATTCAGGATTCCGCCTTCGGCTCCGTTCCAAGGTTGGCGGCGTTCCTGGCCGCGATCTTCTTGTTCCTTCCTTGGATGCTGACCCGCTTGATGGAATACACCATCGGCATCTTCGGGGATTTGGGGCGATATGCCCATTGACGCCATTCGCCTGCAGGGTTCGTATTCCTCGGCGGAATTGCGCATCCCCTTTGGCCTCTTGTTCAACTTCGGGTTGGTACTCTGCCGGATGACGGGATTGCTGACGTTCATTCCGATTCCCGGACTCCGGTTGGGATTTGAACTCCATCGACTGGTGTTGGCGGTGCTGTTCACGGTACTGCTAATGCCTTGGTCCGGGCAGACCGACCGGGCTCTGTACTCGCTTGGCGAGATGGCGAAAATCGCACTTTCCGAAGCGGCACTGGGAATCGGTCTGGGGCTTTGTGTGGCTCTGGTTCAAGAGGGGATTCAACTGGGGACGCAAATGGTTGGTCTCCAAGCGGGTTTCTCCTATGCCTCCACGATCGATCCGACTAGCAACGCCGATTCGGCGATCCTGCAGGTGCTGGTCAGCCTCGGGTCGTCCCTATTGTTTCTGGCTATGGGCCTGGATACAGTCTTGTTCCGGTTTCTCCTTTCTGGATTGCAGGCCGTTCCACCAGGCCAGTTCACATTAACGACCCAGCATGTTGGCGCGGTAATGGCGCTTTTTCCGCAACTGTTCATCGATGCCATCCGGTGTTCCTTGCCGATTGTGGCGATTCTGCTCGTGATCGATACAGCACTGGCGCTGTTGAGCCGTATTCAGCCGCAATTGCAGTTGCTGTCGTTGAGCTTTCCGCTGAAGATGTTGGCCTCGATGGTCTTGCTGGCTTATGGGACGCCGATGTTGCCCGGGGCCGTCGAGCGTGCTTCGTTGCGTTCGTTCGAAGTGATGCAACTCCTGATGGCGGGGCAAAGGTAGCGAGATGGGCGACGGCGATAACAGAACAGAGAAAGCGACTCCACGGAAACTGGAGCAGGCCCGCAAAGAGGGCAACTTCATTTCCACGAAGGAGTTGGTCAGCGGCGCCCAATTCATCGTCTTCGCGATGTTGCTGCTGTCCGGATTTCAGGAATTTCTCTTTGACGCCGTCGGTTATACCAAGAGCTTTGTGAAGTTGGCCTTTTCCGGGACCGACTTGCAGCGGGAGGGGCTCGTCTACCTGTTTAGAAATCGCCTGGCGCCAGCCATGGGGGGCCTTCTTGTGAGCGGCTTGATGCTGTCGGTGACTGCGCTTTTCGCGCAGTTGGCGGCGTCCCGGTTGGGCGTATCCGGCAAGAAACTGGCGCCCGACCTGCAACGGCTGAATCCGATGTCGCGGATTACGGAGTTGCCCTCGCAAAACCTCTCGCAGTTTTTGCGATCGGCGCTTTTACTGCCTGTTTTCCTCGGCGTTGCTTCGTGGCTTGTCTGGACCCACGCCCAACAGTTTCTCTATTTGCCTCTGCTGCCGTGGGCGCAAGGCGTGACCGTGGTCGGTCAGTCTCTGCGTGATCTGATCGAGCGGGCCCTCTACGTGTTCCTGTTTCTGGGACTGTTCGATTGGATGCGTCAGAACCAGAAGTACATGAAGAAACTCCGGATGAGTAAGCAGGAGATTCGGGACGAACACAAAGAGATGGAGGGCAATCCGCAGATTAAAGCCAAAGTTCGCCGTATGCAGCGGGACATGTCCCGTCGCCGGATGATGGCCGACGTGCCGAAGGCCTCTGCTGTCATTGTGAATCCGACCCACTACGCGGTGGCGATTCGCTACGATCTTGGCGCCGGCGCTGCGCCGAAAGTGGTCGCCAAGGGCCGTAACCATGTGGCACGCCGGATTCGTGAACTCGCGATTTCGAGCGAAGTCCCGATCATCGAAAACCCGCCATTGGCTCGCGCTCTTTTTGCCGCGGCGGAGGTTGGTCAGGAGATTCCGCCACACCTCTATAAAGCCGTTGCAGAGATCCTTGCCTACCTCTACCGGATCATGGGCGGGCGTCTGCCCGGCCAGTCCTTCGCCTGATTTCTCGTTCTGACTTCCTCTTCCCACCACCATGTCAGCTCCAGCTTCCACAATACCCGCCGTACCCGCCGAGATCCCGCCGCACGCTCCAGTGAGCGCGGGAAAAGGTCCTCGCAAGTCTCCGTCCCCGAAGGCGGGTAAGGCGGTGTCCGGGTCTATGGAGAAAATTCCCTGGCGGGATCTGTCTGTCCCGCTAGGGGTGCTGGGCATTGTGTTGTTCATGATCACGCCGATCCCTGCGTTCCTGTTGGATCTGCTGATCAGCGCGAACATCACTTTGTCCGTCATACTTCTGCTCGTCTCGATCTACATCGCGCGACCGGTCGACTTTAGCGTGTTTCCGACGGCGCTCCTGTTGATGACCCTGTTCCGGCTTGCATTGAACATCTCCTCCTCCCGCCTGATTCTGTTGCACGGCAACAGCGGGACGGCCGCCGCGGGCGGGGTGATCGAGGCGTTCGGAAACTTTGTGGTCGGCGGAAACTACATCATCGGCCTGGTGATCTTTCTGGTCCTAATTGCAATCCAATACGTCGTCATCAACCACGGCGCGGTGCGTATCTCGGAAGTGACTGCGCGCTTCACCCTGGACGCATTGCCAGGCAAGCAGATGTCGATCGACTCGGATCTCAATGCCGGTCTCATCGATGAGGCCGAGGCCCGTCAGCGGCGCAAGCAACTGTCGGCAGAGGCAGAGTTTTTCGGCGCCATGGATGGTGCTTCAAGGTTTACCCAACGAGACGCGGTTGCGAGCATCATCATCACAATCATCAATATTCTCGCCGGGTTCCTTATCGGCGTGTTCCAACATGGCATGGAACTGCGTCGCGCCATCGAGACCTACACCATCCTGACAATTGGCGACGGTCTGGTGACCGTCATTCCGGCATTGATGATCTCGGTTTGCGGTGCGCTGATCATCACCCGGGCTGGATCGGAAAATCGACTGGGCAATGATTTTGAGAAGCAGATCTTCAGTGTGGCTGAGCCGCTGCTGCTCGCTGGCGGTGTATTGGGCGCGATGGCCTTGTTCCCTGGGTTGCCGACCGTTCCCTTCTTGGCACTTGGCCTTGGGACCGGAACCATTGGCTGGCGACTCCGGCAGAAGGCGCTGCCGGGACCGCAGGCGGCTGAGGCCGAGGTTCCGGCGCCGCAGAGAGAGAATCTGGAGACCCTGCTTCGTGTCGAACCGCTTTCTGTGGAGGTTGGCCTCGGGTTGGTGCGACTTGTGGAAGGTGGCGTAAATTCGCCACTCTTACGAAGAATTGCCGGTATCCGGCGACAACTTGCCACTGACCTTGGGTACCTTGTGCCAGCCGTTCGCGTGACCGACAATCTCAACCTGAAGGCGGGGGAGTACACGATCGGCCTGAAGGGGGTAGAGATTGGCCGGTTTGAGCTCCCGGCTGGAATGGACATGGCGATTCCGACGTCGCGGGATTGTCCCAAATTGGAAGGCGTTTCAACTCGGGAGCCCGCTTTCGGTATTGCTGCTTTCTGGATCCCCTCAGGGCAATCCGAGGAGGCCCGTAACTCGGGCTATACAGTCGTCGACGGAGTCAGTGTCCTGGGCACGCATCTGGCTGAAACCATTCGGGAATACGCGCATGAACTCTATTCCCGCCAGGATGCCAAACGGCTGCTGGATCGGGTCGCAGAGGAAAATCCGAAAGTCGTCGAGGATTTGGTTCCCAAATTGCTCCCTTTGGCTACCGTGCAGAGAGTTTTGCAGAATCTCCTCCGTGAGCGAGTCTCGATCCGAGATGCCGTTTCCATTCTCGAGTCGCTTGGGGAGGCCGCCGGGGTCACCCGGAATCCGGTTCTGTTGACTGAGTACGTCCGTCAGTCGATCCGGCGTATGGTTGTCCGGCCCTATCTGAATTCCACCAACGAATTGCATGCATGCCTTATCGACCCGGCGATTGAAGGCTTGATCGAATCGGCGATCGAACATACAGAAACCAATTCCGCCATCAATCTTGCTCCGAAGCGGATTCATGAAATCGTGGACCGGATCCGCGCCGTAATCGGAAGCGCGGAGGGTCCGGTGATCGCGCTGACTGGCAGCGGTACGCGATTCTTCCTCCGGCAGTTGACGGAGTCGTCCCTTCCCAATCTCACCGTTTTGTCGCACAGCGAAATTCCGCCTGGAATCAAGGTCGTTTCTCAGGGGTTAGCGCGGCTGGCGGCATCGTAAAGGCAAAACATGCGTCTGAAGTCCTATTTCGTACACACGATGGAAGAAGCCCTCCAGGCTGCCAAGACGGAGCTCGGCGAAGACGCGATGCTCGTCGATTCCAAGCGGCTGGAAACGCCCGAGGGTGGCCGGATTCGCTTGGAGGTAATCTTTGCCGCGGCGGCCACACCGCCCCCGCCACCCAAGGTGCCAGTGCCCGTTCCCTCGCTCCGGCGCGATTCGGCCGGAAGCATGCAGCGGTTTCGCGGCGAACTGACGACACTTCTTGATGTGCTGAACAGAAATCCCGATTCCTCCCGGCTCGAGCCATTGAGCCCCGCACGGCCGCAGGTAGATGCCTTGCGTGCCAGGCTGCTCGATGCGGAAGTTCCTCCCAACGCCATTGATGAGGTCCTCTCTCGCTGCCGGTCCGTATTGGAGGGGCTGGTGCTTCGTGGCTTAGTAGAGGATGGCGGCACGGAGCAGGCGGTCCTCCCGTTGCTGGCGGCGGAGTGGCCTCACGTGCTGACCAGCGAGAGCCAATCGGCGAGAGTGCTGGCGTTTGTCGGGCCGACAGGGGCAGGCAAGACGTCGGCGATTGCGAAGCTGGCGTTTCGGCTGGGAGTGGTTCAGGCCAAGGCAGTTCAGGTCTTCTCCATCGACAATTTGCGGATTGGCGCCTCCGATCAGTTGGCCCATATCTGTTCCCTCCTGGGGGTTCCGTTTCAGTCCCTCGACTTCAGCGGCGCTTTGCCCCAGGCGCTTGCCGGCACCGCCAATCGGGGAATTGTCTTGATCGATACTCCCGGGTACGCGACCGGCGACAGCGACATTATGGAAGAGACGGCGGGGTATCTGAGCCAGGTCGGCATGAGTCACTGCCACCTTGTACTCCCGGCGACACTCCGCTTCAGCGAGATGCAACGGCGACAGCAGCACTTTTCCTGCTTTGCGCCATCGCGATTGTTGTTCACTCGGCTCGACGAAACCGAGTACTTTGGGCCCGCCTGGGCGTTCGCTCGCGCGACGCGCCTCGCGGTCGATTGGGTGTCCACCGGTCCTGGAATTCCCGAAGACATCGAAGAAGCCGATGCTTCCCGAATCGTGGCATCCCTTTTAGGGAATAGCCCCTTTACCGCCGCGACGAACGCGGCGTATCCGTCATCCAACCTCGCAAGCGCCGCCACAGCCGGCGCTTCGCGGATCTGAATGGAGCTCCCACATGCAGACTCAAACCGCTAGTGTCAAAGCGTCGCCCGATCGAGAAACCCTCATTCTGGAGCATCTGCCCCAGGTCCGGCTGATCGCACGCCGAATTCATGAGCGCCTCCCTGGCAGTGTCAGTCTGGACGATCTGATCTCAACCGGGATTGTGGGGTTGATATCGGCGATTGATAACTTCGACCCGAAGCTCAACGTAAAGCTGAAGACATACGCGGAGTACAAGATCCGTGGTGCGATCCTCGACAGCCTGCGCGGAATGGATTGGGCGCCCCGCCAGCAGCGCAAACGGGTGAAAATGATCGAGGCGGCCATCGCCACTTTGGAGCAGAGGAACCATCGCGCGCCGAGCGAGGACGAGATCGCGCGCGAGTTGGGCCTCAGCACCGAGGAGTATCACGATTGGCTCATCGATGTTCGCGGCGTGAACCTTGGCAGTCTGGAGGGACATGCGCCAGAAGAAGAGGGCCGGGACTTACTCAGGTTCGTTTCTGATAGTGAAGAGCACTGGCCATCGCGAATCGTGGAACGGGCGGAGTTGGAACGATTATTGGCTCAGGCGATTGAGAAAATGCCCTACGTCGAACGCACGGTTTTGGGCTTGTACTATCACGAGGAACTGACGCTGCGAGAGATCGCCAAGGTCGTGAAGTTGCACGAATCCCGCGTATCTCAGCTGAAGTCGCAGGCCATTTTGCGTCTGCGCGCCTACTTGGAAAAACGCTGGCCGATGGACCGGGGCTTGTAACGGGAGCTTTTCGTCATGGAAAGTCTACAGAAAGAAATCCTTGAACAACTTGGGGCCCAGTTCTCTTTAGCGCTGGAAGGCATGCTGGGCGAGCCTTGGCCCTCGACACTGCCGGACGAACAGATTCCCGGGGATAGCAGTCGGCTGCTCTGTTGGAGTCAGAAGCTCAATATTCACAAAAGTCCCGTTTTTCAGGTTGCGGTCGAGCACACAGTCTGGCGCGAGATCGGGACGCGCGCTTTGGTTGCCGTGGGATTGGAGGACCCGGAAGAAAGCGATATCCGTGCGACGTATCTGGAACTGCTTACTCAGGCACTTTCGGGGTTGGCTCGATTCCTCACTGGCAAGGCGGGTACGGAAGTCACTCTGGAGTCCGG
>CANIVU010000041.1 GCA_947470805.1 Acidobacteriota bacterium | reverse complement strand
CGGTCGGTTACAAATTGATTGTAAGTGGCGTCGCCCGCGGTGAAGGGGCGTGCCGCGGCCCCGCCGAGCCAGAGGTCCCAATCGAGAGTGCCGGGCACAGGCGAGGCGGCCGGCGTCTGGGTCATGCCCTGCGGCCAGGAGGGGCGGCCGGTCCAGGCGTGCACCTCGGTCACATCGCCAATTTCGCCGGACCAGATGATTTCGCAAGCAACGCGCGTAGCGTCGTGGGAGTAGCCCTGATTGCCCATCTGCGTGGCGACCTTGTATTTCTCGGTGGCATGGCGGAGGAGCCGGGCTTCCCAGGACGTCCGGGTGAGCGGTTTTTCGCAGTAGATGTGCTTGCCGAGTTGCATACAGGCCAGGGCGCAGGTGGCGTGCATGTGGTCGGGCGGACCGACGACGATCGCGTCGATCTCCTTCCCCTTCTTGTCCAGCATCTGGCGGAAATCTTTGAATTTCTCGGCGTTCGGGAAGCGTTTGAACGACTCTTCGCCGCGAGTCCAATCGACGTCGGCAAGCGCGACGACGTTTTCCACTCCCGCGTGCGCGATGCGCAGATCGGCGGCTGGCTGCCCGCCGGCACCGATGGCGGCGAGGTTCAGTTTCTCGTTGGGCGATTTGTAGCCGAGTGATTTCAGCGAAGGGCTGCTGCCGAAACCAGCGGCGGGTACGGCGGCCGAAAGGGCTGCGCCATAGAAGAAGTAGCGGCGGGAGAGGGATTTCATCAAACCAGCAGTCTATCGAACTGGCGGGGCGGGTTCAAAGGGTTCGATGTGGACGAGGACGTTTTCTATCCAATTTAGCTTCGCGCGGAGCTGTGTCTTTACGGTGCCGGCGACGATGTGGGAATCACGGACGGTCATCACGGGATCGACGTGGATATGCATGTCGACGTGCCATTTGAGGCCGGTCTTTCGGGCGAGGATCTTTTCGACATACTCGACTCCCGGAACTTCCATCGCCACCTTACGCAGTTCCTCCAGATTTGTATCATCCGGCATGGTGTCGACTAACTGCTCTGATGTCTCCCACATCACCTGCAATCCCAGGAAGAAAACAATTCCGCCGACAAGCACGCCGCCGATCGGGTCGGCATTCGCAAACTTATCCGGGTTGAAAAGACTTAGTCCAAGCGCGCCCAGCGCGGTGCAGCCGGAGATGACATCGACAAAATCATTCTTCCCATCCGCCGCCAGCGCGCCGGATTGGATTCGCTTGGCGATGCTGAGTTTGTAGTAGCTGAGCACCGCTTTCGCGGACAGCGAGATGAGCAGCGGCCAGACGGCAAACGCCTGGGGCGGCGCGCCTGCGTTTCCGATATGGAGGTAGCTTCGATAGCTAATGCCAGCGCCTGTTACACAGAGCAACAGCCCGATCGCCAGGCCAGTTAGAATTTCAAATCGCCCGTGCCCGTAAGGGTGATTTCGGTCGGCCGGACGCGCGGCGATAGTCAGACCGAGGATCAACAATCCGGACGCAAATACATCGGCAGCGGACTCCACGCCGTCGGCGACGGTGGCCGCCGAGCCGGCGGCCAAGCCGATCCAGATTTTCATTACCGCCAGCGCGGCACTTACGCTCAGCCCGGTGAAGGCGAGCCGCCGCGCGAGCTGGTAACTGGTTGTCATCTACAGGAGCTAGCCGATCACGATCAGGAGATCCTTCGATTCCACCTGTGCGCCGGGAGCCACCAGTTTTTGCTTCACGGTTCCGCCGATCGGGGCGTACACCGTGGTTTGCATCTTCATGGCTTCCATCACAAGCAACCGCTCCCCTTTTTCTACCTTCTGCCCCAACTCTACCGCGATTGAGGAAACCGCGCCAGGGATAGGAGCTCCGACTTGACCGGCTTCGGCCGGGTCCGCCTTTAGACGCGCCGCTGCCGTCGGTTGCAGGCTGCGGTCCCGCACCGTCACTTCACGCGGTTGGCCATTCAGTTCAAAAAAGACCGTGCGTGTTCCATCCGGATGCGGTTCGCTGGTGGTGAGGTATTTGATGATTAGCGACTTACCATCTTCGATGGAGACGTTGATCTCTTCGCCCTTGGCCAGACCGTAAAAGAACTGGGGCGTTGGCAATGCCTCTAAGTCGCCATACGTTGCATGTGCCTTGGCGAATTTGACGAAGACGTCCGGGTACATCAAATAACTGAGAACGTCGGTCCGGCTCGGTTTCCGGCCGATCTTCTTCTCAACGACGAGTGCTGTTTCCTTCAGGTCGATGGCCGGCATGTGGGCCCCGGGGCGCCCTTTGCGCGGCTTGCCGCCCTTGAGGATAATGCTCGCGAGCTTCTTCGGCCAGCCGCCGGGAGGTTCCCCGAGCGACCCTTCGAACATGTCGATCACTGAGTTCGGCAGCGTTAGCGTATGGTCCACCGGCAAGCGTTCGATATCCGCCATGGTCAGCCCGTGTGACACCAGGAAGATGGCCATATCGCCAACCACTTTGCTCGACGGCGTCACCTTCACGATATCGCCGAATGCCATATTGACTTCGGCGTATGTGCGGGCGATCTGTCCCCACTTTGGGCCCAGGCCCATTGCTTCGGCCTGTTCCTTCAAGTTAGTAAACTGGCCGCCCGGCATTTCATGCAGATAAACTTCCGCCGTCCCGGAACTTAGGCCACTATCAAAGGGTTTATACCAGGCGCGCACGCCTTCCCAGTAATCGCTCGCCTGGTTGAGGGCATCGAGATTCAATTTCGTGTCGCGCGGCGTATTGGCGAGCGCGGCGACGATGGAGTTGAGATTCGGCTGGCTGGTTGTCCCGCTCATCGACGAGAGCGCCGCGTCGCAGACATCGACGCCCGCTTCGGCAGCCTTCAAGATTGATGAAGCATTGATGCCGCTGGTATCGTGCGTATGGAAGTGAATCGGCAGACCCACCTCTTCCCGCAGCGCTTTCACTAACTTCTGCGCGGCGTACGGCTTGCACAATCCGGCCATATCCTTAATTGCCAGGATATGGGCGCCCATCTTCTCCAACTCCTTCGCCATCTTCACGTAGTAGGCAAGCGAGTACTTATCGCGCTTCGGATCCATGATGTCGCCGGTGTAACATAGGGCGGCCTCGCAAACCTTATTCGCCTTCCGCACCGCTTCCATCGGCACCTTCATGTTTGGCAGCCAGTTCAGGGAGTCAAATACGCGGAAGATATCCATGCCGTTTTCGGCCGAACCATAGATGAATTCGCGGACAACGTTATCCGGATAGGCTGTATAGCCAACCGCGTTCGACGCTCGCAGCAGCATCTGGAAGCAGATGTTGGGAATCGCCGCGCGCAACAACCGCAGCCGTTCCCACGGGTCTTCCAGCAGGAACCGCATGGAGACGTCGAACGTCGCCCCACCCCACATTTCCAAGCTGAACAGTCCACTCATTTCATGGGCGGCGAAGTTGGAGATCTGGTGCAAATCATACGTCCGGGCGCGGGTGGCGAACAGCGACTGGTGCGCGTCGCGCATCGTCGTGTCGGTAAGTAACAAGCGCTTCTGCGAACGAAGCCAGGCCGCGAACTTATCCGGACCCATCTTGTCCAGTAACTGCTTGGTCCCCGGCGGCGGCGCCAACGGATTCATGGCCGGCACCGGAGCGGGTTTGCATTCGGCCGGAATGACGCGCCCTTTCACTTCCGGATTGCCGTTGACATTCACTTCCGCCAGATACGAAAGCACCCGTGTCGCGCGATCCTTGCGCGTGGTGAACTTGAATAGCGCCGGCGTCTCCGCCAGCCAGTTCGTGGTCACTGTTCCGTTCTGAAAATCCGGGTGGTTGACGACGTTCTCGACGAACGGAATGTTCGTCTTCACGCCGCGAATGCGGAACTCGCGCAAGGCGCGGTCCATGCGGCTGCAGGCTTCCGGGAACGTGCGGCCCCAGCTGGTCACCTTCACCAGCAGCGAGTCATAGAACGGCGTGATCACCGCGCCGCCATATGCGCTGGCTCCATCCAGGCGGATGCCAAACCCAGCAGGCGATCGGTAAGTCTGCAATTTTCCGTAATCAGGCAGGAAGCTATTCGCCGGGTCTTCGGTAGTTACGCGGCACTGCAACGCCGTCCCATGCAAGGGCACATCTTCCTGCGCCGGTAAGTTGATCTGACTGCCGTGCAGCGTATGGCCCTGCGCGATCAGGATCTGCGTCTGGACAATGTCAATGCCGGTCACCAGTTCGGTTACCGTATGCTCCACCTGGACGCGCGGGTTCACTTCAATAAAGAACCACTCGCCGGTGTCGGAATCCACCAGGAATTCGACAGTCCCGGCGTTCTCATACCGCGCCGTCCGTGCCAACGCCACCGCCGCATCGGCCAGTTCGCGGCGAATCCGGTTGTCCAGCCCGATCGCCGGCGCCACCTCCACCACTTTCTGGTGCCGGCGCTGCACGGAGCAATCCCGCTCATGCAGATGCAGAATGTTGCCGTGCATGTCGGCCATGATCTGCACTTCCACGTGGCGCGGCCGGCGAATGTAGCGCTCAATAAATATGGCGCCATTGCCGAACGCCGCGGCCGCTTCGGCTGTTGCCTCCGCCAGCCGGCCTTCCAATTCCGATGGCTCCAGCACCACGCGCATCCCGCGGCCTCCGCCGCCGAACGCCGCCTTGATGATCACCGGGAAGCCGATTTCGGCAGCCATCGCCGTGGCCTTCTTCAAATCCGAAACCGGCTCCGGCGTGCCCGGAATTACCGGTACTCCGGCCTTTTGCGCCAGCGTGCGGGCGGCGGTCTTGTCGCCCAGCATCTCCAGGAGTTCGGCGCGCGGGCCGACGAACGTTAAACCGTACTTCTCACAAGCACGCGGCAGCGAGGGGTTCTCCGACAAAAAGCCATAGCCTGGATGAATCGCATCCACGCCCTTGGCCGCGGCTAGCGCGCAGATGCCATCGACGTCCAGATACGCCTGCACAGGGCCCATGCCCTGGCCGACTTCGTAGGCTTCGTCCGCCTTAAACCGGTGCAAACTCAGCCGGTCTTCCTTTGAATAGACAGCGACCGTTTTCAGGCCTAACTCATTGGCGGCACGGAGAATACGAATGGCGATCTCGCCACGGTTCAGGGCAAGCAGTTTTTTCATGAATGTAGGTGTTTACCTTATGGAATGAGCAGGGCCGGGAGGCAGGCGGGCGTAAGCCTCAGAATACCATGGAACTTTTTACATCCTGCTGCGTACTCCCTGGCATGCGGAACCCTCTCGCCTACGTTCTTCTCGCCGCAACCCTTGGGCTCGCCGGCTGCGATATCGATATTGACGACGTCCATATGGGGCCGAAGGAGGAGTAGCCGTTCCATTACTCCTACGACTTCAAGCCAGGCAGTCGCCTGCTGCTCGACACCTACAACGGCGCCGTTGAAATCAACGCCTGGGACCAGCCGAAAATCGAGATTGATGGCGCCCGCTTCGCCAACTCGAAGGATCGCCTGAAGGACGTCAAAATCGACATCTCCCGCGGCAATGACTCGATCAACATCCGTACCGTCCCCCCGCTCGACCGCCACGGCAACACCGGCGCCCGCTACCAGATACGCGTTCCCAAACAGGCTATTGTTGAACTGGTGAAAAGCACCAACGGCAGTATCCGCGTCACCGGCATCGACGGCGGCGCCACTGTCCGTACTAGCAACGGCTCGGTCCGCGTCGCCAGCGTCAACGGCGCCGTCTCCGCCACCTCCTCCAACGGCGCCATCGAGTTCCAGGACGTCACCGGCAACGTCACCGCCCGCACCACTAACGGCCGTGTCCGTCTCAACGGCATCGAAGGTCCCATGGACGCCAGCACCACCAACGGCTCCATCGTCGCTGCAATGACCCGTTCCACCGACGACCGGAAGATGCGCTTCTCCACCACCAACGGCAGCATCGAACTCCGCCTGCCCACCGCCCTCAAAAACGATGTCCGCGCCTCCACTTCGAACGGCAGCATCGAAGTGAAGCTCCCGGCCAACTCAAACTTCCAGGTCGACGCCCGTACGTCCGGCTCCTCTGTCCGCAGCGATTTCGATGTTCGCGGCGAGATAACCAAGAAGCGGATGGAGGGCAAGGTCGGCAACGGTGGCGCCTTGCTCGACCTCAGTACCTCAAATGGTTCGATCTCTTTGCAACGCGGCATCTGATTCCGACATCTGATTCTCGACCGGCTACGTATAAGATGGTTGCGTACCACCTCGTGCGTGGAGTATAGTTCGAGATTAAGGACCTTCTCGGTCCGAGTTCCAGGGAGATAATAATATGAAAAAGCTGATTCTGGCGATGTCCATCGCTGCGATGGGTATCTACGGTGCCGAACTCAAGGGTTCGATCTCCGATTCCGGCTGCGGCGCCAAGCACGGCCCCGGTAAGGAAAATGCCGGCTGCGTGAAGAGCTGCATCGGCAAGGGCGGTTCCCCCGTCCTCGTCACCGCTGACGGCAAAGTGATCAAGATTCACAACGCTGACGCGGTTGGCGAAAAGTTCTACGGCAAGGCCGTCACGATCACCGGTAAGATTGACGGTGACTCGGTCCACGTCGAAAAGATCTCCGAGTAGTTCGCTACCGGATTTAACTCCAAACGAAAAAGGCGGGCCGATCGGGCCCGCCTTTTTGCGTCTATTGGAGCTTGCCGCGCCCGTCCACAGTCCAGGTTTCCACCACCTGGTCCCCGCGAACGCCGTAAATCCGCTCGTGCAGGTTCACCGCCACGCAGATGTGATTGGGCACGATCCGTACCCGGTCGCCCACTTTCCGCGTGTGCCCGGCGTGTTTAACGTAGCCGTGCTCTTCGTTCATCTTTTCGAACAGCGCGTCCGGCGCGTCCAGAATGCCGCCGAATCCGTCTACTGCCGTCCGGTCGGATGAAAACGTCTTCGACCCGCCGTCGATCACGAACTGCCCCGGTACCGACGTCGAAACTACGGTGGCGATGATCGTCGCCGCACAGTCCTCCGCCGTGCAAGCGCCGGAAAAGATGGTGTTCCGATCGTTGAAGATGTAGGTGCCCGGGCGAATCTCGGTCATCCCGGCCACTTCGTGCGAGTGCCATTCGGTGGGAGTCGACCCGCCGGAGACGATCGGCAGTGCAAACCCGGCCGCCTTGGCCTCTCCAATCAGCCCCGAAATCAGCGTCGACAACGCCGCCAGCGCGTCCAGATCCTGGTTTTTAATATGTCCCGGATAAAACGCCATGCCGCGCAGTTCAATCCCCGGCAAACCCACCAATCCGCGCAACAAATCCACGAAGCCTTCCGGCTGCACGCCCACGCGGTGCAATCCGGCGTCGACTTCGGCCAGCACGCCCACCGTTACCCCGGCCGCCGCCGCGGCTTCGGCAATCGGCCGCGCCGCTTCCAGGCTATCGACGGAAACGGTTACCCGCGCCTTCTTCGCCACTTCCACCAGCCGCCGCATCTTCTCCGCGCCAAAAATCGGGTAGGCGATCAGCAGATCTTGCACTCCGGAGGCCAACATCACCTCCGCCTCGCTCACCTTCGCCACAGTGAGTCCCACGGCGCCATGCGCCAATTGCCGCGCTCCCAGTGCCGGCGTCTTGTGCGTTTTGGTGTGCGGCCGCAGTTGCAGGCCGTGCTCCCGCGCGTAATCGGCCATCCGGCTCAGATTGCGCTCCATCACGTCCAAATCGATGACCAGCGCCGGCGTATCCAGTTCGTTAATGTGCATTACGGCTTATAGGATATTACGAACTTGCCCGCCGGGCCTCGGTACCACAGCTCCAAGTCCTTCGGCTTGTGCTTCCCGTCGAGCGAAAAGTACAGCAGTCCCTTCACCGGCTTCATCGTCTTGCCGTAGGTCAACTCCTTTTGTTTCAACGTCGCCAGCACCGGGTTCACCGTCGCATCGTTCTTCGTTTCAATCGTCGTGTCCACTGTTTGCGACGCCGAATTGCCCACGCCGCCGCCGCCGTTTCCCATCCGTCCCGGCCTCCCCCCGGTACCCGGAATCCCGCCAATCACCGGCGCGTTCGGGCTGTCCCCGGCCATCACGCCGCCCCCGCCGCGCTGTTCCTTCACCACAATCGCGCCCTGCCCGGCGAGCTGGCTCGGGTGGAATGCGGGGCCCTTCTGCGCGTCCTTGTTCGAAAACAGAATCCAGTCTTCGCGTTCCACGTCCAGCGCCTCGCCACCGCGCGGCGTCACTGTGATCTCAACCACCGCCACCGACCCGTCGAAGTCGTGGCCAATCATCTTCTTCACCACTTCGCGATCCCTATGGATCGTCGATTCCACCATGATCCGGTCGTTCTCAAACGAGCCCGGAGGCCGCTTCACCTGCGCCGGCAGCACAAGCGCGCAACAACCGATGAGCCAACTTACCCGAAGCATGCTTGCATTATACGTTGCAAGGTTGCCCCTTAATTTCCGAAGAGCTTTACATGGACCGGTTCCTCGATAACGCGGCGCGAATCTTAGAAGGTGGCCGGTCCGCGGTCCAGGCCGGATGCAGTGAATCCGCCTGGACCGTTCTAATCGCTCGCGAAGGCGGGATTCGCATGGTCGCCAATAGTGACTGGCCTCTCGAATCGCTCGCCCGCGAATCCGGGGCTGAAATGGCCTATCGCGTCTCGGTCAACGGCACCCACGTCAGCGTCGACGGCCTCTCGCAGGGCCGCCGCTGCTCCGTGCAATCGGAGCCGCCCGCCGCCATGTTCCGGCGTCTGCTCCCAGACCGGCGTGAATATCAGTTAGCCTAAGTTCGTGGGCCGCCATCCATTTGTTCGCCTCGGCTTCGTCGCCTTCGGGATTACATTCATGATCTGGATGGTATGGGGTTACCAGGCCACGGACCTCCCCGCCGGTGTCTTACTTACTAACTCCGCCGTCAAAGTTGCCGATACCGACGATCGAATCACCTTCCAGCCCCGCGCCAACCGCCGTTCCACCGGCGTCATCTTCCTCCCCGGCGGCATGGTCGACCCTGTTGCCTACGCCCCTCTCCTCAAGAACCTGGCCGCCACCGGCCACCCCGCCCACCTGGTCCGCCTGCCGATGCGCAGTGCCTTCTTCGAATCCCAAATCACCGAAGTCTTCCAACGCGTCACCGCGATTCTGAAAGCCAACCCCGACGCCCGCTGGTACCTCGCCGGCCACTCCCGCGGCGCCATGCTCGCCGCCCGCTTCGCCCGCGAATCGCAGTCCAACATCGCCGGCTTAATCCTCATCGGCACCACCCACCCCCGCGACTTCGACCTCTCCGCCTCCCCCCTCCAGGTCACCAAAATCATGGGTACCCACGACGGCATCGCCACCCCGGAGGCCACCCGTGCCAACGCCGCTCTCCTGCCCAAATCCACCACCTGGGTCGAAATCCCCGGCGCCAACCACGTCCAATTCGGATACTACCGCCACCAACTCCTCGATGGCGAACCCGGCATCACCCGCGCCGAACAACAGGCCGCCCTGCTCAAGGCCGTGCGCCGCGCCTTCCAGTAATTTCCTAGGTGACTGTCACCCAGGAAAAATCCTACCCCGGTCCCAGCCACTCCCGCATCTGTTCCGCCGTCAAATTCCCGCCACACAGAATCGTCCCCACCCGCTGTCCCTGAAACAACTCCGGATTCTCCAACAGCGCCGCTACGCCCACTGCCCCCGACGGCTCCACCACCAACCCCGCATGCCGGTGGATCGCCCGCATCCCCGCCACAATCGAATCCTCCCCGACCAACAAAAACTGATCTGCCATCCCTTGCAAATACTCGATCGTCTCCGGAATCGGAATCCGCACCCCAATCCCATCGGCAATTGTCTTCATCTCCGCATGGCAGACGATCTTCCCCCCAACTAACGACTCGGTCATCGCCGGCGCCCCCGCCGCCTGCACCGCCACAATCTTCACCCCCGGCACCAATGTCCGCAGCGCCAACGCCACCCCGCCCAACAACGCCCCATTCCCCAACGGCACCAACATCGCATCCAGCGGCAACCCGCTCATCTCCACCCCAATCGTCCCCGCCCCCTCCGCCGTCGCCGCCTCCAACCCGTCCTCCACAAACTGCAGCCCTGCTTCCACCGCCCACCGCCGCGCTTCCACCTTGGCCGCGTCAAAATCCTCGCCCGCCAGCCGCACTTCCGCCCCCAGCGCCCGCATCCGCTCGATCTTCAACGGATTCGCCGCCACACCCGCGAACACCACCAACCGCCGTCCCCGCGCGCGGCACGCATACGCCATCGCCTGCCCAAAATTCCCCGCGCTCGCGCACACCAACGGCCCGTCGCCCTCCAACTGCGAAACACAAAACGAGGCCCCCCGGCCCTTGAAGCACCGAACGGGATTCACCGTCTCCACCTTCAGCGTCAACGCCACACCCAGCGCCGCCCCCAGCGGTTCGCATGCATATTGGGGCGACCGCAAAAACACGGGATCAATCGTCCGCGCCGCCTCTTCCACCCGCGCGAACGAGAGCCTCACGGCAGGTTATGCTCCAGCCATTCCAAAATGGACCGTTGCGTGTCAAATCGGCCCTTGGCGCATTCAATGTTGACGTACCGGATCTTCCGCCCCGCCGCCAGCCGTGAAAACGAGCCGTCCTCTTCCCCCTTCGGATCATTCTGCAGAACCACGTTAAACGGCGATTTCCGCAGCAGCGCAAAGTCCTTCGGGTCCGTGCACAGCATGAAATCGTTCGGCGTATCGGGCGCGGCCAGCGAAACATCGTTGCTGATCTGCACCTCATCGGTCACCGAATAGCCGCGGCTGTTATTGTGGACAACGGTCAACAACCCGTTCCCCGGCGGCGTCAACGCCCGCAGCAGCTTGTCGCGATCCTTGCCGACGATCGCCATCACCCGCTGCCGGTCCTCCGGCGTCGAATTGGGATTCAAGCGCTTCAGATTCCGCTCCAGCCCCACGGCCGTAAACATCCGGTTCGGATCGAACTCCACCGGCGGCATCTTAATCACCCGCGTCGGATTGTCCACCAGCAACGCCCGCCCCTGGAACTTCTTCATATGGGCCAACAACACGTCCCGCGCCGTCAGTTCATCGCCGTGAATCCAAAAATAGCGGCGGTTCGACTTCCCGTTCTTGATCTCCTGGAAGTGGATCCCGCAATACTTCTTCATGCCGGCGGAAAGGGAAGCGGCGGTCGCGAGTGCAAGAAAGGCCCGTCGGGAGGTCACTATCTTCCAGTGTAGAATAGGCGCGGCCTTCGCAATTCATCGGTTCGTAACCGGGCGCGATCAGAGGGCGTCTCTTCCCAGTCAGCCATGCGCATCACCGTCCGTCTCGCGCTATGTTCGTTCCTCGGCGTGCTCCTGCTCGCCCAGCGGCCCTTCCGTACCTATCCCGGCGCCGAAGGCCCCGCCGCCGACACCGAACTCCCGGCCGATTTCAACAACAAGTCCGAACTCGTCCTCGCTCGCCTCATGTATCCCTCCGGCGGCCGCGGTGGTCGCGGTGGCGGGGGAGGGAACTGGCTCGCCGGCCGCACCACCTGGACCGTCGACTATCCCAAGGGCGACCGTACCTTTGCCGCCGCCCTTCGCCGTCTCACCCGCATCGACATTCGCAGCGTCGAACAACCCGTCAACCCCGACGATGGCGACGACATCTTCTTTTGGCCCTACCTGCACGTCAGCATGCCCGGCAACTGGAACCTGACCGATGCCCAGACCGCCAAACTCCGCGATTACCTCCTCCGAGGCGGCTTCATGTTCTGTGACAGCTTCTTCGGCACCGAAGAGTGGCGCGGCTTCGAATCCGGAATGAAGCGCATCTTTCCCGACCGCGACGTCGAAGAACTGCTCAACGACGACCCCATGTTCCACACCGTCTTCGACCTCGACGAGCGCTACCAGGTGGGCAACTTCCGCAGTATGCTCCGCGACGGCCGCACCTACCGCGCCGATGGCGCCGAGGCGCACTGGCGTGTGATTCGCGACGGCAAAGGCCGCGTCATGGTCGCCATGGCGTTTAATTCCGATCTCGGCGATTCCTGGCAACTCGCCGACGAACCCCGCTATCCCGAGAAGTTCTCCGCGCTCGGCCTCCGCATCGGCGTTAACTACGTCGTCTACGCGATGTCGCACTAGCGGCCGCTGCCGTCAGCCCGAGTCCTGAGAGCGTCAACCAGATCGATCCCGGCTCCGGTACACCGAGATCGGTTAGCGGCGGCTCGCCAGGCTGAGGGATTAGCGGTGCCAATGGGTCATGGATGATTGCCCCGCCTGTTCCACCGATTCCACCAATCCCACCAACTCCACCGGTTCCACCCGTGCCACCCGACCCGCCCGTGCCACCCGTGCCCGCAGTTCCCCCGGACCCGCCCGTGCCCGCAGTTCCCCCGGACCCGCCCGTGCCGCCAGTTCCACCAGTCCCTCCCGTGCCCGCAGTTCCACCGGTACCACCAGTCCCGCCGGTGCCACTACTACCACCCGTTCGTTCGATACCCGCAGTCCCGCCGGAGCCACCCGTGCCACCCGTTCCTCCAGTGCCCGCAGTGCCGCCCGTACCACTCCCCCCTCCAGTCGCGCCCGTTCCACCGTTCCCGCCAGTTCCTCCAACGCCGCCCGTTCCCGGATGTGCGCCGGTCCCGCCAGCTCCCGCTGTCTCTGTCCCCCCAACGCCACCGGTTCCTCCCGTTGCCGGATGAAAGCCTGTCCCGCCCGAATTCGTCGTCGCCCCTGTCCCCCCCCACTCCCCCGGCGCCGACAGCGCTCGGATGGAATCCCGTTCCGCCCGTATTCCCAGCATTCCCTGTGCCACCGGTTCCACCGGTGCCCGCGCTACCTCCAACGCCTGAGCCGCCACCGACGCCGGCGCCGCCCCCAGTACCGCCCGTTCCTCCTGGCGTCCCACCCCCGCCGCCAAGATCGATGCCCGCCTCGATAATCGCCTCTAGCGAAATCGGCACCCTGCCGAGCGAGGTAAATGGGTTCGGCGTCGCGGGATAAAAGACCAGTACGCCCCCCCATCTCTGCCGACGGTACCGCCACCGGACCGCTTTGCCAGGCAACGGCCTGCTGCGACCCGCCAAACACCAGATAGTACGGCGCCGTCCCCGATCCCGCCGGGTTCACTTCGTTGCGCAATGCGGTGACCGGCCACCACAACGGGCCCCCCGTCAGCGGAGTTGCGCACAATAGCAGTGACAGGATCGCCAGCTTTGAATTAACGGTCAGACGCATGGGATATAGATAGAAATCGGCATCACCCTGTCCCAACTTCACGCTTCGTCCTATGCGAAATCTACCGAGGCCCTATCGGTGTTTTCCTTAGTCGCCAAACTGTGTCCCGAAGGCGGTGTCATAATGTAGGCGGAGGCTCGATGGTTACCGCTGACGCTGTCCTCAATACCCATACCAACGACGAACACAATCCCTGGAAAAATGCCGCGATCCGCTTCGAGAACGCAGCCGCCCGGCTGAAGCTCGACGATGGGATGCGCAAAATCCTCAAGACCCCGGCAAAGGAATTGACCGTCGCCATTCCCGTTGTCCTCGATGACGGCCGGATTGAAGTCTTCACCGGCTACCGGGTTCAGCATTCCATTGCCCGTGGCCCGGCCAAAGGCGGCATTCGCTATGCGCCTGACGTTTCTCTCGACGAAGTGCGCGCCCTGGCATCGTGGATGACCTGGAAGTGCGCCGTCGTCAATCTGCCCTACGGAGGCGGAAAGGGTGGCGTCATCTGCGACCCCGCCATCCTCTCCCCCACCGAACTCGAACGCATCACCCGCCGTTACACCGCCGAGATTCTCGACATCATCGGGCCCGAAAAAGATATCCCCGCGCCTGACATGAATACCAACGAGCAGACCATGGCCTGGATCATGGATACCTACTCGATGCACAAACGCCAAACTACCACCGGCGTCGTCACCGGCAAACCCCTCGACTTGGGCGGTAGCCGTGGCCGTCCCGAAGCCACCGGCCGCGGGTGTCTCTACGTCACCCGCGAATCGCTGAAACGCTTCGATATCGCTCCCACCGATGCCAAAGTCGTCATCCAAGGCTTCGGTAACGTCGGCGGTATGGCCGCCCGCCTCATGAGCCGCGAAGGCATTAAGGTCATCGCGATCATCGAAGTCGATGGCGCCGTCCACAACGAAAACGGCCTCGATATCGAGGCGTTGATGAAGCACCGCCGCGAAACCGGGTCGATTCTCGACTTCCCCGAAGCCCAGAACCTCACTAGCGAAGAGGGCTTCCGCCTGAAATGCGACGTCCTGCTCCCGGCCGCCAAGGAAAACGTCATCACCTCGGCCAACGCCGCCTCGCTCAACTGCAAGATCATTTGCGAAGGCGCCAACGGCCCCACCACCGCCCCGGCCGACCAGATCCTGGCCGATCGCGGCATCTTCGTCGTGCCCGATATTCTCGCCAACGCCGGCGGTGTGACGGTGTCCTACTTTGAATGGGTGCAGGACCGCCAGGGCTACTTCTGGAACGAAAAATTAGTGAACGAACGTCTGGAAGAGATCATGGTAAACAGCTTCTACGACGTTCTGAAATACGCTCGCGAACACACTGTGGAGAACCGGACCGCGGCCTATATGCTGGCCCTCGATCGCGTCGCCTTCGCCATCAAGTTGCGCGGGCTCTACGCATAATTCATGGCCGCCGAAGCAACGCCGCTCATGCGGCAGTATCACTCCATCAAACAGCAGGTGCCCGGGGCCCTGCTGTTTTTTCGTCTGGGCGATTTCTACGAACTCTTCCTCGATGACGCCGTAACCGCCGCCCGCGAACTTGAAATCACCCTCACCTGCCGGAATAAGGACGCCGAACAGCCCATCCCCATGTGCGGTGTGCCCTATCACTCCGCCGATGGGTATCTCGCCCGCCTCATCGCTAAAGGCTTTCGCGTCGCCATCTGTGAGCAGATGGAACTGCCCGGCCCTGGCAAAAAACTGGTACGCCGCGAGATTACCCGCATCGTCACCCCCGGCACCGCGACCGACACCAACATGCTCCGGTCGCGCGAGAACAACTACCTCGCCGCCGTGGTTCGCCAGAAGGATCGCGCCGGGGTGGCCTATGTCGACGTCTCCACCGGGGAATTCCGCTGCACCGAACTTGTCGGCGACGAAGTCGTCCCGTCGCTCGAAAGCTGGAACGTCCGCGAGGTTCTGCTCCCCGAAGGCGCGATCCTCGACGGCGTCCGCACCAAAACTCCCCTAGACAGCTGGGTATTCGATCACGATTACGCCGATCGAATCCTCAAGGAACACTTTGGCCTTCTCTCTCTAGACGGCTGTGGGCTTGGCGGTAAGCCGCTCGCCACCCAGGCCGCCGGCGCCATCCTCCACTACCTCCGCGATACCCAGCGCGCCGCTCTCAACCACGTCGAACGGCCCAGTTTCTTTGACCGCGGCGATGCCATGGTCCTCGACGCCGTTACTGTCCGTAACCTCGAACTGGTGGATCCGCTCTTCGCCGGCGAATCCAAGGAATCCACCCTCGTCAGCGTCCTCGATGCCACTATGACCGGCATGGGCGGACGCCTCCTTCGCCGCCGCCTGCTCCGCCCCTCGGTCACCGAAACGGAGATCAACAGCCGCCTGGATGCCGTCGAAACGCTGCTAAAAGACACCATTTTGCGCGCGGAATTGCGCAAAATACTGGTACAAATCCTCGATTTGGAACGCCTTTTGGCGAAGATCACACTCGGCTCAGCCACCCCCAGGGAGTTGCTGGCCATGGGCCGGAGCCTCGACAAGGTCCCCGAACTGAACCGCCAGTTGAAGGAATCCCGCTTCGACGAGATCGCCGAAGTCCGCGAAAAGATCCTCCTGGGCATCGCCGACGAGCCTCCCATTAACCTCAACGATGGCGGCACTATCCGCGACGGCGTCCACCCGGAACTCGACGAGCTGCGCGACCTTTCGAAGAACTCCAAGCAGTACCTGGCCAATATCGAAGTCCTCGAACGTCAACGGACTGGCATTACCTCTCTCAAGGTTCGCTTTAACAATGTCTTCGGCTACTACATCGAGATTTCGAAGTCGAATCTCGATCGCGTACCCTCCGATTATGACCGCAAGCAGACCCTGGTCGGCGCCGAACGCTTCATCACCCCGGAGTTGAAGGAGTTGGAAGGCAAGATCCTGGCCGCCGAAGAGAAGATGCTCGAAATTGAGCGGACGCTGTTCACTGAAATTCGTTCATACGCCGCTTCACAAGCGGATCGTATCCGATTGCTGGCAAACGGGATAGCTGAACTGGATCTGAATGCGGGCCTGGCCCAGGTGGCGGCCGAAAACCGCTACACCCGCCCCCGGTTCACCCCGGGCGGGGAACTGCGCATCGCCGGCGGGCGCCATCCGGTTATCGAACAGCTCGCCGCGCGGGACGCCCAGCGGTTCATTCCCAACGATGTCTCGCTCGATGGCGATGGCAAGTTCCTGGGAGTGATTACCGGCCCCAACATGGGCGGTAAGTCCACCTACCTCCGCCAGGTGGCGTTGATGAGCATTCTGGCCCAAATGGGCTCTTTCGTGCCGGCCGATGACGCCGCGCTGCCTATTGTCGACCGGGTTTTCACCCGCATCGGGGCCTCTGACAACCTCGCACGCGGCCGATCCACCTTCATGGTGGAGATGACAGAAACTGCAGTGATTCTTAACACTGCGACGCGTAACAGTTTGATAATACTGGATGAAATTGGTCGCGGCACGGCCACGTATGATGGCTTGGCTCTGGCCTGGGCGGTGGTCGAGTTCATTCACGAGCGCATCGGCGCCCGGACGCTCTTCGCCACCCACTATCATGAGCTTACGGAGTTGGCCGAGCGGCTCCCGGGCGTTCGCAACCTCCACGTGGCCGTGAAGGAAGCCGGCGACCAGATCATCTTCCTCCGCAAGGTGCTGCCCGGTGCCGCCGATCGCAGCTATGGTATTGAAGTAGCGCGACTTGCGGCTTTGCCGATGACCGTCATCGAACGCGCCCGCGAGATCCTGGCCCTGCATGAAGAGGCCGAACAGACCGTCGTCAGCGTCTCCTCCCACCAGCCCAACCCCGAGCCGGCCGGCCCGATGCAGATCCGGTTGTTCGAACCGGTCAACGGCAACATTGCCGACCGGATCAGAAGCTTGAAACTGGATGAACTTCGGCCCATTGAAGCATTGCAACTATTGGCCGAACTGCAGAAGGAGTTGGGGGAATGATCGTAGCGGGTATCATGAGCGGGACCTCGCTCGACGGCATCACCGTCGCTGCCGTGGACCGGCGCGGCGCCAAGTGGGACCTGCTTGAATATGCCACGGTTCCCTATCCCAAGAAGCTGCGGGAGCGGATCCTGGCCGTGTCGAACGCCGAGGCGCATACCGGTGAGATCGCCCGCCTGAACTTCGAGCTGGGCGAGCAGTACGCAAAAGCAATCCTTCGCTTGAAGAATAAGCCGCAACTGATTGGCTGCCATGGGCAAACTGTTTTTCATGGACCAGGCTGCACCCTGCAATTGGGTGAAGCCCAGGTTCTGGCGGAGCGCACGGCGTGCCCGGTGGTTAGCAACTTTCGGCCGCGCGACATCGCCGCCGGCGGCCAAGGTGCTCCGCTCGTTCCGTTTGTCGACTACCTGCTCTACCGCAGCGCCAAGAAGAGCCGTGTTTTGTTAAACATCGGCGGTATAGCGAATGTAACCTTGCTGCCCGCCGGCTGCCCTCCGGAAACGGTTGTGGCCTTTGATACGGGCCCGGGGAACATGATCATCGATCAGCTCGCCTGGATTATTAGCAAAGGCAAGCGAAACTACGACAAAGACGGCCACTTAGCAGCAAAGGGGAAGCCGAATCAGGCTCTGCTGAAAGCACTGCTGGCTAATAAATACTACACGCGCAAGGCCCCCAAGTCTTGTGGCCGGGAGCAGTTCGGCCGCGAGTTCATCGCCCAGCTGCTGGCCACTCAGATTGATCTCTACGACCTGATCGCTACCGTCACTCTGCTGACTCCGGTGACGATCTATGAAGCCATCCGCGCTAGCGCGCCCGATGAATTGATCGCCGCCGGTGGCGGGACGAACAACCCGCACATTATGAATCATCTGCGGGGATTACTTCCCAAAACACTTGTACAGACCACCGACGACTACGGCCTGCCCGCCGAAGCCAAAGAAGCCGTTGCCTTCGCCATCCTGGCGCACGAAACCTGGCACCGCCGCCCCAACTCGCTCCCCAGCGCCACTGGTGCCCGGCACGCCGTCATCCTGGGCCAGATCACCCCGTAGCCAGCCGCGGGAGTCGCGAACGCCAGGGATGTGTTGTCCGTCCCCAATGCCCGGAACCGTAAGGCGTACCGGAGACGGCGTTGCTTTTCGCCGGTGGACCTCGGACTGCAGGCGGCTCAGCCGCTGGCAACCGCAATGTACAGACCAAAAGGAAACGGGGCATCTCTTTCGAGGTGCCCCGTTTCCGGTCGTGCCAGGGAGAGTCGTTTATTTCCCGCGGCCGCCGCCGCCAGCAGCGCCACGTCCGGTGCCAGCGTCCGCACCGCGGGCTGCAGGAGGAGCTGAAGCAGCAGCCGCCGGAGCGCCGCCGCCGCCAGCGGGCATCGAGGTGACCGGGCCGGCCGAGCGGGATTGCGTGGTGTAGTAGCCGTTATCGGAGTTCCAGGCGCGGCCGTTGTTGCCACCGCCAGTCGCCGCCATCGAACCGCCGCCAGACGGATTCTGCGCCTGCATGTAGTTCGAGTAGTATCGCGCCACGCGTTGCGGGCTGTAGTACATGTAGCCGAACGGGCTACGGTAAAGGCTGTTGCCCATCGGCAAGTACGTCATCATCCCGTAGAAGGAGTTGTAGAACCAACCGCCGGCCGTCGGATAGTTGGAGCCCGAGAGGCCGCTGTAGCTGGAACGGGCCATCTTGGCGGAGGCGATGTTGGCCATGGCGATGTACTCGGCGCGCCGGTTGGCCCAGCGGTAGAGCGGATCTCCCTGTTTGGCGTCGAACTTCACCACGGCGTTGCCGGCCTGGAACTGCATCTCACGGCCTTCACGGAGGATTTGCGGGGTGCCGCCGGTCATTACCTGCGCTTCACCCTTAAACACCTTGATTCCGTTTTCGGCATCGAGCCGGACCAGCGCCATCTTGGAAAACGTCACCGCAGCGTCCTTGACGAGGATCGTAACCGCGTTTTCCTTCGAAACTTCAGCGACTTCCACCAGCGCCACGCCGCTCGTCAAGTCCAGGCGCGTGTCCGACAGCCGGGAGGAAATCATCTTGACCGAGCTGTTTTCCCCCATCCGGAAGAAAACACCGGGGTTAAGCAACATTTCCACACGGCCTTCCGCCGTGCCGAGTGCTTGGCCTTCCTTCAGATCGGTGTACTTGCCACCGCTGCGCGCTTCCACCGGTTCCACCGTTTTCCCGGAAGCGATATTCACGTCCCCTTCGGTGTAGTGGATCACGCCCGCTTTGGCTGAGATCACTGACTGACCGAAGCTGTTAAGGGCGCTGCACGCCGCCATAACTGTAACGATTGTAACGGCTTGTGTGATTCGCATCGGCTGCTCTCCTCGATCTGGTCTGACATCTCATTGTCCACCATAGAATGGTGCTGTCAATCAGATTCCGCTGTTGCTGACCCAATATTACGGTCCAGTGACAATCTGAAGCAAGGTTTGTAACACAATACTTCTGCAAATTGTTTGCTACCCCCTTCCGTTTCCGGTGAAGGAGGATGGCGGCGCGCTTCCGTAAACTCTTTTCGACGGTTTTCCTTCTGTTCATTACCCGGATAATTCCGATTCTTGTAGGGCGCCGCGGTGGCCCTACACTCCCCGAGGGCTGACCGGCCAACGGCGCGTTACACTGTCTTCTAGTGGCGGAAAAGATACTCGATGTCGGGTGCGGGATAAAGAAATATCCGGGAGCGGTGGGAATCGACCGTTTGCCGGGCACGGCCGCCGACATTGTTTGGGATCTGGACCAGTTTCCCTGGCCGGTGGAGAGCGCTTCGTTCGACCAGGTCCGTTTGATTCACGTCATCGAGCATGTCGGCGATGTGCTGCGAACGATGGAGGAGATCCATCGCATTCTGCGGCCCGGCGGCCGGCTGCTGATGGAGACCCCGCACTACACCGACTTCAGTTCCTGGTGTGACCCATCCCACAAATGGCACCTGAACACCTATTCGTTTCGCTACTTCGGCGACGATAACGCGGGCTATGGGTACTACTCGGCCGTGCGTTTTCGCGAAGTGCGAATCCACGTCCGCCTGCTGGCGTTGTGGCGTTACCTGGGGTTCGAGGCGTTGGTGAACGCCTGGCCACGCTTCCGGCTGTTTTGGGAGCACTACCTCTGTTTCGTGATCCGCGGCAAGGTCATGCGGTTCGAGTACGAAAAGCTATAAGAGGTAGAAGCCGCTTTCGACGCCGTCGTCTTTAATTCGGTTCCAGACGACGCGGGCCGTGTACTGCGACGCGCCTGACTCGATCTGCAGAATGGTACCGCTGGTGAGGGCGGCATACATATGTTCAACTCGCATCCCGTGCTGGCTGACATCGAGGATTCTGCCGGGAATGGCCAGCGACTGCGGATTGTTAAACAGCAGACGAACCTCGCCGGAGGCGGGGAACCGGGGCTCGGCACGGCGGTCATCGGTCCCAACCGCGTTATCACTGTGCGAAAGGGAGGGTTTCCAATCTGCTCCGGTCATACTAACTCCAGTCCCGCTTCGTGTTCGACTTCTCTATCGCCAGTGCTGTCTTTATGCTCGGAATCGTACTGTTTCAATTTTCGACTCAGTGTGCGGCGCGATATGCCCAGCAGGTTCGCCGCTCGTTCCTGGTGACCGCCGGTGTGAGAGAGCACCTGGAGGATCAACCGTTTCTCCATATCTTGTAGCATGGCGCCCGCCGCCGTACCGCCACCGGGGCCATCAAGTTCGGAATTAACCGAATGGAACAGACGCTTCAGATCGCTTTCCTGTTCCGGGAGGCAGGCGTAGTGATCCTGCAACCGTTCCGGCAGGTCGAGCGTGCGAACGGCATGACCGCGAGCGGTGACCGCGCACATATTAATCACGTTCTGCAGTTCCCGAACGTTGCCAGGCCAAGGGTAGGATTCCAAGGTCCGCTTGGCGTCATCGGTGATTTCCAGCCCGTCGCGAGCGGCGTCCAGAAAATGTTCCGCCAACGGGACGATGTCCTCAATCCGGTCCCGCAAGGGCGGGACGACGATGCGGAACTGGGTTAACCGGTGGAACAGGTCGGCACGAAAGCGGCCAGCCGCCACGGCTTCTTCCAATTTCTGGTTAGTGGCCACAACCAGGCGTACTTTGGGATGGATCGGTTTCATACCACCGTTCCGGAAGAACGGGAACCCATCGAGCACTCGGAGTAGCTTCGCCTGGACCTTCATCTCCAAGTCGCTGATTTCGTCCAGAAACAACGTCCCGCCATCGGCGAGTTCGAACATGCCCGGACGTGGGAAGACCCCCTCGGCCGGGTTGGACGTTTCGCAGCCGAACAGTTCGGTTTCCAGCAACCAGTCCGGCAGCGCCGCGCAGTTCAAATTCACCCAGGGGCCACTGCTCCGTGGCGAAAAACAGTGCAGCGCCCGGGCGATCACTTCTTTTCCCGCGCCACTTTCACCTTCCACGAGGACGGTAGCCTCGGAGGTGGCAATCAGTTGCACAGTGTTCAGCAGAGTCCGCATTGGCCGGCTAGCCGCCACCACTGGCACGCCCAAGAAACTATGGGTTATTCCTTGCATGCTGTCCTGGATTGATCCTGGAACCATAGTGCGCTAACAGGCGCGCCCTTTGATAGGTGTCTCTTCCCTGTACTTGCGCCGAAAAACGCCTTAGAACCTAGGGACTACGGAAATCCCGGAAATGGGTAAAAACTCAATTATTGCTATCAGTTACCTCGAATTACGCCTAGGAAACACCCCTAGTTGCTACAGCCTGGCCCCCTCCCTGTCGATTAACGGTGATAGGAGCGCAAACCAAGCGTGTCATTCTTTCATCGCGACGGTTCCGACGCCCCGCAACACAGCGGGAAGGTCCGCGCGTTCCTATATTCGATCATTGCCATTGGCGCTACCTGCCTGTGGATTGATCTGATTCCCTTTCAGACTTCTGACACTACCCGGTTCCTTACCTATTTTGTAATGGCAGCTTTGGCAGCCGGGTTGCGCGTAAGCCTGCCGACTGTCAGCGGCACACTCTCTATCAATTTCCTGTTCATCCTGATTGGGCTGGTGCACCTGACGCGCGGGGAATTGGTGGTACTGGCGGGCGGGGCGGCGGTAATTCAGTGCTTGTTCGCGCACGAACGGTCCCCGAACGCACTCAAGGTGATGTTCAACCTCTCGGTGGCGGCCATCTCAGTCCATCTTGCGACGCTGGTCTACTGGTCGATGCCGAGTGGGGACACGGTGACCGATGAGACATTTCAATTGATCCCGGCGGCGCTGGTCCTGTTCCTTTCCTCCACCATTCCTGTCTCCATCGCGATCGCCTGGACCGAGGGCCGGCGGATCATCGGAACATGGAAGGACTGCAGCCTTTGGTCGCTCCCCTATTCCGTGGCGGGTGCGGCGGTGGCCGGGTGTTTTGCCACGTTGTCGCACCGGATCGGATGGCAACTCTCGCTCCTGGTATTGCCGGTGGTGTATCTGATCACCCGCTCCTATCAACTCCATATTGCCCGCGTGGACGATGGCCTTCGCCACGCCGAGGAACTGGCGGGCCTGCATCTACGGACCATCGAAGCGCTGGCCCTGGCGATTGAAGCCAAAGACTCGACGACGGCGAACCACCTGGAACGTGTGCAGACCTATGCCATCGAAATCGGCCGGATCATGCGGATCAGCGAGGCGGAATTGGAGGCCCTGCGCGCGGCCGCCTTGTTGCATGATATCGGCAAGCTGGCTGTGCCTGAACACATCCTTTCCAAGCCCGGCCGTCTGACGCCGGATGAGTTCGAGAAGATGAAGATCCACCCGATCGTCGGCGCCGACATTATTGAGCGGGCCAACTTCCCGTATCCGGTGGCGCCCATCGTGCGTTCCCACCACGAGCGCTGGAATGGCGAAGGCTATCCGGACGGGCTGCGGGGGGCCAATATTCCGATCGGCGCGCGGATTCTGTCCGCCGTCGATTGTTTCGATGCGTTGAGTTCCGATCGCCAGTATCGCCGGGCGCTGCCGCCTTCGGAGGCGATTGCGTTTGTCCAGAAAGAAGCCGGCCAGTCGTTCGACCCGGATGTGGTGCAGGTGTTGGTGGCCAACTACCATTACCTGGAGCAGACTGTGAAGGCGAACGCGGGCAGGATCAAGGACATCGCCGCGCTGCGGGTAACGCGCGGGAAACCGGCGGCTGGATTTGAACAGGCCGCCCCATCGTCTGCCGATGGGAAGAGCGTATCCGGCCACGCGCCGAACTTCCTGGAAAAGATTGCCGCGGCCCGATTGGAGGTGCTGACGCTGTTCGAACTCACCAGCGATCTTGGCAGTTCGCTCAGCCTCCAGGAGACTCTCTCTGTTTTGGCGACGCGACTAAAACGGCTGGTACCGTTTGACTCATTGGCGATCTATTTCCTGCGCGATGACAAGTTGATTCCCGAGTACGTCACCGGTGAGAATTTCCGGTTGTTTGCCTCCTTGGAGATCCCGTATGGACAGGGACTGAGCGGATGGGTGGCCGAACGCCGTCAACCCATTCTCAACGGCAATCCGTCGGTGGAGCCGGGATACCTGAACGATCCAACGAAGTTCTCCACTCTTCGATCCGCGCTTGCCGTGCCGCTGGAGGGCGCGCAGGGAGTTGTCGGCGTCCTATCTCTCTACCATGCCGACAAAGATGCGTTTTCGAGAGACCATCTCCGGATCTTGAACGGTATCAGCGCGAAACTCTCCAATTCCATCGAAAACGCGCTCAAATTCCATGTGGCGGAAACGACCGCCACCACCGACTACCTGACTGGCCTGCCGAACGCCCGCAGCCTCTTCCCCCGTCTGGAAGAAGAACTGAACCGATGCCGGCGGAACGTCGAACCGCTCGAGTTGGTGGTCTGTGATCTGAACGGGTTCAAACTCGTGAACGACCGGTTTGGACATCTGGAAGGGAATCGAGTGCTGCGCGAGGTGGCATCCCGATTACGCGAGAACTGCCGGGAGTACGACTACGTCGCCCGCATGGGCGGAGATGAGTTTGTCATCGTCATGCCAGGGGCGGAGGCCAGCAACTTTGACGTTCGTGCCGCGCAACTCTCCCAGCTTGCCGCCGATGCGGGCCGTATGATCACAGGGGAAAACGTGCTTTCCTGCGCCGTCGGCTTTGCCCGGTATCCGGAAGATGGCGCCGACGCCGAACTCCTGCTATCGATTGCCGACCAGCGTATGTACCGCCATAAATACGCCAGCCGGCAACAGGCCGAAGACGGCCGGGCAGCTGTGGACAGAGACGGCTGGCCTCAGGCCAACACGCCTTCCTCCACTCTGGCCAGTACATAGGGGCCTTCGGGGATTACGGCAATGCGGGCGCCGGCCGGCAGGCCATCGAGCGCGGCCGCGATGGCTTCGTTCACATCGGCAAACGTGCGCCCCCACAGCTTGTCCTGATAGTGCGCCTCCAGCCCGGGCACGTGGAACAGCAGCTCCTTGTCGCGGCAGACGAGCGCCAGTTTCTCCAACTGCCACTGGTCGACGACGACGGGATTTTCCGCAACGTGGTCCAGGAAGGCCTGCGGGGTAGGGAAGCGCTCCAGCATCTCGCAGAACTCCGGTGCGCCGGCGCCTTCGGTGCAGGCGGAGACAACCAGAATCCGGCCGCCCGGTTTCACGATGTGGCTGGCGGCGGTGATCCCTTTCACAGTCTGGTAGAACGTGAGATCCAACGGGTAGCCGGCGGAGGTGGTGATGACGGCGTCGACGGGCTCCTCGATGCGCTCCAGCATGACTTTGCCGACGAACTCCATGCCGCGGCGGTGGGCCTGCTCTGGGTGGCCGGCGAAGACCTGGGCAATTTTGCGGTCGCGCGTGAGGGAGACGTCGACCAGAAAATCGTGCCGGGCGATGCGGGAGATTTCAATCAACTCGCGGTGGAGCGGATTGTCCTCAACCGAACCTTCCACGGCGCGTTTGTCGCGCATGAACTTGGGGCTGTGGAGCACCTTGATCGTTTCCTGGGCGGCGAGGCCGGGGGCGATCAGCTTGCGGCCGCCGGAGAAGCCGAGCATCAAGTGCGGCTCGATGAAGCCGAGGGTGATGTGGAGGTCGGCCGCGATGAAGCGCGAATCGATGTGGACGGGGGTGCCGGTCGTCGTGTCGCCCAGATATGTGTGTTCGGAGAGCACCTTGGCATGGTGGTTCACAACGCGGATTTTCCCGTAGAGATCCGGCCCGATGATCTCGCGGATTTCCTCTTCCGTCGCCGGGCGGTGGAGACCGGTGGCGATCAGCACGGTCGTATTCTCGCGGGTAATGCCGCCCTGTTCCAGACGCGCCAACAGCGGCGGCAGGACCAGGCGGTTCGGCGCCGGGCGGGTAATGTCACAGACGGAAATCGCGGCGGTCTTCTTGCCGCGCGCCAGTTCGACGAGGGGGGCGGTGCCGATCGGGGCATCCATCGCCGCTTCGAGTGCGGCTGCGCCGTCGGCGAGCGCCACCGCCGATCGGGCCTCCAAAAACTGATACCGCAATGTGTCGGGCAGCTCCGCGGCAAGCCCTGTCTTTCCAAACGCCAGTTCAATACGCATCTTTTGCAACGTATCATGTTTCCGCCATGAAACGCTTCTCCAAATTTATTCACAAATCTTTGCGCATCTATTTTCCTGTTTGACGCGTTAAAGAAGTGAAGGGATTAGACGATGAGCCTACCAATGGCACTACCGAGCACTGGACTTGCCGCTACCGCGGTCGTAGCTGGGCTATATATTCTTAGCTTGTTCCTTACTTCTTTGACCACCCGTCCTCCCCGCGTCGAATCGCAAGATTAGCCGGGGAAAGCAGTCCCGATAGCCGCGCCGGCCGATTGGCCGTTGGATTGCACTATAAAAGCGCGGAGGTTATATGCCAGTCTCGGGACTCATTGCTGTTTTCGTCATTCTGGGCTTGTTTCTCAGCATGTTGACCTCTGCCGCTCCCACTGTTCCGGCCAAAGAAGAGAAGTCCTCTTCCGACACAGCGGCGTAGCGTTTTCGGACACTGTGGCGAAACGCGCCGCGCTACAATATGCCAATGAATGGGCACTTGTTTCGGCTTATCCTGATAATCTGCGCGATGGTGCCTCTGGCGGCGCAAAATCCGGAATATGATATTTGGATTTCGGGAGGCCGGATTGTTGATGGCGCTGGCAATCCCTGGTACGTTGGCGACGTTGGCATCAAGGGTGACACCATCGTCTATGTGGGCCCGTCGAAGAAAGTAACGGCGCGGCAAACGCTCGACGCACGTGGCAAAACGGTCACACCTGGGTTCATCGATACCCACAGTCACGGCCGGCGCGGCATCTTTGAAGTCCCCAGCGCGGAGAACCAGATTCGCCAAGGGGTGACGACGATTATCGAGGGGCCGGACGGCTCCTCGCCCTACCCGGTTGGGGAGTATCTCTCCCGATTCTCGAAGGTACCCGCCACTACCAACTTCGGGATGATGCTGGGGCAGGGAACGGTCCGCGAAAAAGTAATCGGCTTGAAAGACCGCAAGGCCACGCCGGAAGAGTTGGACAAGATGCGCGAGATTGTCCGCCGGTCGATGCGCGAGGGGGCCATTGGGCTATCAACCGGTTTGTTCTACGTTCCCGGTGCGTTCACGCCGACGGAGGAAGTGGTGGCGCTGGCGAAGGTCGCCGGCGAAATGGGTGGCGTCTACACGTCGCACATGCGCGACGAGGCGGCCAAGAGCGTCGAATCGGTGAAAGAGCTGATTCGCATTGGCGAGGAAGGGCATCTGCCGGCGCAGGTAACGCACCACAAAATTATGGGTGGGAAGAGCTGGGGCCAGTCGGTGGACACGCTGCGGCTGGTGGAGGAGGCGCGGGCGCGGGGCGTCGATATCTCGATCGATCAATATCCGTACACGGCTTCGTCGACGGGGCTGGCGGCGCTGGTGCCCAAGTGGGCGCTCGAGAGTGGGCAGAAATCGTTCAAGGAGCGGGCGGCGTCGCCGGAGGCGCGGGCGCGGATGAAGCAGGATATCGTCGTCAATTTGAAGGTCGACCGCGGGTCCGGGGATCTGCGGAATGTCGTCTTCGCCAGTTGCGCCGGGGATCGGACTCTGGCGGGGAAGAGCTTGCGGGATCTGACCGGTTCCGACGATTTTGAAAAGGCCGCCGAGCATGTCGTGCGCTTGCAGGAGTTGGGCGGCTGTTCGTGTATCTATCACGCGATTTCGGAGGAGGACGTGGTGCGAATCATGCGCTATCCGGGCACGATGATCGCCTCCGACGGCGGCATTCCGATCTTCGGCGAAGACGTGCCGCATCCGCGTAGTTATGGTACGTTTGCGCGGGTGCTGGGGCGGTATGTTCGGGAGAAGAAAGTGATCACATTGGAAGACGCGGTGCGCCGGATGTCCAGTCTGCCGGCCGGGCGATTCCGCATCATGGACCGCGGCCTGCTTCGTCCCGGGATGAAGGCTGATGTCGCCGTCTTCGATGCCAACACCGTCATCGACAAATCCGAATTCGGCAATCCGCACCAGTATGCCGAAGGGTTCGCGCATGTGATCGTCAATGGCACGCCGGTGCTGGTGGATGGCAAGATGTTGCCGGCGCGGCCGGGGCGGGCGATTTACGGGCCGGGGTATCAGAAATAATGCCGGCGGCGTGTGAGATTCGGCCCGCGCAACCGGAAGAGATGGATCTGGTCCGCGTGCTGTTCCGCGAGTACCAGGCCTTTATCGCGGTCGACTTGTGCTTCCAAAGTTTTGAAGAGGAACTGGCCGGGTTGCCCGGCCGGTATGCGCCGCCGCAAGGGGCGATTCTGATTGCCGGTGATGGCGCCGGGGTTGTCGCTCTTCGGGCGATCGATCCGTTCACCGCCGAGATGAAGCGGCTCTTTGTCCGGCCGTCGCAGCAGGGGACCGGGCTGGGGCGGGCGCTGGCGGAAGCGGTCGTCGACGTTGCGCGAGGCCGAGGCTACTCCCGGCTCCGGCTGGACACGTTGCCGCAGATGGGCACCGCGATTGCGATGTACCGGCGGCTTGGTTTCGTCGATATCGCCCCGTATACGGCCAACCCGATTGCAGGCGCGTTATACCTGGAGCTTGCCCTTTAGCGGCTGTGGCCGGCGTCCTTGTAGCGTTGTAACAACGACGTGAGGCGCGCCACGATTTTTGGGTTCGAGTCGTAGACGTTGTGGTCCTCGTGCGGGTCGTTGAGGAGATTGTAGAGTTCGACGGTGGGCTCGCCCGGTTTGGGGACAATCTTCGCCGGTTCGGTGAAGCCGCCGGAACCGCGGCCGAACACCAGTTTCCAATCGCCCTGGCGGATGGCGAAGACGCCGGTGGAGGAGTGATGGACGACGGCCTCGCGCACGGCGCCGCGTTGCTTGCCGGTAAGGATGTTGAGCAGGCTGACGCTGTCTTCACCCATCATGTCAGTTAACGGAATGCCCTGGATCTGGGCGATGGTGGCGAAGATATCGGTCAGGCAGATGGTCTGGCTGGACGTGGTGCCCGGCTTCACCATGCCGGGCCAGCGGACGATGAACGGAATACGATGGCCGGCCTCCTGAATGTCGGCTTTCTGGCCGCGCCAGTTGGCGTTGGCCCAGTGGCCGATGGCTTCGCGGGAATCGCGTTCCTCCCACGGAGCACCGTTGTCGGAGGTGACGATGACCAGCGTGTTCTTTGCCTGTCCGGTGCGTTCCAGGCTTTCCAGAATGCGGCCGATCGAGGCATCGGTCTCTTCGACGAAGTCCCCGTAAAGGCCGGCCTTTGACCTGTTTTTGAAGGGCTTCGATGGCACCCATGGCGTGTGCGGCGCGGGCAGAGGGACGTAGGCGAAGAAGGGGCCTTTGTCCTTTTCCACGAACTCGCAGGCGCGCTTGACGATCGCCGGGACTACCTCCTCCATCTGGAACGAGGGCGCCCGCGGGCCGCCGCGCCAGTAGGGGCCGCGCTTGATTTCGCCGTTGTCGGCGATGGTCGATGTCGGTGGCTCGACGGCGCGATGGTTATCTATAAAGACATACGGCGGCATGTCGAGCGACGCCGGAATGCCAAAGAATTCGTCGAAGCCAAAGTCATTGGGCGAGGGTGTAAATGACTTTGCGTAATCCACTTTCTCGTCGTTGCCGAGGCCTAAGTGCCACTTGCCGAAACCGCCCGTGCGGTAGTTACGTTGAGTCTTGAGGAGCGAGGCGATTGTGGCGCGGCCGGGTTCAATTAACGCCGGTGAGTAGCCGTTGCCAACGCCGCTCTTCATGCGCGTGCGCCAGCAGTAGCGGCCGGTGAGCAGGCCGTAGCGCGTCGGCGTGCAGACGGAGGAGGGCGAATGGGCGTCGGTGAAACGCATGCCTTCGCTCGCCAGTTTGTCCATGTGCGGCGTCGGAATTTTGGAATCGGGGAAGTAGGCTTGCACGTCCCCATAGCCGAGGTCGTCGCAGAGAATCAGCAGAATATTGGGCTTTTGCGGGGTCTGCGCGAACAGGCCCCCGCCCAGCGCCAGAAAGGCGCGGCGGGAAAGTGTGTGGCTCATGGTGGCTAGTGCTTGTGCATGGCGTAATGCTGGCGCAGCAGGTCCTTGCCGTAATCGTTGCCGTTCGGGGTGCGGATCACAACGTGGACGTGCTCCTTGTTCGGCGATTGGTCCTTCATCATATTGCGCAGGCCGGCCGGACGCTGGTGGTCGAACTCAATCAGAATCACCGGGCTGTGGATGCGGTAGTAGAACACGCTTGCGTCCTCCGTGCCGCCGATCCAGGCGAAGTAGGTCTTGTCTAAGTGCTTCTCCACTTCGGTCATTTTCACCTTGGCGTGGCCGTCGTCCATGTTACTCAAGTACTTAGCTACTACTCCGAGCATCGCTTTCTTCTGTGCGGCGGTCATTTCCGAACCCCGAACGCCGGCGTAATCCAACACCACATTGTCCTTGAACGCCTCTCCCACATTGTTGTTCGCAGGTTTGGCTGTCTCGAGAATCGCCTTCTTCTTCAGCGCGGCGTCAAACGAGCGGATCAGCGCCAGACCCAGCTTCGGCTCTTCCTGGAGGATCGATGTTCCCTTGTATTTTCCGGACGTCGCAATCACCGGCTCGGACCCTACGAAGGTCGGCGTCATCACCACCTGGTCGCCCAGAACGAAGTAATTGATGATCAGGTGATGGCCGTCAATCTGCCATCCCCACGGTTTGTCCTTTGACGGCTCGCCCATCACGGTGATGTGATACCGCCACTCGCCGTACTGGGCGAAATCGTTGTTGTTCAACTCGCCCAGCGTCTCGTTCAGCTTCATAATGTCGCGCGATAGCTTGAGGCCGTTGGCGCTCAGCGATGCACGCAGCAGCGCGAACCCGAGTTCCCTCTGCTTGTCGTTCATCTCCAGAAAGCTCACGCCCTGCCGGACGTAAAAATGCTGGTTCATCCACTTGCGCCACTCGCTGTCATCGATCGGGAACTTGGTCTTGGCGCGTTGCGCGTCGGTCAGTCCGGCCAGAAATGCTACCGCCGCCTTCCGGACAGGTTCCGTAGTAACGCCCGTGGATTTCACCGGGAACAGGCCCGGCTCCACGGTTCCATTCGCCGTAACGCCGCGGAACGGTTCTTTCAACCCCGCCTCTTCCGCCGCCAGGCTGCGCTTCTTGAACGCTTCCTGCAGGTCCTCGGAGAAGGCCACTGCCATCACTACGCCAATCCAAACGATGAGCCGTTTCATGGCCCCTACTCTAACAAAACGTTTGGGTTGGTCACCATCATCGCGCGCAAAGTTTCGGGCGTGAATCCGGCTGCCTGCATCCGCTCGGCATAAATCGCCATGCCTTCCGCCGGCGGCGGATTCTCCAGTTGGCCCAAGCCGCTCGCAAGAATCGTTGACTCCACGCCCACATCGGCAATTGCGTTCGCGATCGTCTCCAGGGACACCCCGCCACCCTGCGCCGTAGTCGAAAGAAATTGCCGCTCGAACATCACGCTGTAGCGCGCCAGGTCATGCTGCAGCGCGATCGGATAAGCCGTTGGTCCCCACTCCGGGTGAGACACAATCATCCGCCGGATCCCCTGCGTATAGGCGTAGCGAATCAACGCCGAGCCCTCTTCCGGGCTCAAGTGGCCGGTCGCCAAAATGGCCCTGGAATGCCCGATCAGAATGCAGATATCCTTCACATCGTGGCGCAACTCGCCATGCGCGTCGAAGACCGATAACCCGCCGTGGCCGTGCTCCGTCAATTTGTGATTATGCGCGGAAGTGGTCGGCATTTCGACTACCCTCGCGCCGAGTTCCAAGGCCACCCGTACGGCTGCCGTGTTGAACCCACCCACACTGTCATTCAGTACAATCCCGCCATAAATGACGATGTCCGGTACCATGCGGTTCACCAGATAGGCGCGGTCCATGGTCGGCACCATGTCGTTCTTCAGCAGTAGCGCGCCGAAGCCGGTACGCGCTGCCTCCCGCGCCAGGTCGATGTCGTCAAGCCGCCGCGGGACGCGATCCGGGGAGCTGTGAACGTGCAGGTCCGCCGCGCCGCGAAGGTACTCCGGGAGTCCGCTCATGCCGACAAGATATCCCAATCGGAAGACGAGATGAAGCCCCGTGATAGACTACGCGGCGAAGCCGAAACGGAGTTCCACGCGTATGAAACCGAACAAATTCCAACAGTCCATCGCCGCCACCGGCACCGCCGCCGGCCATATGATCAGCGATTTCGGCACGCGCAACATCGCCCGCATCGTCGCTGGCGCCAATCCAGATTTCGTCATGATCGATATGGAACACACCGGCTACGATACGGAACGCATCGCCGATCTCTGCGCCTGGTTCCGCGCCACCGATATCGCCCCGTTTGTCCGCATTCCGCAGGGCCTTTATCACTTCTGCGCTCGCACGCTCGATGCCGGCGCGCTGGGCATAATGGTCGCCAACGTCGAAACCCCCCAGCGGGCCCGGGAGATCGTCGACGCCTGCAAATACGCCCCGCTCGGCCGCCGTGGCGTGGCGCTCGGCGGCGCGCACAACGATTTCGTTATGCCCGACCCGGTGGAGTATTTCCGCTACGCCAACCAGAACACGACCGTCATCGCCATGATCGAGTCGCCGCTAGGCGTCAGCAACATCGACGCCATTGCCGCCACGCCTGGAATTGATGTCCTATGGGTCGGCCACTACGATCTGACGCAGGCCATGGGCATCCCCGCGCAGTTTCAACACCCCGATTTTATTGGTGCTCTTCATGCCGTCACCGCCGCCGCCCGCCGGCACGGCAAGCAGGCGGGCATCCAGCCCGGGCGCGTGGAAGACGCTCAGCAGTGGCGCGATATCGGCTTCAATGTCATCAGTTGGGGCATCGATTACGCTGTCTATCGCGCGGCACTGACAAGCGGGATCGACGCCGTTCGCCATATACTGAAGGGATAGTGAACTATCCGATCGTAGACGGCCGGGTACAAACTCGGGCGCTCGAGTATCACATTACTGATCACTGCAATCTACGCTGTGATCACTGCTGCTCCTTCTCGCCCATTCTCAAAAAATGGCTTGCCGATCCGGTGGCATTCCGCGAGGATCTCATCGCCGTTCGCCGCGTCGTCCGGCCGGAGTTTCTGAAGATTGTCGGCGGCGAACCGCTGCTCCATCCGGCGCTGGAAGAGCTTCTCGTCACCGCCCACGAACTGCAGGTCGGCGCGCGCATCCAACTCACCACCAACGGCATTCTTCTGCGGCAACTCACGCCGCGTTCCTGGGATTGCATTCAGATGCTTTCGGTTTCTCTCTACCCGGAGCCTGCGTTGCCGAAGGATCTGATCCGCTACGTTGCCCGGGAAGCCGCCCGGCGGAACATCGAAGTCAGTTGGAAGATGCAGGATAAGTTCACGTGTTTGGACCGGACCGTCCTCGCCACCCGCGATGAGGCTCGCGACACCTTCGCCGATTGCTGGATCCGCCACCGTTGTAACTCCATCAAGAACGGCCGGTTTTACTCCTGCACCCGTCCGCAGTACATCCAGAAGTTCGCCGCCGATGGTCCCCTCTTCGCCGAGGACGGCATCCCCGTGCATGTCGAAGACGCCGCCGTCCTCGCCGCCACCATTCGGGAACATCTCACGCAAACCGAGCCGCTCCACTCCTGCTTCCTATGCAACGGTGGCCAGGCGCCGCTCGACACGCATCGCCAACTCAATCCGCAGGCCATCCGCGCCAAGCGCGATCAACTCGTCACCCTCACCACCCAGATCACGCCATGAGCCCTCTCGGCGAAGCACTCCTGTCCGCTCTCTCCCGCCTCCATGCCGGTGCGCTCGTCGCGGTGGCTGTCAGCGGCGGATTGGACTCGTGGGTGCTCGCCCTCTTACTTCGCCAACTGGGTCGCGACGTTGCCGGTTACACGCTTGTCTCCCGGGTCGAAGGCTACTGCGAATGGGAACAAACCGTGGCCATTGCTGATAACTTCGATATCCCTGTTTACCCCATCGAAGTCTCCGGTTTTGAGGAGGCCCTGCCACGTTTTCTAAACGTTACCAGGACCCCAATCTATAACCTCCATCCGGTCTCGAAACTCCTCCTCGCCGAAGGCCTCGCCGCACGTGGCATCGACTACATCGTCACAGGCGACGCGGCCGATCAGGTCTTCCGCTGCGAAGCGGAGTGCGACCTTCTGCCCCTCACGCAGGCCTGCTTTCGCCACTGTAACGTCGGATTGATTACGCCTTTCCTGGAGCCCGAGGTCCGTGCCTTGTGCACGGTGCCGGACCCCGATAAACTCCCCCTCCGCCAGCTCGCCGCCTCCCTCGGCATCCCGCCCATTCCCAAGCGCCCAACTTACTATCCCGGCAGTAACATCCTCACTTACACCAAACAGATGTTGGAGGCCCTGCAATGTGTGGCATCGCCGGGCTGATTCGCTATCACGGCCTCACCGCCGCGGACCGTTCCCGCGCCTCCCGCCTCCAGTGGCTGCTTCGCCATCGCGGTCCCGATGGGGAAGGTCTCGTCGCTCTCCCCAATGCCGCGTTTGTCCAGACTCGCCTGGCCCTCGTCCATCCCGATCCGCACCCGCTTCCCCTGCAATCCCCCGACGGCCGCTATACGCTCACCTACAACGGCGAAGTCTACAACCACGCCGCGCTTCGCCGTCAACTGCGGCCTCACTACGAGTTCCAAACCGCCACCGATACCGAAGTCGTCCTCGCCGCGCTCATCCACTGGGGCCCGGACGCTCTCTCTCGCTTCGAAGGGATGTTCGCCCTGTTTCTTTGGGATGCGCAGGAACAACACGCTCTCGCCGCCGTCGACCCGCTCTCGGTAAAGCCCCTGATCTATCACGCCTCCGAAAGCCAGTTCGTCTACTGTTCCGAAGCCGGCCCGCTGCTGGAATCCGGCCTTCTCCCCTTCCGTCCGCGGGAAGAAGCCATCGCCGAATATCTCGTTGCGCCCTATTTCAGCAGCTCCCACCAACTCCCCTTCGCCAACCTGCAACGCCTCCTCCCCGGCCACTATCTGGAGCTTTCCGGCAACTCGGTCTTCCTCGGCACATACCGCTCCGCCGCCGCCCCGCCACCCGCCTTCCTGCCCGCCCTCCGCCACGCGGTGATAGCCCAATCCACGGCCGATGCTCCCGTCGGCCTGTTCCTTTCCGGTGGCGTCGATTCCAGCCTCATCGCCGCCCTCGCCCCGGCGCCGATGCCCGCCTTCACCATCGATTACGATCTCCACCCGGAACACTTTGAGAACTCACTCATCGTCCGCAGCGACGATCTCCCCTTCGCCCGTCAGGTTGCCGCCCGGCACCACCATCCCCACAACGCCGTCAAAGTGCCTGACTTCGACGCGGCTCTTGAACGCACACTCCGTACCAACGATCTCATCGCCGCCTGGGAGCAGGAAGTTTCCCAAAACCTCCTCGCCGCCGCCGCCGCGCCTCACGTCAAAGCCGTTCTGGTGGGCGATGCCGCCGATGAAACTCACTTCGGCTACTCCTTCCTGCTGCACCCGGAACGCCTTGCCTCCCCCGCGCCGCTGCTGGACTACTTCGGCTGCCTGCCCGCCCGCATCGGCGCCGCTCATTTCGTGGACAAATACCGCTCCTTCGCCGAATCGGAAGGCCACAGTTGGCGAACGCCCGACGATCAACGCCTGGCCATTTCCAGCCTCATCCGCCACTTCTGGCTCACCCGCCTGCTGCACAATGGAGACATCCAACTGATGGCCCATTCGGTCGAAGGCCGCGTCCCGTTTTCCGACCCCGCCGTCCTGGCTTACGCGGCCCAGGTCTCCCTCGCCGCGGGTCTCGAAAACGGCATCGAAAAACATCACCTCCGTCTCGCCGCCGCCGAAGTACTGCCGCCGGAAATCGCCTGGCGTCCCAAGTCCGCGCTCACCAAAAATCTCAATGCCCGCCGTGCCATCTATCGCCTCTTCCAGAAACTCTGGAAACGCCATGGCGAATGCCTCGGTCCCTACCTCCCTGCCGATAGCCTGGCGAAACTCCCCCTGCCGGCCACCGATCGCGAAACCGGCCTCTGTTTCCGCGCCGCCGCTCTGCTCATGTGGTTCTCCCGCTTTGCCCAATGAATATCCTCTTTGCCGTCATCCCGGAAAAAGGCCACGTCAATCCGTACATCGGCCCCGCTCAGGCGCTCGCCGCGCGCGGCCATCAAGTAACCGTCGTCGCTCCTGGCGATATCTCCTCGCAGTGTGCCGCCGCCGGGCTTTCCTTTGCGACTGACCTGATCCCGGCAACCCAAGGCCCCCGCCCCACCCACGGCGCCGAACTGGTATCGCTCATCCAGGACGCCCCGCGCCTCGCCGAATGGATCGCGCAACTCCTGCTCACCGATATCCCGCCGCAGGTCGCGCAACTCCGTCTCGCCATCCGCCGTCTGCGAGCCGACATCGTCGTCATCGATCCTCTCTACTACGCCGCCGCCCTTGCCGCCCACGCCGAAGGCCGCCCCTGGGCCAGCGTCTCCAATTCGCTCAACCCCGTCCTCCCGCCCACTCTCTCGAGCGCACTCCTTGCAACCTGCCGCGCGCTCGCCCCGCGTCGCGATGAGATCTTCGCCCAATACGGCCTCCAAGCCGCCTTCCGCAGTGCCGACGTACTCTCGCCCTTTCTCACCATCGCCTTCACCACCGAAGCGCTCTGCGGCCCCGTCCCCGGCGTGGAATTGGTCGGCCCGTCCTTCCCGCTCCTCGAGCGCGGCGATGAAGTGCCGCTCCAACCCCTCCCGGACAACAAACCCATCGTCTACGCCTCTTTCGGCAGCCAGATCTACCACTGGCCCGAACTGTTCACCAAGCTCCAAACCGCCGCCAGCCGTGTCCATCTGGTCCTCTCCGTCGGCGATCTGGTGGACCAAATCCAGCCCACGCCAAACTGCCAGCTCTATCGCTACGCCCCGCAACAGGCACTTCTCCAACGGGCCCACGCTTTCCTTACCCACGGCGGCGCCAACAGCTTCATGGAGGCTATCGCCGCCAACGTTCCCATGCTCCTGTCGCCCATGTGCAACGACCAGTTCCACCAGGCGCACTTCCTCACGCAAGCCGGAATCGGCATCGCCGCCGACCTCCGCACCATGCCGCAGTTGGAGGTCACCGCCGCCATCGACACTCTGCTCGCCGATGGCCCCATTCGCCGTAACCTGGCTGCGTTGTCTCGCACCTATCAAGCCAACGGCGCTCTTCGCGCCGCCCAGTTGATCGAGCAACTGCGCGTATGAAGATCCCCATCGGCATCACCGCCCGCAACGAAGCCGCCACCATCCTCGGCCTGCTCGCCTCCCTGCGCGTCTCCATCGCCCGGGCCACCGCGGCGCTCGGTGTCGAATACGAAATCCACGTCCTGCTGAACGACAACGAAGACAATACCCCGGTCCTGCTCGAAGCCCAACCGGATCTCTTTCTCTGGGAAACCCACGGCGGCCTCGTCGAAGCGCAGCGCGCCTTGGTCGCCGCCTCCCCCGGCGTGCCCTTCGTCATCTTTACCGACGCCGATATTCTCCTCCACGCCGATACCATCACCCAACTCACCGCCGCGCTTCAGTCCAATTCCGCGCTCCAAATCGCCTACGCCGCCAAGGTCCCCGTCCCGCCCAAACGCCGCACACCCCTCGCTCGCGCCTTGTATCTTTACAACCTGAACGAGGGCTATCAAACCTCCCGTAACTACTGCAACGGCCAGTGCTTCGCCATTCGCCATTGGAATATCCCCACCGTCGATGAACTCCAATGGGACATCACCGCCGATAACAACTTTCTCCACCTCTCCGCCGGCATCCGCACCGACGATATCTTCCTTTCGCGCGACGTGCTCCGCACCCACGGCCCCGCCGCCCTCCAGTGCGTCCCTGCCGCGGTCCGCTACCGCCCTCCGGAAACGCTGCGCGGCATGTTCCATAAGTACCAGCGCATGTGCCTGGAAATCGAGCGAATGCACCACTATTTCCCCGATTCCCGGCAGACGCACACCCGCCTCGGCCGCCGCGCGCTCGACCGCTCTCTCCTCCGCCAGGCGCCGCTCTCCGAACAGTTCTACTACGGCATCTTCCAGGCCGCGTTGGTCCTCTGCAAAATCGCTTACTCTGCCCAGCGCGTCTACTACACACACCTGTCGAGCGAACCCTGCCCCACCTGGCACCCCGTCCGGGAAACCAAGGAGCCGCTCGAGTAGTGCGCCCCTTCCACCATCCGCATCTCCACGGACTCGAAGTCTGGCAGGGCATCGCCCGGCATGCCACGCTCGATCAACTTCGTCACGATAAGCCCGCGTACTTCGCCGGCCTCGACGAGTTCCTGGGCCAACTCCACGCCGGCTCCGCCCGCACGGCGGGGGGCGATCTGCTGGGCCCCGCCGCCGGCTTCGAACGCCTTCTCCTCGCTGGTGGTGACGCCGCCGAAGCGGCCTCCACCCTCCGCTGGCCCAACGAACTCGCCGCCCCCGGCCCCTTCGCCCTTCGCGCCGGCGCCGAAGCCATCTGGCATGAGCAAGGCTGGCGGAATCCCATTGCCATCGACCTCGGTCAGACACGCCTCAAAATCCTCACCCCCCACGCCAACCGCGCCGTTGAACGCGACGAAGCCCACCTCCCCTTCGGCCGTACGGCCCTGCCCGAAGCCAAGGGCCGCGCCCGCCTTCGCGAATGGCTCCACTCCCATCTCCCCGCCGAGTTCGACGGCGTCCTCCTCGCCCTTCCCAACGCCATCAGTCCCACCGGCGTCGCTGAATCGTCGACCTACCCCGGCCTCTACGGCCCGGTCGAATCCATCTTCGCCGGCCTCTTCGCAGACGCACCGGTCATCTACGGCAACGACGCCATTCTCACCGCCCGTGGCTACCCGCCCACCAACCACGAAAAGACGCTCCTGCTCACCCTCGGCTTCGGCGTCGGTGCCGCGCTCTGGTACTGACCCCTTCTTGGCAACCGTCTTGACGAACTCCGCCGGTCGCGCTACAGTCTTTCATCACGAAGGGAGTCCGCATGAACCGTGTGCAACAGTACCGCGCCGCAAAGGCCCGCGGCAACGCGTCGATTTTGGCGCGCCTCGCCGCCTTCGGCTTCGGTAAACTGCTGGCCCTCACGCTGGGCCTCAGCGTGGCTGTCGGACTCGGCTCTGTGCATCTCATTCCTCTCGCCGTCAAGGCCGGCGTCGCCCCGCCGGTGGCCGATAAACTGCCCTTCGCCGGATTCGCCGCCGGCGCTCTCATCGGGCTCGCCGCCGCCATCTCCCGCGCCGTTATGGACGCGTTGCAAATTGGCCTGGCCATCCCACTCGCTCTAGTGGCCATCCTCGGTTCGCTGCTCGCCGCCATCAGCAGCGTCCTCTACGCTATCGCCTACTTGGACGCTTTTCTCGTCGCCGCTGGCCTCATGGCATTCTTCGCCGTCGTCGCCTTCGTCCTCGACAAGCTTCTGAGAGCCCCGCGCCATGACGCCTAACCGCCTCGCTCTCGTTGCCGCTCTCCTCTGCCTCTCCTCCTGCCAACGGGAAGGAACCCGTATCCTCAACGAACGCCGCGCCGCCGTCTCGGCCAAGCTCGACCGCGTCCAATCGCTCCGCGCCGCCCTCGCCGCCGTACCTCCCGTCACAGAGCCGATCCTCACCCTCGGCCCCACCCCGCTCACCTTTACCGGACTTCCCACCGCCACCGTCGTCTACGAACAGGCCCTCACCGATCTGCGCGTTCTCAACGAAGCTGGCCCCCACTACCGCGCCCGCATCCCCAAGGCGCAACTGCTCGAAGACTGCGGCGAACTCCTCCGTCGCGGTGCCGATGACGCCATCCCCGCCGTCGCCAAGACCCGCCTCGACAGCTGCATCAATATCGAGTACGTGTTCATCCTCCGCACCCGCACCTTTACAGAACACGATTTCGAAGGCGATGTCGTCGCGTTCTCTCTCGCCACCGGCCGCCCCATCGGCGGCTTCCCGCTCGACTTCACCAGCGCCGGCCGCACCGACACCGTCACCTCCAACTCCTACACCACCGTTCCCCGCCGCCGCGGCCGCACACCCAGCGTCACCAAACACACCACCACCCGCACCGTAAACACCGATTCCCAACAAGTCCGCTTCGATCTCGCCGACGCCATCGAAGCCGAAATCGCGCGCCTCGCCCCGGGTTCCCCGCGTTAGCCTATGTAGATGGTCTCTCTCCGCCCCGCCACCGCTGCCGACATTCCCCAAATCCTCGCCTACATCCAAGGCCTCGCCGAGTACGAAAAACTATCCCACGCCTGCATCGCCACCGAGGACTCCCTCCGCCAGACCCTCTTCGGCCCCCGCCCCTACGCCGAAGTCATCCTCGGCGAATACGATGGCGCCCCGGCCGGCTTCGCACTGTTCTTTCATAACTACTCCACCTTCCGCGCCGCCCCCGGCATCTACCTCGAAGATCTCTATGTCCTCCCCGAACGCCGCGGCCACGGCGTCGGCAAGGCACTGCTCAAGGAACTCGCCAAACTCGCCGTCGAACGCGGCTGCGCGCGCCTGGAATGGTCGGTCCTCGATTGGAATACCCCCGCCATCGATTTCTACAAATCCCTCGGCGCCGAACCGCAAGACGAATGGACCATCTTCCGCGTCACCGACGCCGCCCTCACCCGCCTCGCCCAATAATTGGTGCCAGGCACCAATTAAATCCTTCCGCCCCGCCAATCGCATATGCTATCCAATGTGAGAGTTTGGCTCGTTACTTTTCTGCTCCCCCTGGCCGCCTCGGCCGACCCCGGCACCGACTTCTTCGAAGCCAAAGTCCGCCCCCTGCTGGCCGCCAAATGCTACGCCTGCCACAGCGCCAAATCGGCCGCCCCCATGGCCGGCCTGCGTTTTGACGATCCCGCCACTGCCCACAAATCCGCCGCCAGAATCCTCCCCGCCATTCGCTACGAATCAGTCGGCATGCCCCCCACCGGCAAACTCAAACCGGACGAAATCGCGACCCTCGAAAAGTGGGCCGAAATGGGTGCCCCCGTCCCCGCCTCCACCGCCACCACCCTCGTCAAATCCACCCAGAATACCAACCATTGGGCCTGGCAACCGCTCCGTCCCGCCACCGGTTCCATCGATCAGCAAATTCGCGCCAAACTCACCGAAAACGGCCTCACCCCCGCCCCGGCCGCCGACCACCGCACCCTCATCCGCCGGCTCAGTTTCGACCTCACCGGCCTCCCTCCCGCCGCCTCGGACTATCAACTCACCCCCGAACAAGCCGCCGACAAATTCCTCGCCTCCCCCCGCTTCGGCGAACGCTGGGCCCGCCACTGGATGGACGTCGCCCGCTACGCCGATACCGGCTTCCTCTCCCGCGCCTTCCTCCTCTCTTTCACCTATCGCGATTGGCTCATCGACGCTTTCAACAAAGACCTCCCCTACGACAAATTCATCGCCCTCCAACTCGCCGCCGACCAACTCCCCAACACTCCCAAGAAGGACCACGCCGCCCTCGGCTTTCTCTCCCTCGGTCTCAACCCCAACCGCGCCGTCGACCTCCCCGACGTCGTCGACGATAAAATTGATCTCGTCTCCCGCGGCCTCCTCGGCCTCACCGTCGCCTGCGCCCGCTGCCACGACCACAAATTCGACCCCATCCCCACCAAGGATTACTACGGCCTCTACGGCGTCTTCGCCAACACCCGCTACGGCGTCGAACCCGTTCAAATCGCCCAACTCCCGCCCTTCTATGAACAGCGCGCCGCCACCCGCAAACGCATCCTCGCCGAATTCATCAACGAACGTCTCGAAGTTCTTCGCGCCGAACTCCGCGCCCCCGCCGAACTGCAGCGCTACCTCCAAGCCCTCTGGGACGGCCGCAAAGTCACCCGCGCCCGCCTCGATAACTTCGCCCGCGAAAAGAACGTCAACTCGCTCGTCCTCGCCCGCTGGGCCGACGCCGTCGACTCGAACCCCCTCTTCGCCGACTGGCGCAAAGCCACCGAAAGCCCCGTCGACACCTACCTCGCCCGCCTCCAAACTCCCGAATACAAGCCCCTCCTCCACGGCCCTACCGACGTGCCCGTGGAAGACTTCCCCTACATCATGACCGAAGGCGACGCCAACACCACCCGCGACCTCCAGTGGCAGTACGAAGCCGTGCTCAACGATGCGGCCTACCGCGGTTCCCCCGCCGTCGCCCTCGGCGCCAACGATAAGCCTGTTATCAAGCCCGCCTACGTCTTCACCCGCGGCAACCAGAACGACCTCGGCGACCCCGTCAATCGCTGTTTCCCCTCCGTCCTCACCAAAGCCCAACCCTGCTTCACCAATGGCTCCGGCCGCCTCGAACTCGCCCGCGCCATCACCAGCGAACAAAACCCCGTCGCCGCCCGTGTCATGGTCAACCGCGTCTGGCAGCGCCTCTTCGGCGAAGGCCTCGTCCGCACCCCGTCGGACTTCGGCTTCCGCGGCGACCTCCCCACCCACCCCGAACTCCTCGATACCCTCGCCGCTAACTTTCGCCAAACCTGGTCGATGAAGCAACTCATCCGCCAAATCGTGCTGTCCGAGACGTACCGCCAATCCAGCGCCGACCGTCCCGAAGCCCGCGCCAAAGACCCCGAAAACAAACTCCTCTGGCGCATGCCCCGCCGCCGTCTGGACTTCGAGGCCATGCGCGACGCCATGCTCGCCACCGCCGGCAAACTCGATGACGCCCAGGGCGGCCAGCCCATCTCCATCGTCGCCACCCCGGCCGAACCGCGCCGGACAATTTACGCCATGATCGAGCGCGAACGCCCGCTGGCGCTGCTCAAAACCTTCGACGTCGCCGACCCCGAACAGCACTCCCCCCAACGCTACCAAACCACCGTCCCCCAACAAGGATTATTTCTTCTAAACAGCCCCTTCATCGGTGAAATGGCCCAATCCGTCGCCGCCCGCGCGAGCGATCTCGATAGTCTCTACAAGGCAGTCCTCCACCGCCCGCCGTCCGCCACCGAACGCCAACAAGCCGCCCCCTTCTGGTCCGCCCCTGCCACGCCAGCCCCGGTGCCGGCGAGCCCCTGGCAATACGGCACCGCCACGCTCGATCCCGACGCCGGCACAACGTCCAACTTCGCCCCCTTCCGTTTCTTCACCGGCCGCGCCTGGCAGAACGCCTCCGCCGGCCTCGACGCCAAAACCGGCGTCGCCAAACTCACCGCCGCCGGCGGAGCCCCCGGGGACGATCTCTCCAACGCCGCCGTCCGCCGCTGGGTCGCCCCCGCCTCCGGCAAACTCAACGTGGAAGGCAAACTCGTCCTCAACGTCGGCGCCCTCGCCATCCGCTTCCACTTCTCCAACGGCATCCGCGGTTGGGCCATTTCGAACAAAAAAGGCGTCCTCGGCAAGTGGCGCGTCAACCCGCCACCCGCCCCCGCCGACGGCATCTCCTACAAAGCCAACCCCAGCGTCGATACAGATCTAAAGGCCATCGACGTCGAACAAGGCGAGATCATCGATTTCGTCGTCGATTCGGTCGGCGACTACGAAGCCGACGACTTCCAATGGAGCCCGGTGCTAACCATCGGCAACCAAAAATTGGACGCCCGCGCCCAATTCGCGGGCCCTCAAATTCGTCAATTAACCCCCCGCGAACAACTCGCGCAAGTGCTGCTCTTAACCAATGAATTCGCGTTCCTGGACTAACCCCATGCACCAAGTAAACCGTCGCGATCTCTTCCGCCGTGTAGGCGCCGGCCTCGGCCTGGTCGGCTTGGCGAGCGTCTTCGAACAAGCCGGCCTCGCCGGCCCGCTTGCGCCCCGCAAATCCCAATTCCCCGGCAAAGCCAAACGCGTCATCCACATCTTCGCCAACGGCGGCCCGTCGCACATGGACACGTTCGACTACAAACCGGCCCTGCAGAAATACGCCGGCCAGCCGCTGCCCGTCCACCTCCGCACCGAACGCAAAACCGGCACCGCCCTTCCGTCCCCGTTCGCCTTCAAGAAGTACGGTAAATCGGGCCTCGAAATCAGCGACGTCTTCGCCAAAGTGGCCCAGCACGCCGATGATCTCTGCGTCATCCGCAGCATGCACACCGAAGTGCCCAACCACGAACCGTCGCTCATGATGATGAACTGCGGCGCGCAGCAACAAAGCCGTCCCAGCTTTGGCTCCTGGGTCGTCTACGGCCTCGGGTCGGAGAACCAAAACCTCCCTGGCTTCATCTCCCTCTGCCCCGGCGGTCTGCCCATCCGCGGTGCGCAAAACTGGAAGTCGGCCTTCCTTCCAGGAGCCTACCAGGGCACCCACATCGATACCCGCGAAACCGATCTCGATAAGCTCGTCGAAAACGTCCAGAACCGCCTCACCACCCGTCCCCAGCAGAAGGCACAACTCGACCTCCTCGCCGCCATGAACCGCGAGTATCAACAGACCCGCGCCGAAGACGAAGCCCTCGAATCCCGCGTCCAGTCGTTTGAACTCGCCTTTCGCATGCAGCTGGAAGCCGAAGATGTCTTCGATCTCTCGAAGGAACCCCAACACATCCGCGACATGTACGGCGACACGCTCCACGGCCGCCAGATGCTCATGGCCCGCCGCCTGCTCGAAAAGGGCGTCCGCGTCGTCCAGGTCTGGCACGGCGCGGGGCAACCCTGGGACACTCACGACGACGTAGCCAAGCGCGTCAAACAGCTCGGCCAGGAGTCGGACCAACCCATCGCCGCCCTGCTGACGGACCTGAAACAACGCGGCATGCTGGATGACACGCTGATCATCTGGGGCGGGGAATTCGGCCGTACGCCGGTCGTCGAACTCCCCGCGTTCGGCTCCAACGCCGGCACCGCCGGCCGCGACCACAACTCGTATGGTTTCTCCGTCTGGCTAGCCGGCGGCGGCGCCAAAGGCGGCATGGCCCACGGCGCAACGGACGAATTCGGCTTCCGCTCCGAAGTCGACCGCGTCCACGTCCACGACCTCCACGCCACGCTCCTCCACCTCCTCGGCTTCGAACACGAAAAGTTCACCTTCCGCTACGCCGGCCGCGACTTCCGCCTCACCGACGTTCATGGTCAGGTCGTGAAAGCGGTAGTGGCCTGACGACCAGGCCCTCTCGGCGTAGTGCGCTGGCGTTAAACTAAACTCAGAAGTAGGAGCATGCCATGCAAGAGTCTGGTCTAATCGTTTCAAATCCAAATGTCATGATGGGTAAACCGGTCATTCGCGGCACTCGAATTACAGTTGAGTTGCTTCTGGAGAAATTCGCGGCCGGCCAGTCCGAGGAGCAGATTCTCCTTGCGCATCCTCACATTTCACGCGAGGGCATCCGCGCCGCCCTGGCGTTTGCCGCGCAGGCGCTCCAGGCGTCGGTTGTGTATCCCCTGGAGCGAGTGGCATCGTGAAACTGGTGGCCGACGAAAGCGTCGAGGGCCCCACTGTATCCGCTCTTCGCGCCGCCGGGCACGTTGTTCTATTCATAGCCGAGACCTCACCCGGAATCGGAGATGCGGCAGTACTCGAGATCGCACGCCGCGAACAGGCACTCCTCCTGACTGCCGACAAGGACTTTGGAGAACTGGTCTTCCGCAGCCATGAGTCCCATTGTGGTGTCCTTCTGATTCGCTCGCCAGAAGATGGTCCCGACGAAAATGCGGCCAACACTCTCGCTGCAGTGAACCAGCACGGACCGGCCCTTCTCGATCGCTTCTCTGTGCTCGCAGGCCGCGCCCTGCGGATCAGAGTCATACCGCGCTAGTACCCCCGGCGCTGGCCATCCACATCTTACCCGAATGCCAGCAGCGTTCGGCCCGCACCCCCGCGATACCATGTCAACAATGCACCGCCGCGCCTTCCTCCAAGCCCCCCTCATCACCGTCATCTCCAAACAGCCCCAGTACTATCACGCCTGGCCCACCATGGCCCGCCGCGCCAATGGCGAACTCGTCATCGCCTACTCCGGCGGCCGTGAAGGCCACATCGACCCCTTCGGCCGCGTCGAATTCAGCCGCTCCAAAGACAACGGCCAAACCTGGAGTTGGCCCCAAATCATCATGGACACCCCCATCGACGACCGCGACGCCGGCATCGTCGAAACCCCGCGCGGCACCCTCCTCGTCACCACCTTCACCTCCCTCGCCTACGAAAAAATCCTCTCCGAAGCCAAGGGCTGGGACCCCGCCCGCATCGAACGCTGGCAAAGCGTGCAACGCGCCACCACCGCGGCGGAACGCCAGTCCCTCCTCGGCACCTGGATGATCCGCTCCACCGACGGCGGCCTCCACTGGTCGGCCCCCTATCGCGTCCCCGTCAACAGCCCTCACGGCCCCGTCGCTCTCCGCGACGGCCGCCTTCTCTACGCCGGCAAACGCCTTTGGGACGCCAATGCCGAAATCGGCGTCTGCGAATCCACCGACGATGGCCTCACCTGGCGCTGGCTCGCCGAAATCCCCTCTCGTCCCGGCGACTCCGCCATCAACTACCACGAACTCCACGCCGTCCAAGCCGCCGACGGCCGCTTGATCGCCCACATCCGCAACCAGAACCCCGCCAACGACCGCGAAACCCTCCAATCGGAATCCACCGACGGCGGCAAAACCTGGTCCGCCCCCCGCCCCATCGGCGTCTGGGGCCTCCCCAGCCACCTCCTCCGCCTCGCCGACGGCTGCCTCGTCATGACCTACGGCTACCGCCGCGACCCCCGTGGCAACCACGCCCGCCTCAGCCGCGACCACGGCCAAACCTGGTCGGAGCCCATCGTCATCTCCAACGACGGCAAAGGCGACATCGGCTACCCCTCCACCGTTGAAGTCGCCCCCGGCAAACTCCTCACCCTCTGGTACGAATCCAAGCGCTCCGGCACCGTCACCGCCACCCTGCCGGAGCCTCCGTTCTCCCAACTCCGCCTGGCCCGCTGGACGCTGTAGCGGGGGCGTAAAATTCAAATCGGTTGGACGGTCAGGTCCACCAGCCGGCGGGTGAACGAATGCTGGGGGGAATGGAACAACTCCGCGGGCTTCTGTTGCTCGACGATCCGGCCGTCATGCAATACAGCGATCGTGTCGCAGAACGCCCGCAGGACCGTCAGATCGTGCGATAGGAACAGCATCGCCATTCGTGTCGATTGCAACACCCCCTTCACCGTTTGCAACACATGGTGGCGGGACAGCGTGTCCAGCGAACTGGTGATTTCGTCGCCGATCAGCAGCGAAGGAGCGTGCAGCACCGCGATCGAGATGACGACCCGCTGCGCCTGCCCAACGGAGATCTCAGCTGGATACCGGCGCAGGAACTCGTCGGTGGCCGGAATGTTGCAACCGCTAAACAACGCAAGCAGCCGATCGCGCCCCTTCGTCCATGGCTCATTGCTGTGCGCCCGCCAGATCAGCCGCGCCTGCGATTCCAACGTAAGCGCAGGATTCAAGGCCGACTGGGGCGACTGCGGGATCAGCGCGATCTCCCTTCCGCGAACAGCCCGCCACTGCGACTCCGAACGGTCGCGCAGGTCCTCGCCCCGGAACCGCATTGTCCCGGTGATCCTGACAGCCGGCGGTTTTAACAAACCGAGCAGCGCGTTGGCGAAGGAGCTCTTGCCACTCCCGCTCTCCCCCGCCAGCCCCACGATCTCGCCTGGCGCAATCGACAAACGGAAGCAGTCCAGTATCTTCTGGTTCCCGTAAGACAGTTCCAAGTCCGTTTCCAGAAGCACTCAGCGGCCCCCGCTGGTGGCGACATCAAGCACGTCGATATTCCAGAAAAGCCGGGGCCTGCCAACGGATGGATCCAGGTATCGCAGCAGGGGAGAGGCTGCGCTCAGGACGTGCGGGTGAACCAGATAAATCAAGGATCTTTCGTCTTCGATTATCTCCTGCAGCCGCCACAGCAGTTTGCGCCGCGCCTGTTGCGATGTTGCCCGAAACTGGCTGCGCAGTAGCTCATCGATCTCCCGCTCCCACGACGTCGCCGGGGCTGTTTGCGATGGACGCCATGGATGGTTGACGGAGGAACTTAGCCAGATGTTCATCTGGTGATTCGGATCGTCATCGACGCCGATCAGCCCCAGTAGGATTGCGTCGTATTGCTTGGATTTCGACATCCGCTCAAGCAGCGATGGCATATCCAGTGCGGCGATGGTGACCGCGATACCGGCGCGGGCCAGGTCCGCCTGGATCAAAGTCAGCATCTGCATTCGAGATCGGTTCGATGCGTTGGTCGCTATCGAAAACGCCACCGCTTCCCCCTGGGCATCCCGCAGAGCGCCGGAACGGTCCCGGTGGAATCCCGCTGCCTCCAGCGATCGCAAAATGGCTGCACCGTCGGGACGCGCCTGCACTCGTGATGGACGCAGCCACGCCGAGCCCTCCGCGAACGGCCCACTGGCGGGCGTCGCGCGGGACCGGAATGCGATCCGGACCAGATCCTCCCGCCGTATCAGGCCCGATACCGCCTGCCGGAAGAGACGGTTTTGAAACCAGCGCTGTTTAGCCGGGGAGATCGGCGCGTCCGGATTGAGGTTGAACCATAACACCTCGGCCTCTGGAGATGCACCGTTGTTCCGGGCCGCGCCAGAGGAGGTGAGTTCATCGAAAAGCGCTGCGTCCACCGATTCCAACAGGTGAATGCGCCCGCTATGCCACGCCGCTCGTTCCAACTCCGGCGTCGCAAGAATCTCCAGTACGACCGAATCCAATCGCGGGAGTCGCTGCCCCTCCACGGTCGATTTCAAGTAGTAGGGGTTGCGTCGGAACCGAAGCCGCGTACCCCGTTGGTACTCTTCCAGTACGAACGGACCCAGCACCGGAGCCTGTTTTGTCCCGGAACTCGCGGCGACAATCGGGAATTCGGTGAAGAAGCGCTCCGGTGAGGCTACCGGTTGCCGAAAACGGATCTCCACCGTCTCGTTGTTCGGGGTTGATACGCTCTCAATCCCAAGCGACCGAATCTCTTCTCCTGCCGTCAGCTTGCGGGCAGGATCCAGTAGGGCCTGCACGGTCTGTGTCACATCGCGAACCGTAAGCGCTGAACCATCGGAGAAGCGCACTCCCCGGCGAAGGCGAAAGGCCAGCGTTCGGTTGCCATCGCGGACGGACCAACTCGCGGCGAGTTCCGGCTCCACCCGGCCGGATTTCGGATGAAGCCGCGCCAGCCGCGCCGTGGTGAGATATCGAACCGCCTCGGAGGACTGATCGGAGACCTGCAGCGGATCGAGTGTGCGCGGATCGGATCGAATGGAAAAGTGCAGCTCCGCCGCGGGTAGCAGAACTGCCGGAAAAAGGAAGAGGAAACGAAGAAGGTTCATAGGTTGCCAGGAGCAGGCCGAATGTGGCCGATAAGCGCTTGGACGGAGAGAACAGATACAGACAATACGGCGAACGGGATCAGGTTCCACCAGTGCCAGCCAGGCTGAATCAGTTCCGCGATCGCCGCCCCAAGCGACGGGAGCGGTTCCGGAAATCCTAGGCCTACCAGCCCCAGTGAGGTCTCCGCCAGCAGCATGGCGGGGAGGAGTAGCAGAAACTGGGCTCGCAGAATGGGCCACAGATTCGGCAACAGGTGCCCGACGAACACCGCCCCTGCGGAGACGCCAGTGCTGACCGGGAACCGGACCCACGGCGCGGGCCGGAGCTGTCGAAGCGACGAAGCGACAACGCGCGCCGTCGAGACCCACCCCACCCCCGCCAGCAGGCAGAAAGTGATGATGGCGATCCGCGACGGTGCTGTGTCCAGCGGAACCATCGCGCGTAGGACAAATGCCATCAGATACCAGGGAACCGCGTGCATCGTGTCGAAGCAGGCCGAAGCCAGAAACGCCACCCGCTCCGGTAATGCCGCGAAACCAACCGCGATGATCGCTCCAATCGTGATGGCCACGGCAGAGGCCGCCGCGCCGCCGAAAATCGAAAAGCGGGCCGCCAACGCATACCGCGCCAGATTGTCTCGCCCCACAACGTCCGTTCCCAGCCAGTGAATCGAATTCGGCGCCGCCAGCAGATGCTCGCGGTCCTGCGTGTCGGCCGTCCAACTGCAGAAGAAGGGAAGCAGTAGCAGGAACAATAGGAGACTGGCGGCCGCGACCCTCACTGCCTCGCCTCCCGCGAACAGAGTGCGGCGGCCGCGGCCGCCAGCGACGAACCCACCGCGAACAGAATGGTGATCGCCCCCAAAAGCGGCAGATCGCGCGCCTGCACTGCCCGCCACGCCAGGGTCCCTAGGCCGGCCTGCCCGGAGATGACTTCAACAACGATGAGCGTCCCCAGCAGAAGTGGTACCCACAACGCCATCACCTCCAGCAGTTCCGGGCGCGCGGAGCGAAGGATGCCGTGCCACAGCACCGGGCCCCACCCTACCCCCATCGAGCGCATCCAGACCAAGTGCGTGCCACGGGCCGTTCGTTCCAAAACAGCGTCGAAAAGCGCAAACGCCTTCGGCAGCGAACCGGCCACTACGGACAGTTCCGCCGGCCATCCGACATATGCGAGCGGCAAGGCCAGAACTCCCACTGGGATTGAATACAAAACACCCGTACCCACTCGCGCCGCCGACCGGACCAGCGGACTGCGAACCGAAAGCACTGCCAATGCGCCGGTGACGGCCAATAAAATCAGGAACGAGCGGGCCAGTGTAAGCGCGGAGAGCGCGAATCGCTCCCGGATCAGCCCGGCCACCGGCGCCTGAAAGCTCGTCGATATCCCCGCGTCGCCCGACAGCAGGCCGACAGCGTATTTCCAGACAAACAGGGAGCCGGACTCCACCGCCGGAGCCGCCATCTCCGCTCCAAACCCATGTAGCGAAGTGTTCGTAAACTCCCGGCCCGGCGCCAGCCAGATCAGTGCCCCCACCACGACTGTCGTGAGCATGACCGAGAGCATGCAACGTAACAGGATGAGGGGAATCAGCGGTCCCATATGTCGTTCATGCCCCGGGACCTACCTCCAGGATTTCCCGCCAAAGCTGGGGGAGGGGTCCGTGAACACTGCGGTACAGCTCGGCGGCCGTCTCGCCCTGCTCGGATCGAATCGTCCGGGAACACCCCGCTCGCACTAGCAGCGCTCCGGCGGCCAGGTAGGCGTACTCCGCCGCCACGTGAAGCGCTGTATGTCCGCTTCGGTTGACGGCATCTGGACCGGCTCCGTGGGCCAGTAAAACGCGAATCGCGTCAATATCTCCCCCTTCCGCTATTGCTGTCTGCAGCGGTGTCATGCCGGACGCCGCCGCGGGTTCATCCAATGATCCTCGCATACCGAAGAGCAGTATGTTCCGTAGCGCCGTCAAATCCCGCCGCTTGATAGCGAAGTGCAGGGCGGAGGAGCCTGTACAGTCAGACAGGTCGATTTTCGCGCCGGCATTGGCCAGGATGTTCAGGTAACGGCGCTGCAGGTACCCTCTCGCGCCAATGGCCAGGTGCAGCGACGATGGCAGTCCTGGATTCCAGGAGAGCGAGTCTGGATCGGCCCCCGCGTTCAGCAGCAGGAGGAGGGAAGCCATTTTGTCCCCGGCGATTGCGAACAACACCGGGGTACATTGGGACACGGAAGTGGGTAGGTTGGGATCGGCCCCGGCACGGAGAATGAGATCTGTGCATTTTGGAAAGTCCGCGTCCCCAGGATGGGTAAGGAGCGCGGTAAGGCAGGAGCCATACTCTTGCGGAGCGTTCGTCAGTCTGCCTCTCGCGTTCGGGTCGGCGCCGCGCGTCAGTAAGCTTTCAATCTCCAATGGGTTCGGATTCGGTGCCGTGCATTCCAGAAAAAGGCCGTCGTCCAGTCCCAGTTGCCGAACACGTGGTTGCTCCGCATTCAGGTGTCCGGAAAACCAGACAACGCCGTAATGGGTGATCGCAACGGAAAATGAACTCGAAAACCCCTCCGGGCCAATGGCCCGAAAATGCATGAATCGGCCATAGGATGTCTCGGCGTCGTTGTGACATCGAACCAGCAACGGCCCCGGTGCGGCGCGTGGAATTGTGCCGGACTCCAGCAGCGCATATACCGTGTCCTGCCAGTTGTCGGAGCCCAACCTCGCCGTACCGGTCGAAACCACGCGCCACTCGGCGGCCTGTGGCAGTTCTTCGGCGGCCTCGGCCGGAACCCAGCCCGCCTGTGGGGGAAGGAACCGCGAGGAAAGTGTTACACAGGGATAGCGGTCCGCTGCCGTTTGCGACGACGCCTTTTCCCCAGGAAATTCATCCGGCAACGGCATCCTATGCGGCCGACTCAACCGATTTACGCGACCGCTTGATTACATACATGTCCGCGTCCGCCGCCGACAGAAGTTCCTCGCGGTTCGTAATCTCCGGGCTCAGACTCGCCATCCCGACGCTCAGTTGAATCGTTAGACCGGGGTAGGGAAGTCCCTCCGCCTGGCTCTCCAACAAATTCTCAATAGCCTCCCGGTACTTCGAGGCCAACTCTCTTTCCGCTCCGGGCAAAACCAGGACAAATTCGTCACCGCCAATCCGGCATACATAATCCATCGGCTGACGGCAGTCCTGCAATACGTCCGCCACGCGGCACAGCACTTCGTCGCCCACGGCGTGTCCGAATTGATCGTTGATCAGCTTGAAGTTGTCGATATCCACGCACAACAGCGAAAACGCATCGCCGTTCCGCTGTGACGATGCCAGGTCGATTGAGAGACATTCGTCGAGTTCGCGCCGGTTCCCGACTCCCGTCAGGGCGTCGATCCGGCTCTCGCTCACCACCGATGCGAACATACGCAATAACTGAACCGTCATCCCCACTTGGGTCGCGATCGTGTTCAATATCCGGACATGATCCCGCGTGAAAGCGGACGGCAACGCCGAACTCAGGACCAGAACTCCAACCATTTGCTGCGCCGATCCAAACAACGGAAGCGCGCAGGCGGCCGGAAACGGTTGCGCTTCGGTTATCCCGTGCGCCGCCTCGTCCCCCGGCGAGGACAGTAACACAATCTGTCCAGCCGCGACCGCGGACTCAACAACGCCGCGCTCCCGGTTTGGGGCCTGCGGGAGCTCCCCCGTTCCGTAGGAAAACACCCGCTCACGCTGGCCCCCGCCAGTGTAGTAGAGCGAAAGACCATCGAAAGGAATGACCGCGCTGAGGCACGGGCTCATTCGCTGCATCAGCGAAGGAACAGAAGTGGAAGTAACCATGATTCCGGATATCTCCAGCATCATCTGCACCTCCGAGCTGGCCGAGCTGATGGCGCTGACTACCGATGGCGGCAGCGCGTTCCCTTCCGGGGAGAACCCGGCCCCTGGTGCCACCTTGGCGGACACCGGAGAGACGTCCATCAGATTCAGATTCGAAACCGATTGGCGGGCTTCCACCTCCCATTGCAGATAATTCGCCTTCAGATGCGCGACAATCGTTGGATCGTAACGGGTTCCGGAATCCGCCTCGATCATCCGCATCACTTCATCAACCGGGATCGCTTTTCGATACTGGCGGTCGCTGGCAAGCGCGTCGAAACAATCGACGACCGAAAGGATTCGCGCGCCGATCGGAATCTCTTCTCCCTTCATGCCGTCCGGATAGCCCGCCCCGGCCCACTGTTCGTGGTGGGATCGCACGATCGGAACCACCGGGTAGGGGAACCGTACCCGCTCCAGAATCTCCGCGCCGATCTGTGGGTGAAGCTTAATACTCTCAAACTCCTCCGGCGTCAGCCGTCCCGGTTTCGTCAAAATATGCTCGGGAACGGCCAGTTTCCCGATATCGTGAAGCAGTGAAGCCGCATCGAGCGCCCGCCGTTCCTCCTCCGCCAATCCCATCAGGACGCCCATGTTTCGGCAATAGATGCGCACCCTGTTCAAATGGCTCCCGGTGACCTCATCCTTTGCCCCGATCGCCAGCGCCAGCGCCTCGATCGTCCGCATGTGTACTTCATTCATTTCCTGGATATGTTCGTTGGCCATCTCCAGCCGCTTGTGCGAGTCCTCCATCGTGTCCACCTTCATGGTGTGGTAACGGTGAATCAGGATCAGCACAGGAGCGACGAGCATCGTGGAGGCGCGCCCCATCGAATGCCCCATCGAATTTCCAACCACGCCCAGAACGGACATTGCCGCCGCGCCGACCGCAAATAGCGGCATCGACCAGAAGAACGTTTCCCGCCACAATGCTCCGAAGGGGCGCCGCTGGTTGATGGCCAGCATTCCGCTCAACACGCCGGTGTTCACACAGAAGTACACCGCGCCGCAAATAATCGAATTCACTAGCGCGATCTCGCTCGGCAGCAAAACACGCAGCGTGTCAAAAACCAGCTTCGTCGTTACCACCGATGCCGACACGCAGGACAGGTTGAACACATATCGGCATATATTCGACGGCGAGCGCGAGTTCCACTTCGTCTGTGCCACCACCGCGACGGCGCCCACCAACAGCGCCTCAAGCAGCGTAATCTGAAAGACCGCCAGAATCGTAAACAGGAACCCGCCGGACATATTACCCGGCAAGCGGGGAATCATCACTTTCATCCGGGAGGCAAACAGCGCGAACGCGGCAAGAAGGAGCGTGTAGATCGGATCTGACAAGGTTGTGCCTACCAGATGCAGTTGTAAGCCCGTCAGCGCCATGGTGGTTAGCAACACGGAAATGCAGTAAATGCGTTCCTGTAGTGTCAACGATCCCTCCGGATATCCGAGTGTCCCTGAAAGATACCGGCCCACTAGGGGCCGGTATCTGAAGTACGTTCCCTATTTGTCGCCCACTAGAATCCAGTCGCCCCACAGTGCGTTATCGCCCCACAGTGCGTTATCGCCCCACAGTGCGTTATCGCCCCACAGTGCGTTATATCCCAGCAGGGTGGAGTCACCCCACAGCGCATTGTCGCCCCACAGCGCGTTGTCGCCCCACAGTGCATTATCGCCCCATAGTGCGTTGTCACCCCACAGTGCGTTGTCACCCCACAGTGCGTTGTCACCCCACAGCGCATTGTTCGCGCCGGGTTGATTGCCCGGGTGCACCAGATCGACACCCTTCGGCAACAACTGCTTGGCGACAGGCGACGCCGCCCGTACACCGGGGCGCAAGCTATCGGTCGAAGCGAGTGCACCCGGAATGTTCAGATATCCGGCGCCGATCGACATCAGGTTGTGATACACCGTGCGGGTAACACCGGAAGAATCGGTCGATGTGTAGGAAGCAGGGAAATTGCGTGTAGCCGTTTTCATCAGCCGCGCCTTCACCGTGTCCGGAGTCAGCGCCGGGTTATTGGCGATCATCAACGCCGCGGTACCCGCCACCAGGGGGGCCGCCATGCTGGTCCCGCTCATGTAGGCGTAGTCCAGCGAGTTGCCATTGCCGCAGGTTTTGCAGTAGGTCGGAAAGGGAACCGGGGAGAAAAGAGTGCTTTGGGTAAGCGTCGCAGCCGGTGCGATCAGGGAGGATACGCGGTTGCCCGGCGCCACCAGATCCGGCTTCACGACATGGTCGAAACGCGTCGGGCCCATCGAGCTGTACGTTGCCAGCACATCGTCCGAACGAAGGTCAGTGTACATGTGACGTAGCGCCCCCACCGTAATGACGGCCGGGTGATTGCCGGGCGAGCTGATCGTCCCGTAGCCCATAGTACCGTTCACATTGGTGCGGCCATAGTTGCCCGCCGACGCGACGACGACGATGCCCGCCTTCCAGGCGCGTTCCACCGCCAGGCATAGCGGATCCACTGTGTAGCTTTCGTAAATGCCCCGGCCCAGGGAGAGATTAATCACGCGAATATTAAAGAGATACTTCATTTGAATCGCCCGGTCGATGGCATTAATCACCCACGAGTCCTGCCCCGCCCCATTGGCGTCCAACACACGCAAATTGATCAGATGGGCGCGCGGAGCGGCCCCGTAATAAGACTTCAGGTAGCCTTTACCGGACGATCGCTGGCCGCTGGAGGCCATAATTCCTGCTACGTGGGTCCCGTGACCGTACTCGTCGTTCCAGGTGGTCGAGGTCGTAACGAAGTTCTCCCGGTAAACGACCCGGCTCCCGAAGCCGCGATCTTCGTTCAGGTCGGATACGTCGCGAATGCCCGAATCGATTACCGCAATGCCGATGTCTTGGCCGAAGGCGGTCGGCGTTGCGCCGCGTGCGCCGACCGTAAACGCGGGAACACCCGCGCCTTCCATACCGTGGTCAGCCCCGGCGGACTGCACTACCCGGTCTACCGTCACATACTTCACCGCCGGATGCGCCGCCAGTCGCCGGGCTGCTGCCGGTGTCATCCGCGTGACGACCTGTTCTATATTGGCCAGGTCCAGTACGCCTGCATTGGCCACCATCGCCGCGCGGGCTAACCCCACCGCGACGCCGTGCTGTCCGGGCTCCGAAACAATGATGACGTTGACGTCTCCAGGGGTTCCATCCGCCGGAAGATGCGGGGAAGCTACGCCGCCCCAAAGTAGGTTCCCAATCGCCACACCTAGAGCTAAAAGTTTCAATCTCATGATCTGCTATCCCTTCGACCTTCTGATGTTCATCCCGCCGTTTTAGTGGAACTTGTTCGGTACTGTTGGTAATGGTACCCGCATGTGCGGTTGGAGTCGTGAGGGTTTCTCCCGATTTAGCGCGGGGAAACCCTGTATTTGCAGCTACGCGACCTCGGCTATCCCCACGTCGCAGAGGATCACGCGAAGCCGTTCCATGGCGCGCTTTCGCACTTGGCAGATCCGGCTCTCATTCACTCCGAGTTGTTTGGCGATCTCGGCCATCGTCTGCGAATCCCAGTAATACGATCGGAGTACCACGCGATCGCGCTCCGGCAGCAGGTCCATCGCCGCGCTCAGCCGGTCGCGCAACTGTCCGGACATGACGAAATCAAATGGCGAAGGCTGCCCGGACGGCTGATCCCAGTCGCTCGAACCTTCTCCAGACGAACCGTGATGCAACGAAACCATCTCCGGCACTACCTGGTGGAGCCGGTCCCGCACCTGTTCCACCGTTAGATCCAACACTGCGGCCAACTCGTCGTCCGTCGCCGGGCGCCCATGCGCCGCTTCAAATCGCGCCTGCGCCTCCGCGAATCGCTTTGCACCCGCCCGTGCGTTCCGCGGCGCCCAGTCCAACTCCCGCAGACCGTCCAACATGGCCCCGCGAATGCGATACTTGGCGTAGGTTGAGAACTTCACGTTCCGCTCCTCGCTGTACCGGGAAATGGCGTGCAGCAGTCCAACCTGCCCCCACTGCACGAGATCGTCCACCTCCACCCAGGAGGGAAGCGATTTGGAAAGGTGTCTGGCAATCGCCCTCACCAGAGGCTCAAATTGTTTCAGGGTTGCCTCTGCGGATGTGTCAACGGGCGATAAGGGAAAGGCCTGAGTTGGCTCTGTGAGTACTAGGTGGTTTGGTACCATGTGGTGGGTTAACCTTAAACTAAGCAATTCGCCCAATTCAGGAAACAGGGTTTCTACTGAAAATAGATGCGGGAAATTACGACTCTGTAGTGAGTCGTCTGTATAGATTCAGGGTTTCCCTTTGCGAGAATAGGTGCTGCTTAGTACAGGCCAAGAGGACAGTTCCAGATATTCTGGTAACATTACGGGTTAAAGTAACGAAACGTTACGGGTTAAAGAAACGAAAGGAATGTCACGACACGAAATGTCACCACACGATCTGTCCAACGCTCTGTTTACTGCGCAGCGGCTGGTGTTGCGGCAAATGGCATCTGGCTCTGACTTCCGGGAAACGCTTTGCTTAATCGCTCGAACCGCGGAACAGGTTTGTCCCCCAATGCAGGCCAGCATTCTATATTGGGATGCAGAGCGTGGCGCTCTACGCGCGGGTGGTAGCGGGAAACTCTCGGCGGATTTTGTGAATGCGGTCGATGGCCTGGTTCCTGGTCCCGCCGTGGGCAGTTGCGGTACGGCGGCGTTTCGAAAGCGGCGTGTCATCACTTCGTCCGTGGCCAAAGACCCCCTCTGGGCCACCTTCCGGGATTTCGCCGAGTTGCACCAGATCCGGTCGGCCTGGTCCACTCCCTTGCTGAGCCGCCGTAACGGAACCCTTCTTGGTGTATTTGGAATGTATTACCCCATGGAGGGAACCCCGTCGGCGGAGGATCTGCAGATCGCGGATCATTTTTCTGAATTGGCGACGGTCGCCCTGGAGCGTGTCCTCCATGAGGAGGAACTGCGGCGTCTGTCGCGGCTGGACCCACTTACCGGAGTGCTAAACCGCACCTCCCTCCTGCAGAACCTGCGACAGTGGATCGGGGAATACGGCAAATCGGATGCCGTTGTTTCCGTGGCGGCGTTCGATATCGACCACTTTCAGTACTTCAATCAGGTTCTGGGTCGGCAGACCGGCGACGAGATCCTGCACGCCCTCGCGGCGCGGATTAGTGAGCGACTCCCCGCCGGATGCCACTTCGGGCGCCTTTCCGGGGATCGCTTCCTTCTCTTTTCAAAAGCGCCGGCAGCCATCATGGAAGAATTAGCGCATACGCTGATCGATGCCTGCCGTCCCGCCTTGCCCGTTGGAGCAAATGGGATTTCAGTTTCCGTTTCCGTTGCCACCACTACGGTGGGGGGGGCGGGGGGGGAGGCATCGATCGAGATCGTTCTGGACGAGTTGGCGCATGCGCTCAAGCGTCGATCTACGGTGGGCCGGAATGCGGTGATTCCCGTTCGCGACGTCGATCGGGCCAGGGTCAACGAACTGCGCAATCTGCGAACTGTGCTCACCGAAGCGATCGCGATAAACCGATTTACTCCCTACTTTCAACCGGTTGTTGACCTAGTGTCGAACGAGTGTGTCGGCTTGGAGGCGATGATCCGGTTCCCGGATGCCCTTGGCCTGCCGATCCAGGAGGCCCTGTACTTGGCAGCGGCCAGCCCCCTGTTGAGCCAAATCGGATTTGGGATGTTTGAACGGGTATGCGAGATCGTTAGTACGCTGCGCTCGCGGATCGGGTCCCGATTTGTGTCAGTAAATCTCTCGGCGGCACAACTCATACAGGACGACATCGCCTTCCGGCTGCACGAAATCGTCGCCCGGTTCGGAGTGTCCCCCCAGCAGATCCTGCTCGAGATTGAAAATGTCGAGCTGAACGCCAACGCCGAACCCCTGCACGGAAGACTAGCCCAACTGCACAAGAGTGGCTTCCGCCTCGCTCTCGATGGGCTGGAGCATGGTAACTGCTACCTGGGTGTCCCAAACGACTCCCACTTTGAGATGGTCAAGGTTGCCGGCTGTAGAACGGAGTCTGCCGCCGGTGCGGCAAATGGACCGGATTCGGGCTGCGTCGCCGTCTTCTCCGCGGTCCGGTTACTCGCCGCTTCGGCCAACGTGGCCGTCTGCGCAAAGAACCTTGAAACCGCCGAGGACTGTGAAAGAGCAAAAGCGGCCGGATTCCGCTATGGACAGGGTTTCTACTGGAGCAGGCCGCAGCCGATCGAGGAGATTCTGGGTTGGCTGGACCGCCACTCCGATGTATGATGACTAGGACAATAGTCGCACTGACACATGAACGATAATCGCCGTATTGAACATCGCAACCTTTGCGCCAGCCTTGCCCGCCTGGTATGGCGGAACGCTGAGGGCGTGGAGCGGGCGTGCGAAGCGAACGTTCTCGACGTCTCAACGAGAGGCGTTGGCGTCCAGCTTGACGAGCAGCTTTCGTTGGGCTGCGGCATTGTGGTTGACTGGCACGGACACTCCTTTACCGGCGTTGTCCGCCACGTTCACGAATCGGAGATCGGACCGGTCGTCGGCGTCGAGTTCGACGAACACTGCCGCTGGTCCGAATTCGTCGTTACCCCCGAATACCTGATCCTCCCCAAAGCCGACTGATCCACTCCGGATTCTCCCGGGAGCCGTGCTACCAGGGAAGTCCGGTACTACGGACTCCCCCGGTCAATAAACTACCCCCGCCAAGCCACCATCGACACCTGTTCCACCATCGGATGCGTCCCCGCCGCCGAAAACTTCCGCTCCACCGGCTTCATCGGCTGCAACGTGCTCCGCGTCGGCGGAATGTCCTTAAAGAACGACGCATACACTGAATTCATTTTCGCGAACTCGTTCACATCGTCCAAATACACCCCCGTCGCCACCACGTGCGACAAATCCAACCCCGTCTCCTCCAACCCATCCAGCAAATTCCGCATCGTCTGTCGCAACTGCTGCTCCACCGTGCCCGTATAAATCCCCGAATTCGGCCCCGGAATGAACCCGCTCTTGGCCGACAAGTAGAACATATCCCCAGCCCACACCCCCGGGCTCGCCGTCCGGCTCGGTGCCATATTCCGCGGCCGCACCACGCGCCGCGTCGACAAGTCCCGCACCGCCACCCCGGTCAACTCCACACTCATCCCCGGCGGCAACGAATCCACCAGCATCGACGCCCGCGCCGGCGCATTCCCGGCATCAAAATACGGCGCGTAGACTTCATTCAACTGCGCCAGCGTCACCCCGTTCGAACAATACGCGTTCAAAAACGCGAAGTGCCCCAAATCAATCCCCGCCAGCTTCGCCCGCTTCGCCAGATTTTCCATCGCCTCGGCCGGCGTCTTTCCGCCAATCCCGCTGAAATACAACCGCCCTCCCGCCTCCCGCACATCCACATGCGGCTTCCCCGCGCCCTTGGCCACCACGGCGTTAATCTGCACCGGTGTATCGGTTGGCATCCGCGCCATCCCCAGCACGCTGAACGCCGGCCCGCCCTCCGGGTAAAACTCCTTCCACAACCCCGCCAGGGCAGGGAACTGGCTCATATCCGCCAGGTGCACCTGCGAATACACCACATCGCGCATGGAGAACCCGCCGGCCTCCACAATCAATTTCACATTCGTCAGGCTGTTCCGCACCTGCGACGCAAAATCAGGCGGCGTATCGCCACCCGCCGCCGGCCGCGCCGCCAGCCCGCTCACGTACAAAAAGTCACCGCACAACACGCCCGGGGAATAGGGGCCGGCCGGTTTGGGGCCGCTCGAAGGGTAGACCTGTTTTTTCATCGCTCTATTGAGCATAAAAAAGTCGGGGCCGATACTCCACCCCGACTTCGTCTTCGAAGCAATTCTTTTCGGTGCGGGCCGAAAAGAATTGCTCCGAGGTATCTCTACCCCCGCCGTTTACTTCACTTCGAGGATATCTTTTTCCTTCGCCTTGCTCAGCGTGTCCAGCTTGGCCATGTTCCCATCGGTCAGCTTCTGGATCTCATCGTGCGCCCGGCGGTCGTCGTCTTCGCTGATCAGCTTGTCTTTCAACAGTTTCTTCACCGCTTCGTTCGAGTCCCGGCGCACATTGCGCATCGCCACCCGGTGGTCTTCAGCAATCCCGTGCAGCTTCTTCGCCAGTTCCTTGCGCCGCTCTTCGTTCAACGGCGGAATCGGAATCCGGATGATCTTCCCATCGTTCGACGGGTTCAGCCCCAGCCCCGAGTTCCGGATCGCCTTGTCAATCGCGCCAATCTGCGACACGTCGAACGGCTGCACCGTGATCATCGCCGGCTCCGGCACATGCAGCGTCGCCACATGGTTGATGGGCATCATCGAACCATACGCCTCAATCTGCACCGGCTCCAACATGTTCACCGACGCCCGGCCCGTCCGGATCGTGGTCATGTCGTGCTGGAAATCGGCCAGCACCTTTTCCATGCGCGTCTTCGCGCTCGCTTCCACTTCTTTGGTAGTTTGAAACGTTGACATAGAAGTTATCTCGCTTACTTGATCATAGTGCCGACGGTCTCGCCCATGGCAACTCGCATGATATTCCCCGGCTGCCGCAGGTCAAATACGCAAATCGGCAATTTGTTGTCCCGGCACATCGCCACCGCCGAGGCGTCCATCACGCCCAACTGCTTCGCCAGCACGTCCTGGAACGACACGGTCTCATACCGAACGGCATCGGCATGTTTCCGTGGGTCTTTATCATACACCCCGTCCACGCCAGTCGCCTTCGCCACAACATCGGCGTGAATCTCCAACCCGCGCAGCGTCGCCGCCGTGTCGGTCGAAAAATACGGGTTCGAGGTCCCCGCGCCAAAGATCACAATCCGGCCTTTTTCCAAATGACGAATTGCCCGCCGCCGGATATACGGCTCAGCCACCGCGCCCATCGAAATCGCGGTCATCACCCGCGTCGGAATCCCCTGCTTTTCCAGCGCGTCCTGCAACGCAATCGCGTTGATCACCGTCGCCAGCATCCCCATGTGGTCAGCCGCCACACGGTCCATATTGCGCGCCGCCGCGCTCACCCCGCGGAAGAAATTCCCTCCGCCTACAACGAGGCCAATCTGCACGCCCGTTCGCGCAACTTCCGCTACTTCGGCTGCCAGCCGGTGAAGGCAGTCTTGGTCAATGCCAAAACCGCCCCCACCGGCCAGTACCTCGCCGCTCAACTTCAGAAGGATTCGAGCGTACTGTGCCACGTTCGATTACGCCTCAGCCGGCGCGTCGGCCGGAGCCGTTTCGCCAACCTTGTAGCGCACAAACCGGGCAACAGCCAACGGTTCGCCGATCTTCTTGGCCTTATCGGCCACCAGCTGGCCCACCGTCACCGTGTTGTCTTTGATGAACGGCTGTTCCAACAGGCAGAACTCTTCAAAGTACTTCGACATCCGGCCTTCAATCATCTTGTCGATGACCTTCTCCGGCTTGCCTTCCTGCCGTGCCCGCTCACGCTGAATTTCGCGTTCTTTGTCCAACGTCGCCGTGGTCACTTCTTCGCGCCGCACGAACTGCGGATCGGCCGCGGCCACCTGCATCGCCACGTCGCGCAACAGTTCCTGGATCTCTTCGTTCGAAGCCGTCGCCGGCGACGCGCCAGTCACCTGCACCAACACGCCCAACTGCGCGCCCGGGTGAATGTAGGTGCCCAACAGTCCGCCTTCGATCTTCTCGAAACGCGCAATCTGCATGTTCTCGCCGATCTTGCCAATCTTGCCGGCAATGATCTGCTGCACGGTCTGCGTCGCGTCGGCCCGGTAGGGCGCTTCCAACATCGCGTCGCGCGTCGTGCCCAGAGGCGCTTCCAACGCCTGCTGCGTCAGCTCGCCGACCATCGTCTGGAAGTCTTCCGTGCGCGCCACGAAGTCGGATTCACAGTTGAATTCCAGGATCGTGCCCGCCGCCCGGTCGCCGCTCAGCGCCACCGTGATCGAACCCTGCTTGGTCGAACGCGTCGCCTTCTTCGCAGCCGAAGCGATACCGCGCTTACGCAGTACGTCCACAGCGTCGTCGATGCTGCCATTGGCCTCTTCCAGGGCCTTCTTGCATTCCATCATGCCTGCGCCCGTACGCTCGCGCAGTTGCTTCACCATCAATGCGGTGATTTCCGCCATAATGCCTCTCTTGGTTTGGAAACGGTATGAAAAAGGGGGGAGTAAGGGCGATTGGCTCCGCCCCGGGAAGGGAATCGCCAATCGCCCAATGGAGTGGTTCGACGTTTATTCGTCGACGAGGTTTGCTTTGTACTTCGCCGGCACGCCAGCCAGTTCGTCGTCCTGCGCTTCCGCCGTCGTTTCCGACATCAGCTGCGCACTGAACTGCGGGTCCAGATACTGCTCGGCATTTTCCAGGTCAACGCTCTCGTCGCCGTCCTGCGTCATCACGCCCAGCTCGCTCTCGGTCACCTGCTGGCGGCCTTCAATGCAAGCTTCGGCAATCTTGTTCGTGAACAACCGGATCGCGCGCAACGCATCGTCGTTGCCCGGAATCACGTAGTCCACCTGGTCGGGATCGCAGTTGGTGTCCACCACGGCCACAACCGGGATGCCCAGCCGCCGCGCTTCCGCCACCGCAATCTCTTCTTTGTTCGAGTCGATCACGAACAGCACGTCCGGCAAACGGCCCATGTCACGGATACCCGAAAGGTTCTGCGACAGGTGTTTGCGTTCCCGCTCCAACTGTCCGATTTCCTTCTTCGTCCGGCCACCGTAGTTGCCCGTCTCGTGCATGTCCTCGAGCATCTTCAGACGCTCAATCGACCGCTTCACCGTCGAATAGTTCGTCAGCAATCCGCCCAGCCAGCGGTGATTGATGTAGAACATCGAGCAACGGCCCGCTTCTTCAGCAATCGCCTCCTGCGCCTGCCGCTTGGTGCCGACGAAGAGGACGTTTTTCCCCTGCGACGCCATCTCGGCCACATACGCCATGGCTTCCTTGAACAACTTCAAGGTCTTCTGCAGATCGACAATGTAGATCCCGTTACGTTCGCCAAAAATGTATTCTTTCATTTTTGGATTCCAGCGCTTGGTCTGGTGCCCGAAGTGAACGCCGGCTTCGAGCAATTCCTTCATGGAAATTGCAGGCAATGTAGCTCCTAGGTTTTGTGGAATTCACACACGAACCGGCAGGACCATCCAAACGAGATTTGTCCTGCCGGCAAAGATGTGCGGAATATCCGGGTTGATGGAAACGGATCCCATCCAGGCGCGAATTAGCGCTTGGAGAACTGGAACCGCTTGCGGGCGCCCTTCTGCCCGTATTTCTTGCGCTCGTGTTCGCGAGGATCGCGCGTCAGGTAGCCCATGCTCTTCAACTTGCCGCGGAGTTCCGCGTTGAAGTTGATGAGCGCACGGGAGATACCCAGGCGGACCGCGCCAGCCTGGCCAGTCATGCCGCCGCCATTGGCTAACACCAGAACGTCGAACTTGTCCGACGTTTCGGTGGCCTGGAGGGCCTGACGGCACAGCAGCCGCGAGCTTTCATTCGTAAAGTACTGATCGTACGGACGTCCGTTAATCACGATCGCGCCCGAACCATTCCGCAGGAACACGCGGGCAACGCCACGCTTGCGGCGGCCGGTGCCAAGCCATTGAGTCAATGCAGCCACTTCTCTACTGTCCTCTCTCGGATACTACAGCGACAACGCCTGCGGCGTCTGCGCTTGGTGGGGGTGTTGGGGGCCGGCGTAGACGTTCAGTTTCCGGTACATCTGCTTGCCCAGTTTATTTTTCGGCAACATTCCCGACACGGCTTCTTCCAGAATCTTGATCGGGCGAGTTTGACGCATGCGTTTTGCGGCAACTTCGCGCAAACCACCCGGATATCCGGAGTGATAGCGATAGAGCTTCTGGTCTTCTTTCTTACCGGTCAAACGAACCTTATCGGCGTTGACGATGATGACGTGGTCGCCCATATCGATGTATGGGGTATACGTGGTCTTATGTTTGCCCATCAAAATGCGGGCAACTTCGGTGGCAACGCGGCCGACAACCATCTCGCCGGCGTCAATCACGTACCAATTTCTCTGGATGTTTTTCCCAGACGGAACTACAGTGCTCATGGACAGACGATCTCCCTGCAATCGTTACAAGGCTTCCAGAATAGCAGAAACCGGGGGTATGGTCAAAAGCCCCCTTCCAGAGCTATCATCAAGGCTTCCCGCAGCCACGCCCGCCGCCGAATCCGCCATGTTCCTCCCGGTCGAGCAGGAGGCCCGCCTCATCGCCATCCTCCGCTCCGCCGTCACACTCACCGCCCACGCCATCCGCTCAGCGTCCACCCCGCCCACCGTCCACATCGGAATCCCCAGCGGCCTCCACGAGTTCTCTCTACGCCGGCACCTCAGCGCCATCCGGCTCGCCGCAACAAACACCGCCGCCTCGGCCAGCAGCAGCTTCTCCCGCCGCGGTAGTTCCCAGAACTTAGTTGCCCATACTGCCATCCGTCGCCGCCGTTTTGTCCCCCCTAAATCATGCGGGTCACAAGTTTTGAAACGAAATATTTCCCTTCAAATCAACAACCTGAAAAAATCCACCCCTCAAAACCCTTGCCAGCCGTGCTAGCTTGAGATCGGGTCAGGAAGTCCTCACCCCCAAACGCCCTCGCCACTCGCGAGGGCGTTTGCATTTTACAGCGCAGAAAGGAACGAACATGACACCAGAAGACAAAGCCCGCATCGCCCGCGAAAACGGCGCCAAGTCCCGCGGACCGAAGACGGAAGCAGGCAAAGCCCAATCGCGCCTCAACTCCCTCAAAACCGGCGAGAACGCCGAAACCCTCGCCCAATTCGTCCCGCCCAACTCCGGCATCCTCTGCCACGAGGACCGCAAAAAGTTCTACGCGCTGATCAATCAGCTGACTCAAATCTACCTGCCTGTCAATCAGGAAGCCGCCGCCATGGTCCGTCAAATCGCCATCGCCCGCTGGCAGATCGACCGCCTCCAGACCGACCTCAACTCCATCTGGAACATCGAGCTCATGGAAGCCGCCCGCCACGACGCCCCCGTCCCCGAAGAGCACGAGGACGACTACTACCAGGCCCAAGTGGCCAAAAAGCTCTACACCGGCACCGCCCCCATCGAAAAGATGGAGCGCCAGATCGATCGCCTGGAGCGCCGCATCGCCCGTCTCCGCCGCGAAATCAAATTGGTGAATAAAGAGTTCCCCACGGTCGCCAAACCATTGGAAACACAAGAACCCGAGCCAGAAACCGAAAATAGCGAACCGACCGTCTACGTCACCGAGCCGACGCCAGAAGTCCTCGCCGCCTACCGCCGCGAGTTCCCCAACCACAAAATCGTCATCCTCCCGCCCGACGACGTCGCCAAAGGCATCGACATCGAAGACGATCTGCCGCCCGCCCCAAGGCGAGCTGCATAAAACCACAGGTGCAACCAGTCACCGCCCCGGGGACAGACTCGCCCGGCGCGCCTCGCGCGCCGGAGTGTGTACCCAAGACGCGATACAACTGACGAACACAGAAGGAAGAAATGCTAAAAGCGCTGTCAAACCAGTTCAACCCAACTCCCCTGACAGCCCCCCCATGCCCAAAATCAACCGCCGACTGGGCCGAACAAAAACTCAACTTCCACCCCAGTCCCAAACAGGCCGAAGTCCTCAACTCCGACGCCAAATACCTGATCCTCTGCTGCAACCGCCAATGGGGCAAGACAACAACCATCGCAATCAAAGCCCTCCACCACGCAGTAGAAAAGCCGGATCAAACAATAGTGATCCTAAGCCGCACAAAGCACCAAGCGGCCATTCTCATTAATAGAGCCACCCGCTTCCTGCCCAAGCTCAACATCAAGCTAAGAAGAGTATTAGGCTTCCCGTTCTCACTGGAACTACCCAACGGAAGCAACATCATCGCAGTAGCCCACAGCGGCGACACCTCCGTCGGCAACACCGCCAACGTCCTGGTAGTCGACGAAGCCGCCCTGGTCCAAGACAACGTCTACTGGTCCGTCAGCGCATCAGTAGCAAGGACCAGAGGAGCCATCTGGCTAATGAGCACGCCGCGCCGCCAAGCCGGATTCTTCTTCAACATCTGGCACGGCCCCGACAAGCGCTGGACCAAAATCTTCTCCCCAGTCACCGACTGCCCGGAGATCGACCCCGATTACCTGGAAATGCAAAAGGCAGCGGACCCGATCAAGTACCGCCAAGACTTCCTCTGTGAGTTCATCCAGCCGGCCGACAGGCTGGTAACGATGGAAATGATCAACCGCATGATGCGCACCGACATCGACCAGTGGTACTTTCCACCCCTATTCCACGACCACGTCCCGGCCCCCAAAAAGCCGCAAGACGTCAACAAGTAACCCTCGGCAGAACCAAGACCGGAGCTTGTCCACCGACTTGTCCGCCGACTTGTCCGCCGACTTGTCCGCCGAAGCCCGAAGGGCGAAGGTGGAAGCCCGAAGGGCGAAGGTGGAAGCCCAACGGGCGAAGGTGGAAGCCCGCAGGGCGAAGGGGGGACACCAACTCGTTGCCTCGAAAATACGCTCCCCTACCCGCGACTACTGCGGTTGTGGCGTAGTTTCCGCTTTTGTTTTTTAGTTTTGTTTGGGGCCGTACCTGCGAAGGACTTCCGGCCGCTCGATCTGTGAAAACTGAATATACTTGCTCTCGGGTCTGGCGAGCCCGAAATCCGAGCGCACCCCGGCAGACCTTGGCCGGGGATGCCCTGCGGATTACTTTTTTCTGGGACGCCGATG
>CANIVU010000040.1 GCA_947470805.1 Acidobacteriota bacterium | reverse complement strand
CAGGGGATGTGGCGGGCGAAATCGATTTGGATGCCGTCGATGTCGAGGGTTTGGGCGATTTCGTTGAGGATTTCGAGTTTGTGGGCGCGGAGGCCGGGGGAGGCGATGTTCCACAGGCCTTGCCACCACCAGGAGCGGATGAGCCAGTCCGGGTTTTGGGCTTTTAAGGGGCGGCGCTCGGTTAGTTCGAGGCCGCCTTCGGGGCGGATGTCGACTTCGGAAAAACGATGGTGCCAGATGTTTTGGATTTTGCGTTGGCGGGCGGCTTTGAGAATTTCGGGGACCCAGTGGAAGCCGGCTTCGCGCCACTTGGTGATTTGGAGGTCGGGGGAGGGCGGGAGGAGGCGGGAGGGGTAGACGGCGAAGGTGTCGCCGAGGGAGAGGTCCCAGGCGATGGAGCGGATTTGGGAGTTGGGTTGATCGATGTAGTGGAAGAGGTAGTTGAGCCAGTCGGCTGGGGGGAGGGGGACGTTGCGGTGGTCGGCGGAGTCGAATTGGACTTTAATTTGGGGGGCGGGGGCTGGGGCCAGGAGGGCTTGGAGGAGAGTTCGGCGTTGCATGGGAAGCCTAGGGGGATTCCTGGGTGACAGTCACCCAGGAAAAGTCTGGTTATTTGTTGAGGATGCGGTGGAGGGTGCCGTTGAAGACGTTTTGTTGAGAGGCTTCGGGGACGTCGCAGGCTTTCAGGAGCTTCTTATAGAGATCGAGTTCGCGGTCGAATTCAGCGATTTCGCCGTTGAAGATGTCGGAGCCGAAGACCAGCTTTTCAAACGCGCTGATGTTGGTTTTGGGGGTGTGGGGGCTGACGACACCGTCCCACCAGAAGATGGATTTGAAGTAGGCGAGGTCGGCTTGCTTTTTGTAGAGGGTGGAGCCGGAGACATCGAATAAAAGATTGGGATTCCAGCGGCCGAGTTCGGCGGCCCAGGCGTAGTCGGGGTTGCCGAGGTGGGCGGCGATGAGGGTGAGTTTGGGGAAGCGGCGGGCGATGAGGTCGAGCGTGGTGATGCGCATGCGGTCGGAGGAGACGTTTTGGGGTTCGGCGAAGTTGCGGCGGTTGACGATGCCGGTGTGGAAGATGAGGATCATTCCGTACTTCTCTGCACGTTCATAGATGGGCCAGTAGCGTTTGTCGTCGTAGGCGGCTTCGGGGCCGGTGAGTTCGCCGAGGCCGCGGAAGCCGGCGTTGTGGAACATGTCGACGAGTTGGAGGGCGTTGGGGGAATCGAGCGACATCTGGCCGATGCCGAAGAAGCGGTTGGGGTGGGATTTGATGAAGTTTTGGACGGAGGGGACGTCCTTTTCGAGGGTGATGAGGAGGGCCTGGGCGTCCAGGGCGGCGAGTTTATCGTGGAATTTGGTGAGGAAGGCGGGGTCGCCGTTGTGGTGGACGTGGGCGTCGATTAGTTTGGGTTGGGATTGAAGGAGAAGGGGGAAGAGTGTGAGGAGGATCAGACGCATGGGGTGGGTCTGATTGTATCGAATGATGGGGGGCTTATTTCCTCGTCCATCCCTTTCCCGGGGTGTCGGACGGTTTGGGGTGATACTCTCCCTCTCTCTCTTCCCTTCGCTACTGGAGCCAGCCGGTGTTGTTGGCGGCGGAGTCGGTGAGCCAGAGGTAGAGGTTGCGGGTACCGGTCAAGTAACTGCCTTGGCGGGTGATGCTGAGGTTGAGAATGGCATCGGTACCGGAGAGGGTGACGGAGGTTGCCGCGGCGTTGATGCGGCACTGGCTGTTTTGGATGTCCGTGCCGCTGCCGATGACGAAGGCGCTGATGGCGGTGAGCGCGTCGTTGTAGAGGTAGATGGCGTTGGTGGCGCGGTCCCAGACGCCGTGGCAGGAGTTGGTGGGGATGGCGGTGTTGCTGTTCAACAGGAAGTAGATGCGCTGGATATCGGTAGCGCCATCGGCGTCGCGGGCGGTGATGGTGTAGGTGGAACTGTTGAGCACGGAGGAGACGAGCGAGGGCATCTGGTTTGTCGCGCCGGCGAGGGTCCAGGTGGCGGCTTGCTGCCAGCCGGTGCCGTTGTTGTCGTTATCCATGATCCAGGTGTAGAGGGTCTTGGCGCCCGAGGCATAGCCGCCCTGGCGGGTGATGTTCAGATTCAGAATGAGATCGGTGCCGGAGGTGGTGACGGTGGTGGCGGCGCCGTTGATGCGACACTGCGAGTTCTGAATCGTATTGGCGGTGCCGACGAGGAGACCGGAGATGCCGTTGAGCCCGTCGTTGTAGAGGAAGATGGCGTTGCTGGCACGGTCGTAGAGGCCGTGGCAGGTGCCGGTGGGGATGGTGGTATTGGCGTTGATGAGGAAGTAGATGCGCTGGAGGTTCGCGGCGCCGTCGGGATCGCGGGCGGTGAGCGTGAACGTTTGAGTGGCGGCAGTGGCGGCGGTGGGGGCTGAAGAAGCTAGCGTGGGTGGCTGGTTGCTGGCGGTGAGCGTCCAGGTGGAGGCCTGCTGCCAGCCGGAGCCGGTGCCGGCGGTGTCGGTGACCCAGATATAGAGATTTTTGGCGCCGGTGGTGAAGCTGCCCTGGCGGGTGATGTTCAGTGTGAAAATGACGTCGGTGGGGGCGAAGGTGACCGAACTGGCGGCACCGTTGAGACGGCACTGGCCGTTCTGGATGGAGGATGCCGTGCCGGGGGTGAGCGGGCCGGCGAGGGCCGAGAGAGCGTCGTTGTAGAGATAGAGGGCGTTGGCGGCACGGTCGTAGAAGCCGTGGCAGCCGCCGGCGGGGACGGTGGTGTTGTTGGCGACGAGGAAATAGAAGCGCTGGATGTCGCCGGCGCCATTGGCGTCACGGCCGGTGAGGACGAACGACTGGGTGGCGGCGGTGGAGGCGGACGGCGTGGCGGCAGTGAGCGAGGGCGGCTGGGCGATGGGGTCCCACGCGCCGGCCTGCTGCCAGCCGGAGGTGACGCCGGAGTTGGTGCTGGAGATGGCCCAGACGTAGAGGTTCTTGGCCGAGGCGGCGTAGGCACCATAAAGGGTGATGCGGAGCGTGAAGGTGAGGTCGGTTCCCGAACTGGTGATGGTGGAGGTGTTGATGCGGCACTGCGAGTTTTGCAGCGTGCCGGTGGGGCCCATAAGGGTGGAGAGCGCGTCGTTGTAAAGGAAGAACTGGTTGGAGGCGCGATCGTAGAAACCGTGGCAGGTGTTGGCGGAGACGGCGGCCGAGGTGTAGACCTGGAAGTAGACGCGGGATGTGTCGGCGGCACCGTTGGTGTTGCGGACGGTGAAGGGGTAGGTGACTTCGAGTGAGGTTACTGTGGGCGTGGCGGGATAGAGGGTGCGGGCGCCGGCGATGTCTCCGGCGGAGAGGGCCGTTTGCTGTCCGATGGCGATGCCGGCGGGAATGGTCTCAATGGTCGGCTGGCCGTTGCTGGAAAAGGCGTAGGCGCTGTAGTGCATGATGGAGCCGTAGTCGTAGGCGCCGATATCGTCACTTATGGTGGGCGCTTTGTCGAAGTTACCCGTCATGCCGGCGGTAATATTCGCGTAATTGACTCGGATATATGTGTCGCGGTCTTCGCGGGTTTGTTCGTGGAAGAGTCCGACGGCGTGACCGATTTCATGAATCACGGCGCCGGTGCCGCAGTAAGAGCCGAGCATGATGATTTGACCGGCGGTGTGAATGTTGCCGATATACGACCAGCATTCGCCATTGTTGGTGGAGTTGGTGAAGCGGATATAGTACTGCTCGCCGTTGCGGGGGCGGAGGCTGATGCTGCCGGCGAGGCGGGTGTTCCAATGATCGACGGCGCCGGTGATGCGGGATTGATTGGGGAGGGCGGGGTCGATTTCATAGGGGATGACACCGGAGGGCCAGCGGTAGTAGGTGCTGGTCATGCCGATGCTTTGGCGCTGGTTGGCGATGTCCTTTTCCGAGGCGGGTTGGATGGCGTCGGCGGGGCCGAGGATGATGTCGCCATCGTAGATGGCCATGCCGTTGCGGACCTGATAGGAGACGACGTTGCCGCGGAAGAGTGTCTTGCCGGCGGTACCGATTTCTGTGGCGGGAGCGGGGCGGGTGAGCTTTTCGAGGCCCACGGGCGTGAGATGGCGGAGCTTCGTAACCACGAAGGGATTGGCGAAGGGCGTGGGGCCGGGAAAGTCGAGTTCGATGACGGCGGCGGAGCCGGGAACGGCGTCCGACCAGAAGGGGTTCCCGTGGAGAGGGCCAACGTTTTCGTAGATGGCGGTGATGGCGCCGGGTTCGCCGGAATCAGAGAGGGAGCGGAGGATGAGGCGGGCGCCGGGGGGGAGGCGGAGTTCTTCGATGAAGATTTGGAGGCCGGCGGCGCCGGGGGCGTGGAAGCGGAGTTGATTGGTATCGGGGAGGGCGACGGTATTGCCGTCGGGATCGGCGTCGGGAATGATGGAGATCTGGGCCGGGAGGGCGGCGGCGGATAGTACCAATAACAGGGCGGAGGTATATAGTTTCAGTTGCACCGGATCTTACTCCTACCGTTCTTTTCGGACGGTACAAGTAAATGATCAGGTAATTCCGATTCTTAGTAACTTAGGGTTCCAGCTGTCGCTGGCTGCTGACTTTGCCTACCGAATTTGTCCTTTTCCGCGGATCTGTATTTTAGCGGTACAGGACAAATTCGGTAGAGGTATTTCCCTTTAGAAGAGGGTTAGTTGGCGCGCTTCAGGGTAAGTTCGACGTCGTTGTCGCGCATTTTGTAGTTCAGTTTGATGGAGTCGCCGGCCACTTTGCCGGTGTAGTTGGTCTTCATCTCCATGTCGTTGAACTTGCGGGTGACGGTGAAGGTGATGGTGTCGCCGTCGATCTTGCCGTTTTCGATGGGGGTGTCGCCATTGCGGCCGGAGACGGAGCCGGTGAGGGTGGCGCCGTCGGCTTTGAAGGCCATGTTGACGTCGCGGGAGCCGTTGGGGGTCTCCATTTTACCGGTCCATTTGCCGGTGATGTCGGCGGCGTACATGGTGGCGGCGAGGGCGAGGGCGCCGAGTACTGAGAATAACTTTTTCATGGGTTGCACTCCTGATTTCTTGGGTTGATACGGTCCCCGTTGGTTGTCAGTATACTCTTCGGGCTGGGGAGATATACTGGCTGGTCATATGAAAATTCTTTCGTTATTTGTGATGGCTGGATTGGGTTTGTTGGCGCAGGGCGGGTGGACGCCGTTGTTCAACGGGAAGGATTTGAATGGGTGGGAGGTGAAGGGGGACGGGCGGTGGACGGTGTTGGCGGGGGGCGTGTTGGTGGGGCAGGCGGTGAGCGGTGGGAAGACGCCGTTTGGGGCGTGGCCGGTGGCGTTGGACGAGAAGGCGTATTTGAATTGGCGACAGACGCAGTCGTGGCTGTATACGGTGGCCGAGTATGGGGAGTTTGATTTGCATGTGGAGTATTTGGCGTGGGCCGGCGGGAACAGCGGGATTTCGTTGCGGGATGCGACGCGGGGGAAGTTTGCGATTGGGCCGACGCCGAATTACGACCTGACGCCGGCGCACCACGGGTATGAGATTCAGATTTTGAATGGCGTGAAGACGAAGTATCCGACGGGGAGTATTTACCTGTTTGCCCCGGCGGAGTTTGGATTTGAGAAAGAGAATGATTGGAATGCGCTGGATATTGTTTCGCGGAACGGGGAGATGCGGGTGTCGTTGAACGGGCATCTGGTGGCGAAGCATGCGGGGGACCCGGCGCGGCCGAAGCGGGGGCCGATCGGGTTGCAGTTGCACGACCGGTTTAGCGTGATTCAGTTCCGGAACTTGAAGATCCGGGAGGTACACTAAGGGTCTACCGCGTTTGTATTTTTTCGGCACCACGGCGCGCCTTTTGAGTCTGTAGTTTGAGAGAGGGTGCGAATGGATCGACGACTGTTTTTGGGCGGGCTGGGATTGGCGGGAGTTGGATGTGGGCGGCGGGTGCGGACTGTGCCGCCGGTGGGTTTGCGATTGGCGCCGGTGCGGGCGGAGGTGGAGCGGATCTTCCGGGTGACGGTGTGTGTGCGGCCGTTCCGGGCGGCGGGGCCGCGGATGGATGTGGAGAAGGTGGGGGAGAAGACTGTGATCCATCACTACGGGCACGGGGGGAGCGGGTGGTCTTTATCGTGGGGCGCGGGGGCGCTGGCGGTGGAGAAGGCGATGGGGTTGGGGGAGCGGAATGTTGCTGTGGTGGGGTGTGGGGCGATGGGGTTGACGGCGGCTATCTTGCTGCAGCGGGCGGGGGCGCGGGTGACGATTTATGCGAAGGAACGGCCGCCGGAGGTGCGGTCGGCACGGGCGACGGGATCGTGGACGCCGGATTCACGGGTTGCGTTGGCGAATGCGGTTTCTCCGGATTTTCCGGCGTTGTGGGAGCGGATGACGCGGGCGTCGTTCAAGATGTACGAGAGCTATTTGGGATTGGCGGGGAATCCGGTGGAGTGGACGGAGCGGTATCAGGTTTCGGGTGGTGCGCCGGCGCGGGCGGCGGAGGGGGGATTGGAGTTCGCGAAGTACGTGGATCGGATTCGGGATATCACGCCGCGGGCGCGGGAGATGGCGGCGGGGACGCATCCGTTCGGGAAGCGGGAGGTGCGGCAGTCGGCGGGGTTGACGTTCAATATCGCTTCGTATTCGCGGATGCTCATGAACGACTTCTTTGTGGCGGGTGGGCGGATGGAGACGGTGGAGTTTCATAAGCCTGGGGATTTTGCGAGGGTTGCAGAGAAGGTTGTTGTGAACGCGACGGGGTATGGGGCGCGGGCGCTGTGGAAGGACGAATCGATTGTGCCGGTGCGTGGGCAGATTGCGTGGCTGATTCCGCAGGCGGAGGTGAATTACGGGGTGATGTACAACGGCGTTTTTGTGTTGGGGCGGCGGGATGGGATTGTGGTGCAGGGTGTGGGGGCGGGAGAGATGGAGGGGTACAACGTGGCCGACGAGACGCCGGACCGAGTGGCGGCGGAGGCGGCGGTGCGGACGGTGGCGGAAGTTTTTCAGAGTTAACACGTTTGACACAGGCGGGTGTCTGTTCCTATACAATGCGTCTCACCGAGAGAAGAGCCACGCAGCTTCTTCCCCATCAACGTTTGAAAAAAGGACAGGCACAGTATGCTTCAGAAGATCGCGAGATGGTCACTCGTCGCGTTCGTATTTGCCGGATTGTTGCCGGCACAATCTTCATTCACCGCCGCGGTGCGCGGCGTAGTCAGCGATGCCAGCGGGGCGGCAGTGCCCGGGGCGCGCGTGATTGTTACGGAGGCCGAGCGAAACGTGCAGCACGTTTCGACGACCGACGAATCCGGGCGGTATGTATTGACGGCGTTGCAGCCGGGCAGCTACCGGATGGTTGTGGAAGCGCAGGGATTTAAGAAAAGTACCAAGGCGGCTTTTCCGCTGGCGGTGCAGCAGCAGGCCACGTTCGACTTCTCGCTTGAAGTTGGCGACATCACGACCTCCGTGTCGGTAGAGAGCCGGGCGGCGCTGTTGAACACGACGATTTCGACATTGGGACAGGTGATTGAGAACCGATACATGTTGTCGTTACCAAACATCGGGCGGAACCCGTTGAGCCTGCTGAACCTGACGCCGGGCGTAGTGGGCGCGGCGGGAACGGTGAGCCCGAGCAACACGAATTTTGTGGCGAACGGGACCCGCAATTCGACGTCGGACGTGCTGGTGGATGGCGCGATTGTGAACACCACCGAGCAGAATTCGGGCGCGACGGATTTGAAGTGGACGCCGTCGGTTGATTCGGTGCAGGAGTTCAAGATGCAGACGAACTTCTTTGCGGCCGAGTACGCGCAGAGCGGTGGCGCGATTGTGAACATGGTGACGAAGTCCGGCACCAATGAGATTCACGGAACCGGTTACTACTTCCTGCGCGATTCGACGTTGAACGCAAACAGCTGGTCGGCGAACCGGAATGGTTCGGCGATTCCGTACTATCACCGGAACCAGTTGGGCGGCAATATCGGCGGGCCGATCCGGAAGAACAAGACCTTCTTCTTTGCGACCTACGAGTACACGAAGTCGAAGAGCCCGTCGAGCCAGACGGCGACGTTCCCGACGATGGAACAGCGCAACGGTGACTTTTCGAAGACGCTGTTCAGCAACGGGCAGTTGATCTCGATCTTCAATCCGTTCGATACGTTCAAGGACGCCTCCGGCGCTGTGAAGCGGACGCCGTTTCCGGGGAACGTTATTCCGAAATCAATGATGGACCCGGTGGCGCTGAAGGGCGCGCAGTATTATCCGGCGCCGAACCAGGATCCGAATCCGGTAACGCACATCAACAACTGGTTCCAGCAGGATATTGGCGAGAGCCACAACCTGCCGGTGTTCGACTTCAAGGGCGACCATGTTTTCACTGATCGGTTGCGGTTCACGGGGCGGTATAGCGTGAACTTCAGCGCGAGTTCGCCGGCGAACCTGTTCGGCGCGTCGAACGCGGCGCTGTCGGGCGCGGACCCCTACAACGGGCCGAGCCAGACGAAGACGCAGACGTCGACGGGGAACCTGACGTTTGCGCAGAACGCGACGACGATCTGGACGGCGACGTATGGGTTCGTCTATTCGAACTACAACCGGGATCCTTTCGTGAACAACATCGACCTGACGACGTTCGGGCTGCCGAAATCGATGCAGGACCTGGCGACGTATCACATGTTCCCGATGTTCAGCGCGGGCGGGTATAGCGATATCGGCACGCAGGGCTACTGGAAGATGGACCGGCAGGAGGGTGTGCACCAGTTCAGCGGATCGCTGACGAAGGTGAAGGGCGCGCACAACATCAAGGCGGGCGCGGAGTTCCGGCGGAATTTCCTGGATTACGCGCAGCCGGGGTATCCTTCGGGGCACTTCACGTTTGGCGCGCAGACGACGAGCCAGGATCTGTTTGCGGGCAGCAGCACGCAGGGGAACGGGTTTGCGTCGATGTTGCTGGGCTTTGGGAATGGCTCGAACTTCCATATCGACCCGAAGGCGTTTTCGCGGGCCGGCTATTGGGGCACGTTCGTGCAGGACGACTGGAAGATCACGCGCAAGCTGACGTTGAACCTTGGTTTGCGGTATGAGATGGAACTGCCGCGCACGGAAGTGTTGAACCGGTACAGCTATTGGGACTTGAACGCGAAGTCGCCGCTGGTGGTGCCCGGATTCGATTTGAAGGGCGTGATGAAGTTTGTGGGCGGTGACACCCGTTCGCCGTTCGACAAGGATCGGAACAACTTCGCGCCGCGGCTGGGCTTTGCGTATGCGGCGAATAACAAGACGTCGATTCGCGCCGGGGCGGGGATGTTCTATCTCCTTTCGCGGGCGACGGTGGCCGGGCACACGGGTGCGGCGTTCAACACGGACGCTTCGATTCCGTGGACGCTTGATTCGGGCGCGACGCGGAACGCGACGTTGTCCAATCCGTATCCGCAGGGCATTCTGACGCCTCCGGGCGGAGCGGCCGGCGATGCGACGTTCATTGGTCTGGGCGTGGGTACGATCACGCGCCGGAACAGCAACCCGCAGATGTATTCCTGGAACTTCTCGATTCAGCGGGAAGTGGGCTGGAACTCGGTGCTGGAAGTGAACTACACGGGCAGCCGCGGCGTTCACTTGTATTCGCCGTACACGAGCCTGAGCCCGCTGCCGCTGCAGTATTGGAACGGGCCGAATGCGCTGACGCGGACGCAGTTGAACGCGGCGGTGCCGAATCCGTTCTTTGGCTACATTACGGAGCCGAAGGCGGTGAACCTGAACGGACGGACGATTCAGCAGTACCGGTTGTTCCGCAACATGCCGCAGTATGACGGCGTGAGCGGATCGGATCCGAATACGGCCGATTCCAATTATCACGGCATGCAGGTGAAGCTGGAGAAGCGGTTCTCGAGCGGACTGTCGCTGTTGACGCACTACACGTGGTCGAAGATGATTGACGACGTTTCGGTGACGGACGGCAACCTGACGTGGCTGGGCGGTTCGACGAGCTTGCAGAACCCGTTGAACTTCGCGGGCGAGCGGTCGTTGTCGCAGCACGATGTGAAGCACCGGTTTGTGTTGACGGGCGCTTATGAGCTGCCGTTCGGGCAGAAGCGGCGGTTTGGATCGAACATGAACCGGCTGACGGACGCGGCGCTGGGCGGATGGGAACTGAGCGGATTCGCGACGTTGCAATCCGGCTTCCCGCTGCAGGTGAGCCAATCGGGCGGGACGCTGTGGAACGGTACACAGCGGCCGAACCTGGTGGGTGATCCGTCGACTTCCGGCGATATCTACAGCCGGTTGAACGGGTACTTTAACCAGAACGCGTTCACGCGGCCGAACCCGGACGTGTTTGGGTCGGCGGCGCGCGTGTTGAACATGCGCGGGCCGGGCGTGAAGATGATGGACCTTGCGCTGTTGAAGAACTGGCGCATCAAGGAAAAGCAGAGCGCACAGTTCCGTTTGGAAGCTTCGAATGCGTTGAATCATCCGATTTTCAGCGATCCGCCGACGGCGTATGGCGCCAGCAATTTCGGTGTGATCAGCGGGACGAAGGTTGGTTCGCGCAGTGTGCAGCTTGGGTTTAAATACTATTTTTGAGCCTGGGTTCGCGTGATTGGAAGCCCGCTTTTCTCTGTGAGGAGGGAGGCGGGCTTTTTTTGTCGTAAGTTAGGGGGCTTATGGAGATATCGAGAAAGATGTTTGACCGGTTGTGGGCAGCGGCCGGCGGGAAGCGGGGTGCCATGGACGCGCGGCTGGCGCGGCGGTTGCTGGCGGATTCGGATTTGATGGATCAGCTGGGTTGTATGTCGGAGCAGTACATATCCCTGGAGGAACTGCCGTGTGCCTCATGGCAGTCCGAAGACTTTGCTACGTGGAAGGAGGAGACCGAAGGCACGGACCTGTTGGCTTATTTGCGGGAGGCGTTCGACAGCGTCGTCGACGGGGGATCGTACGATGCGGATAAATCGCCGGGGGTGGCGTTCATTGGTGTTGAGGCGGCGGATGGGGACGGGGAGATGGTGGCGGTGTTGCTGCAGAATGGATACTCGTTCACCGAAGTGAACACGCGCGTGTATGGGTTTTTCCTGAGCACTGCGCAGGCGGAGAAGGCGCTGCGGGCGGGCGGCTTCATTGCCAGTGGGCTTTCGGGTGCGGATCTTACCGATGAGGAGTTGCTGGCGGCGTGGGGCGGGTAGAACGGCAATCGTGCCGGGGTGGGTGGCGTTCGGTGTATGTTGGTTCGCGAGGGTTTTCATCATCTACTGCCGAATTCTGTTGTTTTGTGGCGTGCTGAGCTGCTGGGCGGACGGGGGGCCGTTCCTGCAGAAGTACTGTGTCTCGTGCCACGGGGCGAAGGCTCCGGCGGGCGGGGTGTCCCTGGTGGTTCCGGCTGGGGCGGTGTGGGAGCGCGTGCTGGAGAAAGTGAGTACAGGGCGGATGCCTCCTTTGGGCGCGCCGAAGCCGGGGGCTGCTGAACTGTCGGAGTTTGTGGGGTGGGTGGAAAAGACGCATGGGCGGGACGTTGTTGGAGGCCCGGGGCGGGTGACATCGCGGCGGTTGAACCGGGCGGAGTACAACAACACGGTGCGGGATTTGCTGGGCGTGGCGTTGCGGCCGGCCGATGAGTTTCCGCTGGATGATGCAGGATATGGGTTTGACACAGTCGGCGATGTGCAGAGCGTGTCGCCGTTGTTGATGGAGAAGTATATGGCCGCGGCGCGGCGGTTGTCGCAGGTGGCGGTTTTCGGAGAGACGGCGCCGTTGAAGCCGACGAAGCTGGCGCGTTTTATGTCGAAGAAGTCGCAGGATGACCCGACGCCGAATACGCTGCCGTTTTCGTTGCGTGGGGCGATTTATGGGTCCTTTCGCTTTCCGGTGGCGGGCGAGTATGAGCTGCGGATGCGGGTGGGGAACTACCGGCCGCGGATCAACATGACGCCGCGGCATACGGCGCTTTTTCGGAAGAAGAATCTGACGGCGGAGGAGAAGGCAGAGTTTGCGGAGTTGAACCTGAAGGCGTATCCGCCGGTGGATATGGTGGTGACGGTGGATGGGGTATCTGTTTTTAAGGAGACGGTGGAGGGGAATATCGACTACCAGTACGCCCATGGGGAGACGGTGGTGCGGGTGAAGGTGACGGCGGGGGAGCATGCGTTCCGGGCGTCGTTTCCGGAGTTTGCGGGGATGGCCAATCCGCAGGACAACATGAACACCGATGGGCGGCGGAAGCTGTTCATTGACTACGTGGATATTGTGGGGCCGTTCGCGGTGACGGGGGAGCGGGCTCGGCCGTTGTTTGTTTGTTCGGAGGAGACGGCGGAGTGTGCGTCCCGTATTCTGGGGCTGCTGGCGCGACGGGCGTACCGGCGTCCGGTGACAACGGAGGAGTTGGGCGCATTGGCGGGTTTGGCGGCGCAGGTTAGGAATGCCGGGGATTCGTTTGCGGAGAGTATCCGGGTGGGGGTGCAGGCGGTGTTGTTATCGCCGCATTTCCTGTTTCGGGCGGAACCGGTGGCGCGGGCGGCGACTGCGGTGAACGCGCATGAGTTGGCGTCGAGGCTCTCGTATTTTTTGTGGAGCAGCATGCCGGATGATTCGTTGTCGAAGGCGGCTGATGATGGGTCGTTGCGACGGCCGGAGGTGCTGCGGGCGCAGGTGAAGCGGATGCTGGCCGATTCGCGGAGCGATGCACTGGTTGAGAACTTCGCGGGCCAGTGGTTGGGGCTGCGCGGGTTGGACAAGCGGAAGCCGGACCCGAAGCATTTTCCGGATGTGGATGATGAGTTGGTGGAGGCGATGGGGCGGGAGACGTTGCTGTTTACACGGGCGATTGTGCGGGAGGACCGGAGTGTTCTGGACTTTTTGGACGGGAAGTTTTCGTTCGTGAATGGCCTGTTGGCGCGGCATTACGGGATTGCTGGTGTTGGTGGGGAGGGGTTTGAGCGGGTTGAGTTGCAGGGCGGAAAAAGGGGCGGGGTGATGACGCAGGGATCGGTGTTGACGCTGTCGTCGTATGCGACGCGGACGTCGCCGGTGTTGCGCGGTCGATGGGTGTTGGAGAATTTGCTGGGTACGCCGCCTCCGCCGCCTCCCCCGGATATTCCGGCGTTGCCGGAGGGCGTGGCGGCGACGGCGGCTTCGTTGCGGAAACGGTTGGAACAGCACCGGGCGAACCCGGCCTGCGCGGTGTGTCATGACCAGATGGACCCGATCGGGTTTGGGCTGGAGAACTATGACGCGGGGGGGGCTTGGCGGGATAAGGATGGCGAGTTTGTTGTCGATGCTTCGGGGACGTTTCCGGGGGGAGCGGCGTTCGCGGGGCCGGAGGGATTGCGGAAGGCGATGGCGGCGCAATCGGGGTTGTTTGTTCGGAATTTGACGGAGAAGTTGTTCACGTATGCGTTGGGGCGGGGGCTGGAACGGGGGGATCGCGGGGCGGTGGATGGGTTGGTTCGACGGCTCCAGGCGGAGGGGTATCGGATGTCGGTATTGTTGGATGGGATTGTGATGAGCCAGGCGTTTCAGATGCGAGGGAAGAATGCGGATTAATCGGCGTGATGTGTTGCGGGGGATGGGGACGGCGCTGGGTTTGCCGCTGTTCGAGGCCATGGGGGCGGCGGCGAAGGCCCCGTGCCGGATGGCGTTTCTGTATGTGCCGAATGGGATCATGATGGACCAGTGGCTGGTGGATCAGAAGCCGGGTGTGCATGGGTTGCCGGCGGAGTTCCCGTCGATCACGCGGGCGTTGGGGGCGTATCGGGACGATGTGTCGTTCATTGGCGGATTGACGCAGAATGGCGGGCGGGCGCTGGGCGATGGGCCCGGAGATCATGGGCGCGCGGGGGCGAACTATCTGACCTGCATGCACCCGAAAAAGACGAACGGCCGCGATTTGCAGGTGGGCGTTTCGGTGGACCAGGTGGCGGCGCAGCGGCTGGCGGGGAAGACGCGGCTGGCGTCGTTGGAACTGAGTTGCGAAGACGGGGTGCAGGGCGGGAGTTGCGACAACGGGTATAGCTGCGCGTACAGCAATACGATTTCGTGGCGGACGCCGAACACGCCGAACCCGGCGGAGATCCGGCCGCGGGCGTTGTTTGAACGGTTGTTCGGGGCGGCGGATGAGGACGCCGATCCGGCGCGGCGAGCGCGGCGGGCTTCGTATGAGCGGTCCATTCTGGATGTTGTTACCGGGGATGCGCGGAAGTTAGCGTCGACACTGGGCGGGGCGGATAAGCGGAAGCTGGACGAGTATCTGTATTCGATCCGGGATGTGGAGTTGCGCATCCAGGCGGCGGAGAAGAACCGGGCGACGGCACCGCGGCCGAATATGGCGGCGCCGGATGCGAGCGTGCCGGCGGACCTGGCGGAGCATGCGCGGCTGATGATCGATCTGCTGACGCTGGCGTTTCAGACCGATGCGACGCGGGTGGCGTCGCTGATGCTTTCGTTGGAGCAGAGCCCGCGGGCGTATCCGGAGATCGGGATTCCGGAGGCGCATCACGGGTTGACGCATCATCAGGGGGACGCGGATAAGATCGCGAAGGTCATTCAGATCAACCAGTATCATATGAAGCAGTTTGTGTATCTGGTGGATAAGTTCAAGAAGACGCCGGATGGGGACGGGACGCTGCTTGATCATGTGATGGTGACTTACGGCAGCGGGCTGAGCGATGGGAATGCGCACGACCATGCGAACCTGCCGCTGGTGCTGGCCGGGCGCGGGTGCGGCACGGTGCGGCCGGGGCGGTTTGTGCGGCACGCGAACGAGACGCCGATGGCGAATCTGTTTCTGGCGATGCTGGACCGGATGGGCGTGCCGGCGGAGACGCTGGGAGATGGGACGGGAAAGCTGGGGTATTTGTCGGATCTATGAAGAATCGGCGGCGGTTTCTGGTCTTTGGGGCGGGGGTATTGGCGGCTTGCAAGAAGGCTCCGGATAGTGAATCCGGGGCGCATATGCGGGTGTACGGGGAGCGGGCTCCGGGGGAGACGTCGGCGCGGTGGATATTGGAGCTGTCGGCGAGTCCGGGGACGGGGTCGAGCCGGACGCCGCTGGCGGATTTGTACGGGACGATTACGCCGACTTCGCTGCATTATGAACGGCACCATTCGGGGGTACCGGCGATTGAGGCTTCCAAGCACGAGTTAGTGATTCACGGGCTGGTGGAGAAGCCGCTGGTATTTACGATGGAGGAACTTCGTAAGTTTCCTTCGTTCTCGCGGATTTACTTCATGGAGTGCGGCGGGAATACGATGGGGGAGCAGCGGGGGAACACACAGCCGGATGTGCAGCGGAGCCACGGGCTGTTGAGTGGCGCGGAGTGGACGGGGGTGCCGCTGCGCGAGGTGCTGAAGGCTGTTGGGGTGAAGCCGGAGGCGAAGTGGATGATCGCCGAAGGGGCGGACGCGGGGCGGATGGCGCGGAGTATTCCGATTGAGAAAGTCATGGATGACGCGCTGTTGGCGTATGGGCAGAACGGGGAGGCGCTGCGGCCGGAGCAGGGATATCCACTGCGGTTATTTTTGCCGGGGTGGGAGGGGAATACGTGCGTGAAGTGGCTGCACCGGTTGCAGTTTGCGGATGCGCCGGCGTATTCGGCGAAGGAGACGGCTTACTACACGGAGTTAGGGAAAGACGGGAAGGCGCAGATTTTTACGTTCGTGATGGAGGCGCGGAGTGTGATCACGCGGCCATCGGGGCTGCAGAAGATTGCGCCGGGGTTTCACGAGATCACGGGGTTGGCGTGGACGGGGAAGGGACGGATTACGAAGGTGGAGGTTTCGGTGGATGGGGGGAAGACGTGGGCGGAGGCGGAGTTGCAGCAGCCGGTGTTGCCGTTGGCGCTGGTGCGGTTCCGGTATCCGTGGACGTGGGACGGGAAGGAGGCGGTGATTCAATCGCGGTGTACGGATGAGACTGGCTTCTTGCAGGCGACGCATGAGGAGTTAGTGGCGGTGCGGGGTTCGAATAGCGGGTATCATTACAACGCGATTAAGCCGTGGCGCGTGAGGGCGGATGGGATGGTGACTCATGTGTAAGTCGGTTGGTTTCCTGGTTGCAGTTAGTTGTTTTGGGCAGGGGCGGCCGGCGAGCGCGGAGTTGATTCAGAAGCTGGATATTACGGTGTTTGCCGATGGGCGCGGGTTGCCGGTGGGGACGGGGACGGCGGCGGCGGGGCGGGCGATCTATAAGTCGAAGTGCGCGGTGTGTCATAACGATAATGGCGAGGGGCGGGAGAAGCAGTATCCGGCGCTGGTTGGGGGGATTGGGACGTTGGCGACGGAGCGACCGGTGAAGCGGGTGGGGAGTTTCTGGCCCTATGCGACGACGGTGTTTGACTATATCCGGCGATCGATGCCGTTTGATCATCCGCGGACGCTGGGCGTGGATGAGGTGTATGCGGTGACGGCGTTTGTGTTGCATTTGAATGGGATTGTGGCGGAGGGGTTTGAGTTGAATGAGCGGAACCTGGCGGCGGTGAAGATGCCGAACCGGGATGGGTTTGTGCCGGATCAGCGGCCTGATGTGAAGGCGAAGCGGTAGTATGTGGCGGTGGTTGTTGGCGGCGGGGGTGGCATGGGGGTGTACGTGTTCGGCACCGTTGCCGCCTTGTGAGTTGTTCGGCCGGGCGGGGGCTGTGTTTTCTGGTGTTGTTCTGGATACGAATGAAGATGGGCGTGGCGGTTTCTCGAAGACTACCTTGTATTTGGTCCGCGTAGAAGAAGGGTTCCATGGGTTGGCGCCGGAGCAGAAAGAAGTGTTCGTTGATCCGGGCAGTTTTACCAGTTGTTACACGTACTTCGAAGTGGGGAAGAAGTATCTGTTCTATGCGGGACCGGGCGCGGTCGCCTCTGTTTCGTTTACCGGGCGGAGGGGTGAGGCGGTGGCATTTCCGTCGCAGTGGCAGGAGAAGAAGGATCTGAAGGTTTATTCCGTTCCGATGTGCAGCGGTAGTAAAGATTGGGAGAACGCGCGGGAGGACGTGGATTGGATACGGAGCCGGCTGCGTGAGGAAACGTCGACGCGCGTGTTTGGGCAGGCTGTTCAGCGGATCAGCGAGTTTCGGCGTGGCGACGCCGTTGTGCCACTGGCAGGTGCGAAGGTGTTCCTGCGGAATGGGGATGCTGTGCAGACGGCGGTTTCCGGAGCGGATGGGCGATTTGCGTTCGAGGGGATCGCGCCGGGCAAGTATGGATTGCATGCTGAATTGGCGCCGTGGGAGGGATCGTACCGGGCAGATTTTACGGTGGCGGAGCGTGGGTGCGCGGAGCGGGAACTGCCGTTGTTGTCTCGCGGGGAGGTTCGGGGTGTGGTGCGGAACAAAGAGGGGCGGCCTTTGTACGGTGTGGGTGTGGAGTTGTTGCGGGTGCTGCCGGGGGGCGGGGTGGCGAAGCGGGCGTCGGTTACCGCGTCGACGGACCAGGCTGGCGTGTTTCAACTTCGGGATGCTCCAGCGGGTGAGTTTGTCGTCGGGGTGAATGTAGAGGCAGGGACGCGGCCGGAATCGCGTTGGCCGACGACGTTCTATCCGGGAGTCGCCGAACCGCGGAAGGCGGGGGTGTTGCGGCTTGCACCGAATGGAAAAGTGGAGGGTATCTCGTTTTCGCTGCCGAATCCGATGGTGACGCGCACCATCACTTTGCGGGTGCTGTGGGCGGATGGGAGCGAGGTTGGCGGGAGTGCCCTGGCCTGGGCGGAGCGGGTTGAGCCCTCTGATGGGTCCTACCTATCTGGGACTGCGGCCAGCAAGAGCGAGGTGTGGTTATCGGTGATGCAGGCCTACTCTTACAGGATTAGCGCGGGGGTGTATGTCCGAGGGCCACGGACCATTGGCTCCGAGCCCGTGATTCTTCCGCCAGGTTCGGAGCCGGTGAAGCTCGAGATCCGGTTGCGGGAGAATCGGCCGAGTCAGTAGGTGCGGGGATTGGGGAACTTCGTTGGGGGTGGCGCGGTCTAATCCTGGTATGGGCTGGATGATTTGGCTGGTTGTGTTTGGTGGGGTGGCGTGGGGATGCAGTTGTGGGCCGCAGCGGCCAGTCTGCGAGTTGTTTGGAGACGCCCAGACGGTGTTTCGCGGGACCGTGGTGGATTATCACGATGGCGCGGATGGGACATTGGCGGCCTATCTGGTGCGGGTGGAAGAGGGGTTCAAGGGAATAGCGGCGGGGCAGGCGGAGGTGTTTGTGGATCCTGGATTTATGTCCTCTTGCCGGGCGACCTACCAGGTGGGGAAGGAGTACTTGTTTCTTTCGCATGGCCCGGGGAACGTGATGATGGCGAGTGTGCGGCCGACGCGGTATCCCGGGAAGTGGCGGAGGCGGGAACGAGTACCGATCCTGATGTCTGGTATGTGTGAGGGAACGTTAGCGGCTGCCGAGGCGGGGGCGGACTTGGCATGGTTGCGAGGGGAGAAGAAGACACGGGTGTATGGACGCGTGGTGCAGACGGAGCCGAGTTGGCGCCTCAGGGATGAGGCGACGCCGTTGGCTGGGGCGCGGGTGACGCTACGGGATGGGGTGACGGAGCGGGCGGTGAATTCGGGTGAGGATGGTGGTTTTTCGTTCGATGGGATTCGACCGGGCGAATACACTTTGACGGCGTCGCGGTATGGGTGGTGGCCGGTGGTTGCGAATGGGGTTGAGGTTGCGGCGGGCGGGTGCGCGCATCGGGCGCTCTATGCCAGGACGGCCGGGGAGATGACCGGGGTTGTGCTGCGGCACGATGGGGTGCCGGCGCGCGGCGTGTCAGTGGATTTGGTGAGGATGGGGGCGAAGGCGCACACGCTGTCGGTGCGGACGGATGATGCGGGGCGGTTTGGGTTGGGCGGCGTGCCCGTGGGGGAGTTCTACCTCGGGGTTAACCTGCGGAGCCCGATGACGGCGGAAGCGCCGTGGCCGGCGCGGTATTTTCCAGGCGTGGATTCTGAGGCCGGCGCGCGGGTTTTTCGGACGCGGCCGAATGAGGGGATTCATGGTTTGCAGTTGATACTGCCGCCGCCGATGCCAGTGCGGACTGTGCGGGCGCGCGTGGTTTGGGCGGATGGGACGGCGGTGGACGGCGTGGGCATTTCGGCGGAGCCGGTGGGTGTTGCGACGGAATATGATGTGGGGTCGCGGGTGCAGTGGGGGAACACCTTGACGCTGCGGTTGATGCAGGGGTATTCGTACCGGTTGCGGGCGAACACGGCGGAACCCCGGTCTTTGGAGTCTGACGCGGTTGTGGTGCCGGCGGGGCCGGGGGATAGCACGGTGACGTTACGGTTGGCGGGGCCTCGGTCGGCGCGTTGAGGAAACCGTGTGTGACACGGTTTTCCGGCGAGGACGGTGTTGATTCTAAAGGGCGTTGGTGCTGGTGGACCCGCTAATTGGCGGGAATGGTAATTGTGTGTGACACGGTTTTAGTAGGCGTAGGGATTTTTGTCGATGGTGGTTTTGAAGCGGGTCTGGTTGCACAGGTAGACGTCGCCGGTGAAGTAGATGCCGGGTTTGTCGATCTTCTTCGCGAATTCGTACGTCCGGCGGAGCATCGCTACGTCCATCTGCACGGGCGGTTCGTCGGGTTGGTACGTCGTGCCGCGGGGGTAGTCCTCGCCCTTGGTGCTGATCTCGATGTGGCAGCCGACGATGTGTTCGACGGGGTATTGGTCGACGAACTTGATGAGCCTGGTCATGCTGGCCATCCACATGTTGAAGTTGCCGATGTAGCAGCGGCCACGGTAGAACATGTCGCCGGTGAATAGAATGCGCGTGTAGTGGTCGTAGTAGGCGAACTCGCTATCGATGTGGCCGGGGTTGCCCATCACCCATAGTTTGCGGCCGCCGAGGTCGTATTCGACCCGCTCCTCGGGGTACTTCGTCATGCCCCAGAAGCCCACCATCTCTTCATGGGTGAGGCCCATGATTTTCGTCTTGGGCCGGTCGAGGAACTGATTTTGCGAGGCGTAGTGGTCGCCGTGGAGGTGGCTGAAGGCGAGGACGAGTTCGTAGTCGAGCGGGTTTCGCTTGTTCTGTTTGCACCACTGGGCGACGACGCCGTCGACGACTTTGCGCAGCGGCCATTCGTTGGGGGATGCGGTGGAGCCCTGGTCCAGCAGGATGGCGCGGTCCTTGCCGAAGTACAGGTACATGAACGCGCCTTCGTAGTTGTAGGCCTTGTTTTCGCGCATGATGACGGTGTGCGCGTTGTACCAGTGGACCTGGACGGGCGGGTCCTGGTTGTCCAGAAGAGACTTGGATCCGTGGATCCATTTGGCGGGGAAGGTGCCTTTGGCGAAGTCGGTGGGCATGGTGGTTTACCGGAGATTGAAAGGGGCGACGGGGACGGGGGGCAGGTCGGCGGGCCAGTCGCCACGGTGGTCGACGCCGACTCGGTTGAGCAGGTGGAACTCGGCGCGGATGGCGACTTCCGATTTTCCCTGGATGCGGCGGGCGTGTTGGAGCGCTTCGCCGATGGCTTCGGGTTCCAGTTGGAGCGCGTGTTCGTTGGGTTTGAAGTTGGTCCGCATGGGGTAGTGGATGCCGGGCACGGCGGTCATTTCGATGTGGGCGCCCAAGAGCCAGCGGACGGGGTTGGACTTGACGAAGGCTTCGAGGGTTTCGAGCGACCGGATGTAATCGGCGTCGTTCGAGATATGGATGCGGCCGGGGAAGAGGAGATCGCCGGTGAAGAGGAGACCGGTGTAGCGGTCGTAGAATGTGATGCCGTCTTTGTGGGCGCCGGGGGTGGGGATGATGGTGATGACGCGGTTGCCGAGGTCGAACGTTGTGGGCTTGGTGAGGATGGTGGTGTTGGGGCGGCCTTTGAATTGGGAGACGCCCTGGTTGAGTGCGATGTCTTCGGCGGAGGTGTGGGCGATGGTCAGCGGGAGGTTGCGGAGGTTGGACAGGAGGCCATCGATGGTGGTGCGGAGGGGGTAGTAGTTGGGCTCGGGCGTGGCTCCGGTGTCGATTAGCAGGGCTTTTTCGGTGCCGGCGAGGAGATAGGTGAACGGGGCCTCCCAGTGTACGGCGACGTTCTGGCGCATGACGATGGTGGAGGGGTTGTAGGCGATGACTTGGATGCGCGGGTCGCGGTTACGCGCGGCGCAGATGGAGCCGTAGTTCCACTTGAAACGCAGGGAACCGGGGGCGAGGGTATTGGCCTTGAGCGGGAGAGCAGCGGCTGCGAACAGCGCGCGCCGGGTGATTGTCATGGGGGGCTCCGGGTGGCTCAGGCAGGGAGCGAATGGCGGCGCGACGGGGGCTGGGTAATTTCTCAGTATATCGCTGTGGCGGGGCTGGCGCCGTTATATGTACCCGATGCGTTTGCTGCGCGAGAGGCATACAATTGGGGCAGTTTAATGAAGGGGGCGAGAACCAAGTGGGCTTGACCGTTGGAGTTCCCAAGGAAACATTTCCTCTAGAGCGCCGGGTGGCGATGACACCCGGCGGGTTTGACCGGCTGGCAAAGGCCGGGATGCAATTCCTGATTGAGCGCGGCGCGGGCGAGGCCGCTGGATTTCCGGATTCGGAGTATGAAGCCAAGGGCGCCGACATTGTGGAGCGCGCCGCGGTGTTTGCACAAGCGGATGTGATTCTGCAGGTGCGAACGCTCGGCGCCAACCCCGATGCGGGTAAGGCCGATTTGCCACTGCTGCGTAGCGGGCAGATTGTGATTGGGATGGCGGAACCATTGTCGGCGCTGGAAAGCGTGGCGGCGATGGCGAAGGTTGGGGTGACGCTGTTTGCGATGGAGTTGATTCCGCGCATTACGCGGGCGCAGGCGATGGACGTGTTGTCGTCGATGGCGACGGTGGCCGGGTATCGCGCGGTGCTGGCCGGGGCGCAGGCTTCGGCGCGGATGTTCCCGATGTTGACGACGGCGGCGGGCACGATTGTGCCGGCGAAGGTGTTCGTGCTGGGCGTGGGTGTGGCGGGGTTGCAGGCACTGGCCACGGCGAAGCGGTTGGGCGCTGTTTGCAGCGCCTACGACGTGCGCGCGGCGGCGAAGGAGCAGGCCGAGAGCGTGGGCGCGAAGTTCGTTTCGCTGGCACTGGAGGCGAAGTCGGCCGAGGGCAGCGGTGGCTATGCGAAGGCGATGGACGAGGAGTTCTACAGACGGCAGCGGGAGTTGTTGACGAGCGTGCTGCGGGAGCAGGACGTGGTGATCACGACCGCGGCGGTGCCGGGGAAGAAGGCTCCGATTCTGATTACGGCGGAGATGGTGCACGCGATGCATCCGGGCGCGGTGATCGTCGACATGGCCGCCGAGCGGGGCGGGAACTGCGAATTGACGCGCGCGGGGGAGACGGTGGTTGTGGGCGGCGTGACGATTCTGGGGATGACGAATCTGCCGTCGGAAGCCGCTTATCACGCCAGCCAAATGTACGCCAAGAACGTGGCGACGTTTCTGCAGCACCTGGCGCCGAAGGGCGTGATTGAACTGGACGTGAAGGAGGAGATTACACGAGAGACGTTGGTGACGCATCAGGGCCAGACGGTTCACGCGAAGGTGGCTGAACTGATCGCGCCGGAATTGGTGGGAGGGTAATCATGCACTCATACGAAGTCGGTTTATGGATCTTTTTGTTGGCCGCATTTCTGGGATTTGAACTGATTCGCCGGGTTTCTCCGCTGTTGCATACGCCGCTGATGTCGTTGACGAACGCGATCTCATCGATCGCGGTGGTGGGGGCGATTCTGGTGGCTGGGCATAAAGACGCTTCGACACTGGCGAAGGTGCTGGGGTGTCTGGCGGTGACGGCATCGACGATTAACGCCGTGGGCGGTTATTTGATTACGGACCGTACGTTGAAGATGTTCAAGAAACGGGGGGAGAGATGACCGAGATCCTCTATCCAATCCTGTATCTTTTTGCGGCGGCGCTGTACATATTGGCGCTGAAATGGATGAATTCTCCGGCTACGGCGCGACGCGGCGTGTGGGCAGGCGAAACGGGAATGTTGCTGGCTGTGGTGGGGACGCTGCTGCGGTTTGAGGTGGTGGAATACCACTGGATCATGCTGGCGTTCCTGGTGGGCGCGGCGATTGGCGCGCCGCTGGCATTGAAGATGCCGATGACGGCGGTGCCGCAGCGGACGGCGATTGCGCAGGCGTTTGGTGCGCTGGCGGCGGCGCTGATTGGGACGGCGGAGTTATTTGAAGCGCGCCCGCATGGGTTTACGCTGGTAGCGCTGACGGTGGAGATGCTTTTGGGCTACGTGACATTTACGGCGAGCCTGGTGGCGTTTGGGAAGTTGCAGGAGTTGCTGCCGGGGCGGCCGATGACGTATCGAGGGCAGAACATTGCGAACCTGGGCGTGCTGGCGATTGCGATGGCGCTGGGTGTGGCGATGAACCAGACCGTTGACCCGACGGCGATCTTCCCGTTTTTTGTGGGCTTTTCACTGCTGTTTGGCGTGTTGCTGATTATGCCCATTGGCGGTGCGGATATGCCGACGGTGATTGCGCTGTTGAACTCGTATGCGGGGTTGTCGGCGAGCGCGATGGGGTTTGCGTTCGACAACAAGCTGCTGATTGTGGCGGGCGCGTTGGATGGATCGTCGGGGTTGATTCTGTCGATCATCATGTGCCGGGCGATGAACCGGTCGTTCACGAATGTGCTGTTCGGGGCGTTTGGCACGTTGCAGACGTCGGCAAAGGGCGAGGTGGAGCAGCGGCCGGTGCGGTCGGCTTCGCCGGAAGAGGCGGCGTCGATTCTGGACGCGGCGCGATCGGTGATCATTGTTCCGGGCTATGGGCTGGCGGTGGCGCAGGCGCAGCACAAGCTGCGGGAGATGTACGACATCCTGAGCAAGCGCGGCGTGGATGTGCGGTTTGCGATTCATCCGGTGGCCGGGCGCATGCCGGGGCATATGAACGTGCTGCTGGCCGAGGCCGACATCCCCTACGACAAGATGGTGGAGATGGACGAGATCAACGGCGAGTTCCCGATGTGCGATGTGGCGCTCGTGATCGGCGCTAACGACGTCGTGAACCCGGCGGCGAAGAACGACCCGACGAGCCCGATTGCGGGCATGCCGATTCTGGAAGTGGACCAGGCGCGCACGGTGATGATCATCAAGCGCGGCATGGCGGCCGGGTTTGCCGGCATCGACAACGAGCTCTACTACATGGACAAGACGCTGATGCTGTTCGGCGATGCGAAGTCGTTTGTGTCGAGCCTTGTAAAGGAACTGGGCGCGCAGGTGGCGGCGTAGCGTAGTAGGGTGGGAGAGTGATCTCCCGAAGAGCGTTGCTGGCTGGTTCTGTGAGCGCGTTCGCGCAGTTTAAGGCGGACGTGCGCGTGGTGAATGTGCTGGCCTCCGTGCGCGACAAGAAGGGCGCGATAATCGGCGATTTGACGAAGGACGACTTCGTGCTGCTGGAGCAGGGAAGGCCGCAGGCGATTTCGTATTTTTCGCGGCAGGGCGAGTTGCCGTTGACGCTGGGGCTGTTGGTGGACACGTCGATGAGCCAGGAACACGTGCTGACGGCGGAGCGGAGCGCGAGTTTGCGGTTTTTGGATCAGGTGTTGCGGGTGGAGAAGGACAAGGTTTTTGTTCTGCAGTTCGACAGCCGCGTGCTGATCCGGCAAACGCTGACGAGCGACTACAACAAGCTGGAGGCGGCGTTGACGCTGGTGGATACGCCGAGCCGGAGCGAGTTGCGGCGGGGCATTGGCGGCGGGACGGTGCTGTTCGACGCGGTCGACACCGGGGCGCGGGTGTTGCTGAAAGATCAGACGGGGCGGAAGGCGTTGATTTTGCTGACCGATGGGGTGGACTACGGGAGCAGTTCGACCGTGTTGGAGGCGATTGAGGCGGCGCAGAAGAACGACACGTTGATCTACTCGATTCTGTTCGCGGACCGGAATGGGGATAACGGGAGGAATGTGTTGGTGAAGCTGGCGCACGAGACGGGCGGGGCTTTTTACGAGGTTTCGAAGAAGCTGCCGATTGATCAGATCTACGCGCGGATTCAGGAGGAGCTGCGGAGCCAGTACAACATCGGGTATGTTTCCGATGCGCCGGTGAAGCTGTCGGAGTTCCGGAAGATTCAGTTAGCCGTGAAGCAGAAGGGGCTCGTCGTTCAGGCGCGGGACCGGTATTGGGCGCGGCCTTAGCGGCCGGTGAGGGCGCGGTGGAGTAGGTAGGCGGTTTCGGTGGGGACGCCGCCTTTGTACTTCACGCGGAGGAGGAGTTGGAAGTAGCGGGGGAGCGGGTGCATCCTGGCGACGATGGGTTTGGCTAGTTGGGGATCGGTGAGGGCGGCGACGGCGCCGAGGCGGCCGAAGGTGCTGTTGCTGGCGATGGAGAAGATGTCTGTTCCGCCAGATGGGCCGGTGGCGCGGGTGACGAGGACGCAGGCTTCGCCGTCTTCGACGAAGTAGCCGGTGCTGTTGCGGTAGGGATAGAGGGCGGGCTCGCCTGCGGCGGGTTGGGTGACGCGGAAGCCATCGGGGGACTCGGTGATGGCCATGGGCATGGGGAGGTTGCCGAGGCGCTCCGTGAAGAAGCGGGGCGGGCCGAGGAAGAGCACGTTGGCATCGGCCATCTGCTGCCAGAGCATCTGGCTGCTGCGGACCAGCGAGAGAAGTGGCTGGCGGGGGCCGAGGCGGCGGCCGAGAAGGAATGCGGCGCTGACTTCGCCGACGGCGGAGTAGTAGTGGACCGGTTGGCTGGTGCCGGCGCCGGTGGCTTGGGCCATGGCGGTGACTTGCGGGGACTTTTTCAGATCGTCCCATTTGTCGATGGCGGGATCGCGGAAGAGGGTTTTGTTTTCGAACTGGGCGAAGAGCGGATCGCCGACGGCGATGAGGAGGGGCTTGGGGCTGTTGATGAGCGGCTGCCAGATGGCTTCGAGGTCGGGGGACCAATCGGCTGGGGGCGGGGCGGGGCGGGAGCGGGTGGCGGTCCAGATGAGGGAGCACAGCAGGGCCGCGGTGAGCCCGAATGCGATGTTGCGCCACTTGGGAGGGGTGGCTGTTTCCGCGGGCGGTTGCGGTTGGTCTGCCGCGATGCGGGGTTCGCAGACGAGGGTGAGGCGGCCCTTGGGAACGGATAGGAGAACGTCGTCGGCGATGCCCTCGCCGGTGTAGTATTCGGTGAGTTTTTGGCGGAGGCGGCCGATTTGGATGCGGACGGTGGAATCTGAGCGCGGGTCGTAGGAGGTGGGCTTGTTAAAGGCGTCGACGCCGATGGTGTATTCCTTGATGGCGTCGGATTCGCCGGCGATGCAACGATCGGCCAAGTAGCGCAGGAGACGGCGGGAAGAGGGGGCGTGGCGAAAGGTTTCGCTCTTCAAGAGGCGATCGACGACGGCTTCGAGGTCGTGTGCTGCTTCCACCATGGTATGCATACCACTTTAGAATCAATCAGTCGCGAGCGCTACCGGGGTGCTAACAGGATCGATGCCTTTACATGGGTGGAAGGTATCTTGGTGGCGGTTACGATACCGTATGCGCAATTATCTGCGGCTAGGGGTGTGCCTGGCGGGTTTGAGTTTGGCGGTGTGGGGGCAGGCGGCGGAATCCTCGGACGCGACGGAGAATGATCCGGACCACACGGCGAAGCTGATTGACGATGTTTTGTGGAAGTTGGAGCTGAGCGACATCGCCGAAGTGCGGACGTTCCGGTACACGGGACTGCCGCGGACGGCGGCGAGCAAGGCGCCGATGATTCTGTATGCGTACAGCTATGTTCCCAAGAAGCTGGACCGGACGAAGAAACACCCGCTGGTGGTGTTGATTCATGGGGGTGTTCATAGCAACCATATGACCGGCGGACCGGCGAACGCGGCGACCATTGTACGGGAGTTGTTGGAGCAGGGGTATGTGGTGGTGGCGCCGGACTACCGGGGCAGCACGGGGTATGGGGAGGCGTACAAGAAGGCGCTGGACTATGGCGGGAAAGAGAACGATGACGTGCTAGGCGCGCGGGATTGGATGATTGCGCGGTACTCGTTCCTGGATCCGGCGCGGGTGGGGGTGGTGGGCTGGAGCCATGGGGGGATGATCGCGTTGTTCAATTTGTTCTTCCATCCGGAGTCTTTCGCGTGTGCGTATGCCGGGGTGCCGGTGAGTGATCTGGTGGAGCGGAAGAAGTATTTGAAATCGATGGCGCAGACGATGGCGGAGAGCGCGGGGCCGGAGGCGGGGGAGGATGAGTACCGGAAGCGGTCGGCGGTGACGCATGTTGGGAAGCTGACGCGGCCGTTGCTGGTGCATGGGAACACGTCGGATACGACGGTGCGTATTGTGGAAGTGAAGAACCTGGTGGCGGCGCTGCAGGCGGCCGGGAAGACGTTCGAGCATAAGATTTACGAGGCCGCGCCGGGGGGACACCATTTCAACCGGATTGACACGGCGCTGGCGGTGCAGAGCCGCGGGGAAGTTTACGCATTTTTGAAGAGGTATTTACAGCCATGAAGACACTGAGCCTTTGGATTGCCATGTTGCTTTGCGCGGCCACGCTGGCCGGGCAGACGAGCGGAACGATTAGCGGCGTGGTCCGCGACGAGAGCGGAGCGCCGGCGCCTGGGGCGAAGGTGGTGGCCAAGAGCGAGGCGGGCGAGGCGCGCGAGACCGTGTCGGGCGCGACGGGGCAGTATGCATTTCCGTTCCTGGCGCCGGGCACCTACACGATTGAGGTTTCGTTGACTGGGTTTGGCACTTCGGTGGCGCGCGCGGTGCTGGGCGTTACCGAGCGCATTGCGGTGGATATCGTCTTGAAGCCGGCCACAGTGAGCGAGCGGATTGAGGTGACTTCGACGGCGCCGCTGTTGCAGACGGAGTCCGCCGCGCTGGGCCGGGTAGTGGAGGGGACGTCGGTGAAGGAGTTGCCGTTGTCGACGCGGAACTTCACGCAGCTGCTGGCGTTGTCGCCGGGGACGTCGGGGCCATTGAACGATGCTGGCGCGTTGGGACGCGGGACGCAGAATATTTCGTCGGGCGGCGCGCGGCTGGGTTCGAATTCGGTCTATATCGACGGCGTGGACTCGGTGAACATTCACAGCAACACGTCGAATGAGAACGCTTTTGGTTCGAACGGGCTGGTGGCTCCTTCGCCGGAGGCGATCCAGGAGTTCAAGGTGCAGACGGGGTTGTACGATGCGCAGTCCGGGCGGAGCGGCGGGGCGGCGGTGGTGCTGGTGACGCGGAGCGGCGGGCCGCAGTTTCACGGGGCGCTGTATGAGTTTTTCCGGAACAACGAGTTGAACGCGAACAGCTTCTTCTTTAACGCCACCGGGCAGGAGCGGCCGGTGTTGAAGCAGAACCAGTTTGGTGGAAACCTGGGTGGGCCGGTGATCAAGAACAAGACCTTTTTCTTCTTTTCGTATCAGGGTACGCGGCAGCGGAACGGGCTGTCGGGGTCGAGTTCGCTGACGCTGCCGCAGATTCCGGCGGATCGGTCGAGGGCGTCGTTGGGACGGGCCTTCGCCGGAGCGCGGGGGACGCGTGGCGGGCCTACGATCGCGGCCGATGGATCGAACATCAATCCGGTGTCGCTGGCGCTGTTGAACCTGAAATTGCCGAATGGGCAGTTTGTGATCCCGTCGCCGCAGAGCACGGGGGCGGGCGTGAACTATGCGGTGTCGATTCCGGCGCAGTATTCGGAGAACCAGTACATTGCCAATGGGGATCATCAGGTGAGCTCGAATAACCGGCTGATGTTCAAGTCGATTATTTCGGGCCAGCCGGCGTTCCAGCCGCTGCCGGCGGCGACGATTCCGGGGTTCGGCACGACGCAGGATTTCAAGAGCCGCATCATGAGCCTGACGGACACGCATGTGTTTTCGCCGAATCTGGTGAACGAGGCGCGCATGGGCTTTTCGCGGTTGTATGGCGTTGTGAAGCAGGAGAACCAGTTTCCATTGAGCGCGATTGGTATGAAGCGATTTAATGCACAGGACTTTCCGGATATTCCTCAGATTGCGGTGACGGGCGTCTTCAGCCTGGGGTATAGCGTGAATGCCGACCAGGGTGTGAATCAGGACACGTATCATTTCGTGGATACCCTGTCGTGGATCAAGGGGAAGCACCAGGTGCGGTTCGGGACGGAGATCCGGAAGTATGTGGACGACTACTACTCGAATAATCGGTTCCGCGGCACGTTGACGTTGCAGAGTTTTGGCGATTTTCTAACCGGGTTGCCGGGGACGCCGATCACACAGGGTGGGAACGGGACAGGGTTCAGCAATATCAATTCGTCGAGCGTGGCCAGTGGCGTGACGGACCGGATGGACCGGATTACGGATTTCAGTTGGTTCGTGCAGGATGATTGGAAGGTGTCGACGAAGCTGACGATCAACGTCGGGCTGCGTTGGGACTATTTGGGGTATGCGGTGGACAAGCTGGGGCGGAACGGGAGCTTCGATACGCGGAAGTATCAGCCGCCGCCGCCGAACGGGGCGACGAGTGCCGGATTTGTGCAGAGCTCGGCGGCGAAGAAAGCGGTGGCGGGGATTCCGGGCGTGTCGCCGACGTTGATCGACAGTGCGCCCGTGAAGAACTTTGCGCCGCGTTTTGGCGTGGCCTATAAGCTGAGCGAGAAGACCGCGATGCGCGGCGGGTATGGGATCTACTATGACCGGTTGTCGAATCAGCTGGGGCTGTTGGAAGCGCTGTCGCTGCCCGGGTATGTGCGGACGGATTTGCAGGGGACGGCGAACATCGGGTACTCGTTGCAGGACCCGTTCCCGGTGTTGCCGCAGCAGTCGCAGTTTCCGGTGGTTCCGTTGTTGACGGCGCCGCCGTATACGACGGAGCGGCCGGCGATCGGACTGAACGCCGTTGACCCGACGCTGCGTACGCCGTATTTGCAGCAGTGGGGCTTGAATGTGCAGCATCAGTTGACGCCGGCGACGATGATCGAGGTTGGCTATGTTGGCACGAAGGGGTCGCGATTGGCGACACAGCGGCTGATTAACCAGCCGCTGCTGGCGAGCGCAACGAGCCCGGTGAACGGGCAGACGACGACCACGGCGGCAAACGCTTCGCTGCGGGTGCCGTATGTGGGCTTCTCGCCGACGGGACTGGTATGGCTGGAGACGTCGACGGATTCGAGGTACAACTCGTTGCAAGCATCGGTGACGCGGCGGTTTGCCAAGGGTTTGCGGATGCTGGCTTCGTATACCTGGGCGAAGTCTCTGGACAACAATTCGGGGTCCGGGACCGGAGCCACGTTTACGCAGACGGATGGCGATCAACTGCGGCTGGGGTTGAATCGCGGGCCGTCGGATTTCGACCGGACGCAACGGTTGGTGGTGAATTTCAGCTATGTGTTGCCGGCGCCGGCTTTCTGGAAGAAGGCGTTGGGCGGGTGGCAGCTGGCTGGTGTTTCGATTTTGCAGACGGGCACACCGATCAGCATTCTTGACACGAGCGGCGCGGCGTTTTATGGAACGGCCAATAGCCGGGCCAGTTGGGCGCCGGGAGCGACGTTGTCGACGGCGCGGCTGAGCGGACGCACACAGGATCGTTTGAATGCCTACTTCAACAAGGACGCGTTTGTGCGCGCGGGGAATTTGTGGGGCGACACGGGGCGGAATATTCTGCGCGGGCCGTCGCAACGGAATATCGACCTGTCGGTGAACAAGAGTTTCGCTGTGACCGAGCGCGTGGGGCTGGAATGGCGGAACGAATTCTTCAATCTGCTGAACATCACCAACTTCGCGAATCCTGGCGGGAGTATCACGGCAGCCAGCTACGCCACGATCCGGAACACGACGGGCAATCCGCGCGTGATCCAGATGGCGTTGAAGCTGGTGTTTTAGTCAACCTTTGAAGTGATCGAGGGAGAGCCGGGCGGGTTTCATTTGCCACGCCCGGCCGGTGACGTTGGCTGGCAGGGTGCAGGTGAGTTCGCCTGTGCCCGGGGCCAGGGTTGTATAGAGCGCGGCCTGGCCGTTGTTGGCGTAGACTTCGATGACGCTCTTGTCGACGAAGACGCGGAGTGTGTGATGGTCCGGGCGGCCGAGGAGGGTTTTGACGCCGTTGACGGTGAGGATGCCGTCGTTGTTCAGGGAGATGGTGTTGACCGAGTCGGCGCGGCGGAGTTCGATGGAAGCGGGGCCTTTGGGGATGGTGAGTTCGAGTTCGAAGGCATCGTGGTGGAGCCCTTTCGGGAGGGGGATTTCGGCACCGCGGAGTTGTTCGAATTCGGGGACGGGTTGCTGGCGGAGGAAGTTGTCGGGCGTCAGGCTCAGGATGCGCGGCATGACCATGACGGAGTTCCAGCCCTTCGATTCGGGGTTCTTCGTGCGGCCCCAGATCCAGAGGATGGTGCGGCCTTTGTCATCCGTTGAGATGTTGGTGGCGTAGGCGTCCCCGGCGTCGAGGATGCCATGGGTTTCGGGGGTGAAGCGGCAGCGTTTGATGTCGAGCGAACCGACGAAGTACTCGCATGGCCGGTGGGGAGAGACGATCAGAACCCACTTGTTGCCGAGCTTGAAGAGATTGGGGCATTCGATGTTGATGACTTCGCGGTTTCGGTATTCGAACACCTTGCCGAGGAACTTCCATTGCGTGAGTTCAGCGTTTTCGGCGCGGTAGAGCAGGACGAGGCCGGCGCCGCCGGATTGGCGGTTGTTGGTATTGCCGCCGCAGACCATGTAGGTGTGGCCGTCTTCGGTGAAGAGGAATGGGTCGCGCCAGTCGTCGACTTTCAGCGGGCCGTGGATGGCGGTGGTGAGGATGGGGTTGCGCGGGGATTTCGTCCAGGTGATGAGATCGTCATCGGCGGGGGTGCGAGCCACTGTTCGGGGGCGCGTTTGTTGCCGATGCTGGTGTAGAAGACGCGGGGCTTGCCGTCTTTGGCGAGGATGGCGGCGCCGGAGAAGATGTGGTCTTCGCCCTTGTCTTTGGAGGGGCCGATGGCGATGGGAAGGTGTTCCCAGTTGACGAGGTCGCGGCTGCGGGCGTGGCCCCAGTGCATGTTGCCCCAGAGGGAGCCGTAGGGGTTGTATTGGTAGAAGAGGTGGTGCCAGCCGCGGTAGAAGATGGTGCCATTGGGGTCGTTGCACCAGTTGGCCGGGGGATGGAAGTGATAGACGGGACGGGCGGGGTCGGCGGCGGCGGTGGGGAGAGCCTTCAGGGTGGCGTCGAAGGCCTGGCGGAGAGTGGGATCAGCGGAGAGGGCTAGTTGCAGGAAGTGGCGGCGAGTTGGCATCGGTGTTTTCAGTTGGAATTCATCGTATCGAAATGAAGTTGTACGAGAATAGAGTTCTTTCCGACCGTGCTACATTTCTTGCCTTATCTGTGGGCGTTCCTGCTGGGCGCAACGGCAATCCTATGGTGGGCAACTCGCGTCGAAACCCGGCGAGTTCGTTCGATCTGGGTGCAACTGGGGTTGGCGGCAGCGATATGGCTCCTGGCTGAATCGGATACCCGTGTGGCGGGCGCGGTGTGGCCGATCGAGGTGGCTGTTGCATTTCTGGAAATCGCCGGGATTCAGGTCTTTGTGGTGTTTTTGTCTGCAGCCCTGTCGAGAAGATTCCGAATGCCGCGTTTTCTCGGGGACATGAGTGCGGTTGTCGGTTATGCGGCGGTGCTGGTCAACCTTTTGTCACGACTTGGTGTGAACGTGACGGGATTGATCGCGACCTCGGCGGTGGCGACGGCAGTGATCGGTTTGTCGCTGCAGGAGTTGCTGGGGAACCTGGCGGGCGGAATCTCGCTGGAGTTAGAGAAGGAAATTGGTGTTGGCTCGTGGATCAAGACGGAGTTTGGAAGCGGGAGTGTAAATCATGTGAGGCTTCGGCACACCTCGATTACCACGGCCGACGGAGACACGATACTGATTCCTAACAGCGTCTTGACGAAGGCGCCAGTCACGCTGCTTTCCAATAGCCGACGGCGGATGGTGAAGTTCATTCTCGGTTACCGGCGCAATCCGAGCCGGGTGATTGAGGCGGTGGAGTACGCGTTGGCGGCATCGCCGATTGAGGGTGTCGCGCTGGAACCAAAGCCGAAGTGTTTGATCACCGGTTTTGAAAAGGACAACATCGAATACGGCGTCCAGGTTTGGTTGACGAAACCGGGGCATGAGCAGTCGGCGCTCTCGGCGGTGCTGATGCGGATCTACTTCGCTTTGGCGCGGATTGGCGCGCCGATGCGGCCGATTGCACAGGTGCTCGATATCCATTCGGAACAGCAGGCGGCTGAGGCGCGGGCTGAGTCGCCGGATCTGATCGCGGCGCTGCAACACATACCGCTGTTTCGGATGCTGAATGATGAGGAGACCGCGCGGTTGGCACCCCGGTTGAAGCACCTTTCCTTCGCACCAGGGGAGATGATTCTTCGGCAGGGCGATGACGGGGAATCGATGTTCCTGATTTTGTCGGGCCGGGTCAGTATTTTGCTGACTAACGACGCCGGTTTGAGTCAGCAGGTTGCGGTCCTTCAGGCGGGAGATTTCTTTGGTGAGATGTCCCTATTGACCGGGGAGAAGCGATCGGCGACGGTGGTGGGGCTGAGCCAGGTGGACTGTCTGCGATTGGACAAGGTGGATTTGTACGACATGTTGAATGGGCGGTCGGAGATCGCCGATGACATGTCTCTGGTGATCGCGGAGCGGCAGATGGAGCTAGCCGGAATCCGGGATCAGTTGGACAGAGAGAGTTCGACGCGGCGGATTCAGGCAACGCGGGAGCATTTGCTGATTCGCATAAAACGGTTCTTTGGGCTGCCTGGCAGCACATCGGCATAAGCCTAGGTCAGGCTGGCGGGGGCGCGTGCAGACCGCCGGAGACGGTGCGGCCGCGGACTTGCGTGAATGCTCTAGATGACACTGTCGTGTTAACATGACACTGTCATGAGATGTCTCTTGATCGCGGGATTGTCCGTCGTGCTGTTTGGTCAAGCGACGAAGTGTGAGTTGGTTGTGCGCGTACTCGATCCCGACGGCCTGTCAGTGGCAGGTGCTGAGGTGACGGTATCGCATTCCGGGACGGGATGGACTGCGCGGGCGAAGGCGGAGCAGGTTCCCTTTCTGGCGTTACCGGCGGGGGAGTATCGCGTGTCGGTATCGGCTCGCGGGTTTGCTCCGCTGGAGCGGGATGGGGTGGAGTTGCGTGTGGGGGACCGGGTGAGACTGGATGTGTCGTTGCGGCTGGGGGAGGAACGGCAGGCGGTTGATGTGACGGGGGAGGCGCCGTTGTTGCAGTCCGGGCGAGGGACGGTGAGTTATGTGGTTGAGCAGAAGATAGTGGTTGCGCTGCCGCTGGACGGGCGGAACTTTGTGCCGTTGCTTGCGCTGGCTCCGGGCGTGAGTCTGCCGCCGGGGAGCGTGTTGCCGCGGATTAACGGGAGCCGGCCGCGGGTGAGTGAGTACATCTACGACGGAATCAGTGTGTTGCAGCCGGAGCCGGGACAGGTGGCGTTTTATCCGATTGTGGATGCGATTGATGCGTTTCGTGTGGAGACGAACAGCTATTCGGCGGAGTACGGGCGGAGCAATGGCGGCGTGATTATGGTGAACCAGAAGGCAGGTTCGAATGCGTTGCACGGCACGCTGTTCGAGTTCTTCCGGAATGAGAAGTTGAATGCGCGGAACTTGTTTGCGACGACCGGGGACAAGCCACGGTTCCGGCGCAATCAGTATGGATTTGTGGTGGGCGGGCCGGTGCAGAAAAACAAGACGTTTTTCTTTGCCGACTGGCAGGGCACGCGGTTGAACACGGGGGTGGTGCGGGTGAGTACGGTGCCGACGGCGGCGCAACGGCGGGGTGTTTTTGCGCAGCCGGTTTTCGATCCGGCGACGACGCGGCGAACGGATTCGGGCTTTGCGCGAGATGTGTTTGCTGGGAATGTAATACCGGCGGCCCGGTTGGACCGCGTCGCAGCGGGGTTGGCGGAACGATACCCGACCGGCAGTGACGCCGCGGCGAACAACTACCGCCGGCAGGGAAATGACGGCACGGCGGCCGATCAGTTTGATGGGCGTTTGGACCGCTATCTCGGCGAGCGGCACCGGGTTTTTGGACGCTATTCGTATTTGCGGGATGACAGCCGGCCGACGATACCTTTACCGGATGGCAGCGGAAACCTGACGACGGGTGTGATTGGCAATACACTGACGCGGGCGGACAGTGTGGCGGCCGAGCATACGTGGGCTGTGACGCCGAGCGCGGTGAACCAGTTGCGGATGGGCTACACGCGGCGCGGGTTTGGGCGGACGGCGATGAGGACGGGCGAGCGGTTGGGAATTCCGAATGTTCCGGTGGGTTCGTTCTCCGATGTTCTGCCGACTTTTGACGTGGTGGGGGTGCAGCAGTTGGGGCCGCCGGCGAGCGGGAATGCGGAATTTACAACGTCGGTAACGCAGTTTATCGACAACTATTCGCGCGTTGTGGGCCGGCATAGTTTGAAGATGGGGGCCGATGTCCGGTTGCAGACGCTGGATGTGTTGCAGCCGCCGAGCCCGACGGGGAACTACCAGTTCACGTCGATATTTACGGCTGGACTGGCGGCGAATGGCGCAACCATGGCGAATACGGGCCATTCTTTTGCGTCGTTCCTGCTGGGGCAGGTGGGGCGGTTCAGTCTGGACGCGCAGCCGGAGACGATTTCGCCGCGGGCGCGGATTGCGGAGTTTTTCCTGCAGGATGATTGGCGGGTGTCGCGGCGGCTGACGCTGAATCCGGGTGTGCGGTACACGTTGAATTTTCCGTCGACTGTGGTGGGCGATCGGGGTGCCGTTTTCAACCTGGCGACGCAGAAACTGGATCTTTTGGGCGCGAATGGCGCGGGACGCTCGGCAAGAGATCTGGAAAAGAAGAACTTTGCGCCGCGGATGGGCATGGCGTATACGGTGACGGATTCTTTTGTCATGCGGGCCGGGTATGGGATGACGTGGATTGAACAGGCGGGTATTACGACGCCGTTTACGACCCCCTTGTTTCCGTTCATTCAGACGGTGGGGCAGCAGACGCTGGACAACGTGAATCCAGCGTTCGTGCTGTCGCAGGGGCCGACGGTGCGTGTGCAGACGGCCGGGTCGGATGCGGGGTTGGGGCAGGGCGTGTTCGGTGTGCAGCGGAATAATGGCAGCGGGTATGCGCAACAGTGGAACGTCACGTTGCAGAGGACGTTTGGGTCGTACTGGAGCGTGGAGGCGGGGTATCTGGGATCGAAGCTGACGAGGATGGGTGTGCCGGATGTGAATTTGAACCAGTTGACTGTGGAGCAGCTGGCGTTGGGTTCGCAATTGACGGCTCAGGTGGCGAATCCATACTTCGGGCAGATTGGCGGGGCAACGATCGCGCGGGGACAGTTGCTGCGGCCGTATCCGCGATTCACGACGGTGTCGCTTTATCGGAACAACACTGGGCACTCGACGTATCACTCGTTTCAGGCGCACGTGGAGAAACGGCTTTCTCGGGGCTTGACGTTTACCGGGGCTTATACGTTTTCGCGGTTGATTGACGATGCGGGGGCGGTGTTCGATTCGGCGGTACTGACGGGGCCGGTGACGACGTTCCAGGCGGCCGATAGTTTTAATAAGCGATTGGAGAAGGATGTGTCGACGGGAAACGTGCCGCATATCGTCTCGATCGGGTTCGTTTATGAGTTGCCGAAGGCGCGGGGCTGGCAGGTGGCGGGGATTGCGCGGAGGCAGTCCGGCAGTCCTGTGGCGGTAACGCAGGCGACGAATCTGAACGCGTTTGCGGGGTTTGGCATTCAGCGGCCGAATCGGGTGGGCTCGCCGGTATTGGCGGCGGATCTGCAATCGACAGGGCGTTGGTTCAACACGGCGGCGTTCGCACAGGCGGGGCAGTTTACGATTGGGAACAGTTCGAGGAATCCCGTTGTTGGGCCGGGGTACAAGACGCTGGATGTGATGGTGGGGAAGACCTTCGCACTGACGGAACGGCTGCGGGCGGAGTTCCGGGCGGAGGCGTTCAACGTGATGAATACGCCGCCGCTGGGGAATCCGAACGGGAGTTTTGGAACGGCGACATTTGGTTCGATCACAACGGCGCTTGATCCGCGGGTGTTTGAGCTCGTCGTGAAATTCCATTTTTGAGGCAGCGATGTGGACTCTGATTTTGTTGGCGTTGGTGGCGGTGACCGGAATTGCGCAGGAGTTTCGGGTGGAGGGGGCCGTACTGACGCCGCTGCGGCTGACGCCGAAGGAGTTGGGCCGGATGGCGCGGACGTCGGCGACACTGACGCACGACGGACGCTCCGTAATGTATGAAGGCGTGCTGTTGCAGGATGTTCTGCACTTGGCCGGTTTGGGGGAACTGCGAGGGCAGGCATTGGCGAACTTTGTAATGGCGGAGGCGACGGATGGCTACCGGGTGGTGTTTTCGCTGGCGGAGTTGGACGGACAGTTTGGAGACGAACCGGTGCTTGTGGCGGACCATGCTGCGGGAGAACCGTTGAAGGAGCTACGGTTGGTTGTCCCGCGGGACAAGCGGGCGGCCCGTTCGGTGCGTATGCTGGTAAAGCTGGCCGTGATGGCGCCGGCGCGTTAGCCATGGATGCGAAGATACAGAACCAGTTGAGTGAGGTCCGGAAGAGCCGGGGTGTCGGGGCGACCGAATTGGCGCGTCGTGTGGGTGTGAGCCGGCAGACGATTTATGCCATCGAAGCGGGCACTTATGTGCCGAATACGGAAGTGACGCTGCGGCTGGCGCGGGAGTTGGAAGTGCCGGTGGAGGAGTTGTTTTCGTTGGTCGCGGAGAAGCCGGCGGCACCGGAGTGCGTGCCGGCGGAGATTCTGAGCGCGGGGCCGGTGGGGCGGGGGCAGGCGGTGCGGGTTTGCCATGTCGGGACGCGGCGGGTGGGGATTCCGGTAACGGCGTCGCCGTATTTTTTGCCCGAGGCCGATGGCGTGGTTTCGCACGTGGGGCGCGGGATGGCGGAGTTGGTCTCGTTCGGAAAGGAAGAGAGTTCGGCGAAGAAGATGGTGATGGCGGGGTGTGACCCGGCGATTGGGTTGGTGTCGCGGATGGTGGAGCGGTTGAGCGGCGTGGAGATTGTATCGGCGGCTGCGTCGAGCAAACTGGCACTGCGCTGGTTGGCGGAGGGGAAGGTGCACATTGCGGGATCGCACCTGGAAGACGCCGAGACGGGCGAGTTTAATTTGCCGTTTTTGAAGAGCGAGTTTCCGGATGAGGATTTCGCTGTTGTGACGTTTGCGCGGTGGGAAGAGGGGTTTGTGACGGCGCGGGGGAACCCGAAGGAGATTCGGAAGGTGGAGGATTTGGCGCGGAAGAAGGTGCGGTTTGTGAACCGGGAGGCGGGTTCGGGGAGCCGGGGATTGTTGGATCGTTTGTTGGGTGAGGCGGGGCTGGCGGGGAAGAAGATTGCCGGGTATGAGCGGGTGGCGCATGGGCACTTGGCGGCGGCGTATATGGTGATGACGGAGGAGGCGGATTGTTGTTTAGCCACGCGGTCGGCGGCGCAGACGTTCGGGTTGGATTTCGTGCCGTTGCAGAGTGAACGCTACGACTTTGTGATGCGACGGGAGACCATGGATACGCCGGTGGCGCAGACGTTTTTGGATGTGTTGCAGCGGGCGGCGTTGCGGCGGAAGTTGGAAGTGTTGGCGGGGTACGATACGACGGAGACGGGGGCGGTGATCAGTTGATGATGGGGTAGTTTTCGGGGTGGAGGCGGTAGTTGTAGGGCATGTTCCAGGGGTCGGTGGGGATGTCTTGTGGGAGGTAGGGGCCGCGCCAGCCTTTGATGTCCGGAGCGTTCCGCAGAACTTGCAGGCCCTCGGTGGTGGTGGGGTAGCGGCCGGCGTCCTGTTTGAAGCTGTCGAGGGCCTGGTGGAAGCTGTCGATTTGGTAGCGCTTGGCGATGGGTTTGGCGGGGCTTTCGCGATGGGTGACGGTGTGGAAGTTCATCCAAATGAGAACCGCGAGAATGGCGCCGAGGAGGAATTTGATCATGTGGATTTGACGCGGCGGGGAAGCGGAAAGTTGAGGAGTACGGCGTCTGGGGACACCCGGCCTGCGCGCTTTCGCGCTTCGGCACGCGGGTGTCCCCGTGGGGGTGCCGTGCTGCGAGAGGAGAACGTAAAGGGGCTAGCCGCCGGCGATGGCACCGACGATGAGAAACGGCTCGGCGCCCGTCTGAATGGGCACGGGGAGTACGGTTTCCGGCGGGTCGTGCGAGAGATCTTCGCTACAGGCGAAAAAGCGGATGAAGGGGCGGCGGACGCGGGTGACGTGGTCGCGGATGGTGCCTTGCAGGGCGGGGAAACGGGCTTCGAGCGCGTCGAGCACCGCTGGGATGGTGACGGGAGCGGCGACGTCGAGCGAGACTTCGCCGCTCACTTTGGCTATGGTTCGCAGGTGCGCGGGGATCACGACGCGAATGGTCATGCGATGGTCTGGACTTCGACGGACAGCACGGGCGGTAGGTTGCTGGCGATGGCCGTCCAGTTATCCCCGGAGTCCGACGACGCATAGACCTGGCCGCCGGTGGTGCCGAAGTAGACGCCGCATTGATCGAGCTTATCGACCGCCATGGCATCGCGCAGGATGTTGACGTAACAGTCCTGTTGCGGCAGCCCGTTGGTGAGGGCTTCCCATTCGTTGCCGCCGGTACGGCTGCGGTAGACGCGGAGTTTGCCATCGGGCGGGTAGTGGAGTGAATCGCTCTTGATGGGTACGACGTAGATGGTTTCGGGCTCGTGGGCGTGGACCTGGATGGGGAAGCCGAAGTCGGTGGGCAGGTTGCCGCTGACTTCGTGCCAGGTGTCGCCGGCGTTGTCCGAGCGCATGACGTCCCAGTGCTTCTGCATGAAGAGCGTATCGGGACGGGAGGGGTGGAGGGCGATGCGGTGGACGCAGTGGCCGACGTCGGCGTTGGGGTCGGGGATGTATTCGGACTTCAGGCCTTGGTTGATGGGCATCCAGGTGGCGCCGCCGTCGTCGGTACGGAAGGCGCCGGCGGCGGAGATGGCGATGAAGATGCGCTGCGGGTTTGTGGGATCGATGACGATGGTATGGAGGCACATGCCGCCGGCGCCGGGTTGCCAGCGGGGGCCGGAGCCGTGTTCGCGGAGGCCGGCGAGTTCGTTCCAGGACTTGCCGCCATCGGTGGTCTTGAAGATGGCCGCGTCTTCGACGCCGGCGTAGACGGTGTCGGGATCGTCGAGAGACGGCTCCAGGTGCCAGACGCGCTTGAATTCCCAGGGGTGGGGCGTGCCGTCGTACCACTGATGCGTGCCTGGGACGCCGGCGTAGACGAACTTGTTGTCGACGGGTTCCCAGGTTTGCCCGCCATCGTCGGAGCGCTGGATCATTTGGCCGAACCAGGCGCTGGATTGAGACGCGTAGAGGCGATTGGGATCGGCCGGGGAGCCGTTGATGTGATAGATCTCCCAGCCGCCGAAGTGGGGGCCGGTGATGTTCCAGTTTTCACGCTTGCCATCGGACTCCAGGATGAACGCACCTTTACGCGTTCCGACGAGAACTCTTACTTTGCTCATAGTTTGTTTTCCTTTTGGAATTTAGGTATCAAGGGCGTCAAATCCCGATCTTTCCAGCGGCGCCTGGTTTCGGCGAGGACGGATTCGCGATTCGCTTCGAGTTGGTTGATGACTGCGCAGGGGGCCGACGTTTCTTCGTGGCGGGCGCCCCAGATGAGGAGATCTAGCAGCACCGGGGCCAGGTCTATGCCCTTTTCGGTGAGCCGGTAATGGATGCTGCGTCTGTCGTCAGGTACCTGTTCGGTGGAAATGATATCGACGTTGATGAGCTTCTGCAAACGGTCGGCGAGGATGTTGGTGGCGATGCCCTCGCCGGACTGCTGGAACTCCTTGAACGTCCGGTAGCCGCGCACCATGAGATCGCGGATGATCAGCAGCGACCATCGATCACCGAGCATCTCCAGAGATACGTTCACCGGACAACCGGACCGGCGTTTCGCTACTTGCACTCAAACACGATAATTGATTCACTTGCGAATCGCAAGTGAATATTTAGGGTGCTGCGGGGCTCTGGGTCACGCGACCGGGCGGTGGGGCGGTGATTGTGCCTTGTGCTGCCGCGTGGCCGTAGAGGGCCATGGTTAGCGGAATTGCGGTGGTCTGATAATCGAGTTTGCGGAACCTGCCTGCGAGGAGCGCGGACTGGCGTTCGACGACCTGACCTTCGAGGGCGACGGTGTAGCGCTTCTCCGGATCGAGCGTGGAGCTGGTGATTTTGTAGCCGTCTGGCTTGGCTGGATCGAAGGTATAGGAGGCGCCGGAGATTTGGAGGAGCCGTGAGGCGCCGGGAGAATCGACGCGAAGTGGTTGGTCTTTTTTCGGGTGGGGAATATTGTCGTCGAGGATTTGATTGATCTCGTGGCCGGTGAGTTGGACGGTGACGAGGAGTTGATCAAAAGGCCGGGAACATTGGAGCAGGTCGACGATGTCGACGGCGCCTTCGGGGAGGGGAAGCCCGCGATAGGCCCAGCCGCCGTAGAGCGCGATATCGGCCTTGGTGGCGGCGCGTATGGCGTCGGCGATCCACGTGCCGAGTGGCTTTTGTGTGCCCTGCATGTTGAGTTCGCGGGGGGCGTGGGCGACCGGGTGTTTGCGCCAGGTGAGCTGGCGGGGCTGGATGGGTTCGAGGGTCGCGGTCCAGCCGTGGGTGATGCGGAGTTGCTGGTCGAGCGGGATGGGGGCGCTCCAGATGAGGGTGCCGTTGATGGCGAGGGGGATGGCTTTGGTCGTGTCGAGGAAAGTCGAATCGGGGATGAACGTGAATTCGGTGACGTTGGCCAGGGTGAGGTTGACGCGGTTGCCACCGGGGGCTTCGGCCTGGATGGTGGCGATCTGGCCGGGCTTGGCGAAGGTGTTGAGACAGGTCCAAAATGCACAGCCGTGGAGCGGCGTATCGGTCTCGTAGACGTAGCGGCGCGGGTGGAGGTCGCGCTTGTGTTTCAGGAGCCAGGTGAAGACTTTGTCGAAGTCCTTGACAGGGCCGTTGTGGCCTTCATTGGGGAGCGATTCGAGAATGGCGTTGCCGCCGAATTTGCGCATGCGTTCGAGGCCGACGGCGACGCCACGGTGGTAGAACTCGTCGTCGTTGGCGCCGGCGATCCAGAGGGTCGGAATGTTGGCGAGATTGCGGGCGAGCCACGGATAGCTGTAGGCGGCGGCGAGGGGAGCGGCGGCAGCAAACAAGTCCGGGTGGCGCATGGCGAGGTAGGCCGCGCCGGTACCGCCCATGGAGTGGCCGGTGAGGTAGATTCGTTCGGGGTCGATGGCGTAGCGTTTGCGTACCTCTTCGAGAACGGAGAGTACGTCGTGTTCGCCGATGCCGCGGTATTCGGTGATGCCGCGGCCGTGTGGGCTGACGATAATGACGCCATGTTTTTCGGCTGCTTGTTTGAGCGTGACGTGTTGGTAGGCGGGATCGTCGAAGAGCGTGTTTTCATTGCCTCCGGTGCCATGCATGGCAATGACGAGGGGGGCGGGAGTGGCGTGTTTCTCCGGGACGTAGAGACGGTATGGCTGGGGCGAGTTGTCGATGGGGGAGAGGTAGGTGAGATGGAGATCCTTCGCGGCGAGGGGGAGCAGGCAGAGAAGGAGCGCGAGTCGAACCATGGGAAGAGCTTACCGCAGCGGGCTACCTGGGGACGGCGTGCTGGCGAATGTATTCATCGACGCGGTTGCGGCCGGCACCGGGGCCGATGTAGTGGAAGGCTTCGGCGTATTGCACGCCGTGCTTCGCGCCGAGAGCGCGGCTGCGGGCGACAACGAATTCGCGGATGTAGTTTCGCTCGGCGGAAACGTCGTCATCGCCGAGGAGGGGGAGGCGTTGGTTGCGTTTGGCGAGATCGTCACGGAGACGAGAGCCGAGGTGGCCGGCGGGACCCTTGGCGCGGTTGGTGCGATTGGCCTCGATCACCTTGTCGATCTGCCCGGAGATATCGACGACGCGGGTGATCTCGGGACGCCGGGCGAAGTAGTATTTCTCCTGGACGGTTTTCGGGGCGTGGCCCATGGCGACTTGCTCGGGGAAGTCATGGGCACGGCCGGCCATCCAGGAGGCAGCTTCGACGGCGCGGGCTATCGTGTAGTGGTCGGGATTTTCTTCGTCGTGCGCCCAAGGATCCCAGCAGACGATCGTATCGACCTTGAGGGCGCGGATGAGGAAGATGAGGCGACCGATGACTTCGTTGAGCGAAACGTCGGCCATCCGGTGGTTGTTGTAATTCAGGTCGAAGTTGCCCTTACAGCCGAGAATACGGGCGATTTCGGCGTTGTCGCGTTCGTTGCCGAGGACGTGTTCTCCGATTGTGCCGGGGGTGCCGAGGCCGGGCGCGTCTCCCATATCATCGTTGGTGGCGCGGACGAGGTAGCCGGTGTAGCCCTCCTCGATCAGTTTGGCGACAGTGCCGGCGGCGGAGAGGGGAATGTCGTCGGAGTGCGCCTGGACGGCGAGAAGGATCTTGCCTTTGTGGGGCTGGTTGGGGACGGGGCGTTCGAGGGTCAGGCCCGGTGATTGCGGGACGCCCGGCGCCTGGGATTGGGCAAAGGCGGAGGAGGCAAGGAGGGACGGGATAAACTGGCGCCGGAGCATGGGGGGATTATATTATCTGGCGCAGGGGTGGGTGCGAAGGAAGTTTTCCCGGCCATCGGAGATCTGGCGATCGTTAGGGAAGAGGAGCTTTTTTGATTCCAGGACCTTGAAGGTTGCGCGCGCCTGCTGGGCGACTTCGCAGGAACCGCCGAGAAGCACAAGGGCGCTGGCGGCCTCGTGGAGATTCCGGAGCACGTCAGCTATTGCAGGATCAGCGGCGAGGAGGGTGGTGGCGATCCGGCGGGTCTCTTCATAGTCGAGCTTCGCTTCGGCGGTCCTGCCGAGGGACCGGCGGATGAAGCCTTCCAGGTTGAGGGCGAACAGGAGGCGCCCCTGCATTCGGGCGTCATTGGGATCGGTAGCGAGGAGTTTGCGGCGGATTTCGACGGACCGGAGGGCATAGGGGAGCGCCTCCGTCTTTTTTCCGCCCCTGGAAAGGAATGCGGCGAGTTGGCCGAGATCGATGGCAACGTCGAGCGGCGTGACGCTGTCGTTGGGCATTGACGCGTATCGTTTTTCGTCGAGTTCAAGGGCTCGGCGAAGATGCGGAAGCGCGGCGGGGGAATCGCGGTTGAGCAGCCAACCACCGAGCATTTTGTGCGCGAGGGCGGCGGCGCGCTGACAGTCACTGTTGTCAGGATTGGCGGCGAGTTGGGATTCGAAGAGTTCGACGGCCTTGGCGCGGTGATCGGCTGCTTCTGGAGACTGGGCGGCCTGGAGTGCATTGGCGACGGCGAAGTGGGCGTTGGCGAGGCCCCGCTGATGATTGACGTTCGCGGGCGCTTCGGCGGCGATGGCTTCGCGGAGTCGCAGCGCCTGCCGGGCGACGTCAACCGATGCGGCGGTTTCACCGCGTCCGGCGTGGAGCGCGCTGATGGTTTCCATCAGCCCAGCCAGGCCAACGCGGGCCCGGCTCCTTTTGGTTAGATCCTTCCCTGCGATGATCTTGTCGAGCAGGGCGTGTGCTTTCTCCATGCTGGCGAGGGCGGCGGCGGAGTCGCCAAGGTTGGCAAGGTTGGGGTCACCCTGCACGCGACCGACTCTTTCATACCCGCCGGCGAGTTCGAGGGCGAGATCCTGGTCCTGGCCGGATTCGGCGGCCAGGCGATCGAGATACTCCAGGGCCCGGGTGACCATGAGTTGGCGGACCTTGGTGGAACCGGGGAGACTGGCGACGCCGTCGTGAAATTCAAAGAGCACGCTGCGCGCGAGCTGGCGCACGTCTTCGAACCGGCGTTGGGCGGAGGCACGTTCGAGGTTGGCGATCCGGGCCTCCCAGACGATGGCGGCGATGCCCGCCGTGACTAACAGCGCGGCGGCGGCACCGGCGGCGACCCAGCGCCAATTGCGGCGCAGAAATTTGCCAGCGACATAACGGAAGGATCCCCTGTGTGCGTGGACTGGCTTTTCGGTGAGACAGCGTTCAATGTCCTGGGCGAGTTCGGCGGCGGTGGCGTAACGATTGGACGGCTCTTTCCGCATTGCCTTGCCGATGATGGCGTCGAGGTCTTCGGAGACGCCGGCCGGGGCGGGTTCGACGTCACAGACTATTTTCACGACCTCTGTGAGCGGGCGGCCGGCCAGGTCATATGGCGGGCGACCGGCAGCGAGTTTGTAGAGCAGGACGCCGAGGGAGTAGACATCGGTTGCGGTGGTGACGACTTCGCCGCGGAGTTGTTCCGGGCTGGCGGAGTCGAGAGTCATCGGCTGCCAGTGCGCTGTCTGACCGGTGGGGGACAGGCCGGCCTGGGCGAGTATTTTTGCGATGCCGAAGTCGAGGAGTTTCGGTGTGCCGTCGCTAGTTACGAGAATGTTTTCGCTTTTGATATCGCGATGGACGACGAGGTGTTGGTGGGCGAACTGAACGGCGCCGCAGACGGATTGGAAGAGGCGAAGGCGGGCGGGGATACTCCGCGCATTGTCCTTGCAGTAGGTGTCCACCCGCGTGCCGGCGACGAACTCCATGACGATGAACGGGATGCCGTCGTCGGTTACGCCGCTATCGAGGAGCCGGGTGATATTGGGATGGTCGAGCGCGGCCAGGACCTTTCGCTCACTTTCGAAGTGGAGGAGGCTTTGGCGTGTCTGGCGGCCGGGTTCGAGGACCTTGATGGCGACGATTTTCTCGAACTGTTCGTCCGCGCGGCGGGCGCGATAGACGGCGCCCATGCCTCCGCGGCCGATCTCATCGACGATCAGATAGGCCCCGATGCGGCGGCCGCGGAGGTCCTGGGCGGCAATGGGCGAAGCAGGACCGCCGGCGAAGGTGGGAGCCGGGAGGAAGCCGTCGCTGGCGGCGTGCGCATCGAGGATGCTCAGGACTTCGGCGAGGAGTTCGGGTTTGCCGGTGCAGCGGGTCTCGACAAAGGGTTTCTGTTCTCCGGCAGGCAATTCCAGCGCTTCGCCGAGGACCTCGTCGACTTCGCGCCAGAGTTCCTGATTCACAAGCCGTGGTCCTGTTGCAGCGCTTGCCCAAGGAATGTCATGCTCAAGTGCCAATCGCGCTGGATCTCTCGCACAGGAGTTTCAATGAGTGCGGCGATTTCTTCGAGCGTGAGGCCGATGTAGCAGTGCAACTCGGCGATGCGAGCGCGGCGGGGGGCGTAGGCTTCCAGTTTGGCGAGTGCGCGGTCGAGACCGGCGAAGTTGCTTTCCGGCGGGAGGGTCAGGGTCACCGGCCCACGGACCGGGACAAGGACATCGGGCTCGGCCTGATCTTCAGACCGATTCGCCAACAGGCGGCGCAGTGCACGGGCGAGGAGCGTGTACCTTTGCGCGCCGGGCGAAAACTGGATTTTTCGAGAGACGGTCGCATCGGTGATGTAGAGTTCCAGGCGGAGATCGTCCGGGGGCAGGCGGTAAAGGCGGGCGAGTTCGGATACAAGCTCATCGGACCACAAGGGATCGTCGAAGCGGAGCGTGGGGGATTCTGTGGGCCGCAGGAATGCTGCCAGGAGTTTCTTGAGAATCATTGGCGTTCCTCATTCCGCATTTCCCGATAGAGCCAGGCGCGGGCGATGGCCCATTCCCGTTTCACGGTGGCCGGGGAACTGTTCAGGAGTGCGGCGGTTTCTTCTACGGAAAGGCCTCCGAAGAAGCGGAGTTCGACGACGCGGGCCTTTTGTTCATCGAATTCCTGGAGCTTGTTCATGGCATCGTCGAGGCCGATGAGATCGATGTTGGGGCCGACGGGAACGGTGAGCACATCTTCGAGCGTGGCCATGGTGCCGGAGGTGGGGCGTTTGCGGGCGTCGTGGCGGCGGGCGTGATCGACGAGAATACGGCGCATCATCTGGGCGGCGATACCGAAGAAGTGGGCACGGTTTCTCCAGGGCGAATCCTGCTGGACGAGCCGTAGATAGGCTTCGTGGACGAGGGCGGTGGCCTGCAGCGTGTGGTTCGAGCGCTCCTCATGCAGGTAGCCGGCGGCGAGGCCGCGCAGTTCGTCATAGACGAGCGGCATCAGTTCCGAAAGCGCAACCGTGTCGCCTCCGCTCCAACGTTGTAACAACTGCGTGATGGCACCGGACTCAGCCATTTCGACTTGATTGTAACGTAGTGCCGCCAATTTGATCCCGGTTTTCCTCAACCTGCGCGTGGGTAGATAGTGGAGCACCAATTCGGCGGGCAGGACCCGAGAGAACGCGTGTTGATGGACGACGCCCGGCGGGTGGTGCAGACGCGGTTTGCCATGCATTTTGACGGAGCGCGTCCGTACACGCTTTCGCAAATACTGCTGCCTGTTGCGCAGCGCCGCCATTTGGCGAGGGCCTATGAGCAAGCGGGACGGGACCGGCGGGCGTACCTGTTGATTGCGCCGGTGGCGGCGTTGTTGTTGGGGTTGCGCAAATGCCAGGACCTGGCACCGATGTTTCAGATCGGAATGGCGGATTATCTGGCCCTGGCCGTGTTGTTTAATGCCGAGCCGCGGTACTGGCCGTCGATGTGGGAGGCGCAGACGAGTGGGGAGCCGGCGCGGATGGTGGCCGGCGTGGCGGCTACGATACCTGCTTTCCGGACGGCCGCCGCGGAGGCGTATTTGCGGGGCCGGACGATGCCGGTTCGGGATGCGCTGAACGGGTATCTGCGGACGGAGATGGGATTTGCCGCGGTGAACGACTGCTTCGGCGCGGGTGCGGCGCCGCGGGCGGAACGTTTGTCCGGGTTGTTGCGGTTTCTAATTGCGATCGACGGCCAGGATAAGGCCGGGAAGAGGGCGTAGGCAATGGCAGTAGTGATCAATGAACTGACGGAGCCGGAGCAGAATCCGGGAGGGGGCGGCCCGCCGCCGGGAATCTGGATGGACCGGGTATCGTTGACACTGGACGGCGAGCTGCTGCCGTATGTCCACGTGGAGTCCTTTACCTGTGAAGAGGCCATGTCCACGCTGTACCGTCTGGAAGTGGAATTCACGTTCGATGTTTCTTCCGGGGATCCGGGCCAGGGCGGAGTGCTGCGGCCGGATTCGTTTCTGGGTCGACGGGTGGCGTTACACGTTACGCGTTTGGAGCGGGAACGCAACTACTGCGGGATCGTCACTCACTTCGCCGGGGAGCGGCCGATGGGTTGTCACGTTAACTGGCCGTACTACCGGGTCCGGCTGACGGTGATGCCGCGGGTATGGGTGTTGACGCAGAATGTCTGCTCCGAGGTGATGTCGCGAGACTACTCAACGCAGGACTTGATCACGAAAATTTTCGTTCAGGCGGGATTCAGCGACTACGACTCGAATCTTGCCAGCAGCGAGACGCGCATGCGTGTGCAGTATGAAGAGAGCGATTTCAATTTTCTGGCGCGAACGTGCGAAGAGATGGGTATTTTTTATTTTTTCGACCAGCCGGGCGTGGACGGGGAGCGAATCATCTTCGGCGATCAAGTGACGGCGTACCGGACTCGCGACGCCTCGGCGTACAGCGGAGACTTTATGGGCTTTCCCTGGGAGGACCGGCAGGAGATGTGTCCGAGGGCGCAGGGTAGTGTGGGGTATGACTTTGTGGTGGGAGCGGCCGATGAGTCGTCGGTGACCACAACGCGCTGGAGCCAGTCGACTTCGGCGGTGCAATTCCGGTATGAACGAATTCCCGACAATGCGGCGGCGTTTGAGACTTGCGATCAGCAAGCCCGTTTGCGGATGGAAGGGAGCGAGTGGGGAGCGGCGGTGTATACAGGGGAAGGGAACGCATTCGAATTAATGCCGGGGTTCTTCCTGCCGTGCGCGGGATTAGGGATAGACGTGGTGATGGTGTCGGTGCACCACGAGTATTCCGACCGGTTGGGGTATCGGAACCACTTCACCTGTATCCCGCGGGATACCGTTTTTCGGCCGCCGCGGACGACGCCGCGGCCGACCATTGCGGGGACGCAGACTGCGGTGGTCAAGGACGTATGGGACCCCGACGCGATGGGGCGGGTTTCGATCGAATTCTTTTGGGACCGGTCGACGTACAAAAAATCCTGCTGGACACGCGTCTCTCAGCCGTGGGCGGGTAAGGATTATGGTGCCTATTTTCCGCCACAGGAAGGGGATGAGGTGGTGGTGAGTTTTCTGGATGGCGATCCGGCGCAGCCTTTGATTGTGGGTCGTGTCTATAACGGGAAGTGCAATGACCAGCACTCAGAGGCGCACTTGAGCGGATGGATTGCCGTGAATGGGGCCAAGATCGAGGTTGATCATGATGACTCGAACTCGAAGGGGATCCGGCTGATGCAGCCCTCTGGCAATGTGGTGAAGATTGGGGACCTCGGGTCGATTCGGATTGAGCACTTCACCGGCAGCGTGATTGAGCTGGATGTGACAGGGGCGGTGCATGTGCAAGCGACGGCTCGTCTGCGGATGGAGGCACCGGAAGTGGATATCTCGGCGGGGATGGTGAAGATTAACGCGGGGATGGTGAAGTGCTCGGGCGTGGTGAAATGCGACACGCTGATTTCCAACAATGTGATTTCGGCCACCTATACGCCGGGTGCGGGGAACATATGGTAGATCCGGCGATGTTACTGGCGGCGAAGGATTCCTCACCCGAGCACTTTCCCGACCTGGTGCAGTGCCTGGATTCGGAGGACTCGCCAACGCGGCGTTTTGCGTGCATCGCACTGATCCCTTACGGGCCGGCGGCAGTCGTGCCCCTTGCATCGTTGGTTTCGCGGACAACCGATCCGGAGACCGGCTACATGGCTGCATTGGCATTGTCAAAGCTTGCCCCCGAGGCCGTGGCGGCGTTGACCCCAATGCTCGATTCGCAGGAACCGGCGACGAGGCAGGCGGCTCTGGAGGGTCTATTGTGGATTGGTCCACCGGCGCGGGAGGCATTGCCCGCGATCAGCCGGTGCTGTCTGGATGGCGACATTTCGCTTCGGCTGCAGGCGATTGCCGCGGGTACCCGAATCAGTCAGGACTACACGGCGCTAGGACACCTGACGCCGTTCCTGGAGGACCCGGATCCACGTATTCGCGAGTTAGCTGTGCGGCGGATCGGAGAGACCGGCGCACTTGCGAGTGGGGAGGCGTGGCGCTTGGAGGCATTGCTGGCCGACGAGGACGAGGGCGTTCGGAAGGCGGCCGGATTGGCGGTGGCGCGGGTACGCGGGTAGGTCAGGGTTTCGGCGACGCGTTTTTCGAGATACTGCCGAACATCTTCCCGCCGTGGCCATCGGCGGCTGCCCATGTGCCGACGTAGGCTCCATCGTGAAAGAGGACTCGTGCGGTGAAGGTTCCCGAGCCTGGAACGGCGAAGTTCGTCAGCGATACGACTGGCGTGTCGCCGGCCCAAAGAATCGGGACTGGAATTGCGATCGCAATATCCTTGCCGTTGTATTGAATTCGGACGTCGAACTTCCAGAGGTTGCCAGAGGCCTTGCTGATCTTCTCCACCACGTAGCGGTCCTGTTTCAGGTCGCTCGCGTTGCCATTGGTATAGAAGCCGGTGAGCGTGACATTGGACATCGACGCCTGGAAGATTTTCTCGGCCGGATTGAGAGCCGGCTCCTGCGCCGCTAGAAGTGCCGTGAAGAGGAGGCTGAACGCCAATCGGATGGGCATACTCCGAGCATAACCGATGGGTGTGTAGCCCCCGTTCGCGGTTTATCCGGCGATCACGAAGGTGTCGACGGAAGTTTGCAGTGACTCGGCGATCTCTCGCAACTGACGCGCCGCGGAAAGGGATTCGCTGGCACTCTGGTTGGTGATATTGGCGTTTTCCGCCAGGTTGGTGACCGACGAGGCGATGTCCTGCGTGGAACGGCTGGCATCGAAGAGCTGCTCTTCAATTCCCTTGGTAACAGCGGTCTGCTCTTCGACGGCCGCGGCAATTGTTGTGGAGACGTTGTTGACCGAATCGATGACCTCAGTAAGAGCGCGGATGGCTTCAACGGCGCGCGTGGTTTGGGTCTGGATGCCGAGGATGCGTGTGGAGATCTCCTCGGTGGCGCCGGAGGTTTGCGAGGCCAGGTCCTTGACTTCCGCCGCGACGACGGCGAATCCGCGCCCCGCGTCGCCGGCACGGGCGGCTTCGATCGCGGCGTTGAGTGCGAGGAGGTTGGTCTGGTCGGCGATACTGCTGATGACGGCCACTACGTTCCCGATTTCCTGATTCGTTTTTTCCAACACAGAGAAGAGGTTGTTGGCGGAGTTCGCTGCGACACTGGCGCGGCTGGCGAGGCTGGCGGCGGAAGCGGCTTGGGTGGAGATCTCGCGGACGGAGGCGGAGAGTTCAAGCCCGCTTGCGGAAACCGCTTGCAGCCGTTCAGAAACCTCATTGCCGGAATCGCTCAGGCGGCTGGCGGAGGAGGCGGTCGACTCAGCCGCTGCCGAGATCTGCTCGTTGCGGGAATTCAAGGTTGCACTTGCGGCGTGGATGGACGTGCTGGACGCGCTAATCAACTTCATGGTTGCGCGAAGTTTCTCCAGCGCCTGGTTCAGGGCGGTTGCCATACGGGTTACTTCGGCGCCGCCGTGGAGGTCGGCTGCGACATTCAGTTTGCCAGCCCCAACCTGTTCCAAAGTGGTCACCATCGCATCGATCGGGCGGGTAATGGACTTTCCGATCCAGGCCGAGAGAAGGAACATAATTATGGCGTCGAAGATAGCAAAGGCGATAAGCATTTGCCGAGCCTGCGCCGCCTCTTCCATCGCCGTTTTGTCAGCAGCCAGCGCGACTTTTTCGATGTGGTCACTCAACTCCTCGTTCTGTTTCTCGAGTTCCGTAAAAACCACGGAGAACTTCGGCAGATTGGCCCGCGCCTTGGCGGGGTTCGAGTATGCCAACGCACAGATCTCTTCGGCGGCAATCACATAGGTTTCCAGCTTCTCTGAACTCTTGGCCAGCAGGTTGCGTGTCTCCTGATCCAGCGGGAGTGCCTGATTCTTCTTGACCGCGGTGCGGAACCACTCCACGTGCGTTTTTAAGTCGTCTTTGGTTTCTTTCTGTGTGTTCAGCCCGCTAATGGCGGCATAGACATCAGCCCGGATCGCGTCGTGCATCATGTCGCTTTCCAGATGATTACGGAGCGATTGCCCGGATACGGTGACCGCTTGGAGGTCCTGCCCGATACGGTTGATTCCGGATTGAGAGACGGCCCCGATGACGGCGATCATTGCGATGGCGAGAATCCCCACGCCACGTAGCCGGAAGGCTATCGATGTCTTGTCGAGTTGATCGCGAAAGGACTGAAAGAGAGAGGAGTTGTTGGCCATTACGGTGTTCCTAATCAAAGTCGGGTGCAATGGATTTGGAACCACTGCCCCAGATAAGAATCTCTTCGGCTGACTGGTCGGTTTTTTGAAATGAATTGGTGTGTCAAGGCTTCGATGGGAATCGGGTGCCCTCTTCGCAGCGAGCCGGCTGGCGGCCCGTTGCCTGCGAAATCGCTATGGAACGCTGGTGATCAGGAACGTGCCGCTTGGGCCGCACTCCGGGGCGGAACAGCGAGACTGTCATGCGATAGGCTGATTGTCGGATGCGTCTTGCCTTAATCGCCGTACTTTTTTCAGTCGTCTGGGGTGCCGATGCGCACTTTCATCATCTGCAACTCAATGTGACGAATCCGGAAGCGGCTCGCTCCTTTTACACGTCGCGGTTTGCGTGTGACGGCGCGACTGCGGAAGGGCTACGCGTGGGATCCGGGTGGCTGTATTTGCGGAAGGTGAAGGCGGCTCCGGCGTCGGCGATTGAGTCAGCCATCTGGCATTTCGGCTGGGGAGCGGAGGACATGCGCCGGGCCTATCAGGAGCAGCTATCAAAGGGGACGGAGTTCGATACCCCGTTGACCGATATCAGCGATCTGGCCCGATCTCCCGGGTTTTACTATGCCTATGTGAAGGGGCCCGACGGCGCGCTGATCGAGATCAATACCGCGAACCATCACCGCTTCGGGCATCTGCATCTATTGAGTGCGGACCCGGTGGCGGCGGGGCTGTGGTGGGCGAAGCACTTGGGTGTGGCGTGGCCGGCGGCGGGCCGCGCGCCGTCGCGGGAGCCGCGGTTCTACAAAGGCTTTCAGGTGGCGCCGTCCGTCAGTTTTACCATGGACGGCGTGAATGTGATCATCTTCCCTGTGGAGTATTTGCAGCGGCCTGTATCGCTGCGTTCGACGCGCGGGCGAGTCGTCGATCACGTGGGGCTGCGGGTCGACGATTTGGATGGGACGTTGCGGCGGCTACGCGATGCCGGTGTCCGGGTGCTCAAGGGTGTGAAACGAGAACGCTACGGGCGGGTGGCTCTCATTGAGGGGCCGGACCGGTTGGCGATCCAGCTAGTGGAGCCCCCCGCCCGCTAGTGGGCGGCAATCGACTGGCGGACAAGGCGGACGGTGGTATCGACAATCATGTCGAGGCCCTTGCGGCCGTAGGCGACGGTCGCCCGTGTGGGGTCCCCGGTGACTCCGGTTTCTTTCGGGTTGCGGGCGTTGGCGAGTTTGTCCTTGCGGATCAGCTTGGGATCGACGGCCATCAGCAGAGACGTGTCCTGAATTCCGGCATGCGTGCCGATGGCCTCCTTGGACTCTCCCTGTGCGGCCAGCCAGGCGTCGAACCCATTGCCCCGGTAATACTCCGGAATGTGGTGCAGGCGCACGCCTGTGCCGGCCCACTCCTTGTTCAGTTGCGCCGCCACCGCCTGCATTCCCGGTTGATTGGGGCCGCTATCGCCGATGAGAACGATGTTCTTGAACCCATGCAGCTTGGCGCTGCGAGCCGCGTACTCCAACACTTTTCGAAAGATTTCGTCGGGAAGTGTAATGGTGCCCGCGTAGTTCATGTGCCCTTCAGGCGGGTTGAGTCCCCCTTCCGGGACGTAGGCCATCACGGGGGCGACGAGCGTGTTTCCCAGTTGGCGCGCAATTCGGTTGGAGGTGTAGTGGATCCGAAAGTTGTGCTTCCCCAGCACCATGTGGGGGCCGTTCTGCTCCGTGCCACCGGTGGAGATGATCAGGGTCGTCTTCCCGGCCTTCAGTGCGTCGCGGACTTCGGTCCAGGTGAGCTCTTCGAGGAATACGGTGTCCGGTGTCTGCGACAGCGCAGCAAGGCTAAACAGCAGAACGGCGAGTTTTTGCATGTAGACATGCTATGCCAGGCGGCGGAGTTGGCGGAAGGCCGTGATGATTTCCATCGGCGCCGAGTATGTGGCCAGATACAGGGCGAGCGCCTGGCAGTGGCTCCAGATCGCGCCATCGCGGTTGCGCGGGTCTTGCGCGTCGATGGGGCGTAATCGGTTGGCCATGTCGCGTAAGAAGGGCGCCTGGGTTCGTTCGATTGTTTGCGCGATTTCCGGTAGCGTCGCGGTGGCCGGTATCTGCACGTCAAACCAGCGGTAGGCGAGGCTCCGAAAGCCGGCCGGTCTGTCGTCCTGGCTGAGCGCGCCCGGGAGCAACCAAACCCAGGCCTCTTCGGTGAGCGGGCCGGTGGGTAGCGCGTCAACGATCGAGCGTGCGAGCCGAATGTCCCGCTCCTTTTCCGCCAGCAAGTCCGCTTGCTCGGCATCGGTGAATGTGTCAGGGAGAGGGGCGGCGATCATCGCATCGAGCAGTGGTTGCAGCGTGGGCGGGGGCTGGAAAGTCAGTTCCACATTTCTCTTATCGGAAGTTTCCAGCGTTTTGCCTCCCCTCAAATGGTGGCCTATGTGGCCAATAAGTGCGGCAGCAGGTCGCCACAGGTTCCCCGCAGCGCCACCGTGACGGCCGGCGTATAAAGCGTGTCCTCGACGTTGATTTCGATAACCGGAGCACGGCTTTGACCGATGAGCCCAGCGGCCGGATACACCTGCGCGGAGGTGCCGGCGACGGCCAGCAACTGGCAGTCGTGGACGGCCCGTTCGGCCGCGTCCCACACCAGCCGCGGCAGCGGTTCACCGAACCACACCACCCCGGGCCGAAGCAGCGCATTGCACTCCGGGCAACGGGGCAGCCCTGTGTACTCCGCGCTTCGATCCAATCTCTGGTAACTGCACGCTGTGCAGCGGGAGAGCCAGATATCGCCGTGGATTTTCAGGATTCGACGTGATCCGGCGCGGTCGTGCAAGCCATCGACATTCTGCGTAATCAAAGTCAGCTCTTGTACGCGCCGCTCCCACTGGGCGAGCGCCAGATGTCCCGCATTGGGCTGCGCCCCGCCGATCAGCGCACGCCGCCACATGTACCATTCCCACACCAACTCCGGGTTTCGGTCGAACGCTTCTGGCGTAGCCAGATCCGCCGGCCGGAAATTGCGCCACAATCCCCCTGCTCCGCGAAAAGTGGGGATGCCACTTTCGGCGGAGATGCCGGCGCCCGTCAGCACAGCAACGCGCTCGGCGCTGGCGACCAGTTCGCGGGCGCGTTCGAGCGGCGTCATTCTTCGCTAGGAAGGATGGCCACGAATTCGCCGATGACCTTGAACTCGTCCGGCGTCAAATTCCATTCCTCGAACTCCGGGTTCAGCGGAATCATTCGGATGCGCTCGTGCTCCCAGGTACCATCTTCGTGGACCCGTTTTTCACTGCGATAAACCTTCACGGTGAACTGGGCGGTGGCATCGGAGGAGCCGTACTTTTCGATCAATAATTTCTGCCCGTTCCGGCTGCCACCGCCATGGGGACGGAAGAGGCAGAGGCTGCCATCGGGAATCAGCGGTTCCATCGAGCGGCCAATCACTCGGGCCGCAAAGATCCCCGGCACGACGCGCACGTTTCCCGGCGGATCCACACTGCCAATCACTTCGCCGGGCAACTGCTCTTCACTCAAGGCGCCGGCGGCGGCACTGAGCTGAATGACAGGAATTGCTCCCACCGAGTTGACGTTTTCCCGATATAACCGGCGCAACCGGGCTTCCGGATCCGCGGCCATTGTGGATTGCCGGTCTGTCGCTCGAACCACTCCGGAGAAAGCCGATTCAATGTAGGCAAGCGTCGCCGCGGCGCCCTGATCGCGCGCCATGGATTCGATCATCCCCTCCAGTTCGCAGAGGACATCGGCCTCTTCCGTTTCAAAGGAGTCCCAATCCCGGCGCGCCTTCACATACAGCTGATCTGCCTCTTTATCGAGGAGTATCACCCCGGCATTTTCGGGCCGGCCACCCGGCAGGCAGACCTCTAGGACGATGTAGTCCAGGGGGCGTATCTGGAGGGCGGTGGACATGGAGGGCTTGAAAGACGTATCGGCAGAAATTACTTCGGCTTTACTTCCGGTGCGTAGGGATAATAGCCTTTGCGTGCTCGGACGGTGACGTTCGGCAGTTGCACCGAAACGCGGATGCTGCGGAAGACTTTGGGCTGATCGGCGTTCTCGGGCACGTAGCGGAGAATGTACTGGGTCGTAACTTCGCCGGCCGTGTTCGAAACGGCGCGGAACATGCCCTTGGCGATTTCCGACGCATAGCCGCCAGTGCCAACCTTCAGCGCGTAGTTGCCCTCGTCAGACGGCGTGGAGAGATATCCGGAAACGTCCTTGTACAAGCCCTGCAGCGGATACTCGACGCGGCCGCCGGTCTCTTCGGCCAACCGGGTCAGGTTCTTTTCACCGAGTGTGTTGAACCCGAAGGCGACGGTGGAAACGCCATAGATCGTTACCAGGTTGCGCTGCGCGATTTCGACGACTTCGTCGAGCGTCTTCTTGCTGGCATTGTCGTGGCCATCGCCGATCACGACGATGACGCGGCGCGGTTCCAGCGGTTCGCCCTTGACGAGGCTGCGCGACGTGCAGGCGGTGTAGATGGCGTCGTAGAGCGCGGCGCCGCCGCCCGGCTTCAGCTTGGCGATCTTTTCCGTGATCTTGGCGGAATCCTGCGTGGTGTTCACCGCCAGTTCCGCTTCGTTGCCGTAGGTGATGAGATAGCCGGAGAACCGCTTGTCGTTGTCCGGGATCAGCGCGAGCGCCAACTCAATCGCCGAATCCTGATAGTTTTTCCAATGCAGGCGGCTGGCGTTGGAGAGGTCGAGCAGGAAGCCGACGACCACGGGCTGATTCCGTTCCCGGCTGAAGTAGGAGATCTTCTGCAGCTTTCCTTCGTCATAGATCTTGAAGTCTTCCTGCTTCAGATCCGATACGAAGCGGCCTTTGTCGTCGGTAACCGTTACGGGGACGATGACCTCGTTGACGGCGACACTGATCGGGGCGGGCTGCTGCGCAAACAAAGCGGAGCCGGCGAGACACTGAAGAAATGCGGAACGGCGCATAGCTAAATTATAAGGGTCGCGACGGCTGTCGCGACCCTTGTTCGTTGGTAAAGTTTCCACGGAGTTAATTTTCGGGCGCTGCGTTCGGACGCTTTTTGAGCTTCGGACGCTCATCTTCGTCCTCTTTGGGCTTCTTGCCGTCTTCGTCGGCGTCCACCGGACCGGTCGTCGAACCCGGTGCGCGACGGAGGCGCGGACGGTTGGAATCGGGCTCTTCGCCCTTCTTCCGGTTCAGCAGGGAGGACAGGCGCCCCTTCACTTCCATGAACTCCGAGGTCGTCACAACGTACTCGGGTTTCGCCTCGAGCAGCTCCTGAATGTTCTTCTGCGCGGTTTCGATCCGGTCGTCGGTCAACGGGTGGGACGAGAAGACCTTCGCCATCGTGCCCGGTTTTCGTTTCTCCAACGATTGCAGCTTTTCGAAAAAGTCCACGAAGGAGGTCGGGTCGTAGCCGGCCTTATAGAGGTACTGCAGGCCGAGCAGGTCCGCTTCGCGTTCGAAGCCACGGGAGAAGGCAAGGAAGCCCATCGGGACCAGAATGCTGGCGCCCTGACGGATGCCGTAGCCCGCCCAGCCGCCCATGAAGATCAGCGGAATGGTGGCGAGATTGGCAATCTGGCCGCGCGTTGCCTGTTTGGTACCGTGGCGTGCGGCGATGTGCGCAATTTCGTGCGCCATCACGCCGGCGAGTTCCGATTCGCTCTCGGCTTTCAGGATCAGCCCGGTGTTGACGAAGAAGAAGCCGCCCGGCAGAGCGAAAGCGTTTACTTCTTCCGAATCAATCACTTTGATCGAAACCGGGACCTTCGTGTCGGAGTTGCGGACCAAGTTCTGGCCAACGCGATTGACGTACTCGGCAACGACCGGATCGTCGATGATCTTCGCCGACCGCTCAATCTCCTGGGCCAAGCCCTTGCCGAGGGCGATTTCCTTTTCGATCGAATAAAAATTGGTTCCCTTGCCCACGTCGCGTTCGCCGATCGCCTCGACGTCCTTCTTCACGGGCTTCTTCTTTCCGCTCGTCTTCGGCTTTTCGTCGGCTTTTTTATCGGTTGCTTTGGTGTCCTCGGCAAAGGCAGGCGCCGACGCGAGGGAGACCGCAATCGCGGCCGCTAACGGAAGATGGAGCAGATGTTTCATGGAACTCCTAGGAACGGTGCCCTCATTATAGCGCTGGCGCGCAGGGGTCACAGTGTCGACCAATAGGCTCACTTCGTGTTACGCATAGAAGATACGATGGGTTTCGAAACTGTTGGAGAATCTTTGTGGGAGCGGCACCGGGCGGACTTTCCGGTCACCAAATCCCTGATCTACCTGAATCACGCCGCGGTTTCGCCCATTTCCCGGGCCGCGGCCACCGCCATGCGCTGGCTGGCAACCGACGCCGAGGAGTACGGTAGCCTCCACTACGACAAGTGGATGGCCTGTTACGACGGTCTCCGCGTCGAAGCGGCGAAGATGTTAAATTCTGAGCCGGGCGAGATTGCGATCGTAAAAAACACCTCCGAGGGCATTGCCACGATCGCCATGGGGCTCGATTGGAAGCCCGGGGACCGCATCGTCGCCTTCCACGACGAGTTCCCGGCGAACCAGTATCCGTGGATCCGCCTGGCGGCAAAGGGCGTCGAAATCACCTGGCTGCGCCCGGAGGCGCCGCTCGATGAAATCGACCGTGCTGCCAAGGGCGCCCGCCTCCTGGCCATCTCCTTCGTCCAATTCCTCTCCGGTTACCGTTGCAACGTGGAGGCGATCGGGGAAATCTGTGCCCGCCACGGTGTATTCTTTTTCGTCGATGCCATTCAGGGCCTGGGCGCGTTCCCGCTCGACGTACGCAAGGCGCGCATCCACGCCGCCGCCGCCGATGGGCACAAATGGCTGACCGGGCCGGAAGGCTGCGGGATTCTCTACATTCACCGCGATGTTCAGGATTCGGTGGACCCGGTGGAGTTCGGCTGGACCAACGCCGCCGCCCACGCCGATTACGCCAGCCGCGACATGACGCTCCGTGCCGACGCCGGCCGCTACGAACCCGGCACACTGAACACCATCGGCTGCTTCGGCCTGGAAGCATCGTTCAAATACCTGAACGAAGTGGGCGTTGCCAAGATCGCCCCGGTCGTCCTGTCGCTGGCCGATCAGGTGGCCCGGGGCGCCGTGGCCAAAGGCTACGAACTGCTTGCCGAGCGGACCCCCTCGACCGGTTCCGGCATCGTCTCCATGCGCAAGGCCGATATCGATCCGCGCATGATCTGGCGGGATCTAAAGGCCAAGGGAATCATCACCGCGCCCCGCGCCGGCTGGCTCCGCGTGTCACCCCACTTCTACATCAGTCCGGCAGAGATTGAGACGTTTCTGGAGGCGCTGCCGTAGCTGGACCGGTCAGCGTATGCGCCACCGTGGCGCCCATGATGATCAGCCCGCCGGCCAACGCCAGCGGACCCGGGCGCTCATTGTGGAACAGGTATGTCCATACAGGGTTCATCGCCGGCTCCAGCAGAATCAGGACCGACGCTTCAAACGCCGGCACGTGCTTCACGCCGCGCGCCATGCAGAAATAGGCCAGACCGATCTGGAAGACGCCCAGATACAACAGCACCCAAAGATCCGTTCCGCCGATCGCCGCGAGCGGCCAGGCGAAGGGCAACGCCGCGGCGAAGGCTACCAGATTTCCCGCGCTGACAACGGGCAGGGAACTGGCCCCTTCGGCCTTGGACAGCCCTCGCAACGCGGTGACGGTCAATGCCCAGGTGAGTCCGGTCGCCGCCGCCAGGGCGTTGCCCAACGCCGGGTTGGGCGCGAGTGCAGAGGCCTGGGAGGAATCGAAGAAAAACAGCGCCATGCCGATCGCCATCACCCCGCCCAACACGTAGTCCCGTCTCCGATTCGGCTCCTTCAACAACAGCGGCCCGATGGCTAGCAGATAAAACGGCGCCGTAGCCTGCAGGAAAATGGCATTGGCCGCAGTGGTCAGTTTGTTCGCCAGAACGAAGAGAACCAGCGTTGCGGCGTAGGCTATCGAGGCTAGCCAGACACGAGGCGACCCCATGCGGCGCGACTCCGGCAGCAAACCCAACAGCACCACCGCTGCGACCAGCGAGCGGAGGCTGGCGACCTGCCAACTGCCGAGCGTGGTTGCCTTGATCGCGGCGCCGCCTGTCGAAAATAGGAGCGCCGCGGCTAGTACGTAGAAGCGGTACTTCATTCCCCGCGCAGCACGACCTTGGGTTTCAAATGCTCCCCGTCCATTTCCTTCAATAGCGTCGTCTCTTCACGCTTCGCGTCTCCTGAACTGCCCGGGACAATCGGCGTTACCCGCAACGTTCCGGTAATGGGCACACCGGGTGTGTAGACCGCCAGCGCCACATAGTAGGTGCCCAGCCGATTGCCAATCAGGTTCGGCAACACCGTCAGGTCCTCATCGCCCGTGTCGCCGGTGGCTGAGAAGTCCGACGCAATGCGTCCGTTTTCGACAGCGGGCGGCTGCTGGAATCGGACATGCAAGTCAACGTCCACGCCGCCGGTAGCCGTGCGAAGTTCGAACTTCAGGCCGCCGGGCTGGCTGACGTTCACCCGAAACACATTCGCGCCACCGAACAGTGTCGCGTTCTCAACCGCCGGTAGGTTAAACGTCGCCGTCTGGTTGAACGGCAACTCCTCGCCCAACTGCGGCGTCGCCGTTGGGGCGCGCTCGATGGTCGCTGTGATTGCACCGGTAACGTTCACGTCGTTCGTAAACAGACCGGTGGCGATGTAGTACGTGCCTGGACGCAACGGCGGGTTGGAGGACGCCGTAAGAATGATCGACTCGTTCCCGGTCAGCGTCTCCGAAAAGTGGTCGGCGATAACTTCGCCCTCGCTGCTGACGTCGACATCGGCCTCGTAGCGGGCATAGAGATCGACGTCTGTATCCGGCGTTGCCGTATTGAGGCGGATCGACAATCGCGTCGCACCATTCGGCACCTGGATGCGGTAGCCATAGCTGCCCGTGAATACCGTCGGGCCGGTGACTGCGGGCAGTTGCAGCTTTGCCGCCACGCCGGAGGTCAACAACGTCGGTGCCGTTGGTACCACAGTGGTGCGCTCGACGGTCGCGGTAATCGTACCTTCGGCTGGCTTTTGGTTGTCGTAATTGACGAATTGGATGAAATAGACTCCCGGTTTCAAGGCCGGCGCCGTCGTGGACGAGATGGTAATGCTCTCATTGCCGTCGGGTCCTTCGGATGAGAAGTCCGAGGCTACTTTGCTGTTCACGATTCGGGCCAGATCCCCGAACGTCACGAACATGTCGACGTCGGTAGAGGTGGAAGTTCGCAGATCGATCTTCAACCGGGTGGCCCCATCGGGGACGGTGATCTGAAAGGCGCGGTCTCCGGAGAACAGCGTGGGACCCGTCGCTGTAGGTAGTGCGAAGGGCCGCGCTACGCCGCTGGTGAGGACCACCGGCGTCGCCGCCGGAGCCTGCGTCGTAAACGTCGCCGTTATTGTTCCGGTGGTGGCAACTCTGGGTGTGAACAACCCTAGCGCAATGTAATAGGTTCCCGCCCGCAAGGCGGGTGAGGACTGGGCGGTGATGGTGATCAATTCGTTGCCGCCATCGGAGGTAGACCGGAAGTCCGCCACAGCGCGGCCACTTTCCAGCGCTACTTCGGAGCCGAACCGGGCGTAGAGATCCACGTCGGCGTTCGCCGTTGTTGTGACGACCCGGATTTGTAGCTGTGTCGCGTTGGCCGGAACGTCAATTCGATAGCTGCTGGCGCCGGTGAATAGCGCACCGCTTTGCACCGCCGGTAAGTTAAACGTCCGGTTGACGCCGCTGGTCAGAGCCACTGCTTGCGTGGTGCCGCCACCAGAGGTGGGCGTGCCGATCCGCGCGTTGAGCGTCGTCGATACCTCCCGGCCGGTGGTGAAGTTGGCGATGGCGATGAAATAGGTGCCGGCTCGCAGTGGTGGGTTCGATTGCGCGTTGATTAGAATCCGTTCGTTGCCGGAATCGGTGATGGAACTGTAGTCGGAGACCACGCGGCCGCCGGTGATCGACGGCGTGCCTTCGTAGGAAACAAACAGGTCGAGGTCCGCGTTGGCTGTGCTGGTGGCAAGCGTGATCTCCAACTCCGTCGCGCCCGCTGGCACCTGGATGCGCCATCCGTTATTGCCGCTAATCAGCGTCGCAGCGCTTACCGCCGGCAAGGTCAGCCGAAGCGGTGTGTTGTTGGTCAGTGCCGTACCCGTGGGCGGTGTGGTGGTCCCCCCACCGGTGTTCGTGGATCCAGAGCGATCCTCCAGGAACGTTCGGATTTGCGGGAATGCGACATCGAAGCGTCCGTAAAAATCGTACGCCGGGCGCAGGTCGCACTCCGTCTGTCCCGTCGGCGGGCGAGGCCCACCGGAGAGCATGCCGACGAGTTGCCCCTGGTCGTTAAAGATCCCGGATCCTGACGATCCGCCCTGCGTAACTCCCTCCCGCCACAAGACGGTGTAGAAATTCTCCGTGGGCCTGCCCCTGGACGTGATCCCGTCTCCGCGCGCGCCGAAGGAGATCTTCTTCAAATCGCCGGTCGGATGATGAATGCCCGTTACAGCCGCCCCGTTGGGATGCTCGTCCGCCGTCCACCCGGCGAAGATGGTGCCGTCCGGTACGCTGTTGAGCCGTAGCAGCGTGAAGTCGCCACTTTCCATATTGCTGCCGGCGATGTACCGCGATCCCAATGTTCGTTGAATGTCGGCTGCCGCCGGTGCCGGGCCGTTGCAGCGTTGAGTCTGGTACAGGAAAAACGCCTCTACCGTCCGCGCCTCTGCGTCGGTAGAGATGCAGTGCGACGCGGTCATGAAGTAGGGGACAAAGGAACTCGACCGGGTATTCAAAACGGTTCCACTGCAAAGTGCCCCGCCACCGCCTGTCTCAAAAGAAATCCTCGCCACCGCCCGCGCCAACTCCGCATACTCCGCCCGGCAGGTGACATCGATGTTGCAACTCAGCGCCGCCGCCCGCGTTTCCCCCAGTTTGGCCAGTCCCATATCCGGGCCGGCTTTGGCTACCGTAATTGGCAGTTCGGTAAGGTGCGAAATTTCCGGGATCCGGAACGGAACCGTTCTCGAACGGGATCTCGTTTGGAATTCGATCAACACCGCCTCACCCAGCGCCGTGTTCGTCCAGAACTCGCCGTCTCCATGAATGCCGTCGCCGTCGTATGGCCCGAAAGTCTGCGGACGGTCGGCCAGCAGTTCCGTAATCCACAACTGGCCGTCACCGGCATGGAACTCAGCCAGGTGGAGCCGCATCGCCACCGCGCCCGGGGATCGAAGAACCAATCGCCATACTGACGATCCATCCCGTGCCGTCTGCCAGGAGCCTTCTCCCTCGGTTGCACTCACGGGACGATGCACGCCGATCTGCGTCAGCCCCGGTCGCACGTTCCGCGCTGCCCGTTCCTCCGGCGTCAACGGCGCCAGCCAGCGCTCGGGCGCGGCGCGAAGCTCCAACCGCTGGCCAGGGGCCGGTTGCGTTACTTTCTGCGGCGCATGGAAGACCGCGGACGGAATCCCACCCCGCTGCCCGAACGAGGCGATGGCAAATGCGAGAAAAAGTAAGAGTGGCATAGTGTGTTACGCGAATTCCACCCTCATTCTCGCATCAAAAAAGTTTCATGACGGCTCCGGTTTTTTCGGCAATCCATCGTGGATCCGCTCGCGGAACCGGCCCCGCAGCGCCCCCGCCAAATTCACCGAGCCCTCCCCAAACTTATCCCGCAGCGAATCGGCTGCGGTAAACACCCGCTTCAGCTTCTCGTTCTTATCCCCGTCCAATAGGTCCAACTGCCCTTCCGTCTCCGAGAAGCCCGCCGTATGCACGCCAATCAGCCGGATTGGCCGCCCTTTATCCCAATTACGGTCAAACAGTTCGCGAGCCGTCTGAAAAATCTCGGTATCCAGTTGCGTGGCGTGATCCAGCGACTGGGCCCGCGTGAACGTTGTGAAGTCCGAATAGCGGAATTTAATCTGCACCGTGCGCGCGTGGAACCCATGCTCGCGAAGCCGGCGGCCAACTTTTTCGCTCATATGCGCCAGCGTCGATTCCAGGACCGCCCGCTCCGCCGTGTCTTCCGTGAACGTGTGCTCGTGGCTGATCGACTTCGGGTCGTCGTCGTTGCTCATCTCTTTTTCGAACCACGAACCGGAATCGAACCCCTTCGCCTTGCCCGCCAGCGCCAGCCCCATCTTCCCGAATCGCTCCATCAGCAAACGGTCGTCCAGCAGCGTCAGGTCGCCCACTTTATAGATGCCGATGTCCTGGAGGTTCTTCTCCGCCACCTTGCCGACCCCCGGGATCTTGCGAATATCGAGCGGCGCCAAAAACGCCGCCTCCGCCCCGGGCGGAATCCACAACACGCCGTTGGGCTTGGCCTGGTCCGATGCGACTTTCGAAACCAGCCGCGCCGACGAGGCACCGATGGAGTTGTTCAACCCGGTGGCCGCGCGAATGGCCTCATGCAGCTTATGCGCCGCTTGCAACGACGGGCCATGCAGACGCTCGGTACCCGTCATGTCCAGGTACGCTTCGTCGATGGAGGCCATCTCGAACCTGGGCGTGAACGATTCAATCACCCCGCGGACTTTGCCTGAGTACAGTTCATAGCGATCCCGATGCCCGTCGACGAAAATCGCCTGCGGGCACAACGCGGCCGCCGTCCGCAGTGGCATCGCCGAATGCACGCCAAACTTGCGCGCCGCGTACGATGCCGCCGAAACCACACCCCGCTCGTGCCCCTTGCCGCCCACCACCACCGGCTTGCCCTTCAGCGACGGGTCATAGAGTTCTTCCACCGAGACGAAGAAGGCGTCCATGTCGATATGGAAGATTGTTTTCACGCGCTGCTTCCCATGGTAAGCGGTTCCGCTCGCTGTTCAGCGCTGCTTTGCTACCCTCTCAAGAGTGGCTCGTACCGAGAATATTCAACCCGCCGGGACGCGGGATCGCCAAATCGCCTGGGGGCTCTTCCTCTTCACGCTGTTCCTCTACTGGCAAACCTCCGTTTTCGACTTCATCAATCTCGATGACCCCGATTTCATCACCGAAAACCCGCACGTGCGCGCCGGACTCACCGGGGCCAGCATCCTTTGGGCGCTGACCACCAACTACATCAACTGGCAGCCGCTGGTCTACCTCTCTCATATGGCCGTCGTCACGGTCTTCGGCATGGATCCAACCGCGCACCATCTGGTCAACGCCTTCCTTCACGCCGTCAATGCGGCTCTGGCCTTTGTCGTCTTCCGCCGGCTCCGTCTCCCGCTCTGGCCGTCCGCCGTCGCCGCCGCCATCTTCGCCGTGCACCCGCTTCGCGTCGAATCTGTGGCCTGGGTAACCGAGCGTAAGGACGTGCTCAGCGGCCTGTTTTGGCTGCTCACTATGTGGGCGTACGTGCGCTACACCGAACTGCCCGCCGATCGTCGCCGCTACCTGCTGACGGCCGCGCTTTTTGCTCTGGGCTTAATGGCCAAGCCCACGCTGGTCGCGCTGCCGGTGTGTTTGCTTATCCTTGATTACTGGCCGCTGCGCCGGTTTACCGGGACGCCTCTGCGCCAGCTAATTCTTGAAAAAGTGCCCCTGGCGGCACTGGCTGTTGTGGTCGCGATCGTCACACTCATCGGCCAAAGTGCGGCGGGCGCCATGGCGGAGGTCACCGATCTGCCTGTCGCTCTCCGTGCCGCCAATATCGTCCGATCCTACGCCATTTATCTGTGGATGACCGTCTGGCCTTCCGGACTCGCCGTTGTCTACCCATTTCCGGATAGCTATCCAGCCATCGAAATTGTGGGCTCTTTGGTGCTCCTCGCCGGGATTTCCTATCTTGTTTGGCAACGCCGCCTCAGCTCGCCGTGGTTGCTGGCTGGTTGGCTGTGGTACCTCATCGCCGCGGCGCCGACGATCGGTTTCATTCAGGTCGGCCCGCAGCCCTATGCCGATCGCTATACCTATCTGCCATCACTACTTCCCTTGGCCGCGGTTGCCATCTCCCTGGCTGGAATCTGCAGTGAGAAAATGTTCCGGATCGCGGGCTTTGGTGTCGTCTTCGTGCTGGCAGTCGTCAGTTGGATTCAGATCGGCACTTGGCGAAACGACTTCACCCTGTACCGCCACGCGATCGCCGTTGCGCCCGGCGCCAGCACGGTCTACCTCAACCTTGGCGTCGCACTGGAAAAGCAACAGAAGTTCAACGAAGCGATCAAGAATTACAACCTCGCCGCGCAACTCAACAGCAAACAAATGATGCCGTATCTGAACATCGGCCGGGCCTACCTCCAGACCGCCCGGCCCGCCGACGCCATTGCGCCACTTCTTCGCGCCAGGGAACTCCAGCCCAATAGCCCTGTGCCGCGGTATCACTACAGTCGCGCGCTGCTCGATGCCGGCCGGTTGGACGAGGCTGTTGCCGAGGCCCGCCAGGCGCTCCCGCTCGCCACCACGCCCGGCATGGCGTCGTCCCTTCAAATGCAAATCGGTCTCGCCGCCTACATCCGGAAGGACGACAATGCCGCCCTCGCCTCCTTCGCCGAAGCCATCCGCCTCGACCCGGAAAACTGGGCCGCCCGCAAAAACGCCGGCATCGCACTCGGAAATCTCGGCCGCAACGCCGAGGCCGTCGCCCAATTAGAAGCCTATCTCCGCGCCAATCCCGCCGACAAAGGCGTCGAGGCCGCCATCACCGCGTTGCGCACCGCGAAATAGTAGAATACCCGAGTGCAACGTAGAGACTTCCTCGCCGCCGCCGCCGCTGCGCCCCTCGCCGCCGCCGCCACTTCGATCCCCGTCATCGATACCCACATCCATCTGTACGACCCGCGCCGTCCCGAAGGCATTCCGTGGCCCCCGAAGAACGCGCCCATGTACTGGCCCGCTCTCCCCGATGGCTACCGGAAACTGACCAAAGCCCACAACGTCGTCGGCGCCATTGAAGTGGAATGCAGCCCGTGGCTGGAAGACAACCAGTGGGTGCTAGACATCGCCGCCAAAGACACCATCGTCGTCGGCATGATCGGCAACCTCGAACCCAGCAAGCCGGACTTCAATAAACAGCTCGACCGCTTTTCCAAGAACCCTCTCTTCCGCGGCATTCGGTACGGCAACCTCTGGGAACGCCCCGGCATCCACGCCGAACTGAAGAAGCCGGAGTTCATCGCCGGCTTAAAACGGATGGCCGCCGGTGGCCTCACGCTCGATACCGCCAACCCCACCGTCGAACTGCTCGAAGACCTTATCCAGGTCGGTGACAAGGTGCCCGATCTCAAAATCGTCATCGATCACCTGCCCAAAATCGTCGTTCCCGGCGACGCGAAAAGCAAAGCCGCCTACACCGCCGCGGTTCGCACTCTGGCCTCCCGGCCAAAAGTTTACGTGAAAGTTTCCGCCGTCCTGAACAAAGTCAACGGCCAAACTGTCACCGACCTCGCGCAGTACAAGCCCAAAATCGACTTCCTCTACGACTCCTTCGGACAAGATCGTCTTCTCTACGGCAGCGACTGGCCGAACAGCGAAACTGTTGGGAATTACGCCCAAGTCTTCAATGTGGTGAAGGCCTACTTTGATGCCAAAGGCCCCGCCGTCGCCGAAAAATACTTCTGGAAAAACTCGATCGCGGCCTACAATTGGGTCCACCGCGAAAAAGGTCAGCCGGGTAAGTAACGTTTCTTCACAATCAGGTATCCTGATAGTTATGAGACTCAAGCTCTTCTCAGTAGCGTTGCTGTCTGTAATGACACTGCCGTTGATGGCCGCCGATGGTGACACGAAGATCCGTGTCCGTTCCGGCCCCCGCGGCGCCGGCCTCTTCGTCGACGGTAAGTACGTTGGCCCCGCCGGCCGGTTCTCGGTGCCTGAAAAATACACCATCGAACCCGGCTCGCACGAAATCACGCTGAAGGATCCCCGTTATGAGGACTTCACCGCCAAGATTGACGCGAAAGCCGGCAAGACCACCAAGCTCTCCGCCAAGCTCAAGAAGAAGGATCCGCCGAAGGGTCCGTTTGGCCGTCTCCGCCTGAAGGGTGGGGAAGGCGAGTCGTTCTGGTCCGTCGCGGCCGGTGACATCGGCGCCATCTACCTGAACGGTCAGTTCATGGGCCACGTCGATGAGTTGAACGATGTCGGCGGCGGTTTGCTCGTCCCCGCTGGCACCTACGAACTCAAAGTCCAATCGCAGCTCTACGGCGAATTCACGAAGACGGTTACGATCGAAGCCGGCAAAGTGAACGCCGTCGTCTACGGCACCAAGAAAGAACAGTAAGCATCCACTTCCACCCGCGATGGCGCGGAAGTTTGTGCTCCCAGTTTGGTCACGGATAACGCCGCGGCCGCATTCGCAAAGCGAAGTGCGTCCGCGGTTTTTCTTTTTTCCGCCAACGCCACCGCGAACCCCGCGTTGAACGTGTCCCCTGCCGCAGTCGTATCCACCACCTCCACCGCAAAGCCCGGCGAAAGCGCTCCACCCGAAAAACACCCCGCCGCTCCCAGTTTCAACACCACCCCCCGCGCCCCCATCGCCAACAGCGCCCTCTCCATCTCCGCCGGTTCCAAATCCCGGCCCGCCAACATCCGCGCCTCTGTCTCGTTCGGTGTCACCCAATCGGCCAATTCCAAAACATCCCGCGGCAACCCTTGCGCCGGCGCCGGGTCCAGGATCGTCACCGCGCCCTCCTCCCGCGCAATTTCCATCGCCCGTTTCACCGTTGCGAGCGGCGTCTCCAGTTGAAACAGCGCGCAAGCCGCCTCGCGGTACAGCGGCCGCAACGCCTCCACGCTTGCCACATCGAACAGCAGGTTCGCCCCCGGCGCCACCAGGATCGAATTCTGCCCCGCCGCGTCCAGCCAGATCATCGCGATCCCGGTCGGCGCATCGCCCGTCTTCACCACAGCGGCCGTATCCACGCCCGCGGCGCCCAAGGACGCACGCAAATGCGCCGCGAAGGCGTCATTGCCCACCCGCCCCGCCAATCGCACCACGCCCGCGCCAGCCGACAATCGCGCCGCCGCGTTCGCCTGGTTTGCGCCCTTCCCGCCCGGCACCATTTGAAACCTGCCACCCAAAACAGTTTCGCCCGGTGCGGGGAGATGCTCCGCCCGGGCGACAAAGTCCATGTTCAAACTGCCCAGGACAACGATGTCCCGCCGCGCCATCTTACGCCCGCGTCAAATCAATGCCGAGCTTCTTCATCTCCTCGGCATAGTAACGGCGATGCAGCAAATCGTACTCTTCGCTGCCTTCCAGAATCTCCCGCTTCTGCGATT